>NZ_FRBV01000034.1 GCF_900142705.1 Nitrosospira sp. Nsp11
GTTCAGCATTTCCTGGGATTGGCGGGCATGCCACGCCGTATTCCCGACTACGCGCTCCAATTCGCCGATTTCAACATGATTTCCAGCATAGGCGCATTTGGTTTCGGCTTTAGCCAGTTGCTGTTCCTATACGTAGTGCTGAAGTGCATTCGTGGGGGTGCAAAAGCGCCAGCAAAACCTTGGGAAGGTGCAACCTCCCTGGAGTGGACATTACCGTCTCCCGCGCCATACCATAGTTTTGTAACGCCACCGGTCATCAAGTAAGACGCCGGTCATCAAGTAAGAACAAGGAGCAGAATGTGACGCAAAACGCAGAAAGAAGGCGCGGGGCAATCAGAACAGCGCTGTTTCTGCTAGCGATCGTCGTAGCTATTTTTGTAACGGTTATCGTAAAAAACTGGACATGAACGTAATTCAAGCAAATACCGTAATAATGAAGAAGCTGCTGATTTTTTCAGTGGTCATGTTCGTTTTCGGCTTCGCGTTAGTTCCGTTTTACGAGAAGATTTGCGACGTGACGGGACTCAACAATCTTTTGCAGGCAGATACGCTTACAGAGAACTCGCAAGTAGATACCGCCCGTTGGGTAACGGTCGAACTGGATGCCAATACACGTGGACTGCCCTGGCAGTTCAAATCTCTACAATCCAGTCTACGTGTACATCCTGGCGAATTGGTGGAGGTAATGTACGAAGTTACGAATAAATCCAATCGGGAAATCAGCGGTCAGGCGATACCCAGCTACAGTCCGATGCTGCTGGCCAAACATCTGAAGAAACTTGAATGCTTCTGTTTCAGCAAACAGGTAATGAAGCCAAATGAGACGCGGCAGATGCCGGTTCAATTCATGATTGAACCTGGACTTCCAACCGATGTGAATACCGTTACTATTTCGTACACCTTTTTTGAAATTGGAATTGACCAGGCTGCAGATACGGAAAGCGAAGCAAATAAAGGTTGAAGGACGACAGCACAAAACCCAAAAAGGCGACTTTTTTGCAGGTTGCAAAGGCGGTATCCTGGGCTTTCTTCGGAGTTCGCAAGAAAAGCGATCTCGAGATGGACGCGAGTTCGTTGACTCCGGCGCAGGTGGTAATCGGGGGAATTATTGGTGCTGCGGTGTTTGTGCTAGCCTTGGTGTTGCTAGTTAAGTTTGTGACATAGAAAATTAATCAATTACAAGCAGGAGAAAGAGCATGAGCCAGGAAGGAAGCAGTTATTACGTTCCAGCGCCATCGACCTGGCCTATGACCGGGTCGATAGCATTGTTTTTCATGGGGTTTGGCGCGGCGTTCTCGGTCAACAAGATGCC
>NZ_FRBV01000033.1 GCF_900142705.1 Nitrosospira sp. Nsp11
GCGCAAAAGGTGGTGCAAAACGCTACCTCACAGATGGGCAAGAGCTTTGATTCGGTGAACGGGTCCATCAAAAAAATGCAGGACGTCTTTGCGGGATTTACAGCGATACTGGCAGGCGGAGCGGCTTTCAAAGCCGCTGTAGATCAGTCAGTCAATCTCACCAAGGAATCAATGGCGCTTGGGAAAGCGCTCGGCATCTCCGCGACTGAAGCCTCAGTGCTTAATGTTGCATTGGGCGACACGTACCAGACGAGCGAAAGCTTCATCGACTCAAACGGGAAGATGACCAAGCAGCTGCTGAAGAACGAGGATGCATTCAAGAACCTGGGCGTAGCCACCCGCGACAGCAACGGCAGCTTCCGCAATTCCGTAGACATTCAAATGGACGTGAACAACCGCCTGCTTGAGTTCAAGGAAGGCATCGACCGCAACATGGAAGGCATCAAGATTTACGGCAAGGGCTGGGATGAGGCAGCGCAGACCCTGAAACTCACCAGCGGGGTGATGGCGGCCGCCAAGGAGAAGTCCGACGCGCTTGGCCTATCCATTGGGCAGGAAAACGTCGCCGCCACAACTCGCTACCGCGCGGCCATGAATGACGTGCAGGATGTAGTCACGGCGGTGTTGAAGGCTACCGGCGACGCGCTGCTGCCCATCCTCTCGCAGATGGGCGAGTGGTTTTCGCAGATCGGCCCTGCTGCTGTTGGGATGACCCGGGTGGCGATGGATGTTTTCGGCACGGTCGTGACGGCCATTGGCGCGGTGATCAAGGAATTATGGAATATCGCCAGCACCGTGTTCTCGGCGATCGGTCGCCTCGCGCAAGCCTCATTCGGCGGCGACGGTTTGACGGCGATGCAAGTCTTTACCGGCGCAATGAAAGCGGTGCAGGTTGCCGTTATTGCCATGCGCGTCGGCTTCGAAATCGCCATCGAGGCTATCAAGCTGATCTTGGCCGGCGCGGCCGAGAACATCATGCGTTTCGCCAACGTTGCCGAACGGGCGCTGCATCTTGACTTCGAGGGTGCGAAGGGCGCGTGGCGGCAAGGCGTTACCGACATAGAAGGCATTGTCGCGGCATCGACGGCCCGAATGGTAGCTATAGCCGAGAAGGGCCGGTCGGACATGGATGCGGCCATCTATGGGGATGCGACCAAAGTAACAACCACGCCTATCGAACGTAAATCGTCCGGAGGCACATCCGGCGGGGGCGTGGCGAAGGATAAACCTTCTCGCGTGCCCATGTGGGATGCCGCGCTGGCAGAAGAGAAGGTGTACTACCAGCAAAGCAACAATCTAAAGGAATTCTCACTCGACCAGGAGAAGGCATTCTGGGCCAGCATTCTCGACGCCAACAATGCCAGCCAGAAAGAGAAGATAGACATTTCCCGCAAGATGTCCACGCTGGATCTGGAGATCATGAAAAAGGCGGTCAAAGACAAGATCGCCATGACTTCCCAGACCATCGACGCTACTGAAAAAGCGGCAATGGGCAGTATCGCGCTGGACGAGATTCGCGCGCAGCGGGAAGTCGACGAGGGATACATGAGCAAGCGGCAATTGCTTGATATTCAGCGTAACTATGAAGAGCAGCGTTTCCAGATACAAACTACCGCTCAGCAAGCGCGCATCGA
>NZ_FRBV01000035.1 GCF_900142705.1 Nitrosospira sp. Nsp11
TGACCCTACCCCACAAAACCGTACCATTTAAAAGTAGAATTTCTGGCATGATTTTGACCTTAAATGGAAAGGAGCATGACGTGAAGAGAAGCAAATTTACCGAGCAGCAGATTGCGTTTGCGCTAAAGCAGGCCGAGCTTGGCACGCCGGTTGAAGAGGTCTGCAGGAAGATGGGCATCAGTGATGCCACGTTTTATAACTGGAAGAAGAAGTACGGTGGGCTGGGGCCGTCCGAACTGAGACGGCTGAAGCAACTGGAAGAAGAGAATACCAAGCTCAAGCGGCTGGTCGCGGACTTGAGCCTGGACAAGACCATGCTGCAGGATGTGCTGTCAAAAAAGCTCTGAAGCCTTCCTGCAAGCGCATCCTGATTGATGAATTGCGCAACCGTTACCGCGCCAGCTTGAGGCAGACCTGCGCATTGCTCAAGCTGTCGCGCACGGTATATGTCTACCGGTCGCGCGCCCGTGATTCATCATTGCTGCTCATGCGCATCAAGGAAATTGCCGCCGCCCGCGTGCACTACGGTTACCGGCGCGTACATGTCCTGTTACAGCGGGAAGGCTTTAAGGATAATCACAAGCGTGTTTACCGGCTCTACCGGGAGGAAGGGCTGTCATTACGGCTCAAGCGTCCCAAGCGCAACAAGTCGGCGCGGCTGCGCCAGCCTAAACACTTTGTTACGGCAATCAATCAGATCTGGAGCATGGATTTCGTCGCCGATGCGTTGTTCGATGGCAGGCGGTTGCGAGCACTGACTGTAGTGGATAACTATACGAGAGAGAGTCTGGCCATCGAGGTAGGCCAGAGCCTGAAAGGAGAAGATGTCGTGAACACGCTCAACCGCATTGCAACGAGGCGGGGATTGCCCAACATTATCAAAGTCGACAATGGCAGCGAATTCATTTCCAAGGTCATGGACAAGTGGGCCTATGAGCGCAACATCGAGCTCGACTTCAGCCGTCCGGGCAAGCCGACCGACAATGCCAAGGTGGAAAGCTTCAACGGACGATTGCGGCAGGAGTGCCTGAACGCGCACTGGTTCTTGTCTTTAGAAGACGCCAGGCGCAAGATTGACGAGTGGCGGCAGTACTATAATGAGACGCGCCCCCACTCTGCATTACAGTGGGCAACACCCGCTGAATTCGCCCGCCAGGCAAGGGAAAATGCCTTGCCCGGCAGGCCTACTGAGTCGGAAATTTCTACTTTAGACCGGTACTGATTTCGGGGTCAGGTCA
>NZ_FRBV01000031.1 GCF_900142705.1 Nitrosospira sp. Nsp11
AGACCGACCTGAACGAGAGCAAGAAGCAGGGCAAACTGGTCCTCAAGCCCGAGAAAAAGGATGAGGACGACGAGGAGGAGGATGAGGAGTGAGTGGGGGCCGTACTGAGCTGTCGAAATAGACGCCGCCCACATCACTTAGGATAGGAGCTGGTATATCAGTACCAGCCGGTTTACGCTAGCTCTGCGAATATGTCAGAATCACATGTTTATCCGGAACCGGAACCCAGCGGGCAGGCGTCCCGCCAGGAAGGAATATGGCAATTCCCATTGAGCTTGACCACGGCAGCGGCCAATCGCTGCAGGGCCAGATATTCGAGCAATTACGCTACCTCATTCTAGGCGGGCGACTAAAGCCGGGAACGCTGATACCGGCCAGCCGGGTACTTGCCGAGCAGCTAGGCATTTCCCGTAATACCGTTCTGCTCGTATACGAACGTTTAATCGCCGAAGGCTATCTTCAAGCACGAAAAGCGATTGGAACCTACGTCAATCTTGAATTACCCGAAACCTGCCTGGCTGCAACACGCAGAACTGCTGCTTCCGTTCCTGTTCGTGGTGAAGCGTTAAAACTACCCGTAATTCCTTTTATCGGCCAGATGCCGGTCAAAAACATCGCCCAGCGTCTGGATTTTGATTTTTGCCCAGACCGAATCGGGCTCGATTTATTTCCCGATAAGATATGGCGCCGTTTCATCAACAGGGTATTTACCTCTACCAGCACCCAGTTTACGGAATCTTGTGATTCAGGCGGTCTGCCGCAGCTGAGAGAAGTGATTGCAGAATACCTTGGAGGGGCGCGCGGAATCAGCGTTTCTTCTGATCAGGTAATTATTACTGCCGGCTCCCAGGAGGGACTCAATCTAGCAGCCCGGTTACTCGTAAAGGAGGGCACGCGGGTCGCTATGGAGAATCCCTGCTATCGAGGCGCGGCATCCCTGTTTGAAAGCTATTATGCGAAATTAGTACAGGTGCCGGTAGATAAAGCGGGACTGGATGTAGCGCAACTGCCCGAGGATGGCGTCGCACTTCTGTACGTTACCCCTTCTCATCAATTTCCCCTTGGCTTCACGCTATCGAACGACCGCCGTTTGAAGCTTCTGGATTGGGCTCGACGTTGCGGTGCATATATTATAGAAGATGATTACGACTCTGATTTCCGGTACCGTGGCTCGCCATTAACCGCGCTCATGGGGCTGGATGATCACGGTTGTGTAATGTATCTGGGGACATTCTCCAAATCAATGGGTGCTGGGCTGCGTTTGGGCTATCTTGTGGTACCTAAGGCACTGATCCCTGCTGCGCGGGCAGCCAAGGCATTACTCAATAATGGCCATGCGTGGCTAGATCAGGCAACAATGGCTGAATTTATTCGAAGCGGAGCCTATGGCAACCATTTGAGGCGCATGCGCAGTATTTACTCCAAGCGTCATGATTGCCTGATAGAGGCGTTACGCAGACATTTCGGCGCAGTCCAGCTTTCGGGGCTCGAGAGCGGTCTGCACCTCGCCTGGCATCTGCCTGACAATTATCCTGATGCGTCCGAGCTTCAGGCGCTTGCGCTGCGTCACGGGGTGGGTATCTATTCCATTGGTCCCGGTCTCGCTCAAGATTTCGGAACGTGCAGCTTTAGCAAGCACACTCTTGTGCTTGGCTTTTCTTCCCTTAATGAGCATCAGATTCGAGCAGGAATAAGGCGTCTGGCTGATGCATTTGCAGATATACCAGCAAACTCCGCTTCTTCGGGAGCGGATAAACGCAGCTTATCGGGATCACCTCTTTAAGCTATCCAGTCTCTATCAACCGAACAATCCGTAAGAGTCATTTACTTGATTTGGAGCCACCTTGGCGCTACAAATCATTTTATTGTCAGACTGCCTTCTCACGCATGAAAGATTTGAAGGAGTGAAAAAAGCCTGATATTTCTATTTTTATCCTGCATAAAAAACACCGATCCACCTTTCCGTCTGGCGACGGCGGCGGACCGGTGTCATGCCTTGCGGGACGGGGCTATGCCTTG
>NZ_FRBV01000030.1:0-1166 GCF_900142705.1 Nitrosospira sp. Nsp11
GTGGGGGGAGATATGAGTAGCAAAGCAGCAGCAACCATAGTTGGGATTGTGGCGACCGCATTGTATTCCGGACTGGGAATGGCGGCAGCGGCGGACCCTTACCAGTTAAACTTGCCCGAGCCGCAAACGCCGATAGCCCAGCAGATATACGATCTGCACACGCTGGTTTTATGGATATGCCTGGTGATATTCGTGGGTGTGTTCGGGGTCATGTTGTATTCCATACTCAAGCACCGCAAATCCTTGAACTACCCGGCGGCGAACTTCCATCACAGCACCACGGTCGAGATCATCTGGACTGGCATCCCGTTCCTCATCCTGGTTGGCATGGCCTATCCCTCCACCAAGACCATCATCGACATGAAGGACACCTCCAGTTCCGAGATCACCATCAAGAGCACGGGTTACCAATGGAAATGGGGTTACGACTACCTGACGGGCGAAGGAGAAGGCATCAGTTTCCTGAGCAGCCTGTCCACCCCCCGCGACCAGATCGAGAACACCACGCCCAAGGGTGAGAACTACCTGCTGGAAGTAGACAACCCGCTGGTCGTGCCCACCGGCAAGAAGATACGCGTACTGCTCACCGCCAACGACGTACTGCACGCGTGGTGGGTACCTGCCCTGGGCGTAAAGCAGGACGCCATCCCCGGCTTCATACGCGACGTCTGGTTCACCATTGAAAAGCCTGGCACCTATCGCGGCCAATGCGCCGAACTCTGCGGCAAGGAGCACGGTTTCATGCCGATCGTCGTAGAAGCGGTGACGCCGGAGAAATATGCGCAGTGGGTGGCTGAACAGAAAAGCAAGACGGCTGCGGCGGCCGAAGACGTGAGCAAAGAATTTACGGCGGAAGAGCTGAAAGCCGAAGGCGAGAAAGTCTACACCGCCAACTGTGTTGCCTGCCATCAGGCCAATGGCCAGGGCATACCCGGGACCTTTGCCGCGCTGGCCGGCTCGAAGATTGCCAACGGTCCCAAGGCCGGCCATGTCGACATTGTCATGAATGGAAAGACCGGCACGGCAATGGCCGCATTCAAGCACCTGTCGGATGTACAAATCGCGGCGGTGGTCACCTACGAACGTAATGCCTGGGGAAATACCGCAGGCGACGTGGTGCAGCCATCGGAAATCAACCAGTTCAGAAAATAGCATCAAGGAGGACA
>NZ_FRBV01000030.1:1459-2828 GCF_900142705.1 Nitrosospira sp. Nsp11
ACCATCCCAGCGGGATGATGCGTTGGCTGACTACGACCAATCACAAGGATATCGGCACGATGTATTTGTGGTTCAGTTTTCTGATGTTCCTGACCGGGGGCGTGATGGCGCTGACGATCCGCGCCGAGCTTTTCCAGCCCGGCATACAGGTCGTCAATCCGGAGTTTTTTAATCAGTTGACGACCATGCATGGTTTGGTGATGGTCTTCGGCGCCATCATGCCGGCGTTCGTCGGTTTTGCCAATTGGCAGATACCGATGATGATCGGGGCGCCCGACATGGCTTTTGCGCGCATGAACAACTGGAGCTTCTGGCTATTGCCCCCGGCGGCTTTGATGCTGATTACCTCGTTCTTTGTGCCCGGCGGCGCAGCTGCTGGTGGCTGGACATTTTATCCGCCGTTGTCGGTGCAGATGGGCGTAGGCATGGACATGATGATTTTCGCCATTCATATCCTTGGCGCTTCTTCCATCATGGGGTCGATCAACATCATCACGACCATCCTCAACATGCGGGCGCCGGGCATGACACTGATGAAAATGCCGATGTTCGTGTGGACCTGGCTCATCACCGCCTATCTTCTGGTGCTGGTGATGCCGGTGCTGGCGGGCGTGGTCACCATGCTGCTGACGGATCGCAACTTCGGCACCAACTTCTTCAATGCGGCGGGCGGCGGCGATCCGGTTTTGTTCCAGCATATCTTCTGGTTCTTCGGCCACCCCGAGGTCTACATCATGATTTTGCCATCGTTCGGCATCGTCTCCGAAATTATTCCGGCCTTTGCGCGCAAGCCATTGTTCGGATATTCCTCGATGGTGTATGCCACCGCCTCGATCGCCATCCTGTCCTGCATCGTCTGGGCTCATCACATGTTCACCGCCGGCATGCCGGTAACCGGGCAGCTGTTTTTCATGTATGGCACCATGCTGATCGCGGTTCCGACCGGCGTTAAAGTGTTCAACTGGACCGCCACCATGTGGCGCGGTTCCATGACGTTCGAAACCCCCATGCTGTTTTCCATCGGTTTCATTTTCCTGTTCGTAATCGGCGGATTCAGCGGGGTCGTTTGCGCGATAGTGCCGATAGATGTCCAGGTACAGGATACCTACTATGTCATTGCGCACTTCCACTATGTGCTGGTGTCGGGCTCACTCTTTGCCATATTCGCCGGAACCTACTACTGGATACCAAAATGGACCGGGCATATGTATGACGAGACGCTGGGCAAATGGCATTTCTGGCTCTCCATGTTCTTTTTCAACCTCACCTTCTTCGTTCAGCATTTCCTGGGATTGGCGGGCATGCCACGCCGTATTCCCGACTACGCGCTCCAATTCGCCGATTTCAACATGATTTCCAGCATAGGCGC
>NZ_FRBV01000029.1:0-1378 GCF_900142705.1 Nitrosospira sp. Nsp11
CTCCTCATCCTCCTCCTCGTCGTCCTCATCCTTTTTCTCGGGCTTGAGGACCAGTTTGCCCTGCTTCTTGCTCTCGTTCAGGTCGGTCTCGGGGGCTTCCTTGTGCACCAGGTTCTGATGGCAATCGATGCAGGTCGCACCTTCGGTCTCCATCTTCTTGTGCGCAGCCTTGGCGTCGGCACCGGGCGGCTGCGGATTCTTGTGGCATTCGCGACAGGTGATGCTGTCCCACTTCTTGAGGTTCATGCGCGCATCGTGGGCCATGATCAGCCGGCGCTCATTGAATTTCTCCAGGGTGGAATAGTCCTCGGCAAACTCCATGTACAACTCACGCGCGCCATCCACCACGTGGGTGGCCACCGCCAGGTGGAAGTTCTTGAAGCCCTGCGGAATATGGCAGTCCTTGCAGCCGGGGTTGGCCCCCAGCGCGCCATAGTGCGAGGAGCTCTTGAGCTCCTCCGCAGGATAGGTCATGGAATGGCAACTGGTGCAGAATGCGGTGGTGGAGACGGCGGCCTCGCCGCCGAATACCACCGCCACCATCACGATCCCCAGTACGGCACCAACGAGCAGGGTGCCGCCTGCTTTCATTCCCGCCATCAGTCCTCCGAACCTTTCACACCCACCTTGGCCTTGGACTGGAAGTCGTCATGGTACTTGAACTTGGGCTCGCCCGTGAAGGTGCCGTCCAGTTTGTAGTGCTCGTGCATGGCCTTGGTGTCCTTGACGTACTTGTCAAAGTCGAAGGTGTACTTCTTGTCCACCGCGGGGGTGAAGGGGGTGTAGGGCTTCTTGGCGCCCTTCCACGGGCTGCCTTCGTAGTTCAGGTGGCAGGCGTTGCAGCTTTCTTCAAAGCTGAAGTCCTGTCCGGCATCGGCCAGGGTCTGGCGCGGTGCGGTCTTCTTCGATTTCTCGTAGGCGGCGCCGGCCTTGCGGTGGGTGCCGCGATACTTGGAGCCGGGACCATGGCACGATTCGCAACCGACGCCGGTGGTGAACTTGTTGGGGTCCTCGACGGTGTAGCCGCCTTCCTTGCCCCAGCCGTCGACGTGGCAGCCTACGCAATCCTTGTCCTTGGTGTAGTCCTTGGCCGGGTCGAGCTTGGCCTTCTTCTTGGCCTCGGCCTTGGTGTTGGGTTTGAGGGAGTCCATGGCCTTGGCGTGCGCGGTGTCGCCCCACGATTCGGCCTGGCTCTTGTGACAGGAACTGCACTTCTTGCGGCCTTCATACGATTGCGCGGTAGCACTGCCTGCAACTACCGCCAGCATGGCGGCTGCGGCGAGGACTAATGTCATGCGGTGGCTCATGGTTTCTCCTTTTTTTCTGGCGAGACAAAAATATCCGGGTGTTATTGACAACTTTTTTATCCTGAATCCGA
>NZ_FRBV01000029.1:1562-4593 GCF_900142705.1 Nitrosospira sp. Nsp11
ACCGGATTTGGGATTTTGCCCATACTGTATCTCCGGTTTCTGTAAACGGGTAGCACCAGTACCATCACTCTTTCTGGTACCACTGGTACCGCCAACCCGACTCGGGCGGGTTGGCCGGGGTGGTTGGGGTCGGGTTGGGTCTGGCGGGTCTGGCGTTGGATCAGGCGCCCGCTGGGATTTCAGGTGCCGCTGCGCTCTCGCCTGTGGCGGGGATCCTGTAGACCCAGTAGCCGCCTTGCTGGTAGATGAGCTGGAGGGCTTGCAGGTCCAGGGGCTGGGATTCGGTGAAGGGCAGCATCTGGGCGATGAGGCTCTCGCTGTTGGGGCCTTTGTGCAGGAAGTAGGCGCGCACCATTTTGTCGGAGAGGGATTGCAGGGTGTAGGTGTCGAACTGGTTGCTCTGCATCCAGCTTTTGAGGTAGCCGATCAGGCCGTGCATGTTGCCTTCCATGGGGAAGTTCTTGTAGGTGATGTCAAACTGCTGGGGGCGCATGAGTCCCAGTTTGTAGAGGTCGTTGACGTGGATGGCGATGTAGGCTTCGCGGTTGCCTGCCAGTTCGCGCAGCAGGGCGGCGCCCTTCTCGGGCGGGGCCAGGAGGGCGTCGGCGAAGCGCTGGAAGGTGGCGCGCTCTTGCTCGCCGGCAGGCGCGCCCCAGAATTCGTTCTCGTAGCGTTTGACGGCGTCGGTGCGCTCGCGCCACGGGGTGGGTACGATCAGGGGTTCGCCGATGCGACTGGTGAACAGGGTGTCGCGCTCGGCCAAAAGGTGGATCTGGCGCGAGGTGTCCCACCAGGCGAGGATGAGGGCGTCCTTGGGCGCATGCTTGGCGATGGCGACGGACAGTGCGGCAAGCTCGGACAGTTTGTTGTCGACGGTCAGGAGCAGTTCGCTGGTGTGGTTTTCCCAGTCGAGCCGCACCGGTGCCTCGGTGCCGCGTCTTGCGGTGTGGGTGAGGGCTAGGGGCTGGTCGACGCCTTCGGCGTAGACTTCGTATTGGGCCAGCTTGAGGTCGGGGTCGATGCCCGCCGGCAGGCCCAGTTGCGCAAACTGGTCGATGCCGCCTTCGGTGACGAGCTGGTAGCGATAGGGGGCGGGGCCGGGGTTGAACCAGAGCCAGCCAAACCAGAGGAGTAAAAGAATTCCTCCCGCCACCAGGAGGATGCCCAGTGAGGGGAGGAGTTTGGTGTTGCGCCGCGCCACGGGGGCGCGGGTTGAAGTTGAGGTGCTCAAACTTGTTTTTTTACCTTGTGCTTGTTGTGCTTAACTACGCTCGTTCTTTTCGCGCCGGCGCCAACCTGCCAAGGCCAAGGTGCCGGCCAGGAGCATGCCACCGCCCAAGCCGCCCAGGGAGAGCTTGTCATCGGTGCTCTGGATGTCAAGCAGGCTGGTGCGCTTGGATTCCATCTTGGCAACCCGTGCCTGCAAGGCGGCCATTTCGCGGATCTTGGTGTTCTCGTCCATGACTTCGACGTAGTCGCGGTTCATGGGTCCCCAGCCTTCGGTGTAGGTCCAGCCGCCCGGGTTGACGTGGGCTAAGCCTACGTGCAGTTTGGGCAGGTTGTTCTCGCCCATTTCCAGGACTCTGAGTTCGATGGCGGCAGGATTGTTGTCCTTGGACCAGTAGAGCTGGGTGAAGCCGGCAAACATTTCTTTGTCAGGCGCCAGGGGGGCGGGACGGTTGGTCTTCTGGCCGGTGAGCAGGCCTTCCTTGTAGAGTTTTTCGGCTACGCCGTGGGCTTCCTTGAATTTGGCCAGGCCATGCAGGGTGCCTTTGTCCATGAATTCAAGGTAGGAGCGGGCAAAGCGTTCGGAGTGGCACTGGGTGCAGGTCTTGACCCAGGAGTCCAGCCGTTCTTCGGACCATTCGCTGGTGATGTTCTCGGCTATGCCGGGGACGGCGGGGTAGTTGGCCCAGCGTATCTTGCGCACGACGTTGTGGGCGTATTTGCCTTCATACTCGAAGTGGCAGCCGGCGCAGGTGGGGGCGGTCTGCCCGCCTTTGGCGTAGGCGTCCTTCAGGGGGACTTCCCAGTTCCATTTGTCGCCCATGATGGACACGATCTTGCCGTGCTTGCTCATGGAGTAGGCTTCCCAGTTGTTGTGGTCGACACCGCTGTGGCAGGTGGCGCACGCTTCGGGCTGGCGGGATTCGGCCGCGGAGAATTCGTGCCGGGTGTGGCACATGTCGCATTTGTTCTGGTTGGTGTGGCACATGCTGCAGCCTTCGGCGATTTCGCGCTGGGGCATGGCGGCAAATACGGCAACTTCGACGTTGGCTTTCCAGTCCAGGGCGTGCGAGGGGCGTCCCTGCGGCCATTGTTTGTTGGGCCAGATCAGGGTGTCGCGCTCGGATTCGCGTTCGGCAAATTCCTGCAGGTGGCAGGTGCCGCAGACGTCTGCGGTGGGCATGCGCAGGTCTTTCATGTGGTCGGCCTTGCCTTTGGTGTTGATGTCGACGTGGCAGTCGATGCAGCCAACTTCCTTGAGCTTTTCGTTGGCCCCGAGCCGGTTCATGGAGCGCAGGTTCTTCTCGACGTCTTCCAGTTTGGCTTTCTTGTAGTAAACGGGGTCTTCAGGCTTTAGGTTGCGTATCTTGTCCAGGTTGGCGTGGGTGCTCTTTTTCCAGGCGTTGACCCAGACCGGCGATTCGTCGGTGTGGCATTTGACGCATTCGTCCCGCGTGGCCACTTCTTTCATGGAGGTGGGCGGTTTGTAGAAGGAGGCAGGGTCAAAGTACATGCTCATGGGAATGGGCTCCCAGTACTTGGCCAAGGTGCCCCGACCCGCGCCTTGCGCCGGGTCTTTGTAGCGCTTGACCAGCGCCTGGTGCAGTTCTTTGGGTGAGGCCGATTGCTGCAGGTTCAGCGCTTTGTACGTTTCTTTGGGGACGCTGGGAAAGTCCGCGTACGCACTCGCCGCCAATAAGGCGCCGCATGCGAGCGTGACCAGCTTCAGCCAAGGTTTGACAACCATTTGTTCTCTCCTTTACTCCGTGTTGATTTGTTGTGTTCAATATCCAGACTTGAAACC
>NZ_FRBV01000024.1 GCF_900142705.1 Nitrosospira sp. Nsp11
AGCGGACCCTCGAATGGCAGCACCGTACTCAAGTGATAAACCGCGCTGCCCGGATGCAATTGCTCGAAAAACCATAGCCTTTGCTGCGCAAAGGATAGTGGACAGGGGTCCATCCTCAGCCCTGGGGGGATAGGAGACTCAGCGTTGCCGATTGTCCCATGCATTGCTTCTTGGCCAGCCGCGCCTATTTCTCGCGCAAGACCGGCCACCGTGGGAGACTCGAAAAGGCGGCGCAATGGAACTTCAATTCCGAAAGCGTCACGGATTCGGGAGATCACGCGGGTCGCCAGCAGAGAGTGGCCGCCCAGCTCAAAAAAATTATCCTCGATCCCGACAGTATCGATACCAAGAACCTCTGCCCAGATTCGTGCAACCCGTGCTTCTTCCTCCGTGCGCGGCACAGCGGGTGCACGCCCGAGGTCCGGGCGGGAACGATCCGGTGCGGGTAGCGCTCGCCGATCGATCTTGCCGCTAGGTGTAGTGGGCAGCCTCTCGAGAGAAATGAATGCTGCCGGCACCAGGTACTCCGGTAGACGTTCCTTTAGAAACAGGCGAAGCTCACCGACCGCCGTCCGCGTTTCCGTTCGGGCCACCACGTATGCGACCAGCCTGCGCTCACCGGGATCGTCTTCCCGCGCTACGACAGCGACCTCGCGCACGGCTGGATGAGCAGTAAGCACCGCCTCCACCTCGCCTGGCTCAACGCGAAAACCCCGTATTTTGACCTGGTTATCGAGGCGGCCGAGAAACTCGATATTGCCATCGGGACGATAGCGGGCAAGATCGCCTGTTCTATAGAGGCGAGCAGCCGGATAACCAGGACCGCCAACGAATTTTTCCGTGAGCTCTGGACGGTTGAGATAGCCGCGCGCCAGGTTATCCCCGCCGATATACATCTCACCGGGGACGCCGATAGGCACCGGGCGTAGACTGGAGTCAAGCAGATGGATGGACGTGTTGGCGATCGGACGGCCGATAGGAGGCAGAAGCGGCCATTCATCGGGTAAATCCGCGAGGGTGAAGGTGGTAACCACATGGGTTTCCGATGGTCCGTAATGGTTGTGCAGCCGGCAGCCGGGAATATTCTTGAACAAGTCGCGGATTTGCGGGGTGACCTGCAACTGCTCGCCAGCGGTGATGACTTCCCGCAAGGTCTCTGGAAGCGGCTGCATGCCCTCGGCGGCCTCCGCCAATTGCTGTAGCGCAACGAAGGGGAGATACAGCCGCTGGATTTTCTGCAAGCTGATGAACTGCCATAATCCTGCCGGGTCCTGCCGCAACGTTTCCGGGACCAGGACGAGCATTGTGCCTGCGCAAAGGGTTGAGAAAATCTCCTGGAACGAGACATCGAAGCTCAATGGCGCAAATTGCAGCGTCGTACCGCCGGGGCCCAGTTCCCGATACTGCCAGCTGATCAGGTTGACCAGTGTGCGATGAGGCATCGCCACGCCTTTTGGTTTGCCGGTCGACCCCGAAGTGTAGATGACGTAGGCGAGACTTTGCGAGGTTGGCAGCTTACGGAGATCCAGCGAAGTGGCCGGCGCGCTGGCCGATAGCGGCGCCAGAGGTTCGTCTATGCACAAGGCACGTTGGGCTGGCAGCCGCTCAAGCAGCCCGCGCCGCTCAAGCAGCCCGCGCCGCTCAAGCAGTCCGCGTCGCGTAAGCAGGAGCGATGCGCCGCTGTCTCGCAGCATAAACGCCAGCCGCTCATCTGGATATGCGGGATCGAGCGGCACGCAGGCGCCGCCGGCAATAAGAATGCCAAGGATACCGATCACCATCTCCGGCGAGCGTTCGAAGCAGAGTGCCACCGGCATATCGGGACCGACGCCGAGCCGGCTCAGATGGCGGGCAAGCAGATCGGCACGCTCATTGATCTCATGATAGGTGAGCCGGGTGTCGCCGTATACGATAGCGATCGCATCGGGCGTGCGCGTCGCCTGCTCCAGGAAAAGTTCGTGGATGCAGCGGTCGCGTGGATATTCAGTCTGGTTGTGGTTCCAGTCAGTAAGCTGCTGGCGCTCTGTGGCTGTGAGCAACGAAAGGTCAGCCAGCTTCACGTGTGGCACCGCCGGATGCGCGATCATTGCTTCCAGCAGCGTGCGCCAATGATCAAGTGTGCGCGTGACCGTGGCCTCGTCGAAACGCGCCCGGTCATACAGAAGCCTGAGCAGGAGTTCTTCGCCGGGCGCAGCGATAGCTGTCAACGGATAGCTGGTGCGCTCGACGGACCGGGTCGAGCTGGGGGCATGGCTTCTCTTTTCCTCAGCCGGCAACTCCCGCTGAGGATAATTTTGAAAAACCAGGAGGCTTTCAAAAAGCGGCAATCCCGCGGGAACCTCGCTCAAGTGCTGGATTTCAGCGAGTGAACTGTACCCATATTCCCTGTCTTCGAGCTGGCGGCCCTGCAGTTGCTGTAACCAGCCGGTCAGCGTGTCCGTTTCCGCGATGGAGACGCGCAGCGGCAACGCATTGATGAAAAGCCCCAGCATCGACTCGACTCCAGGAAGCGCTTCAGGCCGGCCCGCGACAATGACGCCGAAAACAACGTCGGTCTCTCCGCTGTAACGGTTCAGGAGAAGCGCCCAGGCGGCCTGAACCAGCGTGTTAAGCGTAACCTGGTTCACTCGCGCGAAGGATTCAAGCGCGGCGGTCGATTCAGCTGACAGCAGGATTTGCGCTTCAGCATGTCCCTCGGCACCTTTGCGGGGTCGATCCACGATCAGGGGCGTGGCGACCGTAAAGCCATGGAGTACTCGCGTCCAGTAAGCCCGGGCGGCATCCCGGTCCTGTTCCTGCAACCAGGCGATATACTCCCGGTAAGGACGCGGTGGAGGAGGTTCGTATCGGACGCCGCGCCGGATAGCCTCATAAAAATTTCCAATCTCCGAGAAGAGGATCGGTACACTCCATCCGTCGAGGAGGGCATGGTGATGGCTCCAGATAAACTCGAACTGATCGTCGCCGGTGCGGATCAGCGCGATTCGCATCGGTGGCGCTTTCGAAAGATCGAAACCTCGCCGCCTATCGGCGTCGAGATAATCGTCGAGGCGACGATCCATTTCCCGATCCATTCCCGGCAGTCCACGCCAATCATGGCGGATACAGTCCAGCCGCGCTTCGCGATGAACGACTTGCACGGGCGCGTCGAGGCCCCGCCAGTAAAATGTCGTCCGCAGCACAGGGTGGCGCGCCACCACGCGCCGCCAGCTTTCTTCAAATGCTTCGATATCCACACTGCTGGCAAAGGAGTGATGGAGTTGCTCGACATAGACGCCCGAATCAGGATCGAGGAGCGTATGGAACAGCATTCCCTCCTGCATCGGCGACAGCGGATAGACGTCCTCAAGATCCGGGTTGTCGCGCAAGAGCCCGTCTAGCTGCGCCTGACTAAGATTAGCCAGGGGAAAATCCGTTGGCGTCAATCCTTCCGGCCTGAAGGAGAGGCAGTATCTGATGAGCTTGCGCAGCTCTTCGATGAATGTGGACGCCAGCGATTCGACGGTAGCGCGGCGGTGGATTGCCTCACTGTAGATCCAGGATAAATGCAACTCACCCGCGAAGACACCTCCGTTGACATCGATAAGATAATGTCGCCTGCTATGTTCGCTCAAAGCCGGTCCGCGCAGATCCGTCTCGCCGGTAGCTGGGTCGGCGGAATACTCGAATTGTCCGAGGTAATTGAAGCTTATCTGTGGCTGCGGAAGCGCCCGCAGCAATTCGCCCGTCTCTCCCCTGCTTATATACCGCAGGAGACCATAACCGATGCCACGGCGAGGAATTGCACGCAGCCGTTCCTTGACATGCTGCAGCGCCAGATCAGGCGTGACGGGATCGGTGTAATCGCTGACGTCGAGCGCTACGGGAAAGAGGGTTGTAAACCAGCCCACTGTCCTCGACAAATCGACGTCGTCAAAAAGCGCTTCCCTGCCGTGGCCTTCCAGGTCGACCAGCAGCATGCCGATTCCCGTCCACCGGGCGAAAGCAAGCGCCATGGCGGCCAATAGCGTTTCATCGATGCGCGCTTGATGAGTCCGTGCAACATCCCTCAGCAGGTGCGTTGTTTCTTCTGTACTGAGAGACACCACTACCGTGCGGCTCGATCCAGCCGTGTTGGCGTTTGGCAGCGCAGGCAAATCTGTCGGCAGAGGTGGTGCCTGTGCGGGCAATGCAGCGAGCCAGTACTGCGCCTCTTGCCGGAGAATTGCCGAGTTTAGCGAGTTTGCCGGATTTGCATAGGCCGCCAGCTTTTCCGCCCAGGATGTGAAAGCGGTAGTTTTCGGCGGCAGGTGGGCCGACCAAGCTGGCCCGTCCAGTTGGGCACAAACGGTATCGAGATCTTCCAGCAGGATGCGCCAGGAAACGCCATCAATAACCAGATGGTGGATCACGATCAGCAGTTTTGCATTTTCCGGGGAACCGAAGTCGAACAGCACGGAGCGTAGTAGGGGGCCGCGGGCAAGATCGAGGCTCGCCTGTGCCTGCGCTGCCCATCTTGCTACCTCTGCTGCCTGTTGCGATGGTTCAAACCCGGATAGATCGACGCGGGCAAACGGCGCCACCTCATCTGGATCCGCGAGTGTCTGCAGCCACCCTTCGTCGGCGCGGAAAAAGCGCAGCCGCAGTGCGTCGTGATGACTCAAGAGCTGGTTGAAAACGTTCACCCAGCGGTCATCGTCGATGCCAGGCGAGACCGGCAACAGTACTGCTTGGTTGTAATGCTGCGGATCAATTAGATTCTGCTCGAAAAACCAGTGCTGGATCGGTGTAAGCGGCGCAGTTCCAGTTACCGTTCCCTGCTCAGCCGCGATTATGGTGGCGCCTGCGACCGACAGCAATCCGGCAATGGTCGGCTGCTCAAAAAGCTGGCGGGGAGTGAAGCGCAGTCCTTGGGTGCGCGCCCGGGCGACGATCTGTATCGCCAGGATCGAGTCACCCCCCAGTTCGAAGAAATTATCGTGGATACCGACCTGGGGAAGGTGGAGCACATCGGCAAATATATCCGCCAGCCGGCGCTCGTCTTCGGTGCGCGGCGCCACCGCCGCGGTTTCCCTTGCTACCGCAGGGACGGGCAGGGCCGAGCGGTCGACCTTGCCATTGGCGGTCAGCGGCAGGGCTGCCAACGCGACAAATGCGGAGGGCACCATGTAGTCGGGCAGCCGTGCTTGCAAAAAATGCCGCCATTTGCTTACGGGAGGTGGCTTGTCCGTCACCACATAAGCGACCAGGCGCTTGTCGCCAGGTATATCTTCACGCACCGTCGCCACCGCCTCGCGAACGTCCGGGTATCCGCGCAGCGCTGCTTCCACTTCACCGAGTTCGACGCGGAATCCGCGCACCTTGACCTGCTGATCCCGCCGTCCGAGAAACTCCAGGTTTGCATCGGGAAGATAGCGCACCCAGTCTCCGGTCCGGTACAGGCGCGCTCCTGAACGGAACGGATGGGAGATGAACCGCTCGGCGGTGAGAGCCGGTTGGTGGAGATAGCCGCGGGCCAGGCCTTCGCCGCCGATATAGAGCTCGCCCGGCACACCGATGGGTAACGGTTGAAGCCGGTCGTCCAGCACGTAGATCTCTGTGTTGGCAATCGGCCGGCCTATGGGGACCGAGAGGGCGGGGGTGTCAAAGGTCGGATTTGCAGGAGGCAGACGGTCTGCGCCGAAGATGGTTGTACGGCCTGCGGGGACCATCGGGAGTATGGGGATTCCAAGTGGAGAAAGTTTGCAGAGCGTGGCCGTGATCGTGGTCTCGGAGGGGCCATAGGCATTGATCAGGGCGACTCTTCCGTCCGTCTGCCGTTGCCATTCGGCCAATCGTGCCGGTATCATCGGTTCGCTGCCGACTATTACGAGCCTCAGGCTTGCTGGCATTCGCAAGTTCGCAAGTTCTTCCACCCATCCGTGCCAGTAGGTGGCCGGCAAGTTTAAAACGCTGAGGTGGCGGCTTTCAACGAAGTCCAGCAGGTCCGAAAACACTGGAGGGCCAATCTCGGGCCATACGACAACGGTGGCTCCGCACAGCCAGGCCGGGAAAATCTCTTCCGCCGCCACATCGAACGCGGGAGAGGCGAGCTGCAGCACGCGATCTGTTGCGCAAAGCGCATAGAACGCTGAGACCGCGGTGGCATGGTTGACCAACGCCCGATGTGGCACCATGACGCCTTTCGGCGTGCCGGTTGATCCCGAAGTGTAGACGATGTATGCAAGATTCCCTGGCCTGACATTCGCACTCGCTGCGAGCGCTTCATTTTCCCCATCACCTTTCTCCCTGCCGAGGTTGCCGGAATCAATGGCGGAATCCATGGTGATGATGCGCCCGTTGTAGCTGGAGAGACGCTCCCTGAACGCTTCCCGGGATACCACCGCAGGTGCGGCGGTATCGGCAAGAATGAAAGCGATCCGTTCCTCGGGAAATGTGGAATCGATGGGAACATACGCGGCCCCAGCCTTGAGGATGCCGAGAGCGCCAACAGCCATTCCAATGCCGCGATCAGTCAGCAGTCCTATTGGCGTGTCCGCATCGATCCTTTGTGCATCTTGTGCACCGGCCCCACGCAAATGCGCGGCAAGACGGTCGGCTTGCTGGTTCAGTTGCGCATAGGTGAGCCGTTGATTGCCCACTTCAAGGGCCACCGCACCCGGCGTCCGCGCTGCCTGGATCTCGAACAATGTGTGGATACAGCCATCGCGCGGGAACGCGGCAGCGGTGGCATTCCATTCGACCAGAAGCTGTTGCCGTTCGGCTGAGGAAAGCAGGGGTAGTTCGGATAGGCACTGTTCCGCCTTGGCAACGACGCCTTCGAGCAGTACCAGAAAATGACCAAGCATGCGCCGAATGGTCATCGAGTCAAAAAGATCTGTCGCATATTCGAAAGTGGCCGTCATCCCGTCATCGAACTCGGTAATTGCGAGGGTAAGATCGAACTTCGCCGCGCCACGTGCTTCGACGATACTGCCAGGGGCGATATTTGGGGTGGATGGCAGCGTTTCCTGGGGAAGATTTTCCAGCGCGAACATCACCTGAAAGAGGGGCGCGTGGCTCAGATGCCGTGCCGGGGCGAGTTTGGCCACCAGCATCTCGAAGGGCAGATCCTGATGTACGTACGCCTCGGTTGCCACCGTGCGCACGCGCTCGAGCAGCGCGGTAAATGAGGGATCGCCCGACAGGTCCAGGCGCAAGGCGAGCGTGTTGACGAAGAATCCGATGAGTCCTTCCAGTTCGCTGCGGGTGCGATTGGCGATGGGGGTGCCGATCACCAGGTCGGATTGTCCACTATAGCGCGACAGCAGAACGCCGAAAGCAGCCAGGAGTGTCATGAACAAGGTGACGCCCTCCCGTTGCGAAAGGGCTCTCAATCCTGCCGTCAACCCGGTAGGCAAGGATGCCGACAGGGAAGCGCCGCGGAAAGTCTGTACTGCCGGGCGCGGCCGGTCGGAAGGCAGGACAAGCTGCGCCAGGGCATCCCCCAGATGCTTCTGCCAGTAGGCGAACAGCCCATTCAACGAGTCCCCTTGCAGGGTGCTCCGTTGCCAGCAGGCGAAGTCGACATACTGGACCGGCAATTCCGGCAATGGCGAAGGCCGGCCATCCGAGTAGGCTGCGAGAAGGGCTTGCAGTTCCCGCTTGAGTATGCCGATGGACCATCCGTCGGCAACAATATGGTGCATGGTCAGCACCAGGATTTGATCCGAGTCGTTGATACGTAGCAGCATCGCGCGAAGGAGCGGTCCGCGCGCAAGATCAAACGGCGTTTCGGCATCCGTCCTGATTATTTCATTCGCTATCTCATTCGCTGTCTTGTTAGAAGTCTCGCTGGAAACTTCGTTGGAAGTTTCGGTGATTGTCTTGCGCGTCTCTTCTCCGAGTGGATGGCTTAAATCAATGATGGTCAGCGCGGGCGCTGAAGGCGGCGCGACGATCTGGACACCTTGCCCGTCAATGGCGTCGAAAGTCGTGCGCAGGATTTCATGCCGTCGCACGATTTCAGCCAGGCTTTTTTGAAGGATTGCCGCATCCAGCGGTTCGTAAAAGGAGAGAGTGGTGCAAAGGTTGTATACCGCACTGTGCGGAGAAAGCTGATCAAGAAACCACAGGCGTTGCTGGGCAAAGGAGAGGGGATAAGGGCCATTTCCATTTCCATTGCGGCGTGGAATCGGCTGCGACGCCGAGCGGGGCCCTAGTCGTAGCGCAAGCTCGGCCACGGCAGGCGCCTCGAAGAAAACATGCAGCGGGACCACCGCGTGCATAATGTCGCGGATACGGGAGACTGCCTGCGTAGCGAGCAGCGAATGACCCCCCAGTTCGAAGAAATTATCGTGGATACCGACCTGGGGAAGGTGGAGCACATCGGCAAATATATCCGCCAGCCGGCGCTCGTCTTCGGTGCGCGGCGCCACCGCCGCGGTTTCCCTTGCTACCGCAGGGACGGGCAGGGCCGAGCGGTCGACCTTGCCATTGGCGGTCAGCGGCAGGGCTGCCAACGCGACAAATGCGGAGGGCACCATGTAGTCGGGCAGCCGTGCTTGCAAAAAATGCCGCCATTTGCTTACGGGAGGTGGCTTGTCCGTCACCACATAAGCGACCAGGCGCTTGTCGCCAGGTATATCTTCACGCACCGTCGCCACCGCCTCGCGAACGTCCGGGTATCCGCGCAGCGCTGCTTCCACTTCACCGAGTTCGACGCGGAATCCGCGCACCTTGACCTGCTGATCCCGCCGTCCGAGAAACTCCAGGTTTGCATCGGGAAGATAGCGCACCCAGTCTCCGGTCCGGTACAGGCGCGCTCCTGAACGGAACGGATGGGAGATGAACCGCTCGGCGGTGAGAGCCGGTTGGTGGAGATA
Organism: Nitrosospira sp. Nsp11; assembly: GCF_900142705.1. GTDB lineage: Bacteria > Pseudomonadota > Gammaproteobacteria > Burkholderiales > Nitrosomonadaceae > Nitrosospira. The sequence continues at coordinate 8,844 of NZ_FRBV01000024.1, forward strand.
GCCGCGGGCCAGGCCTTCGCCGCCGATATAGAGCTCGCCCGGCACACCGATGGGTAACGGTTGAAGCCGGTCGTCCAGCACGTAGATCTCTGTGTTGGCAATCGGCCGGCCTATGGGGATGGGGCTGTGGATCTTCTCTGCCGGCGGCACCGGATAGCACGTTGTGAATGTGGTGTTTTCGGTAGGGCCATACGCATTGATCAACACGCACTGCGGGTGTTGCTTGCGCATCTTGCGCACATGGCCCGGCGACAAAACATCTCCACCGGTGATGAGCTGGCGCACCGTATTCAGACGTTCGCAATGGGCGTCGACCATCTGGTGAAAAAGTCCTGATGTCAGCCAGAGCGTGCTAACCCGGCGATGCTCGATCACATCCGCAAGCGCCTCGAGCGATGGCGCGGCTGCAGGCATTATTACCAACCGCGCGCCGTTAAGGAGGCAGCCCCAAATTTCGAAGGTGGAAGCGTCGAACGTAATGGGCGCAAACTGAAGAAATACGTCGTCGGATGCAAAAGTAGCGTAGTCGGTATTTTTTACGAGCCGCACCACGGCACGTTGAGTGACCGCAACACCCTTGGGTATACCGGTAGAGCCCGACGTATAACAGACGTAGGCGAGATTCTCGGCCACCGCCCCGTTTACGGGATTATCCGCAGATTCGCGCGCGATTTCCTCGCATTCATCATCGATGCAAACCAACCGCATGGCTTCGCCGTGCAGCCCGGAGAGTACGTCGAGAAACCGGCCGCGGGTCAGCACCACCGTTGTTCTCGCATCATTCATCATGGCCGATAACCTGGCACGAGGGCTGGCGGGGTCGAGCGGCAGGTAGGCTCCGCCCGCCTTGAGAATACCGAGCAGAGCGGCGATCAGATCAAAAGAACGCTCAAGGCAGACCCCAACCGGCCTCTCCGGAATGACACCAAGACGGCGCAGGCGGTGCGCGAGCTGGTTGGCGCGCGTATTGAGGTCGCCATATGTCAGATGGCGCTCCTCCAGTACAAGAGCAATCGCATTCGGACGCTTTTTTGCCTGCTCTTCGAATAGCTCGTGAATGCACGCATCCCGGGGGTACTCGGTACGCGTATTATTCCATTCGACCAAAAGCTGTTCCCGCTCGGCTTCGGTGAGAAAGGATAGATCGCTAAAGTGACGTTCCGGATCAGCGGCGGCGTCCGCCAGTAGAACCTCAAAATGCCTGGCCATCCGGCTAACAGTTTCAGCGTCGAAAAGATCCGCGCCGTACTCAAAATAGCCAGTTACCTGGCGCCCATCGTCAACCAGGGAAAGCAGCAGATCGAATTTGGCTGTGGCGGGCCCATTTTGGTCGCTTCGGTTTTGGCCAGCGGATGCGGGAGCCCCTTCGCCCGCTCCCTCCTGCCCTTGGGAAGGCACGTTTTGCAGCGCGAACATCACTTGAAAGAGCGGCGCCTGGCTCAGATGTCGTGCTGGGGCAAGCCTGGCCACCAGCATTTCGAAGGGGAGATCCTGATGCGCGTACGCCTCGGTTGCCACCCTGCGCACGCGCTCGAGCAGCGCGGTAAATGACGGATCGCCCGACAGGTCCAG
>NZ_FRBV01000023.1 GCF_900142705.1 Nitrosospira sp. Nsp11
TCGGCCACCAGCAGATTCAGAGCGGCCAGCCGCCTCCCGCCGGCGACAACCTCAAATTTTCCGGTTTTCTTGTTTTTCTTCTTTTGCTCGGTGACAACCAGATTTTGTATCAGCCCTTGGGATGCTATCAAAGCAGCCAGTTCCGCTATGCCGCTACCCTCTTTCTTGCGGACATTCAGGGGCGATTTAACGAGATTCTTGATGGCTATGCGCTGAATGTTGCTGATTTCAATGTCTTGGATGGGGTCGGTGTTTTCCATGATGATTTTTTCCTGTGGTAATAGTGAATAGTAAAGGAAAGAGCCGGGGCGGTGCACGGGCATGGGCATGGGTTCTAGTATTCGTTGGGCAAAAGGAAGGTGGTCACGCTGCGATCCCATTCCGTGATGATCCAGAAGATGTTGTGGCCAAAACCTTCACACGGCTTGGTTTCGTCAATTTGGATAAGTGGACAGAATACGGCTTTCTTCAACCCTGGCTTGTTCAGTTGCAATTAAATCTGGTTCGTAAAGATCAAATGCAGGTCGACGGGGATAAACGCAGGTGCATTACAGTTTAATCCCGGTTTGCGAGATTAATAGTTGCAGTTATTCCCGGCTCAAAATCGCGTTGAATGCTGGTCGGTCCAGTTTGAAAGGCAGGTTGTTACAGCTAAGAGATAAATGCAGGTTGATTTGTAGTTAGTCCTAGTGTGGGAGACGAATAGTTGCAGTTATTAACCCAAGTTTGTGCTGCAACTGCCCAGCCCGTCCGCCAAGCCTCAAAACTGAATCTTGCCAAATTACCAATAATTCATGAAATGGTTTGGCCTTGCGGTCGTATAATGACCGGTGGTCACTAATCAGGGAACTTCGACACCGTGAGCATCCAGGAACGAAAAGCACGGGAATTCAATCGCCGGGAGAGTGAAATTCTCAACGCGGCGCTGGCCCTCTTCGGCCGTGCTGACTGGGAATTGGTAACGGTTGAAGAGATCTCGCGAAAAGCCGAGGTTGGCAAAGGCACGATCTACAAACACTTCGAAAGTAAGGATGAAATTTATGCGCGGCTTGCGCTGGAATTCAATCGCAAGTTGCTGGCTCAAATCCAGCAAACGAACCTATTGCCCGTGATTGCGCGATTCCGCGAAATGACCCGGGTTGCTTGGGAGGCTCACCTTTCAAGCAAGGAACTTCACCGTGTAGTGCTCTACTGCGGTCGCGCTGAATTCAGGCGAAACCTGCCCGCGCGGATCAGCGAGGAACTCAAGGCGGTCGAGGCAGCGACAAACAAGGCGATCAATTCCGCTATCATGCAAGGCGTCGAGGAGGGGTTGTTTCCGCGTAAGCCTCTGGACATGCTGATGTTCGGGGCGCAATCGGCTTTCTGGGGAGCAGTTCAACTGATCTGGAGCGGCTATCTGAACGAACGCGACAAGGCAAGGTATTGCGACGAAATTACCAACTTCATATTGACTGGCCTGATCTACCAGGACCGGCGCCTGTAGAGAAAGGGGGCTTTATTCTTACCTTTGTGACCGATAGTCCATATACGACCGATAGGACATATCCCAGAGCTTCATGATGGATATTGATCATACCGAAAGCAATCGGCCTTTCCCGGACGGCACCCGCCAAAAGACGCCCGGCCGGCGCCGGGCGGCCCGCCTTACAATCGCCGCTCTGCTTATATTGCTGTGCATCGCGGGCGCACTACATATCTTCGGCTATGTGGGGACTAATTCCGCCGCTCCCGCCCCCAAAGCGGGTGCGGCGCTGGAGTTGCTGCCTCGGGACGTCGCGGAGGCAACGGTACAGGCACTGCAGCGAACTATTCCTCTCACGGGCACGATTCAGCCGCTGAATCAAACGGAGATCAGATCGCAGCAGGCCGCCGAAATCCAGGAAGTGCTGGTTCGCGAGGGCGAGCCGGTGGAAAAAGGACAGGTTCTTGCCCGGCTCGACACTACGGACCTCGAAGCCAAGCTGCGCGACAAACTCGGCGCGCTGGACGTGGGCAAAGCGCAGCTGGCGCTTGCCAGAAAGAACCTCCACGCTAATAAGTCACTGCTGGAGCGTAATTTCATTTCTCAAACCGCCTTCGACAATTTACAAAGCAGTTTTCATATCGGTGAAGCGACGCTGGTTTCGCTTCAGGCCCAGGTTGAACAGGCACGCAAAGCGCTTGCTCATGCCGTCGTCCGCTCGCCGATTGCCGGCGTGATCGCCGAACGCGTGGCGCAACCGGGCCTTGCGGTCGCAGTCAACACGAAACTCTTCACCGTACACGATCTTTCTCTGATGAGTATCGAAGCCCTGGTCCCGGCTCGCGACATTCCCGCGGTACAGGTAGGACAGGAGGCCCGATTGCTGATCGAGGGATTCGGCGAACGCGTCTTTATCGGAAAGGTGGACCGGATCAATCCTTCGACCGAACAAGGGTCGCGCTCGATCATGGTGCACCTGCTGATCGACAACACGGACGGCCAACTGAAGGGAGGAATGTTCGCACAAGGCACGTTGGGTGTATCGAGCATCGTTTCCGCCGTTGTCGTGCCACAGGCTGCGGTGCGCGAGCAAGGCGGCCACGCCTCCGTTTTTTGCATTGAAGCGGACGCGCTGACCGAACAGCGCGTGGAAACCGGCATGCGCGATGCTGCGACCGACACCATTGAAATCAGGTCGGGCCTCTCCGCCGGCGCCAGGGTAGTGGTAGGCAACTTGGCAAACCTGCATGCGGGGCAGCCGGTACGCATTATGAATGTCCCCACGGAATGACGCCTGCAGCACGACCCGCGCTAATTCCGCAGGCGCCGCTGCTTGAGTATCCATAAAATCCATAACACACCCTTCAGCGCATAGCCATGTGGATCACCCGCGTCAGTATCAACAACCCTGTTTTTGCCACCATGATGATGGCGGCGCTGCTGGTGCTCGGGCTGTTTTCCTACCAGCGTCTCAATGTCGACCAATTTCCGGACGTCAGTTTTCCAATCGTGGTGGTGCAAACGGAATATCCGGGCGCATCCCCCGAGACGGTGGAGTCGGATGTCACGCGCAAGATCGAGGAAGCCGTGAATACGGTCAGCGGCATCAAGACCGTCAGTTCGCGCTCTTTCGAAGGCAGCTCGCGCGTAATGGCGGAGTTCGACCTGACCACGGACCCGGCGGTGGCCGCACAAGACGTGCGCGACAAGATAGCCCTGGTGCGCCCAGGCTTCCGGCGCGAAGTCAAGGAACCCAGGATCAGCCGTTTCAACCCGGACGACACGCCCATCATCTCCCTGGCCCTGGATTCCAGTACGCGTAACTTGCGCGAGCTCACCACTTTGGCCGACCACATCATCCGCAAGCGGCTGGAAACCGTTCGCGGCGTGGGCCAGGCCACCCTGGTTGGCGGAATCATGCGCGAGGTAAATATCTACCTCAAGCCCGACCAGATGCGCGCACTCGGCGTCGGCGTGGACAAGATCCTCGAGACCATCAAACGAGAAAACCAGGAGCTCCCCGCTGGCAGCATTTCCACCGGCCGGGAGGATACCATGGTCCAGGTGCGCGGGCGCATCGCCGAGCCTCACCAGTTCGGCAGCCTGATCGTGGCGCAGCGCGGCGGCGCGCCGGTGCGTCTCGACCAGGTGGCAAGCATCGAAGACGGCCGCCAGGAAATGACCACGGCGGCCTTGGTGGACGGCAAACCCGCCCTCAGCATCGATATCGTCAAAGTACGGGGATCCAATACCATTGTGGTAGCCGACGGCGTGCGCGCGGCAGCGGCCGAACTGAGCAGCATACTGCCGCCCGATGTCAAACTCAGGGTTGTGCGCGACAGTTCCACCGGTATCCGCAATTCAGTGGCGGATGTCAAGGCGACACTGATCGAGGGCGCGGCTCTCACCATCGCAATCGTGTTCGTATTCTTCAATTCCTGGCGCAGCACGGTGATCACTGGCCTGACCCTGCCGATCGCGCTGATCGGGACGTTTCTTGCCATGTATGCCTTCGGCTACACGCTTAACACCATGACATTGATGGCGCTCTCGCTCAGCGTGGGATTACTTATCGATGATGCCATCGTGGTGCGAGAAAATATCGTGCGCCACCTCGTGATGGGCAAGAATCACCGCCAGGCAGCGCTCGAAGGCACGCAGGAAATCGGCCTCGCCGTGCTTGCCACCACCTTCACCATCGTCGCGGTATTTTTGCCGGTGGCTTTTATGGGCGGTATTATCGGGCGTTTCTTTTTCCAGTTCGGCGTCACGGTTTCCGCAGCGGTGCTGCTCTCCCTTTTCGTCAGTTTCACCCTTGACCCGATGCTGTCCAGCATCTGGCCCGACCCCGCGACACAGGGAGGCAAGCTCCGACCGGTGTTGGGCCGCCTGCAAGCCGGCCGCGACGCGCTGCTCGACCGCATCCATGCCATGTACGGCGCTTTGCTGCACTGGGCGATGAGGCATCGCTTGTGGATCGTGGCACTGGCCTTCGTTACCTTCTTCGGCAGCTTCGCGCTGGTGCCGCTGATCGGCTCCGAGTTCGCGCCCCAGGCCGATCTCGGCGAAGTCCAGGTCACGATCAAGACGCGCGTCGGTTCGTCCATCGAATACACGCGGGCCAAGGTGCAGCAGGCGCAGGCGGCGATGGCCGAATTTCCGGAGGTTGAATATTCCTACGCCACCGTAAACAGCGGCGGCGCCGTGGGGAAGAATTCAGCAACCGTTTATGTGCGCCTTACAGATCATAAGCAGCGAAGCCGCAGCCAGAAGCAGTTGCAGGACCCGATCCGCGAGCGCCTGAACCGTATCGCCGGCATCGAGATCAGCGTGGGCGCGTCAGGTGGCCTGGGCGGCGGCAAGCCGATCCAGGTAAGCATACAAGGGGCCGATATTGCACAACTGGAGAAGCTGTCGCAAGCAGTAATGGCGACCATGCACAAGATTCCCGGTCTCGTCGATATCGATTCGAGCCTGGAGGCAGCGAAACCGACTCTGGCTGTGGACATCAATCGCGAACTGGCCAGCGATCTGGGGCTGGGAGTTGAACAGATTGCCAGTGCCCTGCGCCCCCTCGTTGCCGGTGAAATCGCCGGAGCCTGGAAGGCCCCGGATGGGGAGAACTACGATATAACGGTGCGCCTGCCACGCGAAGAGCGCGCGCGAGCGGCCAACCTGGACAGGCTCTACCTGACCAGCACGCTCGTCGATGCCGACGGCAGCCCCCGCATGGTGTCCCTCCGGCAGATTGCCGAGTTCGTGCCGACGCTCGGCGTCTCCCAGATCAACCGCAAGGATTTGCATCGCGAAGTCCTGATCGGCGCCAATCCCTCCGGGCGGCCTCCGGGCGATCTGGGCCGGGAACTCGGTATCGCACTTAAGGACATCGAGGTGCCGCGAGGATATCGGTTCGTGATCGGCGGCGCAAACAAGGATCTTCAGGAGACCATGGGCTACGCCGCTGTCGCACTCGCTTTGGCGGTTATCTTCATTTACCTGATCCTGGCGTCGCAGTTCGGCAGCTTCCTGCAACCCGTGGCGATCATGGCCTCGCTGCCGCTCTCGCTGATCGGCGTATTTCTCGCGCTGCTGATCACGGGCAGCACGCTCAACATCTTTTCAATTATCGGCTTCATCATGCTGATGGGCCTTGTTACCAAGAACGCCATCCTGCTGGTCGATTTCATCAATCAGGCCGTCAAGGCGGGCAAAGATCGCCACGCGGCAATTATCGAATCCGGCAACGTGCGCCTTCGCCCCATCCTCATGACCACCATGGCAATGATCTTCGGTATGCTGCCGCTCGCGCTTGGCCTGGGCGAAGGCGGCGAACAGCGCTCGCCGATGGCTCATGCAGTCATAGGGGGTCTCGTCACCTCCACGCTGTTGACCCTGCTGGTGGTACCGGTGATCTACTCCTATCTGGACGACCTGTCTGCCTGGGCGAAGCGCAAATGGGGCGGGGATTGAGCAGGCTGAGCCCTACCGGGAAACGCGGGTAAATAGGTGTAAGCGTTTGACACTATGCATGAGTGATTTGGAAATGCTGGCAGCTACAGTTAATGCTGTCAATGGCAAGGAAAACCCGGCAATATTCAACAGCTGTGAAAAAATCGACACCGCATCGGTGCATTAAAAGCATCTTGGAACTAGAGGTGTGTAGAAGCGTTATCCGTACTCGTCAGTTACTACGTCGAACCTGTGAAGCAATCAGCGGCGATACTGGGCTGACTGCATTGCGGGATTGTATCGTCCAACCATTCTATAAGTGTTAGTTGCTGCAGCCCTTATCCAGCGCTATTGCCTCTTTTATGCTTCCGGTTAAATCCGGTATCCTATGCCGATGGATAAGTAAGCAGCCCAGAATTCAGGCTGAGATTTTTGACGTCGAGCTCCCTCCACGTGTAGTGTGGGAAGGCAAGCGAGGAAATTGCATGAGAGTAGCTGTTTGCAGCGCACAGTCCTATGACTGCCTATTCTTTACCGCCGCTAATCATGGCGTCGGGCATGAACTGGTGTTTTTCGATTCGCACCTGTGCCATGAGACGCGCCAGATGGTTGGAGACTTTCCCGCCGTTTGTGTTTTCGTCAATGACACGCTCGACGCCACAGTACTGGAAACTTTGGCAGCACATGGGACGCGCCTGATTGCACTTCGCTGTGCTGGTTTCAACAATGTCGATATTCGTGAGGCATCCAGGCTGGGCCTACATGTAGTGAGAGTGCCGGCTTATTCGCCCCACTCGGTAGCAGAGCATAGCGTGGGATTGATACTCGTGCTAAACCGGCACCTTCATCAGGCATATAACCGTGTGCGTAACGGGAATTTCGCTTTGCAGGGGTTGCTAGGGTTTGAACTGCGCGGCAAAACCGTTGGTATCGTCGGCACTGGCCGTATTGGCCTGGCAATCACGCAAATATTGCGCGGATTTGGTTGTCGTCTGATCGCCCATGATCCGCAGGAAAGCCATGAATGCATCAGCCTGGGCGTGGAGTATGTACCGCTCGAAAAACTCTATGCCGAGAGCGACATCATCACGTTGCATTGCCCGTTGAATCCTCAAACATATCGTTTAATCGACAGGGCGGCGATCAGCCAAATGAAACGCGGCGTGATGCTGATCAACACCAGTCGTGGCGCAGTCATTGATACGCAGGCGGCGATTGAAGGGCTGAAGTCCGGGAAAATCGGCTCCCTTGGACTTGACGTGTATGAACAGGAAGGCGATCTGTTCTTCCAGGATTTATCTGATCAGGTGATACAGGATGATGTGTTTGGACGCTTGCTGACTTTTCCAAACGTGTTGATTACGGGCCATCAGGGATTCTTCACTGCTGAAGCGCTTTCAAGCATCGCACAAACCACCCTGCAAAATATCACCGTTTTCGAGCGAGACGGAATATGCCAGAATGAAGTAAAGGTTGATTTGCTCAGAGCAGATTAGCTGATTATTGTTTTCAACACAGTTCATTCCAAAGCATTCGGCTCAGCAGGTGAAGCATAAATGTTACTGCCCCAACTGATGGAAGAACGTTGGCGAGAACTCCGGTTACCATAGATCTCCCAGCACCCTGTTAATCACAAAAAGCATCACGGCCAGCGTAAGCAAACCGAGCAGGCGACTGCTCTCCCCCATCAGATTAGCAGCCAAGGCAGACACGCGATCAAGACGACGAAAAAGAAACAAGGCAATAATAATGCCCACCACCATTGCCGCGTACAAAATCTCCACGTACCCCACCTGGTAATACCATTCGTCGTTGTCCACGCTAATTGCTCCGCTTGATGTCACTGCTGCTGCGCTTGATCACTGGTTGCCGCTACAGGTAACTGTTGAAATTGCGCCCTGCCCCTTCGAATCCGAATCCTTGCCCCATGGAATTGGCTTTATCTGCAAGGTAACTCGCGTGGCCAGGGCTCTTCATTATCGCGAAAGACCCAAGCGCGTAAATTTCCTGTCTGGGGTTTTAACGGCTGGTTTTGCCCATGGATGTACTGATGCCGGTGGAGCGAAGCAATTGCAGCAGCACTTCTGCCGCAGGGCCCGAAGAGGCAGGATTTTGACCGGTTATCAGATTACCGTCCACCTGGACATATGGCATCCAGTTGTCGGTCTTGCTGTAGTTTCCACCCAGTTCCCTCAACCGGTCTTCCAGCAGGAAAGGGACGACCGTGATCAAGCCTACGGCCTCTTCCTCCGCATTTGAAAACCCGGTCACGCGCTTTCCTTTAACCAGATATTCGCCGTCTTTCCCCCGAACATTAACCAGCGCGACGGGCGCGTGACAAACTGCCGCGACGGGTTTGCCGGCATTTACGAAGCCTTCGATCAGCGCAATGGATGCTGCGTTATCGGGCATATCCCACATCGGGCCGTGGCCACCAGGATAAAATACCGCGTCAAAATCGCTCGCCAAAAGATGAACCAGCTCTTCCGTATTCGCCAGCTCAGCCTGTGCAGCGCCGTCAGTCCGGAAACGCTTTGTGGCGTGAGTCTGGTTTTCCGGCAATTCACTTTTTGGATCAAGCGGCGGCTGGCCGCCTTTCGGCGAGGCTAGTTTGAGCGACGCTCCGGCGTCCTTCAGTAAATAATACGGAGCGGCGAACTCTTCCAGCCAGAGGCCGGTTTTCTTTCCCGTATTGCCAAGCTGATCGTGAGATGTCAGAACAATGAGAATCTTCATCACACACCTCCTTCTGGGTAGAAAGCTATTATGCTGAATCAGCAATCCCTGAATTAACAATCCTAAGTCCGCGCCGTCCAACTGCCGGGCCCAAGATTATGAAATGCCAGTGTACTGCCATTTCCGTGGTCATTCCTTGATTTAGCTGATTCGTTTTACGCTCGGCCTGATGATCAGCAGAGATAGTACAGGTCTCAAAGACGTGATCGGCGGTTGGCGACTGTCACAATTCAAGAGTATAGTTTTTCAAGTTCACTTGCCAGACGGCCATCCCATCCATGGATTGGCGAGGCTGCGGGATTCTGTCCCGGCAAGCAGGACAATAGCTGAATCTCTGAACAAAATCTTGAGAACCGAGTGGAGAGCGCCTTCGTGCTCTGCCCCACCACCAAGCATATATTAGGTATAACAGGAATAAGCATGACTTTCAAACTCGGCAGCGAGCTGACCATGCTGGCCATTGATATCCGGAATCCAGGAGGACCGGAGGTATTGATGTACGCCTTGCACCCTATTCCCCAGCCTGGAAGGGGAGAAATTCTGATCAAGGTCGAGGCGGCTGGGGTCAACCGTCCGGACATTCTGCAGCGGCGCGGACTGTACCCGCCGCCGCCGGGGGCTTCCGAGATTCCGGGGCTCGAAATCGCCGGGGAGATTGTTGCTTTGGGCAAAGGAGCCGTGCGCTTCGAAATAGGCGACAAGGTATGCGCACTCGTTGCAGGAGGCGGTTACGCCGAATACTGCACCGCGCACGAAAGTAACGCGCTGCCGGTGCCGCAAGGGCTCAGCATGACAGAAGCTGCGGCCTTGCCGGAAACCTTCTTCACGGTCTGGACCAACCTCTTCCAGCGCGGCAAGCTCAAAGCCGGCGAAACCGTGTTGATACACGGTGGGACATCGGGTATCGGCACCACCGCAACGATGTTGGCCAAGGCATTCGGCGCGATCGTGCTAGCTACGGCGGGTTCGGAAGAAAAACGCCAGGCATGCCTGGCGCTGGGCGCCGATCTGGCTATCAATTACCGCACGCATGATTTCGTTGCAGAAGCTGAAAAATTCACGGCTGGCGCAGGAGTCGACGTCGTGGTTGATATTATTGCCGGCGACTATGTCGCCCGAAACTATAAGGCGGCTGCGCTGAATGGCCGCATTGTCCAGATCGGCGTCCAGAATGGTCCCGCAAAAGACCTGAACCTCATGACCATGCTAAAAAAACGGCTAACGCATACCGGTTCCACACTACGGTCACGCAACGTTTTGGAGAAAGCGCAGATTGCGCGGGAACTGGAACAGCAAGTCTGGCCGATGTTGAATGAGGGAAAGCTGAAACCCCTGATTTTCCGCACCTTCAGGCTGAAGGACGCAGCCGAGGCCCATGCATTGATGGAATCCGGCGTGCATATCGGAAAACTCGTTTTGACGACTGCTGCCTTGCAGGCGAATGACTCCAGAACATCGGTCTGAGGTTACTGCCCTTCTCTACTGCCCTTCTCTCCCGCGCTGCCTTGGGGTTAATCCCGCTAATCGATGGCACTACCGCGAACGACGGCTGAATCACCACGGAATTTGCGCTCGACCTTCACACCAAATGCGAGGCACGGCGAACAGCACGGCCTTTAGTGCTGAGCGTAATCTTGTTGCCTTCACGCCTTTCTCGCTCCAGTAACTTCTAAAATCGCGGCAAAAGTGGTGAAGCAGTCGGTGGCAGAGCGCGCAGCAGTTCCTCAACTACCCGCACTTGAGGTGCTGGCTCGCTCCCCGTAATCAGCTATGGTAAGCAGGTGATGAGATCCGGCTGCAGCTAGGATGTAGAAGAACTCATGCGCCCTATTCCATTATTGATAACGTATTTTATCAATAATAAAGGATGCGTTAGCTTGCCCTAATGCAACACACCATAAAATATAATTATCACTGTAATGATGGACTGGCTGCATCAGCCTCAATGATTAATATTGGCATTTAATTGCTTTCCCGCTAGCCTCATCTATAAATAAATATGAATACCGTTTATCGATCGTTCTGCTTAATTATATTTTTTCTAGCCAGCCCCTTGTCTCTCAAAGATGGAAAGCTTGACCACAATAGAGAACTTTTGGCTATTCTGAATTGCGTATATGTAATCTCATATAACAAAGAGTTTTTAATTAGGGGTCAAATGAAAAACTATATCCTTTATGTGTTGCTAGCGAGCTTAATTTCTGGTTGCGGGACTTTCTCGCAAAGCCTTGTAGCTCAGAAAACAGCAATGTCAATTCCAATACTAAAATCTCAGCAACCTGACTCACGCGAAAAAGCGAATGAAATGATCACGCTTCCCGTGCAACTGAGAGTCGTGCATATCAAATATGATATAGAAGGAAATGGTTATAGTATTTGTGCCGAACCTATGCCAGATGTTGCGATGTCTGATTCGTTCAGAAATGCCCTCGGTATTACAGCCGGCACTAAAATTACAGTAAATGACGACTTACAAACAACCACAGCAGCATTAGCATTGGAAGGAAGAACGCAGTTGGTCTTACTCGCTAGGGACTTTCTATACCGAACTTGCGAATTCGGGATCAATGGTTGGCTTGAAAAAGACGACGTAAAGAGAATGTATAGCCAGATATTGAAGCATATAACCGCACTAGTTGAAGCAGAAAAGAAAAGCGCTGATGCTACGGCGAATGTTGCTAAAGCGGTATTGGCTAAAACAACCCTTGATGCAAAAATCTTAGAAGAGACAGATAAAGTCAAAATAAGCGAGGAGAAAAAATTTCTTATAAGTGAGTATGATAAGTGCAAAGCAGAAGCCGAGGATGACAAAGCCAGAGCTAAATGTGAGTCTGACCTAATGACGCAATTCCCCTGATGGAGAAAATTATGAGCGTATTTCGAGATACAGTAGGCGGCAGAAGAGGTCAGGAAATATATATTATATTGTCAGGAAAGCCAAATAAAGTGAAGATAGAAAGAGTTACAGACGATATGGTCACGCTTACTATGCTGGAAGACGGTGCTCTTTTCAAAGAATTTTTCATACATATCGATAACTTAATTATCGTTAGCAAAAAGATTTGATCAACGACCCGTCTTGGCGGGGCGTTTGTTTCGAGTAATGATAGTTGGAGAGCATCCAAAAGCTAATTTTAATAAATGGCGAACTTTGGATACCGGCGCCCTGTTCTCGGCCTCGTTAAGAATCTTGAATATGTGACTTTCGTATCACGTGTTCTCTTCATCATGGCATCTGCAGAAGTAGGAAATTCCACTTTTGGACGCGGTCATTTTCAGGGGGGATTACCATTACTTAAATACTAAATTAACCCAGATGGAATATAACTGATAATCATCAATCAGTTAAATCGAAGTTTAATTAACAATCACAATATATCTTCTACTCCCCTTAAAGGATAACTTTTCATGGGAACCTCAGTGTTTGATTTTAAAACCGCCTTCGATGTGAAAGAAACGGTAAAGAAATTGAATGAGATTTCGTCTACGAATGACGCATATAGGTGGTTAAACCCCATAATTAATACTACCTTAGATGAATACGTAGCAAGCGAACTGAATGGAGATCCCCCTGTTAAACTTGCTTATAACCCTTGTAGGGTTGAAGAAAATTTGTCCGAAGCTGCGCGACTTCTAGACATTTGTTTAGGACGGAGAACGGAAATACAGCAACTGGAGGTCCAGGCTATCTTGGCTGCCCTTGAGCTCCAACTGGCCGATCAGTTACAACCGTTTGACCTTGAAGTCGGGCAGGCCACATTCATGGCTGCCCAAAAACAGGCTTACCCGGATATAGCAGGCAAAACAGATGCTGTGGACGCGCGAAATGAAGTGCTGTCTGCTGCGCGAAAAGTGAAGCTCGATTTACATAATAAACAAGGCAGCTCTCTTAATTATGGGGAAAGGATTACATTTTTAAGAAATCTCTATGTTAATAATATTCGGCTTGCCTACGAAAGGCTTCATGCTGCACGAATTGGTTTGTCCTCATCATTTGGAATCTCTCTCCAGGAAATTCCCAAATGGAATGCATCGGCTAATACATTGGATTTATTAACATACTGGCTGCGCCAAGCCATCACTGTAGTCGAACGGTCAGATCGCTATGAACAAATTTATACTCGATTTTTACTTCTAAGTAATCTTGTGGTTGGTGGTGTTCCAGCCGTAGTTACGGCCCTTCGAAGTCCGGGCGACAGCAACTTAAGATTTAATCTAACCGAGCAAAATCTATTGGGATTTGACCTTCCGAATGGAGGTGCGGTCCGGATGATCGGATTGGGCGCTAGCATGTTATTTGAGGGAGATTTTGTCACAATTCACCGAACAATGAATGATCTTGAGAAATTTCCCGCTGCCATATCACGACTTGGTATGCTTTCAGAGTGGAGGCGGCGGATTCAATCAACTAAAACATTTACTGTGTCCATTGAACTTCCAGAGCAAAGAGCTAACTTAGCTGACTTAGCCCCGACTGAATCAGCATGGCCTCTTGAGCGAATAATCTTGTCCGGAGTTAGTGGATGGACAGAGCGCACTGTGCAGGAAGCCATGAATCTAACCGTAAGTAAACAGTTTACAAACGCGAATCCGCTTGGGGAATGGAATATGTCTATTTCGAATGAGGTAATAAGCATAATGGGGCAAGAAGTTCGGGGCAATCTATCAGATGGTCTCGGAAAGGATTTCGACGTTCCATCCAATGCTATGGCCCTTTTCAATGTCTTGGTGGGAGTGCAAGTCGCGGTCCGCCTCCGTTAGTGAGTTGGAGACTACCTTTATTTAATTAAAAGGAGTGAAATCTCTTATGCGTAAAAGTGAAAGGAAACCATCAAATATTCTTGCGCGTCCGGGAGATGTCGAACAAAATCCTGAACAAATTTATATGTGTACCCCAGACAATCCTTTTGGCCGTGTAATTCCAGAATTGCATCAAGGGCCTGAGATTTTAATAAATGATACTGAACTTGCGGCACGGACGGATGATGCATCAAAAGAGTTACAGACAATTCTGGGACTTCCGGGTAATGTGGCAAATGCGTTTGTAATAAGCTATTTAATTAAAGCATTTCTTAAAGCCAATCCTAGATTAGCGTTGGGTGTTGCTCTTGCCAGTGTAATTTTAAAATATTCTCTTCCTATTTTGACAGCCACCTATGGATCGAAGAATAAATTAGATTCGACCAATTTTGTAATTCCTAAAGAATATAAGGAGAGCGGACTGGGAAATGTAACAATTAAGGAGCATGGGGATAGGATGAATAACTTTATTGAAACAAGGGAGTGGAAAGAAAATACAGGTCAATTGGCGACAATGGAAGCCTAGCAGTCCGCCTTGAGATTGCAATCCTAGGGGCTCCCACTCCACCATTGGCGTGAGCGTGCCGCCGGAACTTGCCCCCCTGGTGGCCAGCCAGATCAATATGAAAGTGACAAATGATCACTGGCAGGACGTCCTGCGTCTGGTGATGTCGATCAAGACCGGAACGGTGACGGCCTCGGAGAATCCACCGCTTATAAAGCGGATCAATAGGGTCGGACTCTGAGCTATCTGAACCGCCCCGGCTTTCATGGAGGCTGTTTGGTTTAAGTTAAACATCTACCGCGGTCCTTTCGGCCAGTTGCCGATAATAGTTTACCTCGTCGTCCCTGAAAAACCTCATCTTTAACAAAGTTCCATCATTAATCGATGGTTCTCTTCATTTTGTTTTTGTCCGAGGCATTGCAAGCATTCTAGGATTTGGGCGTACAAAAGCGCCAAGCGGCGCAGGATTTTGCGCAGGTTGTGCCCAGCGCCGCACAACAAGGCGTTCATGGCATCCCCTCGGGCGCCCTTGAGGAAGTTTCTCCCCAGGCGCCCATCTGCTTTCATGTGCCCAATCACCGGTTCCACGGCATTACGGCGCTTGAGCTTCTTCCTGATGACTGCGGTGACGCCCCGTTTGGCACCAGCGATCCATACCTTGAGCCCGTCCAGGGCGATGCCGTGGCCCCGATAGCCCCGGTCCACGTACGCTTCCCGCGGCATCATTCCCGTCAGCCGCTGGGTCTGCACCAATGA
>NZ_FRBV01000009.1 GCF_900142705.1 Nitrosospira sp. Nsp11
GCGAGCGTGACCAGCTTCAGCCAAGGTTTGACAACCATTTGTTCTCTCCTTTACTCCGTGTTGATTTGTTGTGTTCAATATCCAGACTTGAAACCTCGATCGCCAAGCAATCAGGGCCTCTCCCTAGTCCGATATCTGTCTTTTCTGTAAAACCCCCAGGACTATCCCCAAGGCCTCCCTAAAACACCGCGTAGCCTAAACGTACAACTACTTCGTGTCAAGAAAATTGAGCTGTGCAGTAAAAATTGGAACGGGTCTATCCGGCAGGGGTGGCGCCATATCAGGGGAACTGCCGGGCAGGTGTGGCGGCTCAATTGCCTCTATCGGACCAAGCGATGCAAAACCCGAATTGATGAGCGTGACGGGTAAACCGGGCGGGAAGGTGGAGGCATTAATACTGAGCAAGCGGGTATATGGTGATCCCCGCCTGCTCAGATATTGCTATGTCGCAAAGCCGCAGGTTTTATCCGCAGCTAAACGTTTGACCACAACCATTGAATGACCGCATCGGCTTGAATCGTATTTCGGTTTTTTTACGGTGCAGTCCGGGTTACATTATGTACGGGCTTCTCCTCCGTAACCGGAGGAGACGGCTTGTAGCAATAATGCAGCAACAAGCCCGTAAAAACGGCGCCTCCGACAATGTTACCCAACGTGACGGGGATCTGGTTCCAGAACAGCCACTGCCCGACGGTAATGTCAGCGCCAAGAAGCATGGCTGTCGGCATAACGAACATGTTTACTATCGAGTGTTCAAACGCCAGGGCGAAAAATGTGGATACCGGCAACCAGATGGAAGCTATTTTGCCGAATGCCGATGTTGAAACCATACCTAGAATGGTTCCAAGCGCGACCATCCAATTGCAAAGTATGCCTTTGGTAAATGCGGTCAACCAGCCATTCGCCCCCGCATGTTCATAGACGAGCGTTTTGGAGATCGCCACCGCGATGATTTTATCGCCCAGCGCCCCGTGAGGTTCGATGAAAGCCTCGGTCAGGGCAATTGCAATCAAAAAACCGACAAACACGCAGCCGAAAAAATTCCCCAGATATACCCAGCCCCAATTGCGAAACATCTGGTTGACCGTTACTTTGCCGCGTACGACGCCAACCGGCAGCACGGCGAAGTTGCCGGTTGCAAGTTCCATACCGAGCAATATGATCATCGCGAAGCCTACCGGAAAAACGGCTCCAGAGACGAGGGCAGCGGCGCCTTCGGAAAAGCCGACAGAACACTTGAAAGCAAGCGCGGTTCCATACGCGAGAAGCGCGCCAGACAGGAAACCTTTAACCAGCATTCCGCCAGCAGGCAGACCCGCTTTCTTTTTGCTGGCAGCTTCAACCTCTTCCATGAGTTTATACGGTGGATGATAGTCCATGCTTTTTTCTATTCCTCTAACTCTGTATCTCTCAATCTTACGCGAGCGTCGTACCCGAACCGTTACCACCCGGCTTATTCGGGCCAACCCCGCTACCAATAAATAAAGTGGCGAGCCACCATACAAAAAGCAGAATCGAACCTATGACCATATACCAGCCGGCATGCTCCTGGTCATTCACCAGGTAGCTGTTGCAAACACGAACGGGCGCAACGATATATAACCAGCCAAGAACTGCCAGCATACTAATAAAATTTGTCCAGACAAAGCCCCGGCCAATCAGGGTCAGACGCCTCCAGGCGAGGACTAGAGGAAATCCGACGAGCAGCGGCAGGCTGAGAAATTTTCCAACCTCGGCCAGAGGTTCCGTCAGCGCCGCATCGAGTGCCCGAGGCAGCATCCAGTAGCTTGAGGCAAATAACGCAACCATTACGCAGGGTACCGAACCGCCTACTCGCGCCAGAACATCGTTCTGCCAGCGCACAGGCAGCAGTCGGCAGCCGATAATTCCCAATATCACAAGTAACGGCATTTGCACCAGCATGTGACGGCTCATGGTTGCTTCCAGCCAGTCGCGGGCCATCGGTGTTCCGAGGAGTAAATACAATATCCCCAGGCCAATACCGTATTTGACATCACGAGGTAAAGTGGGACTGCTCATAGCAACGCCACCACTTGTTCAGCAAACGGTGCTGCTTTATCAATATCGGTAATCAGCCTCAAGCGTCCGTCGCGGCCGACGAGATGAAGGGCGGTGTTATGCTCATATCCCCCGAATTCATCAGGAATCACAACGATGCCGAACGCGTCGAGCAGGGATTTGAGCTCCGCCTTGTCAGGTACTCTCGCAACGCGCCAGATTTTCCCGTCAGCGCCGTAGGCCTGGCCGTATTTCTTCAAGCTGGCCGTATCATCATGATCCGGGTCGAAACTGATACTGATAAGCGCAAAATCGCGCCCCAGGGATTCCCTTGGTATGAGATCGCGGATCTGCTTGAAGATCATGCCCATGCTTTGGCACAGCGTGGTGCAACTTGTGTAGATGAAGTCTACTGCAAGTAGTCGCCCTTCATAATCCTGCAGGCTGATTTTGTTCCCATCCTGGTCCTCAAGCGTAACCATCGGCAGCGGACGGGGGGAGCGCAGAATTTCCACTCTCCGCGCCGTTTCAGCGGTGAACGCAGTAAATCCATCCGTAGCCCACCAAAAAAACCATGAACCCAGTGAAATCACCAGCGTTGTTGTCACTACGCTGCGTTTCACCGGGTTCATGGGGTTATACGGCCTGCATCATGTAGTAGCGAGACTTCGCGCCAGAGATGCGCGCTGGTAATCGCGGCTGGCGAAACCGAGCCTTGAGAGGAAACGGAATATGAACACCAGCACGGCAGCAAGTATCAACACGATGAAATACGAAGCAAGGCGATCGTAGGGCACCCATTCCGGGAGATGCTCGGCATACCGACGCGGTACACTTATTTTTCCCGAGTAGAGAAACGACATCGTAAAACCCAGAGTGCCGATAACGAATGCCCAGAAGGCCGCGACATCGATAGGGCTGTCTTTGGCATTTTCATTCGGCTTGCCAAGATAGTACATGAACCCGAATACCATTGCGACCATGCCAAGCAGCAGATAGGTATGAAAATGCCCTGGTACCCATAGCGTGTTATGCATTACATAATTGACGGTGATTGTGCCATCGATAAATGCCGGCATGGCACCCACCGCCCAACCAAACAATGATACAAACAGCAGTCGTGAACACATGTCCCAACGAATGCCCGAACGGTACACGATCATCATGGCACCGTAGCCGGTCACTATTAAAATGGGAAAGGTGTTGAGATAGCCAATTATATGGCCAACGATCAGAAACCACTTTGGATAGGCATAGTCCATCAGCAAATGATGCGGAAAGATGAACATGACCATGATGGTGGAAGCTGTCCAGGAAGCAAGAAACACCTTGTTCGATTTCCAGGGACGCTGCGTGTATCGCGGCAGAATTTCATAGACGGCAATCACTGCCATGTAGATAACCGCGTTGATGAACACATGGCCAAAGAAATAGATCATACCCTTGGCAAGCAGCGGATCAATTTCAAAACTTGGCACATAGAGATTCACCAGCATCATCACCAGGATACTGGCGCCGACAACCAAACCGATAAGGTTAACGATCGTCACCATTGTGCTGGCGACCACGGTCGGTGGCGGGGCGTTACCATCATCATGACCAAAAAGTTGCGGCCAGCCAAGCCCACGGCCGAGGCCGCCGTAACGGGTGATGATCGCGCGCGCGATATCCAGATGCAGCAGCACGAAACCCACGCCGATTATCAGCAGACCACCCATGAACAGGGCAGCGGCACCAGTGCTCCACAAGCCCATCGAGGTACCGGGCAAGGGAAACAGAAAAGTCCAGCCAGCATGGAAATCACCCAGCAGGACACTGGCCAGGATCATCACCACGCCGATCAGGAATAGCGCCAGATTAGCCATGAATATGCCGTTGGAGAGGTCCACGTACAGCCGCAGGAAATGCCACATGACAGCTGCGCCAGCCAGCGCAACGATACCTACCATACCGGCGCCATGCAACGTCATGATCTTATAAAACCAGAGTCCCCCGATGGAGGTGAATTGCGATTGCTCCAGCCTCATGAGCAGACCAAAAACCATCATCAGCAGCAATACAACAGCTGAGACGACTAAATAGGCCAGTACGCCGGCCTTTGCCCCTGTATCAGGAACTGGGGTATAGGTATAGCTTGCCATGCTTATTCCTCTCTAAGATTTGCCAACTTTGATTTCAGTCATCATATTGTGATGTGCAACACCGCAATATTCCATGCACAGCACTCTGTATGTGCCTTCCTTTTTGAAGGTGTGATAGATTACATTGGTGTAGTGGGGCATGGCCTGTGCCTGCGCCACCAGATGTAAATCAGTGTCATAGATGCCAAAGCCATGATTAACATCCGCGCTGGTAATACGGATTTCGACGGGTTGCCCCACCTCGACCTGGTCGCGATCCATTTCCCAGTACCACATATGCCCGATTACATTGATGACCTGCGCCGGACCAATTTTGGAATCGGCGCGACTTTCGCCATATGGCAAAGGCAGACCAACCAGGTTATAAATCATTGCCGGGAAAAATATTAATGCCACCGTCCAGAATAACTTCGTGCGAAAACCATATGCACTCTTTACCAACGGCCCGTAGTCTTCTTCCCGTTTGCCGGAATTGATGGCAACGTAAATAACTCCGAATGTAATCAGCGACATCAATACAAGGGAAACCTGCCACGCGGTTTCTTGCATTTATACTCTCCTTCTTTCTATGTATTTCATCGGTAATGCCCGGTTAAATTACAGCGGTGCCGGGCGATAACTCTAGCGGGGTTTGAAAAGTTTTAAATGCCGATTTGAAATGGTTGCTTATATTCCGGTGAATTTTCCAGATCTGCGAGACTGGAAATCTACCAGAAATGCGGACAACCGGGAGAAAATATTGTTCATGGAGGATCACAGCGCATCCGAGAACTGCTTATATTCAACGGTCATTTTGAGCGGTTATTTCGAACCGCTTTTTATCCATCATGCCGGAAACAATCTTTTTCAATCCCACTAGTAATACCCACACTTTCCACGCTGGTATGCATTTTGATTACTGCGTGAGGGCTGGATTATGCTTTATGAGGAACTTGGTGTCAAGCGCCGACTGTGCGGATTTAACACGAAAATCGCCTTGTCAATACCGGCCTGTTATCCTCTCGCGCCATTCACGTAAGCGGCGGTTAGCTCGTGTGCGGGAGATTCGAAAATCTGCCGGCAATGGCCAAATTCAACCAGGCTTCCGGCATGGCCTCTTACCCAAAAAAACGCCGCGTAGTTCGCGATCCGTCGCGCCTGCGCCAGATTGTGGGTAACGATGACAATCGTGTAGCGGCCTCGCAAGCGGCTGATCAGGTCTTCGACTATACCCGAGGCAATTGGATCAAGCGCGCTGCAGGGTTCATCCATCAGCAGTATCCGTGGATTCAGGGCCAGCGCGCGGGCAATGCAAAGACGTTGCTGCTGCCCGCCTGAAAGACTGAGCGCAGACGAATGCAGCCGGTCATGCACCTCCTCCCACAGCCCGACATCCCGCAATACCTGTTCGATAATGGCTACCGTGTCTGCACGCCGCTTAACACCATGCTCGTGCAGAGGCAGTTCGATATTACGGTAGATCGAGAGCGGAAATGGCGTCGGCTTCTGGAATACCATGCCTATCTGCCGCCGTAATGCCTGTACGTCGCGGGCGGGGTCATGGATGTCACCACCATCGATGCAAATGCGGCCGGTAATTCCACAGCCGGGAATCAGGTCGGTAAGCCGATTGATGGAGGATAGAAAACTTGTTTTTCCGCATCCCGAAGGCCCGATCAGTGCAGTAATACAGCCGCGGTAAATATCCAGTGTAACGTTGGCCAAGGCGGTCTTGAGGCCGTAACGAAGGGAAAAATTTTCGACCTGGATCAAGGGCTGAGGGTCGCAACACGCTGGGCCCGCCTGTACCGGCCCCAGCGTATAGCCATTGTCGGCCTTGAGCGGGGGGTCATCAGCGGCTTTGGCGGGTTCTGTGGGTGTGGGTTCAGGCTCGCGGTGCATCGATATTTGAGTATCCGTTTGAGTTCTCTGCCATTATCTTCCGACGCTGCCAGTCAGTAGCCAGGCGCATGGCCACCATATTGATGAGTAGTAGCGCTGCTATCAGCACCAGCGCGGACGCATAAGCTGCGGCATCGCCGCCGGGGACATTCATGGATAGATCGAAAATATGTACTGCCAGAGTCCGTCCTGAATCGAGCAGCGAACCCGGCGTGCGATCGACATAGCCGCTGGTAAACAATAGCGCCGCGGTTTCGGCAATGGCGCGGCCGATCCCCAGCAGCAGTCCCGCAGCCAGTGATGGCGCGGCGATTGGCAATAACAAACGAAACAACGTCGAAGTGCGCGACATGCCCAAGGCAGCGGCAGACAGGCGATGTGCATCAGGTATTGCGCGTAAGCCCGACTCGGCGGTACTGACGAGAATGGGCAACAGCATGCAAGCCAGGGTCAGGCCACCCGAAAGGATGGAAAATCCCAAGCCCAGATAAATGCTGAAAAAGGCATTGCCGAACAGGCCGAAAACGATAGAGGGAACTGCGGCGAGCACCTGCAGGCTATAGCGTACCGCACCGCCAAAGCGACTGCCGGCAGAAACGTATTCGGCAAGTAACGCAGCAGTTGTCCATCCCAGCGGCAGGGCTGCCATCAGAGCAATCGCAAGCACAAGCGCAGTGGAAACGAGGATAGAACCGATGCCCCCGGCACGGCCAGCGTCCCGCGGCGAACCTATGACAAAATCCAGGGAAAGATGCGCCATGCCACCGCGCGCAATATCGCTCAGTATCCACGCAAACGCCGCACAGACCAGTAACGCGGCGCAGTAGATTGCTAATTTTGCGAAGCAATCGCGAGGAGTACGCATTGATTTCATCGAAACCATTTCAGCCATTGCCATTTCTCGCCAGCCGGGCTGCAATGCTCCAGAGCAACATTACGAGGAGCATGAGTGCCAGGCCCGATACGAACAGTGCAGCCCGATGGTCGTTCATGGCATAGGGCATCTCCAGCGCGATATTGGCAGCCAGAGTACGTATCGGCTCGAACAGGCTGGAGGCGTTTTGCACGACGTTGCCCGTGACCATCAATAAGGCCATGGTTTCGCCGATAGCGCGGCCAGCTGCGAGAATGACGCCTGCGGCGATACCCGTTTTTGCTGCCGGTAGTGCAACACCCCGGATCGTCCCCCAGCGGGAAAGGCCCAGTGCTGTTGCGCCCAGCATATATTCGCCAGGCACGGCCAATAGCGCGGCGTACGCAGTGAGCGCGATCGTAGGCAGAATCATCAGCGTCAGCACCAGAATCCCGGCCAGCAGGCTGGCGCCGGGTGGATGCAACTGGTTGATCAGCGGCACCAGGGTAGTCAGCCCCCAGAAACCGTAGACCACGGAAGGAATACCCGCCAGCAACTCAACCAGGCGCCGGTAGATGCTTGCCGCATGCGGCGATGCGTAATAGGCGATAAACAGCGCCGAGGCGATGCCCAGCGGGGTTGCCAGTAATAGTGCACCGGCTGCGGCGTAAAGGGTACCGGACAGCATGGGCGCCAGGTTGTACAAGTTTTCTCCTGGATTCCAGGAAGGATCGGTGAGAAAACGCTCGATCGATATATGCCGCAGCGCCGGCCAGGACTCAATCGCGAGGAATAAAAGGATCAGCAGCACCACGCCCATCGCGGCGCCTGCTGCGCCGCGCAGCAGCCAGAGCGTCAGCGTATCAACGGAAACCGACGGGGACAAAATATTGTGCCTCGACCAGATCATGTACCTGTTCCGAACGGGCAAACGCTATGAAATCCCGCGCCAGCCCTTGCGGTGCAGCCCGCGTTACGAGGTTAAGCGGCCGCGATAGAGGAAAAGTACCGTTACGTACATTCACTACGGTAGCCGCGACGCCATCGAGGGGCAGTAATTTAATCGGGGTGCCATGCCGTGCTTCGTATTCTGCCGCACCGATCGATACATAACCGATGGCGTTCGGGTTGCCGGCTACCGTCTTGATTCCCTGCGCGTTGTCGCCGATGATCACGTGTGGCCTGATATCGCTGTTCTTCAGCTTTAAATAGCCCAGAAACAGCTCAAGTGTGGATCGGCCTTCGGCCTTGTTAATGGCGGTTATGGGTGCATCTCGCCCGCCTAGCGTCTTCCAGTTGATGATTTTGCCGGTATAGATATCGATAACCTGCTGTCGGCTTAGCCCGGAGATCGGGTTGCTCGCATTCAGAATAAGCCCAACACCATCCAGGGCAATGGTATGTGCTTGTAAATCCTGCTCGGCCGGTTTCAAGGCGCGGGATACCATGCCGATCCCTGCAGTTCCGTTGCGCGTGTCGTTAATACCGCGGGAAGAACCGCCGGTCTGCACGTCTATCCGCGTACCGGGATGTTGCGCCTCGAAGCGCCGGGCGATTTCCGCTGCCAGCGGGGCGATGGTGCTGGCGCCGGTTAAAACCAGTTTCTCCGGAGCAGCGTTGCCAGGTTGAGCCCAGCCATTTACCAGCAATAGTGCCGCAATAAATAAGGCATATTTCTTTGTCGAAAATATCCTCATTCTCTTAGCCCGGATGTTTCATAAATTCGCGTGATGATTGCGCAGAATTTTGTTTTGTAGGGAGATTTTGTGAAAGAGTGGCGTAGTTATTCATACGCCCGACTGAACGAAATTTTCATACGAAACAAAAGACCAGCAAGGGCGCGCGTCAATTTATGAAACATCCGGGTTAGCCTCGCCGCCATGCATGGTACTTTTCCACCCAGTCCAGAAGGCGGTACGGTATGTGTGCACGCCTCCACTCGCCTGCCGCATATTTGTTGGCCTCCGACCAGGTCGGATAAGTGTGAATGGTACCAAGTATCTTTTTGAGGCCGAGGTTGTGTTTCATCGCCAGCACAAATTCCGCCAGCAGGTCGCTGGCATGGTCACTCACAATAGTCGCACCCAAGATACGATCGCTGTCCGGTGGACTGAGCACCTTGATAAACCCATGTGCTGCTTCATCCGTAATAGCGCGATCCAGGCCTTCCAGGTAATAGCGGGTCACCTCGAATTTAATGCCGCGCCTGTTTGCTTCCGCCTCCGATAAGCCGACGCGGGCAACCTCTGGATGGGTGAACGTAGCCCATGGAATCACCGAGTAATCCACTTTGAAACGTTTGAGGCCGCCAAACAATGAATTGACCGACGCATACCACGCCTGGTGGGCGGCGACGTGCGTAAACTGATATGGCCCGGCCACATCTCCGCACGCATAGATGTTGGGATAGAGCGTCTGCAACCACGCATCCGTTTCAATCGTCCCCTTTGGCGAATTCGAAATTCCGAGTTCCTCGAGACCGAATCCTTCGGTATTAGCCGTTCTTCCCACCGCGCACAGCATCGCGTCAAATGGAATGGCTTCCTCCTTTTCGTCATGGCGCACAACCAGCCGCTGTTCACCGGCTCCGCTTTCGCAACGAATAGCATCGGTTTGGGTTAGGAGACGCACTCCATCGGCGCGAAGCGCAGACTCGATTAGTGCAACGGCGTCCGTATCCTCCCTTTCCAGCAGCCCTGATCTCGCCACTTGCGTGACTTGACAATCCAGACGCGCAAATGCTTGCGCCAACTCGCAGCCGACAGGCCCGCCGCCTAGAACGACGAGCCGGCCGGGTCGCTCGGTAAGCGACCAGATGGTGTCGGAGGTGTAGTAGCGCACCTGCTCCAGCCCCGGGATCGGCGGAATAGCGGGGCGCGAACCTGTAGCGATGACAATCGCGCGCGTACTTATGATTTGCCCGTTGACCTCCACCGTCCAAGGCGAGGTGATGCGCGCTTTGCCATGGATTACCTCCACCCCCAGCTTTGTATAGCGTTCTACCGAATCATGCGGCTCGATCGTTTTTATGATGCGATGTACACGCGCCATTACCTCGCCAAAACTGTATTCGACGGTTGCGCCACTGAAACCCAGGTCTTTTGCATGTCGCGCCTCCCTCAGGAAAGTAGCCGAACGGATCAGCGTCTTGGAGGGCACGCAGCCAAAATTAAGGCAATCCCCCCCCATCTTGTTCGTTTCAATCAGCGTAACCCTGGCGCGGGTGGCCGCTGCAAGGTAGGACGTCACCAAGCCCGCCGAGCCTGCGCCGATGACCACCAGATTACGATCGAACCGGATTGGTTTAGTCCAACGCGCGTGTATATTTCCAGCCCCTCTCATCCTCACACGCTCCACTGCCCACCGTGCCAACCAAGGGAATATGGCGAGCAACGCGAAAGACGCTATCAGCGCCGGCGAGAAAATATCGGAAAGGCTGGTAATCGAAGCTAACTGCGTGCCGGCGTTAACATAAATTGCCGTCCCGGGCAGCATGCCCAACAGGCTGATCCAGAAGAAGGTACCGGCTGGTATTGCCGTCAGCCCCATCAGCAAATTGATTATGAAAAAAGGAAATACCGGTACCAGGCGCAAAGTGAAAAGATAAAATGCACCGTCGCGCTTGATGCCAGCGTCGATTGCCGTCATGCGATCGCTGAAACGTTGCTGCACGAACTCCCGAAAGACGTAGCGCGCCATCCATAATGCGACCGTAGCACCAATACTGGCGGAAATGACAGCCAGCGGAATGCCGACCCAGACACCAAAAATGGCGCCGCCCGCCAACGTCATCACACCGGCACCGGGGAGGGAGAGTGCAGCTATGACAATATAAATGCCGGCATACAGACCCATCATTTGCAGTGGCCGTGCATGATAAGCCTGTTGCAGCTCATCACGCCCGCTCTTGAGCGTTTCCAGGCTGAAGAAGCGCCCGAGATCAAACGCCAGGAACAAAATAATCAACAATACCAGCAACACGAGCAGCCACCAATGTTTCATCCTGGGCGCCTCTAAATCTGATTTGCAAGTACTGTCAGGGGAGTTATCTGCGCGCGTGCGTCTCGCACCGTCAATAAAACCTGTTTATAAACTATCGTCAGACTGCCACTACCTTGATAAGCAGACTAACTGACAGGTTGAGCTTGGTACAAAAGCCATTTCATTTCTCGCCTCTTCATTGGCTTCCTGAATCGCGAAGATTATTCCTGAAAACGATTATCCTAAATCCGGTAGTTGACTGCTCATTTAGTAGATCAGCATTATGATTAATAACAATATTTCATATTTATGACGCTCACCTTGTGGGTGAGGCCGCTACGTCCAACTACCGGATTTAGGATTATTCAATTACCTCGTTTCATTTCGCTGCATGAAGCACCATGTCTGAAGCAACTGTAACAGCGGTGATGCTTCATGCTCACGGCCATTTGCATGGCTTCCGTCAGTGTTTCCCCCAGAATATAGTCCGGATCATCATCCACGAGAGTGCAGGCATAAACCCGTAACCGCCCGTCGCTTTTCGCGATCATCTTGCTGAACGCACACATGAATGAGCGGCGAGCCTCTTCGGTATGAAAGTCTGTCATGCAGTGTTCGGTGATATGCGGCGATTTCACCTGTGCACCCGGCGAGTGAAATTCGGGAAATTCGATACGCAGCAGATCCTCAGGTAAGCCCGCAGTGCGAAAAACTTCTCTGAAGCGTGCCGAAACAGTTTCCGGGGTGAGGTCAGGCAAAAGCTGATTCGCCACCGAAATATTGAATCCCAGTTCATGGAGTGCTCGCAATCCTTCCAGCGCACGGGCGAACATGCCTTCACCACGCCCGGCATCATGCCGGACGGCGTCGGGATAATCCAGGCTCACGCGAAAACTGAGCGAGGACGGCCGGTCGCGCAGCGGTTCGAGTTGCTTCAGGCGCTTGATCAACGGTTCGGTTGCGTTGGTCAGCACCAGGCACGGTTTGTACTGCAACGCGTAATCGAGAATACGAAAGATATCCTTATTGATTAATGGTTCGCCCCCGGTGAAGGAAAACTGTTTGACGCCGAGATCGAGCGCCTCATCCACAAACGGAACAACTTCTTCAAAGCGCAACAGCTGTAAGCGGTCGTCTCCCGGTTTCGAGCCCTCGAGGCAAAAGGGACAGGCAAGGTTACACGCAGTGCCGGTATGGAACCACAATTCATCCAGCGCATGCGGCCGAATAAAGCCGCGTGGCTGATCGTCAGGCGTGCGCCGCCAGTTTTCGGAACGGCTGGATCCCTCGCTACTGATGGGGATGATCTCCTCGTACCCGATGCCCATGGACTAGCAACATCCGCCCGATTGATTGCCTGCGGCGTCGCGAATTGTATCGTCGAAAGGTAGTCCTGTGCCGCAACCGGGGAAAATACCGTAGTGCCGATCAAAGTTACCGTAGAAGTCAAAATGCGTGGCCAACCGGGTATCATGCAGCATGCGCCAAGAGTTGCCGCAGATAAGGAAGAACTTGCCGGTCTCGATGCGGTGGTGCTTGTCGAGCTCAAACACATGAGGATGATGCGGTATCGTGCCGCGATAAACCACGGCCTGACCATAGTCCTCGCAGGCGGATTCCAGGTTGTCCAACTTGAATAATCGATAAGTAGCAGAGTAAAAGCGGATGTTTCCGGTTCGCGCAGCCAGCTCCGCGTTTCCAATAGTAATTCCGTGATCGTCAACCAACCGCGGATCGGTAAAGCCATGTGCGCGGGCCAGGCCGAGAAAATCGTTCCAGTACAGCGCTCCGCTCAGGCATTCACCATATAACACCGGGTCGGCGGTAAGTTCCGGGGGCACTCTCCGATCAGCATACACATCTGAAAAATATAGCTCCCCTCCGGGCTTGAGTACCCGCCACGCTTCGCTCAATACCGCCGCCTTGTCGGGGGCAAGATTGAGCACGCAGTTGGATACGATGACATCCACGCTGGCATCTGCCAGTTGGAGTTCGGATAAGCGCTCGATATAGCCATGCAGAAAACGCACGTTGCTCTCTGCATGCCCAAATGCCTTACGGTGATATTCCTCATGCCGGGACGCAACCGCAAGTTGCTCTTCCGTCATATCCACCCCAATTACCCGGCCATGCTCTCCCACGAGCTTCGATAGTACGTAAACGTCGCGTCCGGCGCCGCACCCAAGATCGAGTACGGTCAAGCCATCGAGCGATTCTGGCAGCACCAGGCCACAGCCGTAGTAACGAGCCAGCACCTCATCATGTACCTGCGCCAATATGGGCTTCACATATTCGGGCAAGCCTGCATCCGTCCGGCACGCGTTGGTCTGAAGATCGAGCGAAGAGCTCAGAATTTGTCCATAGTATTGCTGAATAGTGTCATGCATGGCATTCACCTCATGATCGGAATTAAACCGTTTTGGAACGATAGCGCGCCGCCAGCCTTTCGGGCGCGACGCCACGCGCGAAAGCGAACGCCAGATTGCGATTTGCCCAGGTACGCCGCCACCACCCGTCGCGATGCCAGCGGCGCGGATCGATAAAAACCGATTCGCGTAAAGGTAGAAATCGTCCTATCCGGCGTAACCCTCGAACCAGAGATACTTCCTCGAACAGGGGCCAAGGGGAGTGGCCGCCCACCTCCGCATAGGCCTGCCGGGTCATGAAAAGACCCTGGTCACCATATGGAATGCCGAAACGGCAACGAAAGGCGATAGCCGGCTCCAGCAGTAGTGCTGGCCAGGCACGCGGCTCATCGAAACGAAAGCGAAAATAGCCTCCTACCGCACCTTGCGCTAATGCGCGGCCCATCGCCTTCAACGGATCGTGCGGCAAACGGATGTCGGCATGCAGAAACCATAAGGTGTCACCTTGCGCCAGCGCAGCACCCGACAGTAATTGCCCTCCCCTGCAGGGTTCGCCGGCTATCCAGCGTGCGTCGTATTGATGGCAGATGTTGCGGCATGACGGGCTGTCGGCCCCATCTGCCACGATGACCTCCAGCGCCCCTTGAAATGAGTTATCCGGCAAATTTCGCAACTGGCGGAGCAGATCGACCAGCTTGCTCTCGTCATGATAGCAGGGAATAATCGCACTAAAACTGGACATGACTCCGCTCCCTCCAGTGGGCCAGATCGCAAGCCAGCCCATGCAGCGCTCGCCGTGCCGGCCGCTGATCCGTATTCAACGCTTCGATCAGACGAATGACATCGTCTTCTTCATCCACATCGAAACTTTGTGCCAAGTTAACGACCGATTGTCTCGCAGATCGGCAACAATTGGCCAGCGCAGCACCAAGGCGCGCTGTGCTCCACGGCAAGCTGCTCAACGCCGGCCATCGCTTCCGGCTCGCCATCAGTACCACACCGCCATCCGCTGCCGGCTTCAACACGGTATCATGACTCATCAAAGCCTCGTAAACCGCCGCATAATCGGGCGGCGCAAGCAGGGGCGCATCACTGCCGATATACACCAACTGTTCCAGCCCATAGCCGCGCAGCTTATGATCCAGTGCATTAAGCCTTTGTCCGAGATTGCCCTTTTTTTGCGGCTCTATACGTGTTTTTAGTCGTACCCGCGCCTGCGGCAATAGTGCGGATGCCCAAGCATGATCCACCGGATCCGCAGGAGCGATTACCACCGGACCGGGCCAAGCACGCGCGTCTTCCAGCGCGCAGGCGAGCAACGCCTCGGCGATGCGATTTGCTGCCTCTCCACCTACGCTTGCAGCCAACCGTTGCTTGCCGACTCCCGATGCCGGGCGCTTGCACACCAGCACCAGCGCGGCTTCTGTCATGGTCGGCGGCTTGCCGGGGAAACTAATACAAATTGCATGATCGGTATCAGCATGAGTTGCTCGCAAGCTTCTTTTATCGACACCTCGATGATGCAGCGGGCTCTATGCACAGCCTCACTCATGTGCGGCTAACTGATCTATCTGCTTGAAGGCCGGGTTTGTTACATCATAGCCAGCATTCAATGATGAAGCATGAAATTTTTATAAAATCGTGCGACTTTGATTTTATGATGTCAATATGTTTCGCTGAAATATGTCTACGTTGAGTTGTCCGCCGATACAAAGGCGTCAGCTCCGTTGGCTTCCCGTAATCGAGCGGCACGTTCAACAAGAAACCCGCTTTACCTGCGGTATATGCTAAAGATATTGCGTCTGCACCTTACCGCTGCCTGTACCATTGCTCGAGCATCATCAGTACCCAAACCATGGTGCCATGATATCCCGCATGCTCATTCAGATGCTGCCCTAGCAGCTTATCGATAAAATCGGGGCGAACGATGCGCCGGGACTTGAGATCGCTCAGACTATCCGAAGCCAGAGCCTGCAGTGGCTTGTGCTGCTGGAGCCACACACCGAAAGGTAAACCGAACCCGTGTTTTTGCTTGGTGATGATATCGTCAGGCAAGAAACCGCGTAGTGCTTCCTTGAAGAAATATCGTAATTTTGTACCCTTGAGCTTCAGATGGGGCTCGAGTTGCAAGGAGAAAGCCACAATTTCATCGCTGATCAGGGGAAACGCAACTTCCATTCCGGCTAATTCGCAAGCCATGGCGACTTTGGGCAGGTCGTTATCGGCAAGCGTGAACTTTCGATCGAAAGCCAGCATACGATTTATCAGACTCGCGGCGTTGTTCTCATGATAGATTTCATCGAGAAGGTTAGCTGGGTTACCAGGATTAACCGTGCTTAGAAATTCCGCCGTAAAAACTTCCCTGGAGCCGTAGCGTTCTAGCAGGTTGTAAGTCTCTGTGCGGGCGGGCATCGGAATCGAGGCCTGTTCGATATAGCTGCGCGCCTTCTTTATCAGCGGCAACACCGCTCCGCCGGGAATGCCAAAAACCAGCGGCTCGATAATTCCTTTGCGCACCACGGAGGGCGTTTGCCCATAGAGGGAAAAGAGATGTTGCTTGGCATAGCGAACGTTGCCGCCGAAGAGTTCGTCCCCTCCGTCTCCTCCCAATATCCTGCTGAGGCCGTCAGCTTTCGCCATGCGCGCGCAATAGTAGGCAGGGATGGCAGACGCGTTGCCAAAAGGCTGATCGAAAATCGCCGCGACTAGGGGAATGGCGCTTACTATGTCATCCGGAGTGACATAGTACTCATGATGCTGCGTGGAAAAATGTTTCGCGGCGATGCGCGCATATTCCATTTCATCATATCCGGAGGCATCGAAGCCAATGGAATAGGTGTGTGCCGGTTGGCCCGAAACCTCACCTAATAATCCCGCGATGGTCGAACTGTCGGTTCCTCCGCTCAGGAACGCGCCGACCTGCTGATCCCCGACCGCTTCGCGGACGCTTGATCGCAGTACATGCATGAAATCCTGCTTGAGCTCCTGGAACGGGCGTTTCTCGTTCTCCTGAAATCGCATTTCCCAATACTTGCGTGTCTCAACGTTTCCCTTTCGATAAATCAGGTATTCGCCGGGCAGAAGACGTTTTTGCCCCTGATAAATCGTATCCGGGCCGGGTACCATATGGAAATAGAGATAGTTATACAGGCCTTGTGGAGCGATATCCGGTGTAGCCGCTGAGTGCAGGTTTACGGCGTCTGCCGATGAACCAAAAACCAGCCGTCCTCGATCGTTGCAGTAGACGAGCGGACATATGCCCATACGATCGATTGCCAAAATCGCGTCGTTGGTATTTTCATCAAGGATGCAAAGAGAAAATGCGCCCGTCAAATTTTTGAGTGCCTTTTCTCCTCTTTCCCGCCAATCCTCCGCCAGCGTTTTTGCCACGCCTTCGGTTCGCGCAAGCTGGATTAGGCGCGGTTCAAGAAAATTGGCCCGCCCCCATAATGCCAGGAAAAGCCCATTCTTTTGGTAAATGTGCTTGTTATCACTGCTTGCAGCAATGGCAAGACCGCTGTTTCGTCCAGCAACTGCCTCAACAACACTGCCATCGAAACGGGCAAGAGGTCCAGCCATTCGCCTGGCAAGCTGGAGATTCTCGGTAACGGATCCGTCCTGGCCTGTCCAGCCGCACAACCCGCTCATGATAGATCTCCGGTTTTCTTGTACATCATCTTTCCATCGTTTCGTTAATTTTCGTTAATGATTGCTTGCTGGCGAATTTGCGGACGATCAAGCGACTCATCTCAAATAAAACATCGATGCTACGTTGGTTTTTAAACCAGCACTTCGGCGGGTGGCGGATGGCCGAGAAATGCCGTCGGGCTTGCGGTCAAGCCGTAAGCACCCGATTGCAAAATGACAATTAAATCCCCGGCTTCCGCTTTGCTCATTTCCATGCGATCCGCGAGCAGATCCAGTGGCGTACAGAGCGGTCCCACCACCGAGACAATTTCCCTTTCGGCACTATTTACCTTGTTGCCGACGATTACGGGATAATTCTTGCGGATGACTTGGCCAAAATTTCCGGAAGCTGCGAGATGGTGATGCAATCCACCATCAGTTACCAGGAATATTTGCCCTCTTGATTCTTTTCGCTCCAGTACACGGCATACATAAATGCCTGCCTCCGCTATCAGATAACGCCCAAGTTCGATCACCACTTGCGCATCGGGAAGTTGCCGTCTCGCCTCAGGCATCAGGTGTCGTAAATTTTCACCGACCTCTGCTACATTCAATGGCTCGTCTCCAGGAAAATAAGGCACCCCGAAGCCGCCGCCTATATTCAGCAAACGAACCGGACCGGGTGCGTGCCTGGCAAGGGAGATTCCCAGTTGCAAGGTCTTTTCGTGGGATTCCTGGATAGCCGCCACTTTCAGATTTTGCGAGCCGCTAAAAATATGGAACCCTTCGAAATCGAGTTCAAGCTTAGCCATTCGGGCCAGCATTGCTGGAACTCGTTCTGCATCGACGCCAAACGGCTTCGCTCCTCCGCCCATTTTCATGCTGGAGGATTTGAGTTCAAAATCCGGGTTGACACGGACCGCTACTTTCGGACGAATACCAAGGTGATTGCCCAGATTGGCGATACGCTCCATTTCCTGCTCGGATTCCATATTAACGATAATGCCTGCAGCGATCGCGCAGGAAAGTTCCTGGTCGGCCTTCCCTGGCCCGGCAAAACTGACCTGACATGAAGGCATGGGTGTATCCAGAGCGATTTTCATTTCGCCGGCAGATGCCACGTCCAACCCATCCACCAGACCAGCCATATGCTGCACAACCGCAGGCATGGGGTTAGCCTTCATTGCGTAGTGGAGGTGAACCTCGGCAGGAAGATGTTGACGCAGAAGGGCAATCCTATCCGTAATGCGCTGCCGGTCATAAGCATAGAATGGGGTTCTGCCTACCCGCTGCACCAACCGCTTGAGGGACATGCCTCCAATCTGAAGGCAGTCGTCGCGGCTCGAGAATTGAACCATTGAGGCATGTTTTGGCCGGACATTATTCACGCGCCGGTCTCCATGAAAGTATTCTGCAATTCCTGGGCAAGGAATTTCCGGTCAATTTTCCCGTTGGGGTTCCGCGGTAAATTGCCTTCCTTGCACTCGATCGAGCTCGGCAGCATGAAAGCGGGAAGATGAAGCTTACACGCCGCAAGCAACGCGTCCTGGTCAATTCTCGAGCCTGCTCGCGGCGTAACGATCAGAATAATGGCCTGCCCCAATACGGGGTGAGGAGCGCCAACGGCAGCGGCCTCTCCCACAAGCTCCGTCCCATAGATCACCTCTTCGATCTCGGTGGGGCTGACGCGATAGCCGGACGTCTTGATCATTTCATCGCGGCGGCCAATGAAATACAGAAAACCTTCCTCATCCATGCGCACGGTATCACCCGACCACACCGCCAATTCCGGAATAGTCAACCCCGACTGGCGAGACGGAACGGGTTTGAACCGCTCGGCGGTTTTTTCCTGGTCGTTCCAGTATCCCATGGAAACAAGCGCGCCACGATGCACCAACTCTCCCGGCTCCCCGGCCGCACAGAGTGATCCATCCTCCCGTACCACCAGCACTTCCGCATTCGGGATGGCTTTACCTATGGAGTCGGGGCGTGCGACCACTTCCTCGGGTGGAAGAAAGGTCGAACGGAACGCCTCGGTGAGGCCATACATGAGAAATACTTCTGTATGAGGGAGAATGTTGCGCAGCAAATCGAGCGTCGCTCGCGGCATTGCCCCCCCGGAATTGGTGATGTAACGCAATGAATTATCCGCTGGCCAGTTCAATTGGGCCAGTTGAATCCACAACGGAGGCACTGCGGCAAGACCTGTGATTTTTTCGTCCTCAACCGTGTGGATGATATCCCGCGGCAGCAAATAATTCATCAGGACAGCGGTAGCTCCGACCTGAAATGCCGTGGTAAGCTGGTTGAGCCCATAATCGAAACTCAACGGCAGCACCGACAGAATTCGATCATCCGGCGTATTCTTGAGGTACTGAACTACGCTCGTTGCTCCCGCCACCAGGTTTCGGTGGGAAAGGACTACGCCTTTTGGCTTGCCGGTGCTTCCGGAAGTGTAGAGAATCGCAGCCATATCGCCATCAATACTATGATGCGCTTTAGCATGGCCCCGTGCCGTCAACGCGTCGCTCCATGAGATGACACTAATGCCGGAAACGACGGGCGCAAGCTCGGCCGAACCCACTAGCATGATGGCATGCAGATCATGGCATTGCGGCAAAACGGTGGCAAGCAGCTTCAACCGGTCGGCTGAGGTGACGAGGACCCTGACATTGCAGTCGCGAAGAATGTAAGCCACCTGCTCCGGCTTCAGGAGCGGATTGACGGGTACGAATACGCCGCCCGCGGCTGCGGCACCATACAATGCGATAACAGTTTCCAGGCGTTTTTCGAGATAAATAGCGACGCGTTCGCCTCGCCCAAGCCCTAAAGCGAGCATGGCTGCGCCAGCTGAGCCAATATCCTCGGCCAATGCGCCATAGCTTGTTCGATTTCTCTGATGCACGAGCGCTTCTTTATCGGAAGCATGATCAGCAGACTTGAAGATGAGTTCGTGGAGGAGATCTGCCATCGAAAATACCTGTACGTAAAAAGGAAGGGGCGACGAATGTTATAAGGCGTGGCTATTTTAGCCGGTGGCGGTTCATTAAATCATAAATGGTGGGACGGCTGACGCCCAGTAGTTCCGCCGCCTTGACAACGTTCCCATCCACTCTTGCCAGTGCTTTCATCAAGGCATCGCGCTCCGCCCTGTCACGCACGTGGCGAAGGTTGATCGGTTCCGCCAAGCTGGTTGAAACCTGCAGCCCGAGATCGTCAACGCTGATTATGGGGCCGTCGGCCATGATGACAACGCGTTTAATACAGTTCTCCATTTCTCGTACGTTGCCAGGCCAAGGGTAGTTTTCGATCGCAGCGAGCGCCTCCTGGCTGAAATTCAGCGAAAGTCGCTTCTCCTGTGCACAGAACTTATTCTTGAAGTGATGCGCAAGCAATGCCGGATCCCCCATCCGATTTCGCAGCGGAGGAATTGTGATAACAATCTCGCTCAAGCGATAATATAAGTCTTCCCGGAAACGGCCTTCCTCGATCAGCTTCTTTAAATTCTGATGCGTCGCGCATACAACACGAACGTCGACCGGGATCTCTTTACGTCCTCCAACTCTTTCGATCACTCTTTCCTGCAAGAAACGGAGAAGTTTTGCCTGTAACGGCATGGGCAAATCACCGACCTCATCAAGAAAAAAAGTACCTTCATTAGCCAGCTCGATTTTTCCGGGCGTCTGCTTGACCGCTCCAGTATATGCGCCTTTTTCGTAGCCAAATAATTCGCTTTCCAGAAGCGTTTCCGGAATCGCGGCGCAATTGATTGCCATGAACCGTTTTTCTCTTCTGGCGCTTGCCTGATGCAGCGCTCTTGCCAGAATTTCCTTACCTGTACCGCTATCACCCAGCAGTATAACCGTGGCATCGGACGGGGCCACTTTCTCCACATTACGGCATACCTTGATCAGCGCGGGATCGCGGGTAATAATTCCCGCTATGATGGGAGACGCCTGAGATTGCGATAACCTGCGGTTCTCCTGCTGCAACGCATGCAGGTAGTATGCTCTTTCTACCACCAACCCCAGCATCTCTGGATCAAAAGGCTTTTGATGAAAATCGTAAGCCCCAGCCGCGATAGCCTTTAGTGCATTCCCATGATCCTGGTTACCGGTCAGAACGATCACCTTGATGTCCGGCGCAAGTTCAAGTATCTGTGCTAGCGTGGCGAGCCCTTCCGAGGCGCCATCCGGATCGGGCGGAAGTCCCAGATCCATAGTAACGACAGCAGGCTCATGCCGTCGGACCAAGGCAAGCGCGCTTTCGCGATCACCCGCCACGAATACTTCATAAGCGTCGAAACTCCAGCGCAATTGCTTCTGCAGGCCTGGATCATCCTCGATTACCAATAAACTCTTTTTATCCTGACTCACCTGATGCCCTCTTACCTAAGCTTGAATTGAATCAACCTGACTTTGTACCGCTACTTCTAGTGGAACGTTTACGAAACATTTTTCATTTATGCGATGTATCGGTCTTTCTAACCTGGCGAGCGTATATCCATTGAAGCTTTCGACCGTTTGCTTGTCTTGGTACTGCAAGGGAAAGCTGCATTTTCGATCGCCTACTGCATCTCCAAAAACGAATCCCACACTATCTAGCCACTACTTTAACGATGGAAGCACTTTGATGAAGAGGCAGGATGATGCGGAAAACCGTGCCATTCGATTCACTGCTGGTAACCTCCAATTCCCCACCTAGTTCAGACACGTATTCCTTGCTTTCAAACACGCCGATGCCCATACCCGCGGATTTGGTGGATTCGAAAGGTTTAAAAAGTTTTTCGCGAATGAATTCTTCGCTCATACCATGGCCGGTATCCTTTATTTCAACTATCGCGCAATTCTGCTCTCTTCTCAGCCGAACCCGAACCTGCCCGTTCTTTGAGGTCGCCTCGATCGCGTTCTGGATGAGATGTCCCATGACTCTCTCAAGACGGGACGAGTTTGCGCACACTGCAAGGCTCGTATCCTGTATTTCAAGAATCGGCGCAGGTTCGGCAACGGATTTACTTTTTACCGCTTCTTGTAACAACGGCGCGATAAAAAGAGGAACCGAATTCTCGGGCGAATCGACACTGCTTAGTTTTTCCAGTAGCCGCTTCATTTTTTGAACGGAGAGATATACCGTTTCGATCATGTCTACTTGGAATTGCGGGTTATTTTTATGCTTCTCAGCATTGGAAAGCAAAAGCGATAACTGTGAAACGAGATTTTTCAAGTCGTGCACTACGAACGTCGACATACGATTAAAGGATTCAAACTGACGCGCCACCATAAGCGCATTGGCCGCCTCTTGCTGCGCCAGGTAACTTGCAGCTTGATTGCCCGCAACCTTGAGCAGATCACTCACCTCCCAGTTCAGATTGACCCTACTTCTTGGCTGCGCCAGCACTACAAAACCAAATAGTTTCCGATGTTGAATCAGCGGCACCACGAGCCATGCCCTGCCTATGGTTTGCAACCATTGAGGCAGAGCAACTGCTGAATATTTTTCAGGATTTATGGCGTATTCCTGTAAATCGACCACCCACTCTTTGTTTCCCAGAAATTGACAGAAAGGGCTGGTCAGAGGCTCAAGCCCGCCAGTCGCCGGCATATTCCAATGCGTTACAGGCTCGCAATTACCGGATTCCCTGCAGATCCACAGGCTCCCGGCAGGGCTTTCAACCAATTGCGCCAATGCCTGGATCACGCGCTCACCCAGTACGTGCCCACCGTCCGAGAGCGTGCGCGTAAAACGCAGCCATTCTTCCCGGTAGTCGTAGTTGTAGCTGAAAAAGTGCTTGCTGATGAAGACCCTGAGCCAGGAACGCAAAGTACCCGAAAACAATACGGCCAATAGCAGAACCACAGCGCCAAATAAAAAACTCACCTGCATGACGATGCCCCAGCTTCCCCCAAAAAAACGGAGGTAGTAGCCGGCGGCAGCCATTGCCAGTAGATAGGCTGCGGTGCCGAACAATGCTGCTGAATAAAAAAGAATATGACGAGATACCGCGATGCCGACTGACCATTGGGGATTTCGCGCAGCCGAAACGGCGACGAGCGGAACAACCAGCGCATTAACTATCCCGCGTGCCGCCCATATTTCAGGATTCACGTGCCTAAGCAGCAGCGCATCGCTGTATAAGTAAAAATCATAGGCAAAGATGCCCCCGATGCCGAGGCATGCGAATTTTATTCCCCAACGCTGCTTGACCGGCGTATTTCTGTAAAGCTGCTCTACCAGAATCATGCCGAGTATTGCCATTGCCAGGCTTCCAGCGATATTATCGATGAAGTCAATCGTTTTATGCGATGAAAAGTCAAAGTCAGCCTGAGAGTAGAGCGCAACGATGAAGCACCCGATATACATCATCATTATTGCAACCAGGGCCGGACTGATCTTCACGATGGATGAGTCATCTTTCCGATACAGCCCCAGCGACATAATGAGAAAGACAGTCCAGCCCCCATTTCTGGCAATTTCGAGTGTATCTGTCAGGAGCGAGAGGGGGAGATTCTGGTTAGCTTGATAAGCGAGCAATGACGCCCAGAATGCAGAAAGGAGGCAGGCTATCGGTAACACGATCCCGTGCAGACGACCTCGCCAGCTTGTTACCAAAAGTAAAGCCAGGAAAAAATGCGCGACTGCCGCTAGCGTGTAGCTGGCCGTCGCTATATTCATCAACATGTTATATCGCTGCGCTTAAGGGAGCCTTCAAGCAGGTCGCCCGTGGAGCGTGTTGCAAAAATCGGGGTGATCACAAGATGGGCGGAGAAGGTCTTGGTTTGCCCCACATGCCAAGACGGGCAACGACATGAATGCCCGATTTTGCCGCTCATGTGCCAGTGGAGCGAAGGGATGGCGGCTTTGAGAGCCACCCGCTTTGTCGATCTCGCGGCGAAAGGGAGGCGCCCTAAAGTGTTGTGCGAGGGATAGCGCGGAGCGGCGATCCGGCAGTGCCGGGAATATCGCGGTCGCGCTTCTGGCGCCAATATCCCGCTCTGGCGTCGCGCCTTCCTCGGGAAGGTGCCGTCCCGCCCTGAGCGGTCGCACCATTCGCGTCGCCGCCTTTCGCGCATTCCATTCCGCAATGCCGCCACGCCCGCGCAGGACTTGAAGGCGTCCCACATCATCTTCCACCCTTCCCCAGCACGACAACTTCAACGGTATCTATCAGGATAATTACATCAAGAAACAGGCTGTGGTTCTTCACATAATAAAGATCGTACTGAAGCTTTTCGATGGCGTCCTCTACCGACGCGCCATACCGGTAGCGCACTTGGGCCCATCCGGTTATGCCCGGCTTGATGCTGTGCCTAACATTGTAATAGGGAACTTTCATGCAAAGCTGGTCTACAAAATAAGGCCTTTCCGGACGGGGACCGACAAAACTCATGTCACCATTCAAGACATTCAATATCTGGGGAAGCTCATCGATTCTCAGTTTACGAATAATTCTACCCACTCGTGTTATCCGGGGATCATCCGTTGTCGCCCATTGCGGCGTTCCTCCTTTCTCCGCATCAGCCCGCATGCTGCGGAATTTCAGAACCATAAATATTTTCCC
The DNA here is from genome assembly GCF_900142705.1 of Nitrosospira sp. Nsp11. GTDB lineage: Bacteria > Pseudomonadota > Gammaproteobacteria > Burkholderiales > Nitrosomonadaceae > Nitrosospira. Next base: position 24,427 of record NZ_FRBV01000009.1, read on the forward strand.
GCCCTTTCCAACCCTTTCCTGCCGGTAAAAAATGGGGGTACCGTCCTCTAACAGAATACAAAGAGCGGCAATCAACATTACAGGTAGCGTAACAGCCAGAAGGACGCCGCTCGCGGCCAAGTCGAAAACGCGTTTAATACCGGATCTAAGCAGGCTTTGGTCGAACCCGCCGCCAAAAACCAGCCAGCTCGGGTAGAGGGTATTTACTCGAATTTGCCCCCGTTCACGCTCAAAAAAAGCGGCTGAGTCAGTCACCTTTATCCCGTTCAGCTTGCATTCCAGCAGGTCCTGAATAGGAAAACATCCGCCGCGACGTTCCTGAATTGCGATAATGATCTCCCCTGCCCCATGGCGATTAGCGAGAGATATCAAGGAATCCACATTCGGCAGAACGGCAGAGGCTGGCACATGAAGTTCTTCATCCGGCAACGGGACAAAACCAATGATCTTGAATCCCCTGTGTCCTGACTCGCTTTTTTTAGTTTGTTCGACGAACTCCTTAGCTTTGCCACCTATGCCCAACACGATGGCCCGTGACTCCAGGATGCCCAGGCTGGACCATTTAAGAAAAGCCGCTCGTGTCAGGAGAATCCCGGACAGAGCAAAAAGCATTACCAGCCCCAATATGCCACGGCCAAGATAGAGGTCAGGCAGCAAATAAAAAACCAGCGTCGTTATTCCGAATCCGAGCATCATGGAAGGCATGAGGCGGAATAAAGTGTCCTTGATATCCAGGCGGGAATCCAATTGATATAACCCCATGGCGGACATGCAGAGGATCATGACAAAGGTGAAAGTCCCCGCCTCGGGAAGCAAGGACGAGAAAGAGAAGGGAAAGGGGTCAGCTTGATCAAAAAAACGAATAGTTACCCCGAGATATACCATGAACATCAGCACGAGAATTTCAGCACTGATAAGCAGGATCACGGTTCTGGAAATGAAGTGATTATAAATCCGAAACAATTTCGTTCCTCATCAGTATCTTATGAGCTCCCAGGCACTTCTCGCTCAGCCCAAGGTCAGCGCAAACCGCCTCAAGCGACACCGGTTAAAGTTTACTTCTAGTTAATGTTTGCACGCCTCCGATCGAAACGTCCGCGCCGTTGCCCTTGATATTATTGAGCGTGCATCGTAAATGTTGAAAAGATTATTAATGGACGTCTGGTTCACCAATCACCTGAGCAGTTTCTTGTCTCCGCGGGATAAGCCTTTAATTTACGAAAGTATTATATAGTCAGCTAACGTCAAGTCCTATATGCATCATATCAACTTCACCGGCAAGAACAATTGGACTTTGGTACGCTAACGAGCAAATTGGAGTTCTTTGCGGTTTTAAAACAGATTAATGCTCCTCCACAACTGGAGAGGCTTGGGCACGATATGGATGTGTGCGAGCTAGACGCAATTCACCTCGTCAATTACGCATTTGCGTAAGCGAAAAGTGAATCGGGAAGTATAAAAAGGAACAGTGCTTTGAACCAAGGCTTGGCGGTGCAAGTACAAGCGTAAAACGCTTATTATTTATGGAATGCCCGGTGAATTTGCTGCACTGGCGCAGCGAGCCTGATCAGGATGAAATAAGCAAATGCGAGAGCGTAAATATCTAGCAACCTGTCGGACTTAAAGGAAATCGATTGCAAGAATGTCTGGTCAGCTCATATTTCCGCGCTTTTTCGGTCAATAGAATAACTATTGACCTTCAAAATCCTCAAAATTTTTTCTCACCCAGTCACTTTTTCGCTGCGACTCTTCAAGTCCGACAGAATGCTAGTGGTCGATTCGTGTCGAGTCATGTGACGACATGGAGCCCTTCACAATCAGCGCCAGCTTGAGTCGATCGGCAATGTCCAGCTTGCGAAAGACCTCGGTCAAATGAGCCTTCACTGTACGCTCCGTGATAGCCAGCCGCCGCGCGATTTGTTTATTGGTTTCACCATTTCCGACAAGCGTAGCAATTTCATATTCGCGCCGCGTTAAATTCGCGAGTAATTCCCCAACGGCCTCTTTAATTTTATTCTTTTCCCGCGTGATCGTGACAAGTTCATTCAGCAGATGCCAGCTATGCGATCTCCGAATCCACAACTCGCCTTGCTGAACAGCCACAACGGCATTTTTAAGCTGCTCAGGTTTTACGTCGCGCTGGCAACATCCCCTTACTCCCGTTCTGAATAATGCCCACTCGATCTCGTCGGCGATCGGATAGCTCAAAATAATGACTTTAGTCTCCGGATTCAATTTCATGAGCGCCGCGATTCCGTTTAGCCCATCCAGTTTTGGCAAATCATGATCGAGCAGGAGGATCTGTGGTTTTAGACGTACCAATTCGTCCCTGAGCGAGTCCAAATTAGTTGAACAGAATACGGGGGCAACGCCGCGCACCCCCTGTTCCCATCGATACAGGTCGTCTTGAAACTGACTAGCAAGCAAAATCAAGAATGTCTCCCATCAAAATCCGGATTAGTGCAATACCTTATCCATAATTTTACCGAGCATTTTACGTGTTACCCAGATCTCACCACGGTCAACGACATGCACAGCCTTCAAAAAATAAAGCGGGTCTGCTTCATGGCTCAAACACCCGCGCGCACCGCTCGCCAAGGCTTGTATTATCTGCTCCTCCTGGACCGATTTATCGGTTAACAACAATACGAGCGTCTCGGGGCATTCGCGATGCAAAGCCTCCAGCAAAGCAAAATCTCCACCGATAGACTGATCCAGACTGACAAAAACAATGCGAGGCTTCAGTTTGTCGATCCTGGCAACTACCTCGTCAACAGGTATAACGGCAGTATCGGGCTCGAGCTGATGCTTTATCTCATTTTTAGATGGCATGATGTTTGTAAGCACCTTAATGCCCGGCCCGTCTTGCAAGTACTGTTCTAATTTTATGCGCCGCCCGGGATCCGTATCGGCTATTGCCACAGTGACCATTTGCATCGTTCCTCCTTACAGCTCACTCATCGGGTATTAAAGGTAATGTAGCCCAGCTTCATTTGCGGTTAACTTCCAGCGATATTGCATTTATTGCATTTATGCTTCGAACTCTAAAGCTTTTCTCAACGTCTCGGAATGATATCCAGCTTATGCTCTGGCTCTTGTGTGTTGGTGACAAGCGAACCGCGCCGTACCAAGGAACAGATCCAAACGTGTTTTAACGGCAACGTACTTATCTTTGTTATTTGCGCTGCAGCAGCAACTCGCGAATATAATTGCCGGGGATCGCATACGTAATGCCGCTCGGATTGCTGAGCGCGGCCTCCTTTTTACCCTTTACAAATACCATATTGATCACGCCATATACCAGTCCGGTTTCGGGATCGTAGAGAGGGCTTCCGCTGCTACCGGGATAGGCGGTGCCGTCAAGCTGAAATACCGCATAGGCAGACTTCTGCAACTGGCCGATCATCTTCGCATTGAGCTGCCTCGAATTGTGAGCGGGCAAAATAATGGGCGTTATTGAAGAAACCATGGCACGATGAGTAACCGGGTAAAATCCCAGGACCATACCGATCGGGAAACCCGTAAAAATCAGATCTTGCCCTTCCCGAACTTTTTCTGCGTCTCCAAGCTTCATTGTGGGTAAAGCGACGCCGCTGATTTTCAGCAGCGCCAGATCATGATCTTTGTCGAGAGCAACGATGGTGGCAACTCTGAGTTCCGGTTGCTTGCCCTTGCCTGTAATCACGACGTAGGACTCCTTGTTCGCAATGTCCAGGACCTCCGGAACAACATGAGCATTGGTAACCACGTGAAGGCCATCGTCCAGCGCAAAGCCGGTCCCCAAAAAATTGACGGGCGGGGACCGGGTTATCTGAACAGTTCCGATTCCAACTATCGAGGGCTTGACCTGTTCGATAGTTTTGGCCAGCTCGCTACCCCAAAGCGGGGAACCAAACATAAGCCCGAAAATGCCCAGGCTCTTCATAGAGCCGGTGATGAAGACCAGCAAAGCGTGCCGCGTATTCATCGTCTTTGAAATGTACCGACAGCTTTCACCGGCATGCTTCCTTAATGCTCATCCGCACCCTTCCATCTTGTAAATGAAATACCCATCCTTGTTGATCGCGTCAGTGACATTAGGCGGAGCACTTTGGCTGTGGCAAAAATTACACTCTTTACTGGTGACTGTCGCGTCGCCTTCACCAATCGAGGTGAGCCACTGTTTCGCATACTCGATCGCTTTCTTGTCGTCTTTTACACCTGTAAATACGTCAAAGTGCATTGTGTGGCCATCTTTCGCCTTGACATAAGTGTCATACACATGAATTTCCATTGATTCCTCTCTAATGTTTAACGGATCTTAAGGGAAGTTTGAGCTAAAAACGGTTTACCTGATAGTTCAAATAACTCAGCACATAGACTATCACGGCAACAAGAAAAGTGGAACGCAGGATGGCCTGTCGGAATAGGGCATTGCGATACTCCATTCGTTTAATAGACAAGCCACGGACTCGCTTGCCTCAAGTTATTCCCCCTTGACTATTTCCCCATCTGGCCGCCTCACTCGCCAAGCGCATCATTGTCATGAAACTGTTACAAAACTGCAATTAAACGGACATTTCCCTGCAGTATTCTCGCAACCGGCCTAGATAAACAACCGGGAAGAGAAAAACTATATGAAATTATCCAGACTGTCGTTGGCAATCACAGCCATTTTAGGCTCAAGCCTATCAACCGCGGCTCTCGCCATTGACCTTTATGTCGATACCTACACCGAACAGCTTTACGCAAAGCCTGGACCCGGCCGCGTCCATATAGGTTCTTTCGTAAGAGAGGACAAGCCTAAAACAGCAGACAAAACCGCGGATAACACGACCGACAAGACGGAGACAGCAGATAATACCGGCCCCATAGCAGCAGAAAAAAAGGAAACAGCGGATTTATCCGCTGTCCGCAGAGATATAGAATTGAAATCAAAGATGATGGGAGCGCGTCTTGCCAGCGATATCGCGTCGCTCGAAGAGCGGGTCAAGGAAACAGAAAATGTTCACGTTCAATTTACTGATAGTGCGCCGCATTTTGCAAGTAAAGACGGAAATTTTACATTTGCGATCAACGGGCGGATGCAGGTAGCTTCACAGTACAATTTCATCAACGATGTTTTGCCCGCTACCGGCACCAACCTGCCTAATGAATGGAATAGCGGCGCGACGCTTCGCCGTGCCCGCCTTGGTGCTGAAGGTACTTTTTTCAAGATCTGGGATTACAAATTCGAGTACGACTTCAGCCGAGGTAACGGTTCTGTAGCGTCGGGAATTACCGACGCTTACGCACGGCTGAACGTGACCAAGCCTTTTTCAGTCAAGATCGGTTCATTTAAAGAACCGTTCAGTCTGGAAGAAGCAGCCAGTAACCGCTATCTCACATTCATCGAGCGTCACATGTCAGTCAATTCGTTTGTCGACAATCCCAATACCTACAAAACCGGCATTGGGGTCAATTATGCCGTGCCGCGTTTTCAGTTTGGAGTCGCTTTTCAGACCGAACCCATCGGGGCCTGGTCGGCCGCTTCCACCTCGGTTAATACCGCAGGCAACGTTAGCCGCAACAATGGTTCAGGCGATTCCGGCTGGGAAGGCATCGGCCGGATAACGGGCCGGCCCTGGATGGAAGACGAAACCAAATTCTTGCATGTGGGGATTTCGGCGGGGCACACTGCTGTAAACACCCAGTACAACGCCGCCGGTCAAATAGCGACTACGCCATCTGCCCAGGGCGGGGGAGGTGGAGGGATGGCATTCTTTGCCTTTCCGGGAACTAACGTAGATCGCACCAACATGTTGAATACCGGCAACTTGAGCGTAGGAGACAAGGGCGCACCGGGCTCGCGCCGAATAGACAGTTACGACCGATTTGGCGCGGAGGGTTGGCTGGTCCACGGTCCATTCGCGGTTCAAGGGGAATATTTACGAACGAATATAAATGGGCTGGGTTATGACAACGAACATTTCACAGGCTACTATGGCTTTGCCAGTTACTTTTTAACCGGCGAATCCAAAGCCTACCATGTCAAAAATGGTGCAGCGAACCGAATAAAACCCAGGCAGAATTTTCAATGGAACGGTTCAGGCTGGGGAGCTTGGGAGGTGGCCGCCGGTTATGATTATATCAACTTGAACAGCGGAGTAATCAGAGGAGGCCAAGCGGATATGGTCAGGTTTGCGCTGAACTGGTACCCTCACCCCAATATCAAAATACAGAACAACATTGTTCACATTCTAAATGTGAACACGGAAGGATCCACCATTTCTCGCACCGCCGGTTTTAATAAGGCTGACTTGAGTTCTTTCCTGACGCAAGTTCAAGTCGAGTTTTAAAACAGCGGGTATAGGTCGATGGAAACATGGCCGCGAAGATTTCCGCATAATTTACGGAAATCTTCGCGGCCATTGGCTGGGCAGCATTTACCTAAGGGAGAATTCTGCCCGGCTTCCCGATTTCTGGCTATTGGCTTCCGGCTCGACTTTCGGCGCGAGCACAAATACTCGCTCGCTTGGAACACCACCTTGCTCAATTAGCCAATCGCGCGCGACTTCGGCCCGAAGCTCGCCAAGTTCACGCATTTCACTATCCGCAGCGTCGATATTTGCCAGCAGCAACTGTTCCATTTCCGGTACTGGCAGGCTTTTCGAAAGACCAATCATATTTTTCGGCTTCGAGAATTTTGAATCCTTATAGACCCGCGTCAGGTATTTTTCATACTCCTCGGGCTTGAGCTCAACGTCATCAAGCGATGCGACCGTTTCTCCTTTTTTAACGCTTTCCGATAGCTTCTGCGCTTTTACGGTACGTTCAAGTATCATGTGTTTCAAAGCCTCCGGATCATGCGCTGGATCGGCTCGCCCTGTAATCTCGAGTTTGAGTGCGGGTCGATCTATCAATGCCTTGGCTAATGCTTCAAGGCGTTTTTCGGCTTCAGGCGTAATTTGCGCATAACCCGGCGAAAAATCTATCTCCGATAACTCTTCACCACCGAAGAGCGAGCCCAGCAAGGCGAAAGGCGCAGTCGCGGCTTTTGTAATCAAATTAATGAAGACCTTGACAATCACCCCGCCTATGCTGAATTCCGGATCATTGATGGAGCCGCTTATCGGCAGGTGAACATCGATTTCTCCTCGCTGGTTTTTCAATAGCGCCAGCGCCAGACTCACCGGGATTGACAGCGCATCCGGGCTTTCAACTTTTTCGCCAAGAGTTAATTGATCGAGGAAAACGTTGTTTTCCGCTGTCAGCTCCCCTTTTTCAACGTGATAATGTATATCAACCGAAAGCTTGCCTTTTTCGATTGCATAACCGATGTACTTACCGGAATAGGGACTGAAAGTCGGCATATCGATCCCCTTCGCGGTCGCCGTGATATCGAGGAAAAGTTCGCTGCCAAGGGTATTGACCTTGCCCACGATTTTTAGCGGTGCGGTTTTGTCCACCGCTCCGCGGATATCGATTTCACCGGGCTTTCGTGGATCAAGGGGACCAACGCGGCCGGCAAGTCCCGTCAACTTGGCGCGGTAGTTGGGCTTGATGAACTGGTCATGGAAATTAACGTTGCCTCCGGTCATCACGATACGACCAACACGAACAGGCAGGGGCTTCTTGGTCGATGGTTTCGAAGAATTCTCAGCAACGGTTTTTGTGGCGACATCGGAAGTTGCTTGCTGTTGCGCTACAGGCTGCGCGGCCGGAGTTGTTTGCCCGGACGGTTCCCTACTATCATTTTGAGCGGCAATATGCTTGAAATTGAGTTCTCCTTTCGGAGTAAGCAACACGTGAGCAAGGAAGTCGGCAATCGCAATCGACTTGATATCGACGCGAAGCGGATCACTGGCAAACTGGATGCCGCCCACATCAAGGCTTCGCCATCGCATGAGGTCCACCATGTTTGTCTTTTGAAGGACGTTAAAATTGGTGAAACGGCTTTCACCGTTCAGTGCCACTTTCAGCGGTGACCCATCGGCCTTGACGTTGCCATCGAAGGATATCGAACCACTCGTCAGCAAGGCATCCAACTGGTTACCAGCCCAACCTTGCAGCGCGACAAGATCAATATTCTTGGCGTTTATAGCAAGATCAGCCATCAACGGCGCCCATGCCAGGGACCCATTTGTCTCGAGGCTCCCGGTTTTATTTACCTCGGCCTTCAATGCCAGCTTCAGCGGCGTTGTACCGCTGAAGTCGATATTGGATAAGGTTAAATCCAGCGGATTGACGACCATCGGTACCACATTTGGCAGCGTGCGGTCCTCGAAGCGCAGTGCCGCGGCTATCAATTGCAAGCTGCCAAGCCGAGTTGTCCATGGCTTATTTTTCTTTGTAGCGGCAGGGGTCGCTTCCGGTTCCAGCTCAGCCTTGCCCGGCAGCGCGGAAAAAAACTTGACGAGGTCGAGCCGGCCATCCGCTTCTCGGCGCACGGAACCCTTGAAGTGATCCAGCGTCAACGAACCAAGCGCCACACTTTGGCGCCCGATATCGATCGTGACCTTATCCAGGCTTACCTTAGGCAGGCTCAGTACCGGTTCCGGTTCTCCGTTGCGAATTAAGGCAACTTCAGCCAAGGCCAGTTCAATAAGCGAGGGCTTAGGGCCGTTCAGATGGACTTCGGTCAATTTAAGATCGAGCTGGTCAAGTTTCGCCGTATAGGGCACTTCCACAGCTCGGTTCTCTATCTCCAACTTCCGTAGCGCGGCGCGGCCCGTCAACACCATATTTGGCGCCTGCCCCTCGATCTGGGTAAACGTCAGTAATAAGTCGCTATCAAAGTAGCCGGACACGAGGCTGATGCCGAGCGGGACGGGCGAGTATTCGTCTATTCGCATCAAATCGACGTCTTTCAGTTTGAGTTCAAGCGTCGCTTCGCGATTTTGCGTGAAGGGGCGCAACTTCCCTTCCAGAGTGAGCGGAGCGCCATTGATCCTGGCGCTGAAGCGCGGCTCTACCCAGCTTTTCTCGTCATTTTCGAAGTTCGCAATGAAGGGTATTCCAACTGTGATTTCGGATATATCCTGATGACTTTTCTTGAGCCGATCGACAAATTCGAAGCGACCGCCGTCTATCACGATATTACTCACCGAAAACATGGTCTCGCCGCCCTCCTTCGGCTTATTCATGAGGTCTTCTATCAGGTCGGTGATATTGAAGCGGTTTTCGCCTTCGCGAACCAGTCGTAGCACGGGTGCTTTTATTGATAAGGAACTGATTACCGGTGCGCGCCGCGCGATCGAAGCAATGCTAAGGTTGGTGTACAGTTCATCAACGGAAAAAAGCGCCTTTCCCGCATCGATGTCCGTCTCCTTTTCACCCACACGAAAACCACGAACGGTCAATTCCAGGGTATAGGGTTGAATATCGATCGATTGAACTGTCACCGGGCGATGCAGGGCTTCTGACAGCAACGTTTCAAGCTTGGCCTTGGCATACCCCGGCAGCCAGAAATAACCGAGCAGTCCGAATAATAGAATGATGGCAGCTAAGGTGCCCAGCCCGATAACCAGGCGTCTGTGGCTTTTAAAACGGTGCAGCAGCGTTATCGGGGGCATAGTTGCACGTTTCCTGAAAGGCAATTGGGCAGCGATTGTGCGGATTTTAAGAGCAAAATCAATCTTCCACGTCAACTTTACCCTGCACGTTACGCCGGGTCAATTATCGCAGTCAACCTGGACCATGCTATGGCTGACGTTTGCGAGGTCGCGGCGGAAGCAGCCTGAAAGTAATGATGACGAGAACCGCAAAAAGTACATAGATTGTTGTTAATATCCACTCCGGCACATCATAGAAAAGTATGCGGTGCAGCCAGCGCTGGATGAAATTACCACCGCTTTCCCCGCCACGCAGCCTATCTTCCAATAACGTAAGCGGACATATCATGCCGACGAAAGACTCGACAACCACGAACAGGATGGCGGCAATATGCGCAAGCCGAAACCGAAGATTTCGTACAAAATCCAATCTCATCCATCCGCCTATCCATATCAATGGCAGGCTGACGACAACGAACAACACGAACAGGAAATGAATGATAAGAACGATATCCGCTAACACGCACTATTCCATGTATTGATGGGCCGGTATTTTCAAGGCTCAGTGCTTATTCGCCGCAACATGCACAAAAGCAAAAGCATAACCATATTCTATTAGGTTATTTCTGCATATTTGCTCATATCGGTATAGTGCGCAAATTGAAGAGGCAGAGGCACGGGACTTATGAAGATTCGCAATCTGGATCTGACGCGAAATCCAATAAACGTCGAACACCAGCAATTTGGGCTTCCTCCCGTCGAGGAGCCTGTCTCTCATCCTGGCGCCCATCCTCTCCTGAAGGCCAGCGTATGGTTTATTATTGCGGTGTTGATTGCGCTGGTCCTGTTTTTGACGAGTCGCTTTTTTATTTCCAATCACTGGTTTGGCGGTTGGAAAATTATTGGCGAGACAGTCAGCGGCAGACTTTTCTGGACCGCGGTAATGGTCGGGTTTCTCGCGCAGGTGGTGGATGGTGCCTTGGGCATGGCTTACGGCGTTACCGCCACCACATTCCTGTTGGCAACAGGCGCGACGCCAGGAGCGGCCAGTGCCAGCGTTCATATCGCGGAGATTTTCACCACCGGAGTTTCGGGTATTTCCCACGTCAAATTCGGCAATGTAAATAAAGAATTATTTATACGCTTGCTGGTGCCCGGTATTCTCGGTGGCATATTAGGCGCAGTGCTCGTTACCCAGATCGACGGCGCCGTATTCAAGCCGTATATTTCCACTTATCTGTTGCTGCTGGGGATATACATACTCAGTAAAGCGTTTCGCCCGCTGCGTTTGCGCAAGGGCTCCCCGAGGCATGTCGGAAAATTAGCATTGTTTGGCGGATTCGTCGATGCGGCGGGTGGGGGTGGCTGGGGGCCGGTGGTCACATCCACTTTGGTGAGTTCAGGAAACGATCCCCGTACAACCATCGGCTCGGTCAATTTCGCTGAGTTCTTTCTGACGCTGGCAGGCGCCACGGTTTTTACATTGCTGATGGAAACCAATACGTGGTCCATCATAGTAGGGCTGGTATTCGGAGGCTTGTTTGCCGCCCCGTTTGCGGCGGTGTTGTGCAAAAAGCTCCATGCACGAACTTTACTGATAATGGTGGGGACGTTGATTGTCATCATGAGCTCTTACAATCTTTATCGGGCGCTCGCCTAGCAGCTGTCGGACTTTAAGAATTGCGGCGAAAAGTGACTGGGTGAGAGCATAGGATTCAAAGGCCCATAGTTATTCTATAGGCCGAAAAGGCAGCGAAATATGGACCAGCCGAACGCTTTTGCAGCCGATTTCCTTCAAGTCCGACACGCTGCAAAGCTCGAAAATTCGCACCACTGCCTCGCTTCCGCAGCAAATAGAAATGTTATTATTTCGCTGAAACCCATAGCTTCAGGAATGGATGAGGCTGCCCCTCTACAGCAAGGGCTTGAACATGGATTCAAGTTTTTCCTGACTGAGACGACCTAATTTCGTACCGATAATTTTTCCGTTACGATCGATGACGACGGTAAAAGGTAACGCTCCCTGGCGATTTCCTGCTGCCTCCGCCAGTGCCATGGCTTTCATATCTCCCACCAATACGGGATAATTAATGCCAATCTCTTTGCTGAATGCTGCCGCTCTTTCCTTCTGATCCACCGCGATGCCGATAAAAATCAGGCCCTTATCCCTGAATTTTTCCTGGAGTTCAATGAACTCGGGAATTTCATTGCGGCAAGGTTCGCACCAGCTCGCCCAGAAATTAACTACCATTACTTGGCCGCGCCATTGCGATATTGCCTGACTTTTGTCCTGCAGGTCGGGCAAACTCGCGGCAAATATCGCCTCGGCTCCTCTACTCGCCACTGCCGCATCAGTTGCCCCGGATTGAGCATCGCTGCTCATCAGTTGGCCCCGCAACAGAAATCCCGCCGCTACCGCAAGTATGGCGACACCTGTGTACAATAATACCTGCTGCAATTTGGTCATTTAATGTAAATCCCACAAATGCGGTTTGCATTGAGCCGCGGCCGGCAATTGGCGAACGACCTCGCTCGAACTCAGAACGATGACATCCGGATGAATTGAACCTTTTTCGGAAACGGCTAGGTCAAAACTGCATTGAGTATCTTCAGAAAGCTTTCCTTGTCCTGATAACCTATAAGCCTGATGCCGGGAATTTCACGTCCTTCCCGGTCGAGGAACAGAATGCCGGGAGGGCCGAAAAGCTTGAAGCGTTTGAGCAACGCCATGTCATCCGGCGTCCCCTCGGTAACATCAACCTGCAACAGTACCACATCTTTCAGGCGGGACTGTACTTGCGAATCGGAAAACGTGAAGCGCTCCATTTCCTTGCAGGAAATGCACCAGTCCGCGGAAAAATCCACCATCACGTATTGGTTCCTGGACCGAAGGACATGCTGTTCAAATTCCACGACCGACTTCACTCTCTGAAAGGGCAAATGATCCGTTTGCGCGATATCCTGTTTTTTTCCGGATACATCGACCACAGCAATACCTAACTTTGAGAGGGGCTGCAAAATATCGCGACTACCTGACAAAACACCCACCAGCAAAGCAATTCCGGTCAGCAATGCAATCATCCCAACGCCCTTCAGGAGCTTCTGAAAACCCGAAGCTCCTGGACGCAATGGATCAACTGCGTGCAGATAGATGGCTGAGATGATCAATAAGGCTGCCCACAGCAGCATATGCACAACTGCGGAAATGACCGGCGATATCAGCCATATTGCAACTCCCAGCAGCAATACGCCAAAAAATTGCTTGATGGACTCCATCCATGGTCCCGCTTTCGGCAAAATTGCCCCTGCGGAGGCGCCCAATATCAACAGTGGCACACCCATGCCCAGGGCCATGACGAACAGCGCCGATCCACCCAGCACGATGTCGCGGGTCTGGCTAATGTAAAGCAATGCCCCCGCCAGCGGAGCAGCTACACACGGGCCGACAATTAATGCCGATAACGCCCCCATGCCAAATACGCTGGTCAGATGCCCGCCTTTTAAATGCCCCGCTTCCTCGGAAAGCTTACTCTGGAGAAAGGAGGGTAATTGCAGTTCATAGAAACCGAACATCGACAGAGCAAGCGTTATAAAGACCAGCGCGAACGTGCCCAGCACCCAGGCATTTTGTAAAGCTGCGGAGAGCATTGCACCCGAAAGCCCAGCCGCCACACCGGCGATGGCGTACGTAATCGCCATCCCCATGACATAGGCGAGCGACAGGAAAAATCCACGCGTCTTGGTGATATTTGTACCGCCTCTGGCAATGATGCCGGACAGAATCGGGAACATCGGAAATACGCAGGGAGTAAATGAGAGCAGCAGGCCGATACCAAAGAAACCGGTCAGGATCAGCCCAAAATTACCGCTTTGGAACATGCGCTCTATTCGGTTCGATTCTGTTTCGATGGCAGGTGATCCTGCAGACGGGAACAGCTCTGCGGCCGCGTCCGGTTTTAAAGCGCCGGATGGCGCCGCCACTGCCGAGCTGCTCATGGCATCGGCCACCGCGCCGGCGGCGGCTTTTGCCATTGGCAGCGTCAGCTCGATTACCTTGTTGATAGGCGCGTAGCACACCCCTATTGGCTCATTGCAGCCCTGGTAGGTAGCGACGAGAGTCAGTTTGTCGGATGACGATGCGTCGCGCTTCAGGAAAATCAACGCTTCGAATGGCTGATGAAAGACTTCGACCTGGCCGAAGGTAACATCGCTTTTTATCGCTCCCTGCGGCAGTGAAATTTTCTCGATCGATGTCCCAGCATCCTGGGGCTTGAACGCAACCTTGTCTTTATAAAGATAATAGTCTTTTGCCGGCTCAAATTGAGCCACCAGCGTATTTGCATCCCGGACCTTTACCGTCAATTTGAAAGCCTGATCCGGAGGGAGCAATTCCTGTTCATTCTGCTCGAAACCCGAGCTAAGCTGCTGCAACCCTGAAAGAAAGCCAAAAGGCTTCCTCTCCTCTGCGAAGCTATTGATACTGCATAAACACAGCGACAACAAAAAATATTGGCTCAGGCGCATGGCAACCGGTTCTAATCAATTATGTCCGGGACTAATGTTTCGTCCGCGATCCACTTTAAATAAGCAGGCAATCCGTTGCTAATTGGGACAGCAATGATTTCGGGTAGTTCGTAGGGGTGCATCGCGTTTATCAACTGCTCCAACCGTGCATAATGCTGCGCAAGGGTTTTAATAAAGATCGGCACTTCGCGGATACTTTCGTTTTTCCCCTGCCAGCGGTAGACAGAAGTGCATCCGTCAAGCACGTTAACGCAGGCCGCCAATCGTTCATCGACCAGTTTGTGAGCAAGGGCCATCGCGCTCGCTCTATCAGGCAAATTGCTAATGATGAGTATGGATTCCATTGCGATTGTGCTCCTGGCTCATCCGTAGATCGGATTTTACCCATTTTCCGCAGTACTTGCTGCGCTCGGCGTGAAACACTCGACCACGGTGGGATAACGAAGGTTTACGCGCAACTCGTGCTTGATACGGATGTTTGCCAACCGCCGCGATTCCTGCATGAACGATAGCATACCTGGCGATATGAAACCTTCCGCTTCGGCCCGGGAGATACGCGGCGGCCGCGGCAGATCGAAATGGTCCGCGACGAGATCGAAGTATTCGCCCATCTTAAGCTTTGAGTCGTCACAGGCATGGTAAACCCTGCCCGGTTTTCCGTAGTGCAACGCCGCGGAGATAATGCGGGCGAGGTCGTCGGCGTGTATGTGGTTCGTATAGCTATCCTCTTCCGGCAATAACGCTGGCGCGTGCTCACGCAACCGGGCCAGCGGCAAGCGATCGTCGGCATAAATACCCGGCACGCGAAGGATTGAAACACTCACGCCGTTGCGCAGTCCCCAATGGCGCACCTGCGCCTCCGCATCGGCACGACGCATTGCGCGCGCGGTTTGAGGATTTATCAATCGGGTTTCATCCACCAGGGCGCCGTTGCAATCACCATACACACCGCTGGTACTGATGTAGACAAGACGTTGTGGTAACATTGCCCCCTTCATCTTTGGCCGCTTTGTCAGCGCTGCCAGGAGGTTTGCGGTGCGGGTATCGCGTTGACCACAGTTCGGTGGAGGGGCCAGGTGAACAACTGCATGAGCCATTCCCGCAAGTTTGGCAAGGCTGCCCGGTATATCGAGATTCCCGAGCACTGGCGTAATCCCATGCAAACGTAATGCGGCGCGGCTGTCGGGTCTACGATGCAAGCCCAGTAGCCGGTAGTGCGCCTGTAGCAGGGGCGCTGTGCGCAAGGCAATGTCGCCGCAACCAATAAATAAAAGCGTCCGTTTCGTCGTGTTCATTTTCTTCTTTGCCGTCAGTTAAATTGTCTTTATAGACTCATTTTGTAACCAGATGCCGCATCAAATCACTATCAAGCCGAGCGGACACGTCTTTTTCGCTCAACCCGGTGAAACCGTGTTGCAAGCCGCGCTTCGTGAAGGTTTTCCGCTTCCTTATGGCTGCCGAAACGGCGCCTGCGGGACTTGCAAGGGCAAAATCATACAGGGAACGGTGGATTTCGGCAGTCATAACGAAGGTACGTTGACCGAAATGGAGAAACAGGCTGGAATGGCATTGTTTTGCTGTGCTGTGCCGCTATCGGAACTTACAATTGAATGTCGGGAAATTGGGGCAATAAAAGATATCAAAGTCAAAATACTGCCATGCCGTGTCCAACAACTGGCGCGAGTCGCACCGGACGTAATGGTTATTTCCCTAAAGCTGCCAACTAGCGAGCGGCTGCAATTTCTTGCTGGGCAATATATTGATATCCTCATGAAAGATGGCAAGCGCCGGAGTTTTTCGCTGGCGAACGCACCTCATGACGACGAACTGCTCCAGTTGCACGTGCGCAACTATCGGGGGGGTACGTTCGCCGAGCATGTGTTCACCAAGATGAAGGAAAAGGATATTTTGCGCTTTGAGGGACCGCTCGGCACATTCTTTCTACGCGAAGATTCAGATAAACCAATCATATTCGTTGCCAGCGGCACGGGTTTCGCCCCGGTTAAAAGCATACTCGAGCATATCTTCCACGTACAATATCTGCGGGCCAATGAACGGCAGATCGTGCTCTACTGGGGTAATCGTACGAAGGCCGATCTATATATGGCTGACATGGCAGGAAACTGGCAGCGGGAGCATGACAACTTTACGTTTATACCGGTACTGTCTGAGGCACTGCCGGGCGACAACTGGAGCGGAAGGACCGGGTTGGTGCATCAGGCCGTGTTGCAGGATTTCGACAACCTCGCCGGGTATCAGGTATACGCTTGCGGAACACCGGCCATGGTTGAAGCCGCCCACAAGGATTTCACTACGCTGCGCAGCCTTCCGGAAGAGGAATTCTTTTCCGACGCATTCACCGTTTCGCCACGCGAACCCCGATCTTGAACTTTTTACCCGTTCTCCTTTTTACCTGCTCTCATCCGGCAATCCGCTGTTGCACGGATAAGTCGACTTCTTTTGGCATACAGCGGCTGGAATGAAACCAATCGGACTGTGCCGCGGTTTGCCCGATCCATTTTCCAGCTACTCCTGCTCTAGCGCGTCCAGCCGCCACAATGCAAGTTCCAGCCCCTTGCTGTAGTGATCCCTTGCCAACTCGAGCCGTCCGAGTTTCTCGTTCAACTGCGCCAATGCAAGATGAGCGGGATAATCCGGGTCCACGGACAGGCTTGCCTCCAGATAGTTTTGTGCTTTGCCCCAAAGCTCGCAATTAACGCAAAGCTTGCCCAGCGCCAGCAGCAGACAGGCGTCATTAGGATGAGATTCGAGCCACGCTTCGGCGTGCTCGATCTGGCTGATGGCGTCGCTTCCCGGACATTTTGCATACAATCCTGCTAATTCGGAATCCCACTGGGCATTTAAACTTTCCTCGATAATCTGATGAGCTGCGACACAATCGCCCATCGCTGCGTAAGCCCGCGCAGCGGCAGCAGCCAGCTTGCTGTCTTTCTTGTCGGCCGAAGATATATTTTGCCAATATTCCTTCAGCGCATTCGGATTCAACATCCTGCTTTTGAGACTTTCTATACGCGCCTGGAGCCGCAGTTGCCTCATCACTGTCTTTTCGATGGCATTACGCTGGTCCAGTTGCCCGAGCAGATCCAGTACGGCGTCCCAATTTTTGGATCGCTGCTGCGCTCTCAGTTCCAGCCGCAACGCCGCGGTATGCTTCCCCGCCCCGGCATGAGGAAGAGAATGCAATATTTTTAGCGCTTCTTCGGGCCGATGTTCATCCAGCAGCAACTCGGCTTGCGTCATTAGCAGCAAGGTTATTTCTTTCGGTGCACTGGTTTTTGCCTGGGCAATAAGTTCGTCACGACGAGCATACTTTCTCAGCTCGTGCGCGGAACGGGCCGCAACCATTGCGTTAAGCGCGCTGACGGAGGGAGATTCCTTTAGTTCCAGAACGGCGACGGAAGCTTTCTCAGCTTTGGCATAACGGCCTTCGAAGAACGCCCTTAGCCCATCCAGCATCATCATTCGTGCTTTTTCGCGACGCCGGCGGAGACGGAATCCGCTCACTTCCGCTGGCAACCTGAAAGTAATGACAGCCAGCCTCACTATAAAATAGGCAATAAAAAACATTACCAGCAGCAACACCGCCAGTAAATTGAGCGATAGCTCGACGCGATAAGGTTGAGCCACTATCAGTACATAACCGCTGTTGTATCTGGCCGCAAGTGTTACCGCTACCGCAATCAGGAACAACGCCAGAAGCCAGAGCGCTCCCTTCATCTATTTCCCCGATCACGGGCGAGACGATAGTTGCGCACCGCATCGAGACTCGCGGAAATACGGGGCAATTCAATGCCCACTTCACTTTCTCGCAGCTGGGTCAGGGTTTCAAGCATATTGACGACAGACTGCGAGCTGTTGTCGTAATACCGGCCTATCCAGTCCGTGGATGCATCGATATCAGCCTTGAAGCTCGTTCCATCACGCGCCAGAAGCGCATGCCGCGCCGACAAAAGACGCAGTTTTAGATTTTCCCGCAAAAAATAGGCTTGTGATGGCGATAACAGAGCAATATCCGGCTTATCCATGTGCTGAATCCGCACCAGACGCTTTATGTCCTCCCACGCTTCATGCAGGAACTGGAGCCATATATTCCCGGTTACTGGAAACTGGGGGGACCGGGAAGCGCCGGGTTCGGGTGGACGAAGTTCCATTGCCAATGGCAACACATCGACCGAGGCGGCAAGATTGTCCAGGCGTATGCTGACGCCTACCGTATCCACATATGGCGCAGCTTTGAGCAGATCCATATCCGTTGACAGAACCTTACGCAGGGAAGATAACTGCGGACGATCAAGACGCTGCAGTCGGGCGTCGGCCTCTTGCATTGCAATCAGGGCTGCTTTTACGTTACTTGCAAGCTGAAGCTGCTGATTGGCGATGAGCAGCAGCTGTTCCACTTCTTCCAGCGTTGCTTCATCGCGATTACGCGTAAGTTCCTGGTACAGCGCCTCCAGTGCCAACTGCTGGTTTTGCGATTCAGCGAGCCTTGATTCGAGCAAGCCGAGCTTTGTCTCTGTCCGGCGTCCTGCCTCGGCCGCTTCCACTACAATATTACGCGACTCTTTTCCAGAAGCATCGGCCTCGGCTAGCCGCTTCGCCAGCTCATGCTGCAATCCCCCGATCTGACTGCGAGTGTCGTACCACTGCAGCGCGATAATGGGAACAAGGATTATGACAAAAATGAAGAGCGGATGGATGCGCAACGCCAACCTCTTGCGCACTTCCGGAGGTTTTTCGGTCTTGCCCGACTGCTTTTCCGCGCTCATGGTTTTTCCAAGCCACGAATCTCTCTGGTGGATTCCGGCCGAAAGTAGTTTAGCAAACCCTCCAGCAATCCATCATCTCCAGCAGTGGTTAGAATGACATGGGCGAACCCGAGATTTCCCGCGACTTGGGCGATGCGCACATGAGAAACAAACAATGGCGTTTTCTTAAGCCATGCTTCGCCGACCATTTCGCATAAATTGCGCAGCCCTTCGCTGCTGGTTATGGTAATTGCCTTCATCTTGTCATTCGCCCACGCGTGCAGCAACGGAGCAGTATCTGATTTCGGCATGACACGGCGGTAGCATTTCGCGTATTCGAGGACGGCGCCTCGCTTCAGCAAGCTTTCCCCAAGCAATTCACGCCCCTTGTCGCCGCGAAAAATTACGATACGCTTACCTTTCACCTGCCTCAAGAGCGGCAGATCAAGCAAAGCTTCGCTATCGAAGCGCAAAGCGGGCGCGATTACCCCGGTGACGCCAAAGTTTCCCAACTCCTTTGCGGTACCTTGGCCGACAGCGACTATTTTCAACTGGGTGGGCAGCGTCCGCTTCGCGCTTATGAGGCTCATCGCCTTAACAACGGCGTTGGGGCTGATAAAAATTGCAATGTCGAATTCATCGAGGCGCCCGATCAAGTCCAGCAACGGATGCAGATTGGGGATATCCAGGATCTCGAGTACCGGAAACAAAACAGGATTACCGCCCGCGATGCGTATCTTGTCAGCAAGTTCGCCAGCCTGATGCGCAGGACGCGTAACCAGGATGTCGATCCCGGCCAGCGGCTTGGTCACGGATGGCTCACGGGTTCAATCGTTTGCGATGCCAGTGCCGTCAGAATTTCCTGCGCACCGCGTGCCTTCAGATTCTGTGCCAGTTGTGCGCCCATTACCGCACCCATGCCGGGATTGCCGCTCAGCTCATCGCTTATGACGCGCGATCCATCCTGGCTTGCAACGAAACCGCGCAGCCTCAGAACACCTTCATTTATTTCTGCAAATCCACCCAGCGGAACCTCGCAGCTTCCTCCCAAAGCGCGGCTCATGGCGCGTTCCGCCTCAACGCACTGAGCGGTCGGAAGATGGTGCAGAGGTTCCATCAATTTGATCAAATCGGTTCGATCCGACCGGCATTCAATCCCCAAAGCGCCCTGTCCCACCGCCGGCAAACTCACTTCGGGACTTAGCAATGCGGTAATGCGGTCAGCCAGCCCCAGCCGTTTCAAGCCTGCAGCCGCGAGGATAATTGCCGCAAACTGTCCCTCATCGAGCTTACGCAAGCGGGTCTGAACATTACCCCGCAGCGGCTGCACCTGCAAATGCGGAAAGCGCGCACGCAACTGGCTTTCGCGCCGCAGGCTCGAAGTCCCCACCACGCTTCCAGGCGGGAGTGCGTCGAGATCGGCGTATTGATTGGAAACAAAAGCATCGCGCGGATCTTCACGTTCGGCGATAGCCGCGAGCGCATATCCTGGCGGCATATCCATTGGGACGTCCTTCATGGAATGCACGGCGATATCCGCGCGCCGCTCCTCCAGCGCCTGTTCCAGTTCCTTGATGAATAACCCCTTGCCGCCGATCTTGGAGAGGGATATGTCAAGTATCTGGTCTCCCCTCGTGGTCATCCCCAATATTTTGGATTCCGTTTGCGGGTATAATTTCGCCAGTTGTCCCTGAATAAAATTTGCCTGCCACAAGGCAAGGGCGCTTTCACGGGTCGCGATAATGATTTGTAAGGGTATGGATGAGGAATTAAGCATTATTTATTACGATGAGAAAATTAGGGAATTGCTGCCGGTGCTTATTTTAGCATGGCAAGCTCCAAGCCGGATTGAAGTGCACCTGCCATCAGCTCGTATCTGCGTTCAAGAAGAGGTAGCGTTATGACATCCCTTGCTTCCCCGAGCGGAAGCCTCGAAAAAAATCACATCATTGATGACGACAGGCCCAAGGATGATCCCCTTCGCATGGATATCCGCCTGCTCGGCCGTATGCTGGGCGATACCCTGCGTGAGCAGGAAGGCGAGCCTACTTTTGATCTTGTCGAGAATATTCGCCAGACCGCGATTCGATTCCGGCGCGAGCAGGACCTGGAGGCGCGGCACGAACTGGACGTGATGCTGAATCAGTTGAGCAACAAGGCGACGGAAGCGGTGGTTCGCGCATTTAGTCAATTCTCGCAGCTTTCGAACATTGCCGAGGATATGCATCACAATCGCCGCCGCCGCAGCTATCTTCTCGACGGATCGCCGCCGCAGGCGGGCAGCGTCGCCCTCGCGCTGAAGAGGATCATCTCCAGCGGAACGAATGGCGCCGCTCTGGCCCGATTTTTCGATAAGGCGCTGATTTCGCCGGTTTTGACTGCACACCCGACTGAAGTGCAACGCAGAAGCATACTGGACTGCCACCTGGCCATTGCGCATCTTTTAAACGAGCGCGATCGCATGCAACTTACGCCGGATGAACTACGCAACAACGAAGAGGAGTTGCGTAGTGCCATCCAGATATTATGGCAGACCCGTATCCTGCGTTCGGCGCGCCTCTCGGTTTATGACGAAATCAATAACGGTCTCGCCTATTATCACTATACTTTTCTCACTGAGGTACCGCGCCTGTATGCGGAGATGGAGGATTTGCTGGAAAGTGGAATGGGCGCGGATGCGCCCCATATTCCCCCGTTTCTTCGCATCGGTAGCTGGATAGGCGGCGATCGCGACGGCAATCCTTTCGTCACCCATGAAGTCATGCTCCATGCGGCTGAGAGACAGTCGGCGCTGGCGTTGGATTTTTATATGGGTGAAGTACATCGGATAGGCCGCAGGTTAAGCCTGACCGAGCGCTTGGTGGATGTGGATGATGCCTTGGCGGCGTTGGCCGAGGCGTCGCCCGATCGCGCTCCCAGCCGTGCGGATGAGCCTTACCGCCGCGCATTAATCGGTGTTTATGCACGGCTCGCTGCCACCAGCCAGGGCCTCGGTCACGTAATCAGGCAGCGTCGACCGGTTGGACCCGCTGCACCTTACGGGAAAAGCACGGAATTCATCAAGGACCTTGATATCGTCATTCAGTCGCTCAAGCAGCACAAATCCGAATTATTGGCGCGCGGTGATCTGCGTCACCTGCGGCGGGCGGCGGAGGTGTTTGGCTTCCATCTCGCGTCGCTGGACATGCGCCAGCATAGTAATATACATGAGCAGGTCGTTGCGGAATTGCTCGGGCATTGTGCAAGGGACCGGAATTATTCCCAATTGAGCGAGACGGAACGGGTACAGTGGCTGCTGACCGAAATCAGCAGTCCTCGTCTCCTGCGCTCACCTTATCTGGAATACTCCGAACTTGCTCAGAGCGAACTGAGCATGGCACAAACGGCAACGGAAATTCATCGGCGCTTCGGTCGTGCCGCGTTGCCAAATTACATTATTTCCAAGACCGACGGCGTTTCCGACATACTGGAGGTCGCGCTGTTACTCAAGGAAGCAGGTCTTTTGCAACCCGGCGAAAAGCCGCACCTGCATCTCAATATCGTTCCGTTGTTCGAGACAATCGCGGACTTGCGCGGCTGTGGCGCCGTCATGGACGAATTATTTTCACTGCCATATTACCGCAAGCTCCTGGATTCGCGCGGCAATGTGCAAGAGGTGATGCTGGGTTATTCCGACAGCAACAAGGATGGCGGTTTTCTTGCAGCCAACTGGGAGCTCTACAAAGCCGAAACCGAATTGACGAAAATTTTTGCCAGGCACAAAGTTGAGCTGCGCCTTTTTCATGGACGTGGAGGCACGGTTGGACGTGGCGGCGGCCCCAGCTATCAAGCAATACTGGCCCAGCCACCAGCAAGCGTGAATGGTCAGATCCGCATTACCGAGCAAGGCGAAGTCATCGGCAGCAAATATGCCGACCCGGAAATCGGACGACGAAACCTTGAAACGTTGGTCGCTGCGACGCTTGAGGCTACGCTGCTGAGCCGCGATCCCCTTGGTAAACGCGCCACCGAGTATCACAATACTATGGAAGTACTCGCGCGCGATGCGCTCACCGCTTATCGCAACCTTGTATACGAAACCCCGGAGTTCAAGCGTTATTTTCAGGAATCGACCCCGATCAGGGAAATTGCTGGACTTAATATCGGCAGCCGCCCGCCATCACGCACTCAATCCGATCGGATAGAAGATTTGCGCGCCATACCCTGGACGTTCAGTTGGGGTGTCAATCGCGCCATGATTACGGGCTGGTACGGCTTTGGCACGGCCGTGGAAATGTTTGTCCAGCGCCAGGGCCGAGGCAAAAAAGGGCTGGGCTTCCTGCAGGAAATGCATAGTACCTGGCCATTTCTGCAAACCATGTTATCCAATATGGATATGGTGCTCGCCAAGACCGATATGGGCATTGCATCGCGTTATGCGGAGCTGGTTACCGATATCAACTTGCGCGAGGAAGTTTTTGGCCGCATACAGAAAGAATGGGATCTTAGCGTGAAGTGGCTTTTCGCAGTCACTGGCCGCACCGAGTTGCTGCAGGATAACCCTACACTTGCTCGCAGCATTCGTAATCGCACGCCGTATATTGATCCGCTCAACCATCTGCAGGTAGAACTGTTGCGGCGTTATCGTTCGGGCGATGCGACCGATGCCGTGAAGCGTGCAATACAACTCACGATCAATGGAGTGGCCGCAGGGTTGCGAAACAGCGGATAAGCTCATTTACGGCATTACCGGACTCCCTCTGAAAGATCATGTTCTCGCGACGAACCCGAATCCGGCAGTTGACCGCTTATTTGTCAACTAAGCGCTATAACTAAACAGGATTTTTTATATCCTGTGCTTCACCTTTTTGGTGGATTCGATACGGGGCGAATTCAGGTTTGAACAATGGTTGCCGCCGTTATAAAAGCCCCAACGGCTTGACGTGCTGAAACCCGCGCATTCGTTGCGACTTCTGAACGGTGGCAGTACTGGGTAGTTCGAACAATATTTCGGTAAGGCTGGAGATAGGTGTGGCTAAAAAACTTTATATTAAAACGTTTGGCTGCCAAATGAACGAGTACGACTCGGACAAGATGGCGGACGTGCTGCATGACGCGCAAGGCATGGAAAAAACAAATGATCCCGCCGAGGCCGATGTGATCTTGTTCAACACCTGCTCGGTGAGGGAGAAAGCCCAGGAAAAGGTATTTCATGATCTGGGACGCGTCAGGCATCTTAAAACGGCCAACCCGAATCTTCTCATTGGCGTAGGGGGTTGCGTCGCCAGCCAGGAAGGCGCAGAAATAGTGAAGCGTGCGCCATATGTCGATTTGGTATTTGGTCCGCAAACCCTGCACCGGTTGCCCCAATTGATTTCCGCGCGTCAAGCCACAGGCCGCCCGCAAGTGGATATCTCTTTCCCCGAGATTGAAAAATTCGATCACCTCCCGCCAGCACGTACAGAAGGTGCAACCGCTTTCGTTTCTATTATGGAAGGCTGCAGCAAATATTGCAGTTTTTGCGTGGTGCCCTATACCCGCGGCGAGGAAATCTCCCGTCCCCTGAGCAGCATACTGGCGGAAATTGCAGGGCTGGCAAGTCGAGGCGTCAAGGAAGTGACGCTGCTGGGGCAGAACGTAAATGCTTACCGGGGCATAATCGAATATGGGGAAGCCGGGGACGATCGGCAGATGGCCGATTTCGCGCTATTGCTTGAATATATTCATGAAATTCCCGGGATCGAGCGGATCCGCTATACCACCTCTCATCCTAAAGAATTCACTGAACGATTAATCCGGACTTACGAAACATTGCCGAAATTGGTAAATCATGTGCATCTGCCGGTTCAGTCAGGGTCAGACCGGATACTGGCGGCAATGAAGCGCGGCTATACTACCCTGGAATACAAATCCATCGTCCGCCGCTTGCGTAATATCCGCCCCGATATTTCACTTACCTCCGACTTCATCATAGGTTTTCCCGATGAAACCGAGGCGGATTTCGAGGCGACGATGAGGTTGATAGAAGAAACGAACTTCGATGGTTCATTCAGCTTCATTTATAGCCCGCGGCCCGGCACACCCGCGGCAGCCTTGCCGGACACTACGCCTTATGAAATCAAGCTCGAGCGGTTGCAACGCTTGCAGGAAAAAGTCGAGCAACAGGCGCGGACCATCAGTCGGAGCATGGTCGGCACGACTCAACGTATTCTGGTGGAGGGGCAATCAAAAAAAGATGCCAACGAGCTTTGCGGACGCACCGATAATAACCGTATGGTAAATTTTGTCGGCAACCCGGCAGAGACCGGGCATTTTTTAAACATCGAGATCTCTGCGGCGTTAGCGCACTCGTTGCGCGGGAAAATCGTGCAGCCCAAATTTACGGAACTTGAGTAAGATGTCCACGTGAGGTTGATTTGTGATGCGCCGCAAGCCCTCTTCACGTTCACTCCTTGCAAAGTACGGCTGTCGCTGCCAGAATTAAGTCCTCGCTATCGTGTCTTACAGCCTTTTTGAAACCCCAACCTGTCGAAATTTCTTTTTCCCCAGCTGATAACCAGCGTCTCGCCAACTTATGCGGTGCGCTGGATGAGAATCTCAGGCAGATCGAAACCCTACTCGATGTCACCATTGCGCGCCGAGGAGAACACTTCAGCCTACGGGGCAAATCCGCACAGACTTTGCTTGCCGCAGAAGCATTGCAAAATTTTTACAGCCATGCGCAACATCATTTGAGCATCGAGCAAATTCAACTGGGCCTGATCGAAGCGATGAATCCTCATCATTCGAAAAAACTTGCGGCTGCTACTGCTACGAAAGAACCGACGGAACCCGCGCTGATTACCCGCCGTAGCGATTTACGCGGCCGGACGCCTCGCCAGGTCGAATATCTGCAGCAAATCCAGACGCATGACATCACGTTTTCGATCGGTCCTGCGGGAACGGGAAAGACCTATCTGGCCGTGGCGAGCGCGGTGGACGCGCTGGAGCGCGATATCGTAGCGCGTATCGTACTGGTGCGGCCTGCGGTGGAAGCAGGCGAGCGCCTGGGTTTTCTGCCGGGCGACATGGCGCAGAAAGTGGACCCTTACTTACGGCCTCTCTATGATGCACTCTATGATCTGATGGGGTTTGATAAAACCAGCAAGCAGTTCGAGCGGAGCGCAATTGAAGTTGCGCCGCTGGCTTTCATGCGCGGGCGCACGTTGAACCAATCTTTTATCATACTTGATGAAGCGCAAAACACGACACCCGAACAGATGAAGATGTTCCTGACTCGTATCGGCTTTGGCTCCAAGGCTGTGGTAACAGGCGATATCACTCAGATCGATCTTGCAAAACATCAGAAAAGTGGCCTGGTAGAGGCCCAGCAGGTCCTGAAAAAAGTGCGTGGTATCGCTTTTACGCATTTTGGGGCGGAGGATGTGGTGCGGCATCCGCTGGTGCAAAGAATTGTCAATGCCTATGAAAAATACGAAAAAGACAAGTAACCTTTCCCCGGCTCCTACAGAAGTCTCGCACCGCGAAGTAAAGCTGAAATTGGCGACACAATACGCTGCCCGCGCTGCGGAGGCGCCCCCTAGATCGGCGTTTCGCAAATGGATCAAAGCCGCATTGACGCACGATGCGGAGATTGGGCTGCGCGTCGTTGATGAAGCGGAGGGCCATAGCCTCAACCGGAATTTTCGAAACAGGGATTATGCGACCAATGTCCTGACTTTTATTTACGATAATGCTGGGCCAAGCGCGCAATCCCTGGCTGGAGATATTGTGCTGTGCGCGCCGGTAATCGAAAGAGAAGCGCGTGAGCAACATAAAAATTTGACAGCGCATTACGCACATCTCACCGTGCACGGCGTCTTGCATCTTCAGGGCTACGATCATGAAAACGATGTTGAAGCAGCGGCAATGGAGCAGATGGAGGCCGAGTATCTCGAAAGACTGGGATATGAAAATCCTTACAGGGAATCTTTGGGGACCGCTGAAGAATGTTGATTATGGAGAGGTCCGCATGTGCTTGTCGGCATCTTCCACAGTTTATTTATTTCTTGTAAACGAACTGGCAAACGCATATGGATGATCCCCCGAAACCAGCCTTACTCGATCGCGTCAGCGCCTGGCTTTTGCGCAAGCCAGGGGATCGCGAGCAACTGATCGCGTTATTGCATTCTGCCTTTGAACGCAATTTATTCGATTCGGATGCCCTGAGCATGATCGAAGGGGTGATACAGGTATCCGAAATGCAGGCTCGAGATATCATGGTTCCGCGTTCACAGATGAGTGTGATCGATATCAGCGAAACGCCGGACAAGTTTATCCCGCTGGTTATCGAGACGGCCCATTCGCGATTTCCCGTGACTGAAAACGATAAAAATAATGTCATAGGTATATTATTGGAGAAAGATCTGTTGCGTTACTTTGCAGGAGAAGAAGAATTTGATGTACGCGATATGCTGCGGCCGGTCGTTTTTATTCCTGAATCCAAACGGCTCAATGTGTTGCTCAAGGATTTTCGGACTAACCGCAATCATATAGCCGTCGTAGTGGATGAGTATGGCGGTGTCGCGGGGCTGGTGACTATCGAAGACGTACTGGAGCAAATCGTTGGTGACATTGAGGATGAACATGATTTCGACGAGGCCGAAGACAACATCGTGCAGGATCCGGGCGGTCATTACCGTGTCAAGGCTATTACCGAAATCGACGATTTTAATGAAAGGCTCGGGACCGGGTTAAGTGATGTAGATTACGACACTGTGGGTGGTCTGGTACTGCATAAATTTGGCCGTTTGCCGAAACGAGGCGAATCGGTGTCTGTCGGCACTTTCAAGTTTACCGTGTTGCGCGCCGATAGCCGCAGGCTGTATACGCTACTGGTCGAAAAGGATAATGTCGAGCAGTGCTAACGTACAAAAAAGTCGGGGGTTGGATCAAAACCGGACTTCAAGATGATGGACCAATAATGTCCATCCTGGACGGAGCAGGACCTCAAAGCGTTCTGGCGCAAATAAGTGTCTTCGAACCGTGAGAACTATCAGCAACGCCTATTGCGGCCTGGATACGATACATCAGGCGCTGACTGAACCGCCAGTGGTGGAAGTGGTGATTGAAGTTCCGCGGGGCAGCTTCCTTAAACGCGGATCCACCGGTAGAGTCGACTTTATCTCGCCCCTGCCATGTCCGTTCAACTACGGCTCGGTACCTGGTTACATCGGCCTCGACGGCGATCTTCTGGATGCGCTGGTACTCGGCCCGCGCCTGTCGTTGGGCGCAAGGATACGCGTCAAAGCCTGGGGAGCCGTGATTATGACTGATGGCGGCTTGATAGACGACAAGCTTGTCTGTAGCGATTACTCTCCGAATGCGGCGCAGCGCCAGGAAGTATTGAAATTCTTCTACTTCTACGCAAAATGCAAGGGGATGCTGAATATCTGGCGAGGCCGGCCGGGGCGCAATGCATGTGAAGGCTGGTGCGAAGCAGTTCAGGCGCTCGGGCGCGCTCGGCCGCGAGACAATTTATTGCTTGAGCTGCCGCTCGACTAATTGTCTGCATCGTTCTCGTGCCCGGCGAACCCGCATTGATCAGCATGGCGGATTCTTTGCCAAACTTCACCAAGCATGCCAGAATTGCGCCCCTTATCAATCAAGCTGAAGTAACTTTCCCTGCCCATGCCTCTCCTCACTCTTGAAAGCGCTTGTCTTGCCTTTGGTCATCACACGCTGCTTGATCATGTAGACTTGCAGCTTGATACCGGCGAACGTATCGGGCTGATCGGCAGAAATGGCGGCGGGAAGTCGAGCTTACTGCGCATCATAGCAGGCGAAATCAAGCCGGACGATGGCAGGATCTGGCGCACGCCCGGATTAAAGCTGGCCTATGTGCCGCAGGAACCGGAGCTGGACCCCGCCCTTACGGTATTCGAGGAAGTATCCAAGGGATTGGGGAAAGTCAGCCAGGTGCTGCTTCATTATCATGAAGCGTCTCATCTCTTGAGCGACGGCACGGGAGACACCGAGGCGCTTCTTTCTCGCCTGCAGGATCTGCAAGCCGAAGTGGAAGCTCAAGATGGATGGCGCATCCAGGCCAGGGTGGAAACCGCTATCGACAAGCTTGATCTCCCCCCCGACGCTTTAGTGGGACAACTCTCCGGCGGACAAAAAAAGCGGGTGGCGCTGGCTCGCGCCCTGGTGGTATCTCCAGACGTGCTGCTATTGGATGAGCCGACCAACCACCTGGACTTTTCCTCTATCGAGTGGCTGGAAGGACTGCTGAAGGACTTTGCCGGAAGCGTGCTGTTCGTCACGCACGACCGCCGCTTTCTAAATAATGTAGCGACGCGGATTGTCGAGCTCGACCGTGGTAAGTTGGCAAGCTTCCCCGGCGATTTTGCCGAGTACCAGCGAAAAAAATTGGAGATGCTGGAAGTTGAAGCCGTCCACAATCAAAAATTCGATAAAGTGCTGGCGCAGGAAGAGGTCTGGATACGAAAGGGGATTCAGGCACGCCGTACGCG
This sequence comes from Nitrosospira sp. Nsp11, assembly GCF_900142705.1. Lineage (GTDB taxonomy): Bacteria > Pseudomonadota > Gammaproteobacteria > Burkholderiales > Nitrosomonadaceae > Nitrosospira. The sequence continues at coordinate 53,722 of NZ_FRBV01000009.1, forward strand.
TAACGAAGGCAGGGTAAGACGATTGGAAGCGCTGAGAATAGAGCGCGCCGACCGGCGCGAAAAGATGGGGACGGTAAATCTCAACGTCGATGAAGGCGCCAAGTCCGGACGCATGGTGGCCGAACTGGAACACGTCAGCAAAAGATATGGCGACAAAATCATCATAGACGATTTCTCCTGCCGGATCATGCGCGGCGATCGCGTGGGATTGCTGGGACCTAATGGTGCGGGCAAGTCCACCTTGCTAAAGCTGATACTGGGCGAACTACCGCCGGATAGCGGCGATGTCCGACTGGGTACCAAGCTTGAGGTAGCCTATTTTGACCAGTTGCGCGAACAGCTGGACGAGGAGGCAACCCTGATAGACACGATTAGCCAGGGTTCGGATTTTATCGATATTGGCGAGACGCGCAAGCACGTCATCAGCTATCTGGAAGATTTCCTGTTTGCCCCACAGCGGGCGCGTTCGCCGGTAAAGTCTCTCTCGGGCGGTGAGCGCAACCGGCTATTGCTGGCGCGTTTGTTCACCCGCCCCGCTAACGTCCTGATCCTTGACGAACCAACCAACGATCTGGATATCGAAACGCTGGAACTACTGGAGTCGCTGCTGCAAAACTATTCGGGCACGCTGTTTCTCGTCAGCCACGATCGTGAATTTCTCGACAACGTCGTAACCCAGGTTATCGCCTTCGAAGGTAATGGCATACTGCGGGAATATGTCGGCGGCTATGAAGATTGGGTACGGGCAAAGGGATATCTGAAAGCTGCGGCAAAGGAACAGGCGGCAAAATCGCAACAGATCGCTCCGTCCAAGGCGCGCGAAGTGCGAGAACAGCCCATTCGGATTAAACTGGATTACAAGGAAATCCGCGAACTCGATGAGCTGCCTCAAAAGATCGAGCTTCTGGAGCGGGAACAGGCCGCCATCACCTGCCAGCTGGATACTGCGGATTTTTATCTCAATCAACCGGAAAAAGCGCGGTCCTTGCATGAACGCTTTGCCGGGATTGAAGAAGAGCTTATGAATTGTCTCGCCCGATGGGAAGAGCTTGAGGCAAAACGCCGGGTAAACGGTCAGAAATCATGACGATGAATTTCATTCCATATATCCCTATTCGATATATGTTATTGTTTTATAGATTTTATAGATTGACCAGGAATGGCACATCGTTTAGAGTCGCTCTTTTTGTAAAGAGGGGGCACTGATAATGAAAAGACCAGCAATAATAAGTTTATTTGCGTGGGGTCTGCTTCTGGCGGTCACCGGTACGGCTCAGGCAGCAGGTGATCCAGCTGCAGGGAAGCAGAAGAATACCATGTGCATCGGTTGCCATGGCATAGAAGGATACCGGACATCTTACCCGACGGTGTATAACGTCCCGAGAATTGGCGGTCAGCATGCAGAGTACCTGGTCAAAGCACTACAGGCGTATAAAACAGATGCACGCAGCCACCCCAGCATGAAGGCTATTGCCGCCCAACTATCGGACCAGGATATGGAAGACCTGGCGGCCTATTACGCTGGTGCCAGCGGAAAATAATTACTCATTACGCAAGGAAAGCCTCATGAAAAATTTCGTTATTGCCGCGGCGAGCGGCGCGCTGCTGCTGATTTCCAGCCAGGGAATGGCGGCCGATATTGAAGCTGGCAAGAAAAAAGCTGCAGAGGTTTGCGCTGCGTGTCACGGTCCGGACGGCAATAGTCCCGCACCCGCTTTTCCGAAGCTGAATGGGCAGCATGCAAATTATCTCGTTCACACGTTGAACGAATATAAGTCGGGCGTGCGCCAGGACCCCATCATGGCCGGCATGGCCGCCGCCTTGAGCAAGGAAGACATTGAAAATGTATCAGCTTATTTTGCAAGCCAATCCGGTCTGAAAACCAAATATTGATTCGGGAATTTCTGAATAAGCTCTACGCGAGCATGATCATGGTCCAATGAATGTAGGGATGGGTTGAGGAAAACAAGACGGATAGTGCGCGAACGCAGCGCAGAATAATGCGCTCCCGAAGAAGGTGCGCGCCTTGGAGTGGGGGTAGGCGCCAGGCGCAGTCGTTGGATCCCGTACTGCCCGACGCTCACTTCGGGGAACCCTTTGCGCATCGCTTGAGCGCCATCCCCATCGGTTTTCAGCCCACCAGCGCAGGCCCTTCCTCGGATGACATAGGAAGCTCTCCCTACAGGGAGAGCTTGTTCAGAAGTTGCGGGCGCGCTGGAAGCTAATGGCCCGCTGCTCTGAGTCCAGATAAATCGGACTGATGGCGTCACCTCAAATAAAGATCAATTTTGCCCCCGGTCCAGGCATTCAAAGTATACCGAAGCATCAAACGCCGATTGGTTGCGTTGTGCCTGCCAAATCATTTCCGCAAGACATTCCATGACTTGATGCGCGGCATCGTGTTCATTGCCGGTCAACTTCAGTAGACGTTCAAATCGCTTGCGAATACCGGCGGGCTGGTCTATTGAAAGCTGCTCCCCGATGGCAATATGCATGCCCATATGCAGAAATGGATTGGTATCGCCCGTTTCCGGCAAATAATCCTTGTCTTGGTAGCGTCCCGGATCATCAAGCATGGCGTGGTACTCCGGATGCAGCAAGATCACTTCAACTGCCATGTTTTCCATGTCGGAGAGTATCTCTCGCTGCCGATATTTGCGCCAGGTATCAAAGAAAAACTGACGCGCCTGTTCCCGCGAAGGATTAAACATCCAGACTGTGACCAAGCAGTATCATCTTTCTCAAAGTTGTTTTCCTTAAAGAGTTTTTTCCTTGAACTCGCACAAATCGTTAATGATGCAAATGGCACATTTCGGTTTTCTTGCGATGCATACATACCGCCCATGTAAAATAAGCCAGTGATGTGCATCGTGGCTGAACTCCTTCGGTATGTACTTCAGTAGTTTCAGCTCTACCTCCAGCACGGTTTTGCCGCGTGCAAGTCCGGTACGGTTTGCAACCCGGAAAATATGGGTATCCACCGCCATGGTGGGTTGGCCAAATGCAGTATTCAATATCACATTGGCGGTCTTGCGCCCCACGCCCGGCAGTTTTTCCAACTCTTCCCGGGTCTGCGGCACCTTGCTGCCGTGATGCTGGATGAGCAGGTTGCAAGTAGCGATAATATTTTTGGCCTTGGTTTTGTATAACCCGATGCTCTTGATGTAATCCCGCAGCCCGGCCTCCCCAAGGTCGAGAATTTTCTCAGGCGTATTTGCGGTGGAAAACAGTTTCCGTGTCGCCACATTCACGCCCTTGTCGGTAGCCTGGGCCGAAAGGATCACTGCGATAAGCAATTCAAAAGTCGAGCGATACTCCAGTTCGGTGGTAGGGTTAGGATTCACCGACTTGAAACGCCTGAATATCTCGTGGCGTATGCTTGAATTCATGAATTAATACGGCGGGATGTTGCCGGCATATCGACAGTGCTATTTTTCTTCGAAGCCTGCGCTTGAGCGGCCATGGCACGCTCAAGCGCAGCCTGAATAGTTGCTTTCTTGAGATCGGTGGTGGATGATGAAATGCTGCTCATGGCTTTGGTTTTTTGCGTAAGCCTCTCTTCGCTCTCCTGTTTTTCACGCTCGATCCTTTGCAACCTGAACTGATAACGTGCGCGAGCGCGGTCGGCAACTTGCTTGTCGTATTCAAGTATCAAACAGTCATCAATTTGGGCATCCTCATTATCCGCGGAACCAGCAGCTCGTGCTTTGGATGGAATCATGCTGATACAATCCACCGGGCACGGCGCCACGCACAATTCGCAGCCGGTGCATTCGGCAGCAATGACAGTATGCGCGTGGCCAGGCGCTCCCACGATCGCATCCACCGGACAAGCCTGAATACAAAGCGTGCAGCCTATGCAGGGCTGCTCGTCAATGAGTGCCACTGTCCTGGGTTTGGGGAAACCGTGCAGGGTGTTCAGCGCCATGGGCCTTATCCCCAACAATTCTGCCAGCTTGCGAATGCCCTTGTCGCCACCCGGAGGACACTGGTTGATGCTGGCATGCCCTTCAGCAATGGCCCTGGCATAAGGTTCGCAACCGGAGAATCCGCACCGGCGGCACTGGGTTTGCGGCAGGATCGCATCGATTTCCGCTACCAGCAAATTTTCTTTCATCTCGAACCCGCCCGTGAAGAATGCTGCGCGTCTGAGGCGCACAATGCATGCGCAATCTCCCGTATCAGGCGAGGGCCGCGATAGATCAGGCCGCTGTATATCTGGACCAGGCTTGCGCCGGCCTCGACTTTTTCCACAGCATCCGCTGCGCATAGGATGCCGCCCACCCCAATGATGGGCAGCGCCCCTTGCAGCACGCCATGCAAGCGCCGGATGACCGCGGTGGCACGTTTTGCCAGCGGTCCACCGCTCAGTCCGCCAGACTCGCATGCATAAGGCAGTGTTTCTATTCCAGCTCGGGAAATAGTGGTATTCGTCGCGATAACCCCGTCTATACGATGTTTCATCAAAAGTGCCGCGATGGAGTCGATTTGCTGTGGATCGAGATCAGGAGCTATTTTTACGGCGATGGGCGTATATTTTCCGTACTCGTCGGAGAGCTTTTGCTGATTGAGCTTCAGCATATGCAATAGATGATCCAGTTCTTCAGCGTTTTGTAGTTGACGAAGGGAAGGCGTATTAGGCGATGAAATATTGATAGCGATGTAATCGGCGTAGCGATAGGCTTTACGCAGGCAAGTCAGGTAATCGTCGACAGCCTTTTCAATTGGCGTATCGAAATTTTTTCCGATGTTGATGCCGAGTATGCCGCGATAATTTGCACGCCTGACATTCGCCATCAGTTTATCGATACCGTCATTGTTAAAGCCCATACGATTGACAATGGCACGTGCCTGAGGAATACGAAACAGCCGGGGTTTCGGGTTTCCTGGCTGTGCACGAGGTGTAACCGTACCGATCTCGATAAAGCCAAACCCGAGCGCTGCAAGCGCGTCTATGTGCTCCCCATTCTTGTCCAGTCCGGCAGCCATTCCAACGGGATTGGAAAAATCGAGACCCATGACGTTGCGGGACCGGCATGCTATTGCGGCACGGCGGATCAACCCGAACCGATAAGCCTTCTCGATTGCATCAAACGTAACTCGGTGAGCTGTTTCAGGTTCGAGACTGAATAATAACGGACGAAGTAAGGAATAGAACATGGATTTATTTTAACACTGGGAAAGTGCCGAGTCTGTAAAGGAACTTGCAAGCGTTAATCAGCGTCATAGGGAGTCTGGTCCGGAACAGCGTTTATAATCTGACACCGCCCAAAAGGCGTGCGCGAGAATTTTTTCATGCTTGGCAAAACGTTTCCACTTCGGCTTATATTCAGCAGTTGAACGGGCGGAGCTATTAGGCCAACGGGATATGAAAGATCCTTTTTGCCATGGCATCAGTCGAGCGAGCTAAAAAAATGAGCTGCCAGCGCCGCATCCAGATTCAGAAATTCCTTCGGGATTCGACAGAAAATTGCCCATTGTTTGTTACTTCTCATAGGACTAAATGATTACATTCATCAAGCGGGCTTCCTATTCTCTGATCTTCGTTCTCATGGCATCTTCGGGGTTGACTCATGCCATGACTGAATGGGATACGCTCAATCAGGAGTGGGAATTGCTTTATGAGCAGGGGGACTATAACCGTGCGACTGTAGTAGCTGCCAAGGCGCTGCAGATAGCTGAACAAACAAGGGAACCGGACCATTCCGACATTGCATCGAGTCTGAACAGCCTGGCATTTTTATATAATGCCCGGGATCAGTATAAACAGGCGGAACCTCTTCTCATACGCGCCTTGGCTATTTTTGAAAAGTCTGTCGGGGAAGGCGCCGAGGTGGCGGCGACATTGAACAATCTTGCAATGCTTTACCGGAAACAAGGGCAATACGCGCAGGCCGAACCCTTGTATAAGCGCGCATTGGCAATCGATGAGAAGGCGCTCGGCCCGGATCATCCAAATGTCGCAATGAGCCTGAACAACCTGGCACAGCTATATCAAGCCCAGGAACAGTACGCACAGGCAGAACCTCTTCTCAAGCGCGCGCTGGAAATATTGGAGAAAACGCTTGGCGCGACCCATGCAAACGTGGCGATGACTTTGAACAACCTTGCGCTACTGTATACAGCCGAACAACAATATGCGCAGGCTGAACCGCTTTTTAAACGCGTATTGGCAATGTCGCAAAAGGCACTGGGTCCGGATCATCCAAGCGTTGCCTTGAGCTTGAATAATTTGGCAGGCATGTATAACGAACAGGGCAAGTACCCTTATGCCGAGCCACTGTTCAGGCGCGCATTGGCTATTTCAGAAAAAGCGCTGGGTCGAAATCATCCTAATGTAGCCACAAGCCTTGAAAACCTGGCGCAGCTCTATCGGGAAATTGGCCACGCGGATAAGGCAAAACCGCTGGCTACACGCGCAGCCGCGATAAGAGCGGCGCAGCGATAACTGCATAACGATAACTTTATAGCTTGATGTTCCAGCCGTTCCTGCGAGTGGTCTCAGTCTTCAGGAATCCGGGAGTTGCTCAGCGGCTCCCATTGTCCCCCGACCAAACCTTGCAGCGGCCTGAAGCCAGCCTTATATGCCATTTTCTGGCTTTCCTTTATCCAGTAACCAAGATAAAGATAGGGCAATTTCAATAGCCGGCACAGTTGCACCTGCCATAAAATATTGTAGGTACCAAAGCTGGCACCCGGCACATCGGGATCGAAGAAAGTATATACAGAGGATATACCGTCGTGCAGTTCGTCGATAATACTGATCATGCGCAGCTTGCCATTTTCATGAAACTCGACAAGGCTGGAATTGACATTGCTTGGCAGCAGGAAGTGGCGGTATTGCTCCCGGCTGTCGCGATCCATGCCGCCGCCGCTATGCCGGCGCGCCTGATAGCGCAGGTATAGCGCATAGTGATCCGGATGATAATAAAGACCGTGTTGAGTCGCGACCAGGTTCTGATGACGTTTCCAGGAACGACGTTGGGCGCGCCTTGAAATCAATTCGTCAACCACGATCCGTACCGGCATGCAAGCACTGCAGTTGTCGCAGTACGGGCGATAGGTAAAAGCGCCACTACGGCGAAAGCCAGCCTGTACCAATGCACCATAGACACCGGTATCGATCAGGTGGCTGGGTGTCGCCACCTGAGATCGCGCCAATTGCTCCGGCAGGTAACTGCATGGATAAGACGCGGTAGTGTAAAACTGTAGCGTTGATGACGGAAGATCATTCAAGTGACTCATTATCCATACACCATTTGTCGACTCGTTCGGGATAGTTTACCAATTCTTTTAATTTTAGACTAAATTCCTTGCGGGAAATTTCCCGGGCGCCGAAAGAAGCGAGATGAGCGGTTTTCATCTGGCAGTCGATCATTTTGAAGCCCCGGCGCTCCAGGTGTCGTACCAGGTGCACAAACGCAACTTTGGACGCATCGGTAGTGCGGGAAAACATGGATTCGCCAAAAAACATTTTTCCCTGCGCAACGCCGTACAATCCACCCACCAGCTCACCCTCCATCCACGTTTCGATGGAATGGGCCAAGCCCATCTCGTGCAGCGCAGTGTAAGCTGCGATCATCTCATCGTGTATCCATGTGCCTGGCCGCTCCTTGCGGGGCTCGGCACACGCCCGCACGACCTCGTTGAAAGCACTGTCGGCCCTGATCGTATAATTGGCCTTCTTCAGCGTTTTTCTTAGTGATCGAGATATTTTAAGTTCAGGGGGGAAAAGCACCATGCGCGGGTCCGGGCTCCACCATAAAATAGGGTCGCCCTCGTTGAACCATGGAAAAATCCCGCAGCGGTAGGCCGCGATCAACCGTTGCGGCGAGAGATCGCCGCCAGCCGCAAGCAGGCCGTTAGGATGGGTGAGCGCAGTGCCTAACGGGGGAAAAGGGGTTTCGGGCGTGAGCCAGGGGATCATGAAGAGAGGATGGTTGAATACGCTTTCCCGCTATGGAATCAAGGAATCAGGCGCAACTCCCCGTTTTGATAATGCGTTGATCACGCGTTGATAACGCGTTACATCGGCCACGCCGGCTGATTCAAACCCCGCCCGCCGTAACCGGCAGGAATCGCACACGCCGCAGGCGCGCCCATCTTCATCCGCCTGATAACACGACACGGTCGAACTGTAATCGAGCCCCAGCAAGATCCCCTGCTGAATAATCTGCGCTTTCGACAACGCTAGCAGGGGCGCGTGAATGCTTAGCCTGGTGCCTTCAATCGCGGCTTTCGTAGCAAGGTTCGCCATCTCCTCAAACGCCTGGATGTACTCTGGGCGGCAATCTGGATACCCCGAGTAGTCTATAACGTTGACCCCAATAAAAATATCCCGGCTCTCAAGCACTTCGGCCCAGGCGAGCGCGAGAGACAACATGATGGTGTTACGGGCAGGCACATACGTGACCGGAATACCGGCGCTGGAGCCTTCCGTCGGTATAGGGCTCGATTTATCCGTTAGCGCCGAACCGCCGAATACGGACAGGTCGAGCTTGATTACCTTGTGCTCGCGCGCGCCGATCGAATGAGCCAGTTCTTCCGCAGCTGCAAGTTCCGATGCGTGGCGCTGCCCATAATCCATGCTCAAGGCGTAGCATTCATACCCTCTACTATGGGCAATGGCAAGGGTGGTGGCGGAGTCGAGCCCACCCGATAAAAGAACTACAGCCTTGGCCATGAAGTCAAGATGGGAAATTGGAGAGGTATTTTCGCTCGTTCTTCACCGTCCCGCGCCTTCTCCCCACAATAATTTGTGGAGCTGGATCTGCACCCGGACCATTACGCGGTCGCGTAACACCCATGCAGCCAACATCGCGGGGTCAAGCTTGCCATAGACCGGCGAAAATAAAACAGGGCAGATGAGACTCAATTGACGCTCATGCATTACCTCCAACGCCCATTGATAGTCGGCTTCATCGCACAACACAAACTTCACTTCATCATGGGACGTGAGATGCTGGAGGTTTGGCCAGAAATTTCTTGCCACTTCGCCCGAACCCGGCGTTTTGATATCCAGAATTTTCGAAACGCGATCATCTACTTCGGATATATCCAAGGCGCCGCTGGTTTCGAGCGATACCGAATAGCCTGCGTCACATAATAATGTAAGCAATAGCAGGCATTCTTTCTGTGCCAGGGGCTCTCCTCCGGTCACCGTCACGTAGCGGGCACCGTAGCTGGCAACTTCGGCCAGAATATCGGAGATTGACAAACGCTTTCCTCCGTAGAAAGCGTAATCGGTATCGCAATAAGCACAACGCAGCGGACAACCGGTCAGGCGTACAAAAACGGTCGGCAATCCTGAGCGGCTGGTTTCTCCCTGAAGAGAGAAAAATATCTCGCTGATACGCAAACTCTCCGCTTTGCGGGATCGCTCCGCTTCAGGGGATCGCTCCGCTTCGGGGGATCGTTTAACCTGGGATATAGGTGGAGGTGGAGGAGGAGAAAAGGTGTGAACCATATCGTAGATGTACGGGACAATACTCCATGACTGGTTAAATTACTTTTTAGTGATCAGCCGGCGCTTGGCCTTGTCGGCGGCCTCGCTACCCGGATACCTGGCCACCAGCGTTTCCAGGGTTTTCCTTGCAGCGGGTTTTTTATTCATTTCCTGCTGGCTGCTGGCGATGTTAAGCATTGCATCGGGCGCCTTCGCACTATCCGGGTAAGTCTTGATCAGCTTCTCCTGAGCACTGATGGCGCTCTTGAAATCACGTAGCGCATAATAAGAATTACCGATCCAGTAATGGGCGCTCGGTGCAAAGCTGGAGCCGGGATAGGTCTTGAGAAACTTGTTAAACCGGGAAATGGCGTCTTGATAACTGCCGGCCTTGAACAAGCTGTAGGCAGCCTCATAGGCATCGCTTTCGCCATTCTTCGCCGATGCGGAGCTCATACCCTTGGCAGGTGTGCTCGCTGCGGACGAAACAACGGTGGCAGCCGTGGCTGCTGCTGGAGCCTCGGCTGCCGGTTCGGGTTCCATCCCGGGCGCGCCGTGCTCTGCGGCTGCCTCTGCAGATTCGGATGTTGCAGATCCGGATGCCTCAGGCTCGCCAGGCTGCTGCTCGATCCGCCGCAACCGGCTATCCAGATCAATATAAAAATCCCTCTGGCGCTTCTGTGAGGACTCGTTCTCGTTGACCAGTACTTCGATCTGGCCCTGCAACTTGTTCATGTCAAGTCTCAGGGCTTCGATCTGACTATGGAGTTCGAGCAACGGTTGATTGTTAAGCAGGTCCTCAAGCTTTACGACGCGCGATTCCAGCGCCTGTCCCTGACTGCGTACTTCCCCGATAGATGCTTTTTGCACGGCAATCTGCCGGCGCGCCTCCTCGTCGTCGAACACGCCGGCAAAGCTTGAATTACAGGCGATCACGAACACCAACCAGAAAGCGCGCAACGCCACGATTAATAGTCCCCTTGATAACGGATGTCGGCGCGGCGGTTCTCGGCCCAGGAGGCCTCGTCATGACCCGTAGCGCGGGGTTTCTCTTCTCCCAGGCTGACAGATTCAACCTGCGATTCCCTGGCCCCTGATAAAGTCATCACATACTTTACCGCATCGGACCGGCGCTGCCCCAGCGCAAGGTTATATTCCCTGCTTCCGCGTTCATCTGTGTTGCCCTGCACCATCGCCTTGGCATTGGAGTTGTCGCGCAGATACTGGGCATGGGCCACTACCAGCGACTTGTATTCATCCTTTACCACGTAGCTGTCGAAATCGAAATAAACGCTGCGCCGTGAAAGAATATTATTGGGGTCGGTGAGCGGATTGAGGCTCGGCTCGCCTTCCCCTGACCTAGGAGTTTCCATCCCCGTCCGGGCGCCTGCGGACCTGTCTTCCACATCGGCAGAAGGCTGGGGAGTCTTGCTCGCGCAGGCGGACAACACACTGATAAATAATACGGATAAAATCTTTTTCATTTCATTTCCTTTAAAGTTAGCAAAAAATACGGAACCCGAACTACTGGAGCCTTCGCAAAGGCCCCCACGCCGGCTCTCTTATGTCACCAGCCTGCGTTGAAAGCTGTTGTCTTGTTTTGCCGTCGCTCGACACGGCGGATAATATACCACGCCCCCTTACCTCGGATGCATAGAGGATGATCTTGCCGTTGGGAGCGAAGCTGGGGGATTCGTCAAATTGGGAATTAGTGAGCAATTGCACCTGGCGGGTAGCCAGATCCTGGGTCGCGACATTGAATCTGTCCCCATTGCGGTGGACGAAGACGAAGCTTTTTCCGTCCGGACTGTAATGTGGGCTCACGTTGTAACTGCCCTCGAATGTGAGACGCTCTGCCGTTCCGGATGCACGCCCTGTGACTGCCATTCGATAAATCTGCGGACTGCCGCCACGGTCGGAAGTAAATATGATGGACTGCCCATCGGGCGAAAAACTAGGCTCGGTATCGATTCCGGCGCTTTGGCTGAGCCGTTGCAATCCGCTGCCATCGGCATTCACCAGGAAGATCTGCGAGCCACCCATCAGAGATAGCACTACTGCAAGCTTCTTTCCGTCCGGCGACCATGCCGGCGCGCTGTTGCTGCCCCTGAAATTGGCTACCGCCTTCCGCGCGCGCGTGGCCAGCGTCTGCACGTAAACGACCGGCTTTTTGTTCTCGAAGGATACATATGCCAACCGAGAACCATCCGGCGACCATGTGGGCGATATGATAGGTTCCGTGTACTCGATCACCGGCTGCGCATTGAAGCCGTCCGCATCCGCCACCTGCAAGGAATATTTTTTTCCCTGCTTCACCACGTAGGCAATGCGGGTGCTGAACACCCCCACATCCCCTGTCAGCTTTTCATAAATCAGGTCCGCTATCCGATGCGCAGCGGCACGCAATTGTTCCGCGGGCACGGTCTCGGCATAAACCGCCAACTCCGCTTGTTTCGCGACATCCATTAACCGGACGCGGACTGCAACCTGACCCCCGGGCAAGGCCGTGGTGCTGCCAATGACCAGCGCACTGGCGCCGCGGTTCATCCAGTCAGGAAAACTCACCTCGATGGGCTCATGCGGCCTCAACCCGCCCGGATCAACCAGCCTGAACAGTCCGCTGCGTTGCAGATCGGCGGATACTACCGGCGTGATACTCTGACTGAGCCTTTCCTCCGCAGCAAAGGGCACGATGGCAATCGGAATCTGCGCCGCGCCGCCGCCGAAAATCTCGATGTCGAGAGCGGCATGCAGCGGCGCACTGATCACCGACAGTAACAGGACAAAAATATAACCGGGAAATCTGCGCAAGCAAATTTGCATAAAAACAACCCTTTAAAGAATAATGGGAATTATACCAGTCATTCGTGATAGTGCACCTTGACGCTCAGATTGCGGAATTTTGGAAAAAGCGCGGGATCAGGCGGCAGCGGAAGCGGTTTGGATAGAAAAATACCGCGTTCCACGGCGCTATCGAAAGCAGCGAATCCGCTACTAGCGCGTAGCCTCACATCAAGAATATCTCCACCCGGAAGCAGCGTAACGTCGAATTCCACCACCGGATTGCCAGGCAGATCGGGTGGCATGACAATATTTCTCCTGATTTTTGCAAGTATTTTTGCCTTATATTCGGCCATTTCGTTTGCCAGGCGGGACTGCGCCACCGCCTGTGCCGCCTTAGCCTGTGCCTTGGCATTCGCTTCCTGCTGTTCCCGTTGAAGTTGCGCTACTTCCGCCGCCACTCGCGCTTTCTGCTCTTTCAGCTCCTGCTCTTTCTGCTCCTTTTCTTTTCGCTCTTTCTCTTTCCGCTCTTTCTGTTCCTGTTCTTTTTTTACCAGTTCTTTTTTTTCCACCGGCTTTTTTTCAACTGGGTTAGGCTTCTCGATTTTTTCCTTGAGGGCAATATCCGGCTTTGGGGGCGGCGGTGGCGTCTCGATCCTGGGTGGCAACGGCGCTGCTTCGGGCGGCGGCTGGACCGGCTTGGGCTCGGGCAGAGGCGGCGCTGCCTTGATAGCCGGCTGAACCGCTGGAGGCAGGCTGCTCCACAAATCCACCATCACCGGTTCTGTCGGATATGTTTTCCAATTGAGTCCGAAAACCATGAAAGCGAAAAAAATGACGTGGACCAGTACCGCCAGCAGGCCCGCCCGCATCGCGCCCGGTTCAATTTCCGAGGGCTTCCTCAACGCCATTCCGCTCACCGTCTGTTCATATGAGATGGCCGCCCGCTGCTCACTTCGGTCTGGCCAGCAGCCCCACCTTTTTCACCTGCTGCTGTTGAAGAATGTCCATCACATTCATTACTTCTTCGTAACGTACATTCTTATCGCCGGCAATGACCACCGGCTGCTCAATATTTGCCGCCTGCTTCTGTTTAATCGCGCTGACCAATTCTTCACGATTGATCTTTTGTTCGCCTCCCGGCATGGAACGGTCATGCAATCCCAGGCTGCCGTCAGCCTTGACAATCACCTCCAGCGGCGCTACCGGCGGCGCCAGCGATTTGCCTATCTGGGGCAACTCAATCTGACCGGGCGTGATGAGCGGCGCCGTAATCATAAAAATCACCAGCAGCACCAACATTACGTCAATGTATGGCACCACGTTTATTTCATTCATCAACCGACGTTTGGCGCGGCGCTCATTCATGGCGCTTACCCCATGAAAATGATCTCATCCGCTCGCTTGACGCTGCAGGACATTGGATAATTCTTCCATGAAGCTCTCAAAACGGGTTGCCAGCCGATCGATGCGACTCGAATAACGGTTATAGGCGATAACCGCCGGAATCGCTGCAAACAACCCCATTGCCGTCGCGATCAGCGCCTCCGCAATGCCTGGCGCAACGTGAGCGATAGTGGCCTGGGTGACATTGGATAAGCCCCTGAAGGAATTCATGATTCCCCAAACGGTACCAAACAGGCCAACGTAGGGGCTTACCGAACCCACCGTCGCAAGAAACGAAAGGTGCGATTCAAGATTATCCATTTCGCGCTGATAGGTGGCCCGCATCGCGCGGCGCGTACTGTCCATCACCGTGGTGATGTCTGTTCCCGGCTGGCGTTTGTGTTTCATGAATTCCCGAAAACCAGCTTCGAAAATTCGTTCCATGCTGCCTGCCGTATGGCGCGAACCGGCGGCGCTTTGAAAAAGTGCATTGAGATCGGTTCCCTTCCAGAAAACATTCTCGAACTCATCGCTTTGCCTTATCGCCTCGCGGATGACGAACAGCTTGCGAAAGATGTACCACCACGACAGGAACGAAGCCAGCAGCAACAGCAACATTACCAGTTGCACCAGCAAGCTGGCACTGCCGATGAGGTGGAAAAGAGACATATCCTGGGTAACTGCCGGGCTCATGAGGGCTTTCCAAGCTGGTGGCGCAAAGGCGCGGGTACGCGTACGGGCTTGAGGCTGCCCGCTCCCACGCACACCGCCTGGACGGTTGCATTAACCAGCGTAGCAGGACCACGCAGCACCTGTTGCGAGATCACGATGCGGCTGCTGCCTATTTCAGCCGCTTCCGCAGTGACATGCAGCAAATCATCCAGTAGCGCCGGCTTGAGGTATTCAATACTAAGTGAACGCACCATGAAAATTACCTTGTGAACCTGAATCAATGAGTGAATATCGAATCCGAGCTGCCGCAGCCATTCATAGCGGGCGCGCTCCATGAAATCGAGATAAGTCGAATGATAAACTACTCCGCCCGCATCGGTGTCCTGATAGTAGACGCGAATGGGCAACGAAAAAGCGGTCTCGTCCGGATTAACGGTAAATTTATCAACTTCTGTTGCTTTCATATTTTTAAACAAAAAAATTTCGGTATTCGAGAGCGTCGTCTTTCCAATAGAAACCGAGCCTCCCTCAGCGCGGCTTCCATCATTCAGCTATCAGGCGTCGTGATTGCTGTGGACTCAGGTTATCCAGCGCCTCAAGCGGATTGCCGGGATCGATGGCGATTCATGCCGCGCCTTCATGGCTGGTCCTCTATCCACAACTCTCCGCTCAACCCAACCAATCCATTCTTCGGCAAGGCCATGCCGAAATGCTGATAGGCGATAGCCGTGGCCATGCGGCCGCGTGGTGTGCGCTTCATGTAGCCCTGCTGTATCAGGTACGGTTCCAGCACATCTTCAATGGTGCCACGCTCTTCGCTGATGGCGGCGGCGAGATTATCCACACCCACCGGGCCACCGCCGAATTTTTCCATGACGGCAAGCAGCAGTTTTCTGTCCATCACGTCGAGACCGATGAGGTCCACATCGAGCATGATCAATGCAGCATCCGCCACGGGGCGGGTAATGTAACCATCGGCTTTGACTTCAGCGAAATCACGCACTCGCCGCAGCAGACGGTTTACTATGCGTGGCGTGCCGCGCGAGCGGCGCGCAATTTCCACCGCTCCATCGGAAGAAATTTCCACGTTCAGCAATCCCGCGGATCGAGTCACGATTTTAGTCAGCTCTTCCACTGAATAAAATTCAAGGCGTGAAATAATGCCAAAACGATCGCGCAACGGGTTCGTCAGCATACCGGCGCGAGTAGTGGCGCCCACCAAAGTGAACGGTGGCAAATCGAGTTTGACAGACCGTGCCGCGGGACCTTCGCCTATCATGATATCGAGCTGATAGTCTTCCAGCGCGGGATAAAGAATCTCCTCCACGATAGGTGAAAGCCGATGAATTTCATCGATGAACAATACATCGTTGGGTTCGAGATTGGTCAGCAGGGCCGCCAGGTCGCCGGGGCGTTCCAGCACCGGGCCGGACGTCTGGCGCAGGCTCACGCCCATCTCCCTAGCAATGATGTGCGCAAGCGTTGTCTTGCCCAGACCGGGCGGCCCGTACAGCAGCACGTGGTCGAGCGCCTCACCGCGGCGCCGTGCCGCCTCGATGAATATTTGCAACTGCCCACGAATTTTTTCCTGGCCGACGTACTCGGTCAGGTGCTTGGGGCGCAGTGCCCGCTCCAGCTCCTCTTCCTTGAGAGAGACGGGCGCGGAGGTAATCAATCGATCGGTTTCAATCATAATCAAACACTAAAGCTGCACCTCTTATCCGTGTTGGGCTGGAAGTGAGTGGTGGCAGTAAACGCGCGCGATTCGAGCGCGGCCGTCGTGTTTCTTTTATTTGTCTTTCGATAGGAACTTCAACGCCTGACGTATGCCATCGGATACGTTAACGTTGGCGGGTAACTGCTTGACTGCCCAATTGGCTTCCCGGTCATTATACCCCAGAGACAACAGGGCATTGAGCACGTCATTTGCGCTCGTTGTCATGAGCCCGACGCCTGAGGCATCTGCTGCGCCAGCCATGCCAAGGTCGAGCTTGTCGCGTAATTCCAGCAGCAAACGCTCGGCGGTTTTTTTGCCGATACCGGGGATCTTGATCAACCGCCCGCTATCCTGGGCCGCTACCGCGTGATGCAAATCAGCCACGCTCAGGCCAGACAGCAACGCAAGGGCTGTTCTTGCCCCGACGCCGGAAATCTTCACGAGCTGACGAAAAGCTTGCCGCTCTCCTTCGGTGGCGAAACCGAAAAGCAGATGCACGTCTTCGCGCACGACGAGGTGGGTGTGAAGCGTGATTCGCGCACCGATTGCCGGCAGATTATAGAACGTGCTCATGGGCACATCGATCTCGTACCCGAGGCCTTGTATGTCAACCAGCACCAAGGGGGGAAATTTTTCCAGCAGCACACCGGTTATCCGGCCGATCATACCAGACGCCCCCGTTTCATGCGGTAGCCCGCTGTCGAAATTCCGCCCAGCCCCTGCCCCCCATGAGCATGGCAGATCGCGCAAGCAAGCGCATCCGCCGCATCTGCGCTGGGGCTACCGCCAAGTTGCAACAGACGCTTCACCATTTCCTGCACTTGCTCTTTTTTGGCATGCCCTTTGCCGACCACTGCCTGCTTGATCTGTAGCGCGGTGTACTCGGCGACGGCCAGATTATTCAGTACCGCCGTGCAAATCGCCGCCCCCCGGGCCTGCCCGAGCATTAGTGTGGATTTTGGATTAACGTTGACGAATACCTGTTCCACCGCGACTTGATCAGGCTGGTGCTGCGCGATCACCTCGTTAAGATGATCCATGATCGTCTTGAGGCGCAACGGTAGCTCGCCCTCTACCGTTTTGATACAACCGCTACTGACATAGGCCAGCTTGCTGCCGAATTTATCGATAACACCAAAGCCCGTAATGCGCAAGCCGGGGTCTATGCCAAGAATACGGATTTTTTTTCCTTCTGAATAAGCGCGACTATCAATTTAAATGCCGGAAAAAGCCTGCTTTCGGTCAAGTTGAAAAATAACCGCGCAAACGGGAGCAAGCACAAACGCGCTCCCTGCATCGATTTTCCAATATATTCAGGGTAAAAATGCTATTCATCCAGCACTGCGGTAGTGTAAGCCTCTTGCACATCGTCTATATTTTCCAGCGCATCCAGCAGCTTTTGCATTTTGACTGAATCATCACCGCTCAGCACGGTTTCACTGACAGGCTTCATCGTCACTTCGGCAAGCTCTGCCTTGAATCCTGCTTTCTCCAGCCCCGCTCTGACCGTCACAAATTCATACGGCGCAGTAATGACTTCCATGCTTCCGTCATCATTGGTGACTACGTCCTCCGCGCCGGCATCGAGAGCGGCTTCCATCAGCTTTTCTTCGTCGGTGCCGGGCGCAAAAAGCATTTGCCCGCAATGCTTGAACAGGAATGCGACTGAGCCATCCGTACCGAGATTGCCGCCATACTTGGTAAAAGCATGGCGCACATCCGCGACGGTACGCACGCGGTTGTCCGTCATGCAATCAACCAATACGGCTGCGCCAGCGATACCGTAGCCTTCATAACGTACTTCTTCATAGTTCACGCCCTCCAGGTCGCCACTGCCGCGCTTGATTGCACGCTCGACGTTGTCCTTGGGCATGTTCTGCTCGTAAGCCTTGTCGACAGCCAGGCGCAACCGTGGGTTGCTGTTGGGATCCCCACCGCCAAGCCGCGCCGCAACGGTAATTTCTTTAATGAGCCGGGTAAAAATCTTGCCGCGCCTTGCGTCCTGCGCGGCTTTCTTGTGCTTGATATTAGCCCACTTGCTGTGACCGGCCATGCGTATGCCCTATCCTTGTTATTGAAGTGGTGCAATGTTATCACTCCGCCTCGTGCCGATAAAGCGCAGCGCGGGCAAGGCTTTATTGGAAACTGCGTGGAAACAGTGCGGAAACAACGCCACCGGCGAAAATATGTTCTTCGCACGGGCTAGAATGGCCACTTATAGGGCGCGATATCCAGCGGTTGTGGTTTGTTCAGGATCATATTGGATATAAGCTGAGCGCTGCCCGGCGCCATGGTGATGCCGTAGCGGTAATGGCCGCTATTGAGATAAAGGTTCGGGATGTGGGGGTGGCTACCGACGACGGGGATATTATCAGGCGACCCCGGGCGTAATCCCGCCCAATGGCAGGAAAGAGTCGCTTCAGTCAATGCAGGCACGAGCGCGTGCGCTTTTTCGAGCAATAGTTTTCCCGCCTGAGCAGTCGTGCGTCTGTCGAAGCCGGTTTCCTCCAGAGTGCTACCGGCAAGAATGTGTCCATCCCGGCGCGGGATCAAATAAAAATTGTCCTGTTCCTGCAGCAGGATTGCGGGAAGCAGACCCGATTGTGCCTGGAACAGCAGAATCTGCCCTCGTACCGGCCAGATATCGAGCTTTAATGCATGCTCACGCAAAAGCCCGCCGCTCCATGCCCCAGCGGTGACGATGTAATTCGATGCAGTGAATTTCTCACCCCTGCTCGTACTGACCGATTGGACCCGCCCATGCTCAACCTGCCAATCGGTAATCTCGGCGTGCTCCTTAATGACGCCGCCACGCTGCCCTACCGCCTTCATCAACGCCTGCAATAAACGGGGGTTACGCACTTGGCAAACGTCCGGCAGCCAAAGCGCTGCTTCGTCAGTGGAGAGCAGCGGTGCAATTTCATGAGAGCGAACCTTGCTCAGCCGAAAATCGTGGAGAGCGCACCAAGCCTCGGCGTTATGCTCGCGGGCGCCCCGCAACGCTCCGCCGTGGCCTTCGCTGCCCGGTTCGCCGGTGGTGTGGGTTAAAACCAGCATACCGCTGGCCTGATACTCCGGATCAATGCCTGTATCGCACCGCAGCGCTTCGATAAACTTCGGAAATAGCGCATTGCTCAATTGCGTCAACCGCGTTACCGGGCAGGAATAATTCCACGGCAACAGTGGCGAAAGTATGCCGCCCCCCGCCCATGATGCCTCGCGGGCGCAGTGCTGACGCTCCAGTATGGTCACCGTTGCGCCAAGCCGCAGCAATTCATGCGCCACAGTCAGCCCGGCTATTCCGCCGCCGATAACAATAATGTCACTACTCAAGGATCAACTCTTCACAGGATGGGCGCGTTAAACCCGATTCTGCGCTGAAATGGGATGGGCAGGCAATCGCATTCGGACGAACTTGATCCAAAAAACTTTATATCGGAGAGGTGAGCCGTTATAATGCACGACCTTGGTAATTGGGTCGTTAGCTCAGCCGGTAGAGCAGCGGACTTTTAATCCGTTGGTCGCCAGTTCGAATCTGGCACGGCCTACCAATAAAAACAAGTACACAAGTACTTAAAACAAGTAAATACTTGTCCTTTTCTAATAGAAACTCTATAGTCCGGCTGTCTGCTATGAGTTACTTTGACAAATAGTGTTAAATGTGAACCGCTAGTTTCAAAATTTTTGCGTCGTTGATATATGACTCAAACCGACACGTTTGAGTCATTAATGGTAAACGAAAACCCAAGTTTTTCGACAGCCTCAACTTGGAAATTAAGAGGCGCACCTCTCTTTGCGAATCCCGCTCGAATGCAGAGTCAAGCCAACAAAGCCACGCAATATACTACTACACCTGTAACTTACGCTTAGAATTCCACTGAACCGAACTTCTGGTAAAGCTCCGGCAGATGCCGCACCGACATCCTGAACTGGCTGCGTGCTTTCACCGTCGATTTCGCAGTGCTTGCATTCATTACCTTGGAACCCGGATCAAAGATCACCCGTCCTGCACACAGCGCCCCCAGATAGCGGTTGAAATCGGTGCCTTCCCCCAGTAGTGCAGGGCTGAAGTAGCGGTAGGCGGAAGCCTTTTCCTTCTCGCTTTCACTTTCATATGAAACATAAGCCGCCTGTGCGTGTTTCTTGTTCCATGCAATCATCAGCCCGGCAAACGACCAAGCTGCTGCGCAACGTCCCCTATCCGTGAGCAACTCCACTGCTCCACGGACGTCCTCGATGATTTTGCGCGACGGATTGAAGCCACGCACCGCTAATGTGAGGCAGGTTTTTGCATTCCGGCACTCGGCACGATGCGTACCCGTGAAATATAACGTATCCTCTCCCGAGGGTTTGCCGTATTCACGGACAAAGGCTTTAACCCCCTCCCCACCATACATGCCGCCATCTGGTTCTGGCGTCATGAGGGTGATCCTGTGGCGACTAAAAGCTTTAATCTCCCAGCCTAGAAAATCAGGCTCGGCTCGGCCATTGGGAATGATTCCGAGTAACGCTTCCAGCGTATATCCGCCTCCATTTCGCGCCCTGTACGGAACAACCCCTCCTACCTTGTTCAAGCGGATGGATGGATGCCAGCCGACTTCCCTGATTTCTGCCAATCTCTCAAGAAGAATGGATTTTGAGTCACGTCCAAGCAATGGCAAATTGAAGAACACGCTTTCTTGAGGAAATTCGCCGTAAATGTTGCGCTGTCGAAATTCTTGGGCCACAGAGCTTTCTGCAGGTGCCAGATAAGCCAGTGTTTCACCGTTGTGGGTAATTCCGAAAAATAGAACACGACCATCCGGGCCATTATTAAAGCGCCGTTGGGCTGCAGGAACCGGCCTCAATTGTTCGTTGGGAGCATGTTTACACCCTTGAAGAAAACCGGACAGCCGAACCTCAGGGTATCGCGGGTATAAAATAAGCTGTGCTCCCGTAGCTCTCTCCGTTGTACCGCCACCAACCCACACGAAGTTGAGTTTTGCTTTGTAGTTGCTGTCCTCGCCCTTCTCAGTCGCTTCAACTTTCACGAACGGGAACATCTGCACAACGTCAAGGTTTCCTCCGAGGTAAATTTGCTGCTTGCTGTTATCATTTTCCGCAAGTGGTTTGCAGAAGGCCTGAACAGCCCCCAGTTCTGCAAAGCGCCCTAACAAACCAGCGAGATCAGCAAACATGGTTCTCCTTTGAAATGGACGTCTGGCTGTCAGTTACTTGATTGCTCTTGTAGCCCTTGCTCATCAATTTTAGCTGCAACAGAGCTCCCGGATAGCCACTGCGCAGCAAGAGCCACAACATCAAGCCTTTCCGGCTCTCGTTGACATGTACGAATGGCACATTCCCAAACAATTAAGCAACGCCAGCCAGCTTTAAGTTGAAGCTCCAGATTTCGCTTGTCTCTTTGGCTATTTAGATCAATCTTACTTCGCCAAAACACCGTATTCGTTGCAGGGAGCTTGAAGTAGCGGCAATCGTGTGCATGCCAGAAACATCCATGAATTACAACAAGCGCGCGATACTTTGGCAGCACAATATCCGGCTTGCCAGGAATATCTTTTGCATGAAGCCTGAAACGGAAGCCAAGGGCGTGAAGCCTCTTTCTGAGGAAAATTTCCGGGCGAGTGTTTTTCGCTCGGATACCGGACATCATCCGGCTACGGGTAGCTGAGTCAACAACGTCCGCCATCAGGCTTCCAGTTAAATGCCGCAAGCGTTCATGAAAATCGGATAAGTGGTTTCAATCGCCTTTTTGTACCCAATCCCTTCCTCAAACTTGGTTAGCAAAAAACACAATTCTCTCATCTAACTATTCGCGAAGAAATATGTGCGCTGTTCTAAATGCGGATAATATAAGTGGGATCATCCTGAGGATGGAAAAGCAAATTGCTGCAATAAAACGCCATCAAAATTTGGTTTTGCGAAGGGAATAAATGATTGGGTACGCATGACTTTCGCTCAAGCAGGTATGTAACTAAGGGGTAACTCAGGTTCCAAGATCTCAGCTTCCAGTATTGGTTGCATCAATCTTGCAATATAAGCCATAACATCAACAACAACAGAATTTCCAAACTGTTTATATGCCCGCGTATCCGACACTGGAATCCTGAACGTGTCTGGGAAGCCCATCAGTCGTGCGCATTCTCGCGGCGTCAGGCGGCGCGGATTAATGGTATCTCCCTGATAGACAAGAATTTCCGAACCGTCCTTGTAGTAACGTGCGGACAAGGTGCGGGTGATACTGTCTGGAGTAACCAGACCGAAACCGAAACCATTGCCCTTGGCCCGATGTTTTTCTGCATAGCTCTGCAAATAAGCCCATAACTTGTCGGTTAGCGTGTATTTGGAATCAACTTGCTGTGCGGTGTGGTTGAAAAAGCGATCCCCGTCCCACGATAAAAGAGGCTCGCTGCCATCGGTCTTGTGCAGAATCTTGCGTAATGTGTGCCTGCTCTTAGCGGGCAACGGCAGGACATCGAAATCAAAATTTACGGGTTCGCGAAAGCCGACGATGAGAATCCGTTCACGGTGCTGAGGCACGAAGTGGGCGCCGTCAATCACGCGGTGATGGATGTGATAACCCAGTTCATCCTTCAGCGTTCGGCAAATGACATCGAAAGTTCTCCCCTTATCGTGCGAAACGAGATTCTTGACGTTTTCCAGCAGAAAAGCGCGTGGCTGTTTTTCCTCGATGATGCGAGCAACATCAAAAAAAAGAGTTCCTTGCGTTTCGCAAGCGAAGCCATGCGCCTTGCCGAGCGCATTTTTTTTGCTGACCCCGGCAATGGAAAACGGCTGGCAGGGGAAACCTGCCAGCAGGACATCGTGATTTGGAATGTCCGCTGCTGCCACTTGCGTGATGTCTCCATTGATCTGATGTCCGCCGGGGAAATTGTCAGCATAGGTTTTCTTCGCGTAACTGTCCCATTCGCTGGTGAACACGCAGCGCCCGCCCAAGCCCTCGAAGGCCATGCGGATGCCACCAATGCCAGCAAAAAGGTCGATGAAGGTGAATGGGGCATCGCCGACAAGTGGCAACTCCAGCGGCAGAAGACGTTGCAGACCGAATGCGTAATGTGCCGGTACTGACTGCTCGACTACCCAACGGCGGACTGTACGCGCATCAACGCCTAAATGGCGAGCAATCTCTGCTTGTTTGTGGGTTTTGAACGCAGCTGTGAGGTAGCTCGTCGCAATATCTCGGTCGGGGCCAGTGTGAAGGATTGTGGCCATATCGAACTCCGAATCTGGGAATAATAGCGGACATTATGCCCTAATTTTTCCCAATGGATGCATTCCTGGAAGAAATAATTCCAAGAGTTCTTGCGACCACGCTAACCACGCAAACCAACGATGGGGTCAAGTCTTGTTTCTTGTCAATTGTTGCTGTTTCACAATGCGACTCACCCCGGCAGTAATGCAATCTGAAATGATCCCCGATCTCCTTCAAACTGTAACCACCGCTGGCATAAGCATCGAAGATCGCCTCATCTCGTCCGTGGGCCTCGGCGATCTGAGCTAACGGTTTCGGTGGTAGCCGTCGTTGGGCGGCAGGGATTTCCTGATAGGAAGCATCTGAATCGAAAGTGCGCTACAGGCTCGCCACAAATTCATCTGAACCCAGAAAAATCTGGTTCTTCAATTTCTCCCACGGCGCCGGTTGATTTCTCCCGTCTGCCACAAACGCCCTATGGCCTCGCTACGATGCTCAGAAAAGGCAGCTAGGCCACCCCAGCGGGAGGTAGTGAAATGGAAGATCGGAAGAGCTCATGCACCCTCTCTAGGCCGACACAATCATCGAGTCCGCGGCTGGCGTCGCGATATGGATTTATCTTCCAAAGACATAAGTACTACGCCTTACCCCACTAATTGATATTGAGTTCATTTCTGGGCACAAGCGGCTCAGCATGTTGGGATCACGCGCAATGTGATCTTGCCGGCTGAGTACCAGATATGTCCGGAATCGGAGTAAACCTATTTAGGTAGTACCAAGAAATCCGATACCAGAGAACAAAACCCTTTGTCGCGATTGTTCAGTGTCACCGAAATAAATATTTCGCCAAGAATCGTCCGTCTTGAGGAATTGAGGTTTCACGTTGGGGTTGTCCTGATTCTTTGAAGCCCACTCGCGAAACGCGTAGTGATTCCAGAGCCGGAAAAATTCCGTTAGATAAATGTCAGCCACCGTCGTGTTGCCTTTTATCACCAGCATGTTCTCATCGTTGGCATTGGTCGATGCATTGGAGAAATTCGCTGATCCTGTAACTACTATTGGCGCCGGGCCCAGCGGGTCGATCAGCATGAATTTCGTATGTATGTAAGGTACATGCGAATTCAAGCCGCTCAACTTCTCCTTTAGCCACTTATCAAAACTGTTTACGCGAATCGTGCTACCAATAGCGAAACGATTAAAAGGCAACTTCCGCAGCCGCAACACTTCTGCTTCCTGTTCAGGTCGATTGCCGTCATTATCAAGCAAGCCGTAACGCAAGCCGCTAAAAGGTGTTTCAAATACAGGGATAAATGCTTTATTGATGCCAAAGGCAAAGGCCATGCACAGCATCGACTGCGCCGCGGCGGCTTGTTGCGCATACCAGGAAAGCAGTTTTAAGCCCGAGCGGGGACTAAAGAGTACGATTGATCCTTTTTCCGAAGAATCGCTTGAGTCGGGTGTTGGCGTCAGCCTCTCTACATCGGATCGCAGCGAGACAGAATCCGGATCAGCTACGAGCAAATTCCAATAGTCCAGATAAGCGCTTGCAACCGCGCCGTCGTTTACTACATGCCCTACGTTGGAATGTCCGAAGATACCCCCAATGCTGATATTCGTCGAGCCCGTAAAAACTGCTTGCGGTTTATGCCCTTTCAATAGCACGATAAATTTGTTGTGCGCGATGGCGCTCGGATTCGCGATTCTTTTCTCGCACAAACCATCGATTCCAATTCTTTGTACGGCTGCATCATTGGTCCTGGAAACGTCCGGGTCACGACCATCGTAAATGATCCTTACATCAACGCCTTGGTCATTTGCTTTTTTTAGTGCTTCCAAGACAACTTCATCGGTAAACTGATAGGCGGCAACACGTAACTGCCATTCGCTATCCTCCGCGCGCGATAGAAACTCGAGTAGCGCTTCCATAAGACCACGCGAAAGCCAGTCAAAAGCTGGTTTTCCCACCGCTTCGGGGCTTTGGTTTTTAAAGCGATAAGCATACTCCTGGCTGGCTGCGGCCCCGCGATTGAACCATACCTCGTGTTGACCGTTGTCTTCTTTTTCGGTCTGAACACGAATGGCGATCTCATCCTCTTCCTTTAGGCTCTTAGGCGAACCCTTCAGGGCAACCATGCGATAGGTATAGTCGTGCCCGGGTTTCGCGCTAAAATCGGACCAGGTGAACCCCTGTACCGGATGGGAGCGTAATGATGCCTTGCTGGTGCCAAGATCGGTTTCCGCGAACACTTTCGTCCCTTCCAGCCAATATGCTTCATTTTCCGTATGATCCGTACGGTGGATCGCAAAACCCAGCACGTCGTGAGAGTTAGCTTCGGTCATGCTCCAGCCAAGCAGCACCACATGCGTACCTGCGATCGCCTGCGTGGTCAAATTACCAAGTTGTTGGATAATCCGCATAACAACTTACCTAAAAAACAATTTTCCAGCCAGGCTGATTCGCTTGTTGCTTTGTGTAGGATACACCGTGCACCTTCAAACCATTCTGGTTCAGCAGTGTGATGATGTCTCCCTTATTGAATAAGGCTACTGGCGGTTTAACATCGACACGAAGCTTTATGCCGGGTTAGCTCAAGTGTGTCCCTTAGCCGCATCCTGGCTTTTTGCTTGTCGGCCAATGACACCCATCCAGCGAAATGGACGCGATCGCTGGTATTTAGCAAAAGAACCCACCTCTTCTCGGGGATTCCTTGGAATTCACCAGCGCGGAGACGATGCGAACCAACCCATCGGACGCTGATTCAGTGAGCTGAGGCAACAGGATCCGGGTTCACCGGCTTGCCTTCCTCAGGCACACTCAATGTATGCCCTGTTACATCGTCGGTATGCCAGCTTTGCGACTGAATGGATATTAACCAAGCAAATGTTAGCCCTTGGTGCTGCGTTCCACTGTACGTTCCCCCACATAAAATTTATTGGTGGGTCACAGCTGAATCCTCATCCTTCTTTTCCGGCCCTTCATACTGGAGTTACCGGCCGATGCCGCGTGGCACGATTCTTTCAATTCTTTGTGCCAGCGTGGCGGCTGATAACTCGCCAATACGACGATCAACCAGCGCACCCTTTGCATCAAAGAACAAGGTTGTTGGCAATCCTTGAGACTGGGTCTGGCTACTGAGTTCGATACGGGGATCGAGCAACACGTTATCAAGGTTGAGCCGTTCCCGATCCAGAAACCTCTGAATCGCATCGGCCGATTCACCCTGGTTGGCAAAGACAAAGATCACTTCTGGATTGTTCTTTTGTGCGTCCCGCAGTACCGGCATTTCCCGTATGCAAGGCGGGCACCATGTGGCCCACAGGTTGACCACCGTCGGCTTGCCGGCCAGTGAACTAAACTGGACACGACTGCCATCAAGGCGAACCAGCTCAGCTTGTGGCATCTGCACTGGGACGGCAAAGACCGCCGTTGCGGCCACTGCGCCAACTGCCCAGGCGGCTCCTCCGGTCAATGCCGCTAGCAGCAGAGGGCGTCGCCCTTCTCGCACCCGGCATGCATACCAGATGACGCCGGCCACAGCAGCCAGAATACCCGCTGCCGGTGAGAACCCGCCATCAAGAATATTCAGAATACTCAATGGCGCGCTCTGGTACATATCAAAATAGGCAATCACGAAGAAAAGTCTCGCTGCTATCAGGGAGGCAATGAAAACCCTCCAAAGAAGCGGCTCGACATCAACGTTTTGTCGCCCTCCTATCCGCTTGGCGACGAACGAACCGATCAGCATCGCACCCAGCAACAGCAAAAAATTGATGTGAAACGCAATCAGTCCGATGTTAATGAAATCCATTATGTGCCTCGATTAACGCAGACGTGTCCCGAAGGGAAAGAGCCTTCGCCCAGTGCTCCCTCTCGAAACCAACTTTTGAACGCCTCTCCCCAATAAATGAGTATATTGGAGGCTTCAGGACAATAACGGGTTGCTCGTGGCATACATGCTCGGCACCTACTATAGCAACGCTTTTAAACAGGCCCAACAGAAGCTAACGCCACTGACTTCTGGCTAGTCCTGGCCATCAGATCTTGACCTCTTACCGTCTCAATTTGCCGTTCCCGGTATTTATGCCTCGATTTATATGCACCGATTTATAAATCCCCATTTCCTGAATTATTGCGAATCGGCTTCAGTATGGACGTAAACGATCAGCAGAACGACACGGGCGATTAACGTATCTAAAAAGGATCGGTCTCTGCATTTAAACAGGTAAGACTATGAAAGCTCTGTTTGTGGCTTTAACAGCATGCGCACTGACGAGCGAAGTTATCGCGTACGACCGCAACCGGAGTATGGGGGAAGAGTGGCAGCAACAAAGGGGAACAGCTGATATGCAAAGAATAGAAGAAGCCGCCAGGCAGCGGGAGAGTGAACATAATACTCGGATGCAGCAGCTTGATGGCCAGCAGAAAATCTTCCAACTAGAAAACGAACGGCGGCAAAGACAGCTTGAGCTGGAACAATACAGGATCTGGTTATGGACTAAATAAATGTGTAGACGAGAACTTTCGTGCGACCCATCCCACTCCAATACTACGGACGTAATTTATCGCTCTTTCTTTGGATCAAAATAACTATTTTGTAGACAAAATACTTTAACAAAGTATTGAAAATCATACTCCTCGTGATCTTCTATCTGCCATTCACACAAGGGGAATCATTTCCAAGCCTACGTTGGCCTCAACGCCAGCACATTTAACCCAGGCCACGATTCGCTGGTAGTAGCCTTTATACGGGGAGATTTCCCTCCGTCTAGAATTTGATCCCCGCACTAACTGCCTCATATACCTTTTCACTGAATGCGGCAGCTTGGTGCGTGATCTCCTCCTCCGCCTGTTCTTTGACTCTTCTGGTTTCCGATAATTTTTCGCCTATTCGGGATGCATTTTTCCATAGCGCACTGCATATGGGATCGTCGAGAATATGCTTCTTCTGTGCGATGTGAGCGGCCAGGCCACTCAGGAACTTATCGTTCGTCCCTGAAAAGAAGCCGCCTACGTTACATATCTTGTAGTCCTTCTCAACCGCAAAACTCGGGCTTGAAAAGATTAAGAAAAGCACAATTGAAAACCACTTTAGTCCCATGATAGTCCCTTAGAATAAGCATCTAGCTCGGCCACGGCTGTAAACAGACCGCGGATGGGCCGCATTTACATATATGACAGCGTAACCATAATATGAGATTCAGTCTCAAATAGTATGACTTATATCAAGATTTAATCGACCTTCTTCTTCCATCGGCCCTCTTCAATCTTTTGGGCATTGAGATGAAAAATGGCGGCTTCCGTAATCCTAACGAAAAGACGAGGCTGTTTAAAGCAATTGATGTCAAAAAGCGCTGACCTTCGGTTTGCGGCGGTATTCGAAGCCACTAAAGGCATCCTGGTGTTCGCTACGGCCTGTGCAATTTTCAAATTCATCCATATCGATGTGCAAGAGGCTGCAGAACAGTTGGTCAGCCGTTTCCACCTGAACCCCGCCCGCCGTTATCCTCGAATTTTTCTGGAGATCGCTTCCAACCTCAACGATACCCGGCTGCTTGCATTGGGCTTCGGCGGGATAGCGTATGCTGTGGTGAGGTTGGTTGAAGCCTATGGGCTGTGGCATAGCAAGCGATGGGCCTGGATATTTGGCATGATAAGTGCGGGGCTATATATTCCAATCGAGATTTTTGAGTTGGTCAAGCGGGCTAATTGGGCAGAGGCCGTTCTTTTTCTCGTCAACCTTCTGATCCTGGTTGTTTTATTGCGCGGTCGGCCCCGCTAATATTGCACGGGTTTGAGAAATTCTGAAAGCCGCCGCTTATGTCACCAGGGCTATCCTTGCGAGCGAGGGCGGGTTAACTATACGAGGTCAAGTGCCTTATAATAGCCGAACAGGTTACGCTTGCGCACGAATTAGACCATAAAACGGTCAGCATTGATTTGCAGTACCTTATATTGACTGATCGCATGAATTGCCGCTATACGATAGCACCGACTGATCCAGTGGTCACCTATCTGAATCTGATATTTCCTGCCAGGACCTGGATGTGAAAGCCCCTTTACCTTTATTGCGCGCCCGACCCTACGTTGCTCCCGCATGGCTCCGAGGGGGAAATGCGCAAACGATTTATCCCTATCTGCTTTCCCGCCCTTCGATCGCTTACCGGCGTGAGCGTTGCGAACTGGACGACGGCGATTTCATCGATATCGACTGGCTGGACAATCAACACGATGCGCCGCTGGTCGTTATATTTCACGGGCTCGAGGGGGGTTCATGCAGTCATTATGTCCTGAGTATCATAAGGACGCTACAAGGACTGGGCTGGCGCGGGGCAGTGGTGCACTTTCGCGGTTGTTCAGGAACGCCCAATCGGTTGCCGCGCGCATATCACGCCGGCGATTCAACGGAAATTGATTGGGTCCTCCGCCGAATACGCGAGCAAAACAAATATCAGAACTCCGCTGTGCCTGTTTTTGCGGTCGGGGTATCGCTGGGTGGCAATGCCTTGCTGAAATGGCTGGGTGAGCAGGGCAAACAAGCCCGTCAATTACTCGATGGTGTTGTAACAGTTTCCGTACCGCTGGATTTGGCAGCCGCAGGCAGGACTCTGGCTTCGGGTTTCAATTTGTTTTATACCCGTCATTTTCTCGATACCCTGAAGCGCAAGGCGCGGGATAAGCTGGATCGTTATCCCGGCCTGTTCGATTCGGCCGCGTTAGCAGCGTGCACTACACTATATGAGTTCGATAATATCGTAACTGCGCCACTGCACGGTTTCCGCGACGCCGAGGATTACTGGAACCTATCCAGCAGCAAGCCGTGGCTCAAGCATATCTTCGTGCCAACACTTGTGATTAATGCGCGTAACGACCCGTTTATGCCGGCTTCTGCATTGCCCCGGCCGGAAGATACTTCACCTGCGGTCATTCTGGAGTTTCCCGAAGAGGGAGGGCATGCGGGATTCCTGGACTCGCCATTTCCCGGCAGGCTGACGTGGCTGCCGGAAAGGATTATAAGTTTTTTCAGGGAGCAGGAGGTTGGGCTGCACTACGATTCGCAAACGAATCTACCCGAACTCCGGGCTTCTTAGCAGCTCGGTAAAACAACGCAACGCCACCCGTTGTAATCATCACTTTCCTTGCCCGTTACCAGCTACAGCTGTTTCCCATAATGGGATTTCTTCTGTCGACGGATAGCTGGCGATGATTGTACTTTCCAGCCTCAATCCGTATCCGCATGTGGCATTTTTCTTGCGTGCCGTGACTCGTGCATCTTCAGGTTCCAGAAGTTCATAGTTAGCCAGAGTTAAGGTGAGGTGGGCAATGGAAGGCTTCCCCGGTGTAAAATTGAGATCCGGTTTTTACGCTATTTTGAATTGATCACTTGATTCAGGATCTGCGCTTCCGCAATCCGCTATTAATTCCGAATATCGAGACCCTTGAGCAACATGCCTACATCTCCATTTTTCGTTCATTTGCGCCTGCACAGCGAGTTTTCCGTGGTAGACGGTATCGTGCGAATCGACGAGGCTGTGGCAAAAGCAGTAGCGGATGATATGCCGGCACTGGCGCTGACCGACCTTTCCAATCTGTTCGGCCTGGTCAAGTTTTACCAGGAAGCCCGCAAGAAGGGAATAAAGCCGATTATCGGCTGCGACGTCTGGATCAGTAATGAATCCGATCGGGACAAGCCGGGGCGTATCTTGCTCCTGTGCCAGTCCTACCAGGGTTATCTGCTGTTGTGCCGCCTTTTGTCGCGTGCCTACCGTGAAAACCAGCACCGTGGACGCGCAGAAATCAGGAAATCCTGGCTTGCGCGAATTGATGGGGGAAGTGGAGCAGAGGGGCTGATCGCATTGTCGGGGGCGGGCTCTGGCGAAATCGGCCTGATGCTGCTGCAGAACGATCCCGATCAGGCGGAGCAGCTGGCACGAGAATGGGCTGATCTTTTTCCCGGTCGTTTCTATATCGAAGTGCAGCGGGCAGGACATCCCAATGCGGAGGCTCTGGTGCAACGCTCACTGATGTTGGCGTCTGCCCTGCGTTTGCCGGTAGTGGCGACACACCCGGTTCAGTTCTTGA
This sequence comes from Nitrosospira sp. Nsp11, assembly GCF_900142705.1. Taxonomy (GTDB): domain Bacteria; phylum Pseudomonadota; class Gammaproteobacteria; order Burkholderiales; family Nitrosomonadaceae; genus Nitrosospira. The sequence continues at coordinate 85,013 of NZ_FRBV01000009.1, forward strand.
ACCCTGAAGACTATCGGGCCCACGAGGCGCGAGTCTGTATCGCAGAAGGCTATGTGCTGGGCGATCGCCGACGCCCCAAGAATTCCACCGAAGAGCAATACTTCAAAACCCAGGCTGAAATGGCCGAATTATTTGCCGACATCCCATCGGCACTGGCCAACACCGTGGCACTTGCCAAGCGCTGCAATCTCGCGCTCGAATTGGGGGTCAATCGCCTGCCACTGTTTCCCACACCCAATAATGAAAGCCTGGAGCTGTATCTGCGTACCCAGGCAGCAGAAGGTCTGGAAGTGCGCCTGAATGCGCTTTTTCCGGATGCCGTCCAGCGTGACGCGGAAATGCCCAAGTATTACGCCCGGCTGGATTTCGAAGCCGGTGTCATCATACAGATGGGTTTTGCCGGTTATTTTCTGATCGTCGCCGACTTCATCAATTGGGCCAAGCACAATGGCGTGCCGGTAGGGCCGGGCCGGGGCTCCGGCGCGGGTTCGCTAGTGGCCTATTCGCTGGGGATTACCGACCTCGACCCGCTTCGCTATGACCTGCTGTTCGAGCGTTTTCTCAATCCTGAACGTGTTTCGATGCCTGACTTCGATATCGATTTCTGCCAGGACGGACGCGAAAATGTCATCGACTATGTAAAACAGAAATATGGCGCCGAGAGTGTTTCCCAGATTGCCACTTTCGGGACGATGGCGGCAAAGGCGGTGGTGCGCGACGTTGGACGCGTGCTGGATCTACCGTACAGCTTTGTTGACCAATTGGCGAAGCTGGTGCCGTTTGAAATCGGCATGACCCTGAAAAAAGCACGTGAAGAGGAACCGCAGCTGAATGAGCGGGCGCAGGCCGAAGAAGAGGTGCGTAATCTGCTGGAACTGGCTGAACGGCTTGAAGGGCTCACCCGTAATGTCGGGATGCACGCCGGCGGTGTATTGATTGCATCGGGAAAGATCACCGATTTTTGCCCCATCTATTGTACAGATTCGGGCGAGTCGGTAATAAGCCAGCTCGACAAGGACGATGTGGAGAAAATCGGGCTGGTGAAGTTCGACTTCCTGGGGCTGCGGACCTTGACCATACTCGACTGGACTGTCAGATACATCAGGCAGCGTAATCGGGACGCTGCGGAAGAAGAATCCGCGCCAATCGCAACCGATGCAAGCAAGCCTGCTGCCGAGTCCGGTATCCGGCATTCCGACTCCTTTTCCCTGGAAAATCTGCCCCTGGACGATGCGGCCACCTACGCCCTGTTGCGGCAGGGCAATGCCGTGGGCGTGTTCCAGTTCGAGTCGCGGGGCATGAAGGATTTGCTGCAGAAGGCAAGGCCCGACCGTTTCGAGGACATTATCGCATTAGTGGCATTGTACCGTCCGGGACCGATGGCGCTGATCCCCGAGTTCACGGAACGCAAGCATGGCAAGCGCGTGGAATACCTTGATCCACGGCTGAAGCCCATACTTGAGCCTACCTACGGGGTGATGGTTTATCAGGAACAGGTGATGCAAATCGCCCAGGTGATAGGCGGATATAGCCTCGGCGCCGCGGACCTGCTGCGACGGGCAATGGGCAAGAAACAGGTTGAGGAAATGGCTTTGCATCGCGACATCTTTGTTGCGGGAGCGACCAAGAACGGCTTGACCGAGCGTATCGCCGCAGAACTCTTCGATTTGATGGAGAAATTCGCGGGTTACGGATTCAATAAGTCGCATGCCGCAGCTTATGCTTTGATCGCCTTCCAGACCGCCTACCTCAAGGCACATTATCCGGCGGAGTTCATGGCTGCCACCTTGTCCGCCGATATGGACGATACCGACAAGGTGAATTCGTTCTTCGAGGACAGCGTGGCCAACGGGCTTATCATGTTGCCGCCCGATATTAACCTGTCCGACTATCGCTTTGTTCCCGTAGACAAAAAAACCATCCGATATGGTCTTGGCGCCATAAAAGGAACGGGGAGCTCCGCGATTGCAGCGATTATCAAGGTGCGCGACAAGAGCGGGCCTTTTAGCCATTTGTTCGATTTCTGCCAACGGGTCGACAAGCGCGTTGTCAATCGCCGCGTGATGGAATCGCTCATCCGTGCCGGCGCCTTTGATTCAGTCAACACCCACAGGGCCGGCCTGTTGGCCTCGGTCGGTATCGCACTTGAATCCGCCGAACAGGCGGATCGCGCAGTCAATCAGGGAAGCCTGTTTGGCGAAGCTGATAGCGACACCGGGCCGAGCCTGATCAACGTGCCGCCTTGGCCGGAAAAGGAGAAGTTGAAAAATGAAAAGGTGGCATTAGGCCTCTATTTGAGCGGGCATCCATTCCACGCGTATGCGGAAGAACTGAAACCATTTGTACGCACCCGTCTGGATCGATTGAACTCCCAGCGGGAAATACAGCTACTGGCGGGAATCGTCTATGCTATACGCACGCAGGTGACTCGACGCGGCAGAATGGGAGTGATTGTGTTGGACGACGGCAGCACACGGGTGGAACTGGTCGTGTACAACGAATTATTCGAATCTGTGCGGACATGGCTGAAAGAAGATCAGTTGCTGATAGTTGAGGCCAAAGTGAACGGCAGAGGCGGCGATGATGAGTATGGCAGCACGCTGCGCATTACCGCCGACCAACTGTATGACTTGAACAGCGCTCGCACTCGCTTCGCCAAGCGGATGGAGCTTCATTGCAATGGCAATGGTCCATCGAACGCCATAAAACTGAAGGAATTGCTTGCGCCTCATCGTCACAGCACAAATAACGGCAATTCCGGTAATACGAAAGACGACGATAAATTGTCCTGCCCTGTGCGGGTCGTTTATCACAACCGGGATGCTATGTGCGAGCTTGAACTGGGCGACGCCTGGCGGGTACGTCTTCAGGATAATCTCCTGCAGTCGCTATCAGCGCATTTCGATGCGGAGAATGTCAAAGTCATTTACTGACATGGCGAAAGCGTTCCCCCAGGGCTCATAGCGGGGAGAAGTGGAGCAGAAAACCTATTAACACTTTGCCTCGGCCATGCTTTTTTCCTATACGGTTACCGTCGAGGACGGCATCTCGTGGGTTGTTCTTTTTCGTCAAGCATTCCCACCCTCCGCTATGCTATATCCAACCCGATATGAAGCGGCTATCCGGCGCAATTTATTTTATGTCCGTTTGAGCATTAGCAAAATAAGGGATCTTTTCGCGAATTATTGTGCTGGTTTGAACAGTGTAGTAACGTATATACATTAAGAGATTAATGAGGTGCGGAATGACTATCACGACGTTATCCAGCCGGGAATTCAACCAGGACGCCAGCAAAGCGAAGAGAGCCAGTTTGAGCGGCCCGGTTTTCATCACGGATCGCGGCCGGCCCGCGCATGTGCTGCTTAGCATTGAGGATTATCGCAAGATTATAGGGGGGCGTAAGAAAATTGCCGACCTTCTGGCAATGCCCGGTATTGAAGACGCTACATTCGAGATTCCGCGACTCCATGACCTTGCTCAAGCTGCGGACTTTTCCTGATGTTTGTTCTTGATACCAACGTTGTTTCCGAGTTAAGGAAGGTTCGACTCGGGAAAGCTGATGCGAAAGTTGCAAGCTGGGCGGAAAGTGTTGATGCTGCTGATTTGTACTTGTCGGCAATCACCGTTCAGGAACTGGAAATTGGTGTATTACTGGCGGAGCGTCGCGACCCCTCGCAAGGTGCTGTGTTCAGGATATGGCTGGATAGCCACGTCATACCGGCATTCGCCAGCCGCATCCTGCCTATCGATTTTGCCGTGGCGCAGCGTAGCGCAAGACTTCATATCCCCGATCCTCGGCCGGTCCGGGATGGACTGATAGCGGCAACTGCGTTGGTGCATGGAATGACTGTCGTCACACGAAACCTGGCCGATTTTGAGTCGAGCGAGGTTCGATTGCTCAACCCGTGGACGTGGAAAGCCGAAGACGAATAGCGAGCCGATTTTGGGCTCTCCCGCGCGTGGCGGCTTGACCGTAAAGATGAGTAGTTCTACTATGCTCCTGCTCTCTCAAACCATTTTTTAAATTCTCATGGGTCAATAGCCCAGAGTAACCGGTAAATAAAAAGTCAGAATGGAACCAAATACCACAACCATCGCCTTGGGCTTGCATAAAATAAGAGCTCATATCGCGGATATTGCGAGCACGGCAGGACGGCAACCTGAAGCTATTACGCTGTTAGCCGCAAGCAAAACCAATCCTCCCGAATCTCTGCGGGAAGCCTTTGCCGCCGGACAGACTATTTTCGGAGAAAACTACCTTCAGGAAGCGCTGGTAAAAATCGAAGCGCTCGCCGATCTGCCGATCGAGTGGCATTTCATCGGCCCGATACAGAGCAATAAAACAAAACGCATAGCAGAAAATTTTGCCTGGGTGCATAGCGTAGACCGGAAAAAGATAGCCGACCGTTTATCGAAAGACCGGCCAGAGTCGTTGCCGCCCCTTCAGATATGCCTGCAAGTAAATGTGAGCGGAGAAGATAGCAAGAGTGGCATAGCGCCCGAGGAGATTCTCGACCTGGCGGCGCATGTTGTGGAGTTGCCCAACCTGAAACTACGGGGCGTAATGGCTATTCCCGAGCTTACCAGAGCGACCGCACTGCAACGCAGCCAGTTTCGCATGGTGAGAGAAGCCTACGATCAGCTGAAGCAGGCTGGCTATGACGTCGATACGATCTCAATGGGTATGTCCGAGGATCTTGATATCGCCATTGAGGAAGGCGCGACCATGGTGCGCGTAGGCACTGCAATCTTTGGGCCGAGACGCTACCCTATCCCTGAGGAACTTGCTGCGCGCTCCCGATAAGAGCAAGGTACTTTCCGTACAGCTGTTCCTTCGTCTCAGTAATGTCCGGGTCGAGGATGATGCAGTCCACCGGGCATACCTCCACACACTGCGAAACTTCGTGGTGTCCGACGCACTCGGTGCAGAGAGCGGGATCTATCACATAGATTTCCTCCCCCTGTGAAATAGCATCATTGGGACATTCCGGCTCGCAAACGTCGCAATTGATACATTCGTCAGTGATCATTAAAGCCATACCGACCTCAAGGATTAGGTTTTGATTCTGATCCGCAACTGCTCGGCAATCAACGGGTGCACAAACTTGTCCACGCTTCCGCCCAGCTGCGCGATCTCCCGCACAATGGTGGCGGAGATAAACATGTATTGCTCCGATGGCGTTAAAAACATGGTCTCGACACCGGGATATATGCTGCGGTTCATCCCTGCCATCTGAAATTCATATTCGAAATCGGACACGGCGCGCAAGCCCCGCAAGATGACCCTCGCATTCTGCTGTTGCGCAAATTCCATCAACAGGCCGGAGAACGCGGTCACCTCGACGTTGTGGCAGTCCGCCAATACCTCACGCACCATTTCCACGCGCTCATGCTGCGTAAAGAAGGGTTTTTTTCCACTGCTCACCGCTACCGCGACCACCACCCGATCAAACAGGCCCGACGCCCGCCGAACCAGATCCTCATGACCCCGTGTAATGGGATCAAACGTACCAGGGTATACCGCTTTATCCATTCTTTTTAGATTTTAGTAGTTGGTAACGAACCTTGCCAGCCTGCCCTTGGCGCCACACCAGCCAATCATCCGCGTCGGCCTCCGGGAGGCTGTCATTCTCTATATAGACCAGCCCGCTGACCGAAAGATGGGAATGCAGGCTCGATAATAGTCTGGGTAGCAGGCCCAGCCGATAGGGAGGATCAAGAAAAACCAGGTCAAACTGGCGCCTATCGGAATCGAGGAATTTTAACGCATCCATCGATATCAGTTCGATTCGTTCTGCTCCCAACTTCTGCATATTGATTTTCAGCGTCTTCATTACGCCGGGGTCGGACTCCACCATTACCACACGCGTTGCCCCACGTGACGCAGCCTCGAAACTCATCGCCCCGCTGCCTGCAAACAGATCAAGGCAGTGTTTCCCGCTCATATCCTGCCCTAACCAGTTGAATACGGTCTCGCGTACACGGTCAGGGGTCGGTCTGAGGTCTGCGCAGCTATCAAAAGTAATTATGCGGCTGCGCCATTCGCCGCCTATGACGCGGATTTTATTTCTCATCATACAGTGCTGAAAAACGGAAAACCGCTGCTAGCAGTACCGGTTTTTTATGAAATCTATTTTTTTTCCTCGGCCCCCACCACAACAGTTACCATTCCCGCTGGGTTGATGCGGCGCTGGAATGTTTCCTTGATCTGGGGAACAGTTACTTTTTCCACTGATTTAACGTAATCATCCAGATAGGTTAGAGGCAGGTTGTAAAAACCGATCATTGCCAGGTATCCGATAATTTTCTTGTTGCTGTCTATGCGCAGCGGAAAGCTGCCGATAATGTTCTGCTTGGCTGCGGTAAGCTCTTTTTCCGTAGGTCCGCCAGCGACAAAATCCGCCAGCACTTTCCGCGTCAGCGCAAGCGCTTCCTCCGACTGATCTTTCCTGGTTTGCAAGCCGATTTCGAATGGCCCCTCTTTTCTCAGCGGTGAAAATTGGCTATGAACACTGTAAGCCAATCCACGTTTTTGGCGAATTTCTTCCATCAGGCGCGAGGTAAATGCGCCGCCGCCAAGGATGTGGTTACCCACGAGCAGCGGAAAATAATCGGGATCATCGCGGCGGAGTCCGGGATAGGCGATAAGGATATGGCTTTGAGTGGCGGGATGAGCAATTCTCTTGATATCCGCAACCGGCGCTGCCACGTCCGGCAGACTATAAGGGGCCTTTTCTTGCGTAAGCTCTTTCGTTAGCGATTCCGCAAGGGCTTCCGCTTCCGCACGGCTCATGTCTCCCATGATGGACACCACTGCGCCCGGAGCGGTATAGAGAGACCGGTATAGATTCACGAGATCTTCGCGCTGCAGCGCGCTCACACTATCGATTTCACCCGAACCGCGTAGGCCGTATGGATGGTCGCCGTAGAGCATTTTCATCAACGTACGGTCAGCTATGGTTCCCGGTTTGGTATCCGCTTCGCGCAATCCCGCAATTGCCCGGACTTTTTCCCTCTCCATCACTTTGGCGTCGAATTCGGGGTGTTGTATGACCCGACGGAATATATCCAGCGCCTGCTCGCGCTCACGCGCACTGCTCAAAGTACGCAAAGCAATGCCCGCGCGATCCTGGTCAAAATGACTATTGAGTCGAGCGCCGATATCGGCCAACCCTTTTGCAATCTGATCTTCGCTCAACCCGCCCGCCCCAAGATCCAGCAGATGCAGGGTCATGGCAGCGCGGCCGGATTTGTCGCGGGTATCAGTACTGCTGCCCGCGCTGAAATCAATGCTGATGTCGAGTATCGGCAAATCACGGCTTTCGATGAAATATACCCGGGCACCGGAAGAAGTTTGCCAATGCTGGATCGGCAGGGTGGCAAAAGCCCATTGGGAAAATACACCCAAAAACAGGAAAAATATCAAGCGCATCACATGCATCGCAGCCTCTCTAAAAAAGCGCTTTTTGAATTCAGGACAGGAAACGAACAGATCGAGGTTGTAGCATCAATGCCTCAACCCGGCGGGTGCAGCAGAGGGAGGCTTCTGTTCCAGCGGTTGGGGGTCCAGTATGGCAACTGTCAGACTGTCATCCATCAAATATTTTTTTGCCACGTCACGCACTTGCTCGGCAGTAACAGCCTGCAGCTTTTTTAACATCGTATCCACGTCACGATATGACAATCCAATGCTTTCCATCTGGCCGATCTGCATCGCCTGAGCAAACATTGAATCGAGCTGAAAGACGTGGCTGGCAACGATCTGGGCCTTGACCCGCGCAAGTTCCTCGTCGGTTACACCGTCACGCACAAGTTTTTCTATTTCTCCACGCAAGGCAGCTTCCAGATCGGCCACGGTTTTACCTTCACTCGGGGTGCCGTCGATATAAAACATGCCGGGACCACGCCCGGTTGAGTCGTAGCCTGCACCTGCCGAACTCGCAATGTGCCGCTCGCGCACCAGCTCCTTGTTGAGCCGCGCCGATTCGTTGCCATCCAGCACGCCAGCCAGCATCTCTAGCGCATAAGGCTCCCAATCAATCGCGGGATTGCGTAATACCGGGGCGTGATAACTCATCGCCAGGTATGGCAGCCGTGCCGGGGCTTTTACCGTAAGCCGCTTGATGCCCAGCTGCTTCGGCTCGACTTGGGGCTTGCGTTTATCCAGTGGCAATAGCGTGCGCGACTTGATCTGTCCATAATACTTTTGTGCCAAAGCAAAGACTTCTCCCGGATTTACGTCGCCTACCACGACCAGGATGGCGTTGTTGGGTGCGTACCAGCGGTCGTACCATTCCTGCGCATCGCCGACACTCATGTTCTCCAGATCGTTCATCCAGCCTATTACGGGACGCCGATAAGGATGCGACTGGATAGCAGTTGCGGTCATTTTCTCATGCACCAGCGCGCGCGGCTGATCATCTGTGCGGAGTCGCCGTTCCTCCATTACCACTTCGATTTCCTTCGCGAACTCCTCTTTTGTCAGCACCAGGTTGCGCATCCGGTCAGATTCCAGTTGCATCGCCAGCGGCAGCCTGGACTTATGCAACTGCTGGAAATAGGCGGTGTAGTCGCGGCTGGTGAAAGCATTCTCGCGTCCGCCTGCCGCCGCGATCAGCGTCGAAAATTCGCTGCCGGGAAATTTCTTCGTACCCTTGAACATCATATGTTCCAACACATGGGCCACGCCGGTAACGCCATTTACTTCATCAATGCTTCCCGCCTTGTACCAGATTTGCGAGATTACCACTGGTGAGCGATGATCTTCCTTGACGATCAGCTTAAGCCCGTTGCCGAGCTTGTACTCATGCGTAGTAGCCTCCGGCGTGACAGCGATGGCACTTGCTGAAACCAGCGAAACGGATACCATCGCGAATACCATGGCAATAGCCCGCAAGGCAGATAAAAGAACAGTAACACGACGATAAATCATCATTTTTTTAATAACCTAAGTCCGGATAAACGGAATAAAATCGGGAACAGATCGTCTTGCGATTTCCAAGCATGAATTTCGACTCATACTGACAGCCTACCAGAATGCCAGGTTTCTTTAAATCCAAAAATAGCGCTGCTCCTGCGGAACCCGCGTCAACGAATTGGTCGGCGCGGGTCAGGCAGGGGCTCTCCCGTACCCGGGATAACCTGGGTAGACGCCTGTCCGGCCTGCTCGGCGGTGGTAAAATAGATGACGCGCTCTATGAGGAATTGGAAACGATACTGCTCACAGCGGATGCTGGCGTAAATGCAACCATGTGGCTGCTTGGCGAACTGCGCAGCGAAGTCAAACGGAAAGGCCTTACCGACGCGGCGCAACTCAAGGGTGCATTGCAGGAAGCCCTCGCTGCTTTGCTTGAGCCACTGGTGCAGCCTTTCGACACGGATACGAGCAAGCCCTTTATCATTATGCTGGCTGGCGTGAACGGCGCGGGGAAAACTACCTCCATCGGAAAACTTGCCCATTATTTTCAGTTACAGGGAAAGACCGTTCTGCTTGCTGCCGGCGATACGTTTCGTGCCGCCGCACGTGAACAACTGATGGCCTGGGGCGAGCGCAACAATGTCGCCGTTATCGCCCAGGAGAATAGCGGCCAGCAAAAGGGCGATCCGGCTGCGGTGATATTCGATGCGGTTAATGCCGCGAAAGCACGCGGCATCGATATCGTGCTCGCGGATACCGCCGGACGGCTCGCCACGCAACTGCATCTCATGGAGGAAATCAAGAAAGTCAAGCGCGTCATCGCCAAGGCCGAGCCGGGCGCCCCTCATGAAACGCTGCTGGTGCTCGACGCCAACACCGGCCAGAATGCGGTTGCTCAGGTGCAAGCCTTTGACGATGCACTGGGTCTTACTGGACTCATCGTCACCAAGCTCGATGGTACCGCAAAAGGGGGGGTAATCGCCGCTATTGCCAGGCAACGCCAGAAAAAAACGCCACTACCCATCCGTTTTATTGGCGTAGGTGAGGGCCTTGATGATTTGAGGCCGTTTGTCGCAAGTGAATTTGTCGAGGCACTTTTTGATTGAGAGAATCAAGCGAGTGGAAATTCGGGTCAACGGTATAACTTCAGCAATCAATGATTAGCTTCAGCCAGGTCTATAAACGTTATCCGAACGGCTACGAAGCACTCAAGAATATCAGTTTTAGCCTTGAGGCAGGTGAAATGGCCCTGATTACCGGCCATTCGGGCGCGGGCAAGACTACGCTGCTGAGGCTTATTGCGGCCATCGAGCGCCCTACCTCGGGCAGCATTATCGTCAACGGCCAGAATGTCAGCACGCTTAAGGGCGGTGCAATTCCTTTTCTGCGGCGCAATCTCGGGCTGGTGTTCCAGGATCAAAAAATCCTGTTCGACCGCAATGTCTTCCAGAATGTACTGCTGCCCCTGCAAATAAGCGGGTTTGGTTCCACGGCAGCGACCCGACGGGTACGCGCTGCGCTCGACAAGGTAGGCTTGCTGAACAGGGAAAAAGCTTGGCCCATTACGCTTTCCGGGGGTGAGCAACAACGCCTGTGCATTGCCCGCGCCATAGTCAACAGACCCTCCATCCTCATCGCGGATGAGCCAACCAGCAACCTTGACGCCGATTACGCGAGAGATATCATGGACATGTTCGTGTCGTTCAATCAGGTGGGCGTGGCGATATTGATAGCTACCCATGACGTCGAGTTGCTGGGCAGCATGCAGCAGCGCATTTTGACACTCAATCATGGCGAGCTGGCAGCATGAACGTTTGGCTTTCCCATCACTTGCATGCTCTCGCTCTGGCATTCAAACGGCTGGGGCGTGCGCCACTGGGTAGCCTGCTCAGCATTGCCGTGATCGGAATCGCTTTCAGTCTTCCAGCGGGAATTTACGTGCTGCTTGAAAACCTCCAGGCCCTCTCCGGTCAAGTTTCGGGAGCGCCGCAATTGAGCTTGTTCCTCAGGCTGGACGTAGATAAGGATGACGTGGCGAAAATCGAATCGTACCTGGAACAGCACCCTCCTGTGGCAAGCTTCAAGTTCGTTTCCAAGGATAGTGCCCTTGATCAACTCAAGCAGGAAAGCGGGCTGGCTGATGTAATGAATGGCCTCGAGCGGAATCCGCTTCCGGATGCTTTCGTGGTCAGTACTAGAGCGCTTACGCCTGAAGGGCTGGAAGCATTGCGCATGGAACTGGGGCAATTGCCGCAGGTCGAATACGCGCAGGTTGACTCGGCTTGGGCCAAGCGGCTGGATGCCTTGCTCAAGCTGGGCCATCTGGCGGTGTTACTGCTTGGCGCGCTGCTGAGTTTTTCGCTGATAGCCGTAGCATTTAATACGATACGTTTGCAAATCCTGACGATGCAAGATGAAATAGAGGTTGCAAAGCTGATCGGTGCAACCACAGGCTTTGTTAGGCGCCCTTTTCTGTATTTTGGGGCCTTGCAAGGGATGGTTGGCGGTGCTGCAGCATGGCTTATCATTTCTGCGGGAATTTATCTCACGGATGACCAACTGAAGGATTTGTTGCAACTGTATGAGGTAAATTTTCGTCTCTATCACCTCTCTCTGGAGGATAGCCTGAGCCTGTTGCTTTTTTCGGCAGGGCTTGGCTGGGCGGGAGCCTGGTTATCGGTCGCGAATCATCTCTCGCAAGTAGAACCGAGGTAATTCATCAACTTAAACTATGTGAGAGGAACTTTCAAAACTGTTGACGCTCTTATTGGAATAGGTTAACTTCATGAGAAACTAGGGGGATACATGAACTTCGCTTTAGCCATACCTTCAGCCGGCAGCATCGAGAGCTACATCCAGTCTGCCAACCGCTTCGGAATTCTTTCTCAGGAAGAAGAGATTCGTCTGGCGCGGTCCCTGAGGGATGAAGATAACATCGACGCAGCCCGCCAACTGGTGCTGTCGCACTTGCGCGTAGTGATCGCCATTGCTCGCGGTTATAAAGGGTATGGCCTGCCCCAGGCCGACCTGATTCAGGAAGGCAATATTGGCCTTATGAAAGCGGTCAAACGCTATGATCCCGAACGCGGCGTGAGACTGGTATCGTTTGCAGTGCACTGGATCAAGGCGGAAATCCACGAATTCATACTGCGTAATTGGCGGCTGGTAAGAATTGCCACCACAAAAGCGCAACGTAAGCTGTTCTTTAACCTGCGCAGCATGAAGCCGGTGCTGGACACCATGAATCCGGAAGAGGTCAGCGCGATGGCCAAGCAGCTGGGCGTCAAGGTCGAGGAAGTGGTGGAAATGGAGACCCGCTTCAGCGGAAGGGACATTTCCCTCGAACCTTTATCTGATGAGGATGACGATGAGGCATTCAGCCCCATCGCTTATCTTACCGATGGTTCAGAACCTCGGCAGTTGCTGGAAGCTGAAGAGAACACGCGTCTGCGCGGGGAAGGCCTGGAACAGGCATTATCCGGCTTGGACGCACGCAGCCGCCGCATCATTGAAGCCCGCTGGTTGCGGGAAAAAGACCCCGCCACGCTGCATGATCTTGCTGGCGAGCTGGGCGTATCTGCGGAGCGAATCCGCCAGATTGAAGCCAAAGCCATGCAGAAGATGCGGGCCGCCCTGGCCCCCAGTGTGTAATTGCAAGAGCTGAGCCTCAGCTCCTGCGGAAGACCTTGCCTTCAAGCCAAGCTCTTCTGTTCAAGAATTCCTTATACGGCGCAATGCGCTTCTCGCTTCTTGTTGATGCGCCCTCGCGCCAACTATCCACATCCAGGATATTGGCGGGGCTTGGCGGCCTGTGAGACTTTAAGGAAATCGGCTTCATATTTCGCTGCGATTCTTCAGGTCAGACAGACTCCTAGCTCGGGTTTATTTCCGCCCATTGTTCGGGCGTGTGGGTTTTCATGGATAGCGCATGGATCTCTTGCTTCATCCTGTCGCCGAGCGCGCGGTAAACAAGCTGATGCTGCTGCACCATATTTTTCCCCCGGAATTCAGCACTTACAATGATGGCGCTGAAATGATGACCATCATCCCCTTCTACATGCACCAGTTCGCATGGCAAGGAACTTTCGATGTGATTTTTAATGCTTTCTGGCGTAACCATCCTTCTCTTCCTTATATAAATGATTCTCTTGGAATTCTTAAAGACAACTGCCTGAATTTACCTTTGCGTTGTCCGTTATATTTATTGAACTATGCAAATCCTTACCGCTGGGCCTTCGCAGCGTGTGGGACTCAAAGGAAATCGGCTGCAAAGGCATCCGGCTGGTTCATTTTTCGCTGCAATTCTTTAAGTCCGAAAAGCCCTAGCCAGCGTTACTGCCGGATCTTGTAACCCGTGCTCAACATCTGCAATGTCAACCATGATACTGCCAGGAAGCACATTGCCACAATCCCAAGGCTGATATAGGGCGAAATATCCGACGTGCTGAAGAAGCCATAGCGAAAACCATCGATTATGTAGAAAAACGGATTCAAGTGGGAGAGGCCTCGCCAGAAAGGCGGTAGGGAGTGGATTGAATAGAACACTCCCGATAGGAAAGTCAGCGGCAGAATGATGAAGTTTTGAAATGTGGCAAGGTGATCAAATTTTTCAGCCCAAATGCCGGCAATAAGACCCAACGCGCCCAGTAGCGCGCTGCCCATCAGGGCAAATATGAATATCCATGGAAACGAGGATAAGGAAACATCGAAAAATCCGTATGTTATCAGGTAAACGCCCAGTCCCACCGCCAGCCCACGCACTACCGATGCCAGCACATAGGCAAAAAATATTTCCTGGTAGGATAGCGGTGATAACAGCACAAAAACCAGGTTTCCGGTGATCTTGGACTGGATCAGGCTGGACGACGAGTTGGCAAAAGCGTTCTGAAGCACCGCCATCATTATCAGGCCCGGAATCATGAAAACAGTGTAGGCAACACCTGGATAGGCTTGCACATGGGCATCCAGGACATGAGAAAAAATCATGAGATAAAGCAGGGTGGACACCATAGGCGCGAATACGGTCTGAAACCCGACCTTCCAGAATCGCAACAATTCCTTATAGAGCAGCGTAAGAAATCCGGTCATGTGATGGGAACGGCTACCGCTTCCCTGATTTCAACGTCCCCCATGATTTTTACGAATACCTCTTCGAGATCGGGCTGAAATACCTGCATCTCCAGCACTTGCGATCCTGCTGTACGCAGCGCCGCCATAACTTGCTCAAGCTGGGAATACTCGTCAAGCGCCAGTATGTAATACTCTGCTTCACAACGGCTCATCAAAGGTTGCAGGGCTGGAGGCAGCGTATCGGGCGATAGCCGCAGCCGCACCGAGCATCCGGAAATTCCGCTAATGAGATTTCTGATGCTATCGAGCGCTACGATATTACCTTGCTTCAGCATTGCGACGCGGCTGCATAAGGCTTCTGCTTCGTCAAGGTAATGGGTGGTGAGTACGATGGTATGTCCATCACGATTCAACTCTCTGATAAAACGCCAAAGGCCTTGGCGCAACTCGACGTCAACCCCTGCGGTAGGCTCATCCAGTACGATGACCGGGGGCTTGTGCACCAATGCCTGAGCCACCAACACGCGTCGCTTCATGCCCCCGGAAAGCGTACGCATGTTGGCGTCCGCCTTGTCTGCCAGATCCAGATGGTGAATTATTTCGTCTATCCAGGATTTATTGTTTTTTAAGCCGTAATATCCGGATTGAATTGCAAGCGTTTCTCGAACGGTAAAAAAGGGATCGAACACCAGTTCTTGAGGCACCACGCCCAGCATGCGTCGCGCTTCACGGTAGTCCGCAACGACATCGTAACCCATTACCCTGGCGCTGCCGCTCGTGGCGCGGGTTAGTCCGGCAATAATGTTGATAAGCGTTGTCTTGCCTGCGCCGTTGGGGCCAAGCAAGGCAAAAAATTCCCCGGTTTTTATTTCAAGGTCGATACCTGCCAACGCCTGCAGTTTACCGAAGCACTTGTGCATCTGTTTGACTTCGATTGCCGGGATCATCGAGAAATTGGATAAGATAGTGGCCTGACACATGGGCCAGATAGCCGGGACGGATTGCAGATCCGCGAGGGACAAGCCTCTATGTAAAAGATACTTGAGCCCGATATTGATCGGTTACCGATCAGGCGACGTGCATTAATTCGGAGAGACCATATAGCTGCACGAGGCTTCGCAGATTAAGCGGTATATTGGCAAAGCGCACAGGACAATTGCGGCGACCCGCCTCGCGCTGCCACTCCAGCAACATGCTTACCGCGGAAGAATCCACCTCAGTCACACGCGCCAGATCGATTACCATATTATCGCGGTCAAACAGAGCAATGCCTTGCCCAACCATCGCCACAACGTTATTGATGGTTATCGAGCCTTCGACGCTCAGTTCGCCGCCCGCGCGCAAAACCAATCTAGCCGCATCTTCAATCATGGATTATTTCGCTGATGCAGCCTTATTATCGGCAGCAACCAGGGCCCGGTTTTTTTCCACGAGCGTTTGAATCAATTTTTCTACGCCACCGTCACGCACCTGGTTATTGAAGGTGCTGCGATAATTGGTTACCAGGCTTACCCCAGCCACTGTCACATCATAGACTTTCCAATCGTCACCTGTCTTTTCCATACTATAGTCGATGGGAATCGGCTGTTGACCTTGGTTTATCACTTTTGTCTTGACTGTGGTATCGGTCTCGCCCGCCTTCTCTTTCAGCGGCTCAACCGTAATGGTATGCTCGCTATAGCTGCTAAGTGCGTTGGAATAGGTGCGTACCAGCAACGTGCGAAATTCCTTCACCAATACCTGCTGTTGCTCAGGCGTAGCCTTGGACCAATTCTTACCCATCGCCAACCGCGTCATCCGGGTAAAGTCGAAATGGGGCAATATCTTAGCTTCCACCAGATCGAGAATCTTGGTGGTATTGCCCGCGCGCAAGTCCTTATCTTGCCGGACGATCGCGAGCACCTCCTGGGCCGTATTATCCACCAGGGTATCCGGGCTGGTCGCCATGGCCCATACGGGGAGCGTGACGAGCCAAGTCGCCAATAATAAAGACGTATTAAAATATTTCTTCATGATTCCCTCGCTAGAATTTTTTAACCACACTACATTATGCGAAATTACGATATTTTTGTTAATCACCATTTCCGCTCTTGTCGTCGTCCGTTTTCTTATTCTCTGATGCCTTGTCGAACAGGAACCGGCCGATCATTTCTTCCAGGACCATCGCGGAATTGGTTTTCATGATTTTATCTCCATTCTTCAGCGCTGTCTCGTCACCGCCTGCCGCCAAGCCTATGTACTGCTCCCCTAAAAGGCCCGATGTAAGAATGCTGGCGAAAGTGTCCTTCGGAAATTGGTAACGGTTGTCTATGCTCAGTGTTACCACTGCGTCGTAAGTCTTGGTGTTAAACTGGATATCCGTTACACGCCCCACTACCACGCCCGCACCCTTTACCGGCGCCTTGACTTTCAAACCGCCGATATTCTCAAAACTTCCAGTCAACGTATAGCTCGCTGCCGAGCTGTAAGTGCCAAGATTTCCCACCTTCAGCGCCAGCAACAGCAACGCGCCTATACCAGCCATGACAAATACGCCTACCCACAGATCCATTGTTGTCCGCTGCATCAGCTCATTCCCCTGAACATGACCGAGGTCAAAACAAAATCCAGTCCCAGAATCGCCAGCGCGGAAGTCACCACGGTGCGGGTTGTCGCGCCGGACACTCCCTCAGCCGTCGGCGCCGCATCGTAACCCTCGAACACTGCGATTGCCGTCACCGCCACACCAAAAACACAGGTCTTGATGATACCGTTGACGATGTCGTACCTGAAGTCCACCGCATCCTGCATTTGTGACCAGAATGACCCTTCATCCACACCGATAAGCACTACGGCCACCATATAACCGCCAAAAACCCCGATGATGGAAAACATTGCCGCAAGTAATGGCATCGAAATTACGCCCGCCCAGAACCGGGGGGCAACCACCCGTGCAATCGGATCCACCGCCATCATTTCCATCGCTGCCAGTTGATCGGTGGCTTTCATCAAGCCGATTTCAGCAGTAATGGCGGAGCCGGCACGGCTGGCAAATAACAACGCCGCCACCACGGGTCCCAGTTCCCGAACAAGCGACAATGCAACCATTGTACCCACAGCAGATTCGGCGCCGAATCGCTGTAATGTCTCATAACCCTGCAAACCCAGCACCATGCCGACGAACAACCCCGATACAACGATAATGACGAGCGACAAAACGCCCGTAAAATAAAGCTCACGGATAATCAGGCCGAAGCGCCGAAAGCTGGTACCCGACTTCAGCAGAGTCAGCAAGAAAAAGCGGCTGGCGTAGCCCAGCCGCCAGACGCTATCTATTACACGGTGACCAACGCCCCGGATGCCGATAACGATGCGCCTAGGCAAAACTGCCCTCCAGTTTCAGATCGCGCGCATAGGCTTGAGCCGGATAGTGAAACGAGACGGGACCATCTTCTTCTCCATGCACGAACTGATGTACGAAGGGGGCCACCGATCCGCGCACTTCATCCGGGGTGCCATGTGCTGCGATCACCCCGTCTGCAATAAAGTACACATAATCCACGATTTTCAGCGATTCCTGCACGTCGTGCGTCACGACGATTGAAGTCATGCCTAACGCGTCGGTCAAACGACGGATCAAATTACCGATGACCGTTAGCGAAATGGGGTCAAGACCGGTAAAAGGCTCGTCATACATGATGAGTACCGGGTCAAGCGCAATCGAGCGAGCCAATGCCACCCGCCGCGCCATTCCTCCCGAGAGTTCCGCCGGCATCAGGTCATGTGCGCCGCGCAGGCCCACAGCCTGAAGTTTCATCAGCACCAGGTCGCGAATCATGGATTCCGGTAAGTCGGTATGCTCCCGCATCTGGAAAGCTACATTATCGAATACCGACAAATCGGTAAACAGCGCGCCGAACTGAAATAACATACTCATCTTCCGGCGCATCTGGAAAAGCTCATCTCTTTTTTGCTCATGCACTATCTTACCGGCAAACTTGACATAACCGGAGGACGGACGGATCGCACCGCCGATAAGGCGCAACAGGGTAGTCTTGCCGCTACCGCTGCCCCCCATGATAGCGATGACTTTGCCGCGCGACATGGTGATGTCGATCCCTTTGAGAATGGAACGATCCCCATAGGAAAAACCGAGATCCTTGGTTTCGATCAAAGCTTCAGGTGTCATTCTGCCAGAGGACGAAGATGATTTGACGGGATGCTGATTTTAACCTAAATCCGGCAACTGGGCGGGATGGAGTGTACGTTTGGAGCACGGTGAAAAGCAGTGACACGATATGCTGGATGGCGCAACGTAAGGCAGAACCGTCGAGAGTTGGGCTCGGTCACGGACGCAAACGGAACAAACCGGCTCGTCGTCACGTCCCTATGCGCCCGGTCCTTTCTGCGAAACCTCTCCGTGCAATGTTCCTACTTCCTACGAACGAGGATTAAGCAATAGCAGTCGATATCCGGCCGCGTTCAAAGTCCCGCTATCGAGGTGAAGCTTTACATTGAATTCGGCATTGGGCGCAATGACTTTCCCACGGCTGGCAGCGTCTTCAAGATAGGCTTCGGGAGGAAAGTTACGGCTGGCGAGGGGTTGGTCCTGATGGTCGATCAGCGTTAATTGAAAAGACGGAAGTGCCTGGGGATTGGAGGCATGATTGCGTATCGTGGCGCTCAGGGTGATGACGCCGGGTTGCGCCGTATCCGATTGCATATCGGACGATTCGATATTCAGCAACTTCGCATATTGTGACGAGGGAATTGTGCACCCCAATAGCTCACAATATCGTTGAAGATAAGGCTTGGTCGCTGGCGCGTTGACGGATAGCTCGACACGATAAAGATAGATGGCCTGGGCCGCCAGCATCACAATCAACAAAAGGCTGCCGATCCCCCACGCCAGGGAGGCCTTGGGCAACTGAACCTCGTCGAAAGCATGGTTGTCCCATGCGTAATTTTCCGACGGCGGAATGGTCGCGTCCGGCCTGTGCGGAGATCGTTTTTCCCCGCCTTCGCTAGCGGCAGCGCTGCTGCTGGTCTCGCCTTCTCTTTGCGGTGCTGATTCTTCCGCAATGGGTGGCAAGTCCGAAGCAGGCGCGGCCTGCGCTGTCATGTCCGGACCGGATTGATCCGGAGCTGCTTCTTGAGCTGGCGCTGAAGGTAAATTCTCTTGATCCGATACAGTCAGCGTATCCGGATCATTTTGAGGCGGGGTTCCCGATTGGCCTTCTGGCGCTGCCTCGGTTTCTGGCATTTCCTCCGCTTCTGGTCCGGCCACATCATGGTCTTCCGGTTCCTGCACCGTCGCCAAGGTGGCAAAGCCGTTAAATACCTGTGAGCATTGTCCACAGCGCACGTCACCACCATGCGCCTGCAGATGCAAAGGGGTTACGCGGAAAGCAGCCGCGCAGTTAGGACAACGGGTTACGAGCGCCATAGCCGTAGGTTTTATAACAAATTCACTTTCTCGTCCCGGTGAGCAGAGCCCATCCTGCCTGCTCGCGTGTAATATGAATATCAAACCATTGCCGATAAATCTGTATCACATCTTCCGCCTGTTCCATGAGGATGCCGGAAAGCGCTATGTGTCCACCCCTGCGCGTGGCGTGCATCAATAACGGCGCCAGTACGATTAACGGGTTGGCAAGGATATTGGCCACGACCACATCCGCCCATGCTCCATTTTTAGACCCTGCCCGATCCGTGACGGGAGTCGCAAAAAATTCCGCTTTTGTTTCATCGCACTGATTAAGTATTGCATTTGCGCGGCTTGCGGCAACGGCTTGCGGGTCGATATCTATTCCCACTACGTGACCCGCACCCAGTTTCAACGCGGCAATGGCAAGTATGCCTGAACCGCAGCCATAATCTAAAACATCTTCACCCCCCCGCAGCGTTTCGTCAAGCCAGCCAAGGCACAGTTGCGTAGAGGGGTGACTACCCGTACCGAAAGCCAACCCGGGATCGAGTATCAGGTTGACCGCCGCGGTATCGGGTATTTGATGCCAACTGGGAACGATCCACAGGCGGGACGATATCTGGATCGGGGTGAATTGCGACTGTGTCATCCGAACCCAGTCCTGCTCCTCCACACGTGTAATGCGATAGCTGGGCTGACAGCGGAGCTGGGCCGCGTTCGCCGCAGCCTGTACAGTGGAAGCGATGTCAACATCCTCGTTGAATAGAGCGGTAAGCTCGGATGCGAGCCAGATTTTCTCGGAAGGCTCACCCGGCTCATCGAACAAGAGTTGCTCTCGATCCGTGCCGCTGGCGGCGTCATGTATGTCTGTTGACAGCGCGCCCAGTTCGAGCAGCGCGTCACCCAAGGCTTCGGCGTGCGCGCTATCGGTTTCTATAGCCAGCGAAATCCAGGCCATATCAAGAAACAGGTGACCGCAAGCTGGCTGTCCGGTGGAACGCTGGCTCACCCGCCTTGAAATAGCTCAGGCGGCGCGAAATGGATTGCGTTTTAGCCTGACTTATTATAATTGGCAAGCTTTTGCTCCAGGTAATGGATGCTGGTGCCGCCATTCAGAAAAGCGGCGTCGGATAACAGGTCGAGGTGTAACGGCATGTTCGTTTTAATGCCTTCAATCACCATTTCGGACAACGCGATGCGCATCCTTGCAATTGCCTGGTCGCGGTTGTCGCCGTAGGCAATCACTTTACCGATCATCGAATCGTAATAGGGCGGCACCAAATAGTTATGGTATACATGGGAATCCACGCGAATGCCGGGTCCGCCTGGCGCGTGGTATTGCGTAATACGCCCAGCGGACGGCGTAAGTTTATAAGGATCCTCGGCATTAATGCGGCACTCTATGGCGTGTCCTTTCAATACGACATCCCTCTGGCGAATGTTGAGTTTTTCGCCTGCCGCAACACGAATTTGCGCTTGTACCAGATCGATTCCGGTAACCGCTTCCGTAACCGGGTGTTCTACTTGCAGGCGCGTATTCATTTCGATGAAATAAAATTCATTTTTCTCAAACAGGAATTCGAACGTACCTACGCCGCGATAACCGATACGGCGGCATGCGTCCGCGCAGCGTGCGCCCATCTTGTCGCGCAACCTCGGGGGGATGCCCGGCGCGGGCGCTTCCTCGAGAATTTTCTGATGGCGGCGCTGCATCGAACATTCTCGTTCGCCGAGATAAATCGCATTCCCGTGCGCGTCCGCCAAAACCTGGAACTCGATGTGGCGCGGGTTTTCAAGATATCTTTCCACATAGACCGTCGGGTTACCGAAAGCTGCCTGCGCCTCGTTCCGGGTTATTATCACCGCGTTCGACAAAGCGGCTTCGGTATGGACTACCCGCATTCCGCGGCCGCCGCCACCCGCTGCGGCCTTGATAATTATTGGATAACCAATGGAGCGGACAATGGCCCGGATCTCTTCAGGGGACTCGGGAAGCCCGCCGTTAGACCCTGGAACACAAGGCACACCTGCCTTTTTCATCGCATTCTTGGCACTGATCTTATCGCCCATCTGGCGAATGGTTTCGGGGCGAGGGCCAATAAAGACAAAACCACTGCTTTCAACGCGTTCGGCGAAGTCGGCATTTTCGGAAAGAAACCCATAGCCCGGATGAATAGCCTCCGAGTCCGTCACCTCCGCAGCGCTGATAATGGCAGGAATATTAAGGTAACTTTGCGCCGAGGGGGCTGGGCCGATGCACACGGACTCATCGGACAGCTTCACATACTTGGCGTCAGCGTCCGCCTGGGAATGCACCGCGACTGTTTTGATGCCCATCTCCCGGCATGCACGCTGTATTCGCAGGGCGATCTCGCCCCGATTGGCTATAAGAATTTTTTCGAACATATTTACCGGAAATTATTTCCTGAAGATGGAAGTTGCCCACTGTCTTTCCGCGCGTTATATGCGCGTTGGCGCAGGATCACTCGATCACGAATAGCGGTTCGCCATACTCTACTGGCTGGCCATTTTCCACCAGGACTGCCTTTATCACGCCACTCTTGTCTGATTCTATTTCGTTAAGCAGCTTCATCGCCTCAATGATGCAAAGCGTTTCCCCCTCCTTGACCGTCTGTCCTACTTCTACGAATGCATTGGAACCAGGAGAGGAGCTACGGTAGAACGTTCCTACCATGGGTGATTTCACCACATGACCCTCTGGCAAGATCTCGGCTACTGCGTTAGCGGGAGTAAGCGCCGTGGATGCGATAACAGCACTGGGCGGCGTCCCCTGTTGAGGTGATGTTCCACCGGGGGTTACCTGGGTTTGCACGGATGAGGTTGATCTGCTGATGCGCACCTTCTCCTCACCTTCGGTAATTTCCAGTTCGGCAATGCCCGACTCCTCGACCAGATCAATCAGTTTCTTCAGTTTTCTCAAATCCATAATAGGCCTCCGGGGCGGTCCCCCTTTACGTCTTTAACAACATGCCTGCCATTGCTGCACCATCTTTCAGCGCGCTGGCGCATGTCTGCTTTCTATTCCGCGAAGTTTCTCTTTCATGTCCCACTTCCCTGCCTCCCAGTCTCATAAATATCAATACGGCTATGCGGGATTATCGAACTTCACGCCTGCTGTTACCTCTAAAGCGTACTCCAAGGCAAGTTCGTATCCTTTAGGGCCCAAACCGCTGATTACACCTACCGCCAGATCGGAGAAATACGACCTCCTGCGGAAAGACTCACGAGCAAAAACATTGGAAAGATGCACTTCGATGAACGGTATTCTGGTTGCGGCAAAGGCATCACGTAAAGCAATGCTGGTATGCGTGTAGGCTGCGGGATTGATGATTATAAAAGCGATCCCCTCGCTCATCGCTAGCTGAACCCGATCTATTAGCTCACCCTCGGCGTTACTTTGAAAGTGAATTAATCCGACACCCGCGTGGTTCGCTAAAATCGCTAATTTGCTGTTAATTTCGCCTAACGTGAGTGTTCCGTAGAGCTCCGGCTCGCGTGTTCCCAGAAGATTTAGGTTAGGCCCATGAAGAACGAGGATTTTTTTTATTGTGGACGCGTCATTTTCCATGGATGCAAGTGTGCCGTAAACCTATAAAAAAGTCTAGTTATTGCAGGACATCGACGAAAATAAGGGAAAATAGGGATAGTTTTAACGGGATGCGGTAGAGCAAACACCATTGGCGATTTTAGCAGCTTCAACTACAAGTTTTCAGGCTGCGAAAGTATATTCAAAACATTTTTGTCAGTCCCCGTGGAAAAAGCCGCCCTTTACGCTCGTCCCTCACATTGCTCGCCGTTTACCAAACCTCTATAATCCACAACGTTGTATTTCCCTTCGCGCTGTTGTAGCTCAGTTGGTAGAGCAACTGATTCGTAATCAGTAGGTCGGAGGTTCGACTCCTCTCAACAGCACCATTATTTCAATAACTTAATTATGTCCCAAACACCGGAAAACCCTTTTGGGGTAACAATGGGGTAACTTTGAACAACAAATTTAGGGTTTTAGCCTATTCTCATGTGAAACAGATGAAGGGGAGCTGTTTCCGACAGGTAGGGGTGCTATTTTGGGAACCCCATGTCTAGGATTTTGAGTACAGCACTTACCTATCCTTGGCTTTACAGACTAGTTAGGGTGTTACTTGTCAGAAAAATGCGTAAAACGACAATATAGCCGACAGGAAGAGGCATTCCCATGAGCAAGAGAATGTCCGTCTACAGAAAAATGGTTTTTGAAATTTGAGAAAGGTGAGAGGGGGATGGCACCCAGACTTAAGGGGGCGGGGTCTTGCCGAGACTGGACACACCCCCATTCCCTACCCCCCTAGTCTGGTCAGGTCACCTGTGGGAGCAGGGTTCCGTTAGCTCAAATAAATCCCAATACACTAGCTATTTTTTTTGTCCATATTCTTGTTCAAAGCGCCCATGCATTTTACTCACCATTTTGTGTAGGTTTCTCATTTCATCGGGCTCCAGCTTAGCGTTATGGTTTTTGTCGTTTTGGTCAAACATCCACTCGTGGTGTTTCATGAATTCTTTTTTACTGACACTACCGTCTGGTTCTCTTTTCATCACAGAAGCATCGCTTCCTCCTTCATGTTCACTTGCATTGGCACTAGTTGCGAAACTAACCGTGGCCATTAAAAAAGGAACGATTGCAATAATAGATTCCATTTTTCGTTTTTGTATCATGATGACTCTCCTTAGTTTGGTTTCCAGTAGTTCATTAAACGATTTTTAGAGAAAAATGATATTTCCTTAATGGCGTACAAGAAATTGTCATGACATCCTGTAATAACTTGCTGTATTAGAAATTCATCCAATAGCTGCTACCAAAAATTATGAATCACAAATTTCCGCGATAGTATTTGAAAGACTATGCTTTCTTCACTATAGGTCAGAATGTCGTTCATGTCAGTTGGGCGAGATCAGCAAATACAGGTGAAACATATGGCGTGACTTCAGACCTGGGCTTTTTTCCCGCAGTGCGTCCTGACGAGCGCGAGCTTCACACTGTCTGAAAAATGAAGTGGTAACGTAAGCATCCCCATTTAAGAGACAAGCAAGAAGTAGAACTTTCTGACAGCATTTTGCCTGGAGGTTCAAATGAAGAATTCGCGGTTTACGGAAAGTCGGATTGTAGGGATTCTGAAGGAAGCCTATAGCGGGGTTGCAGTCGACGAGATCTGGCGCAAGCATGGGATTAGTTCGGCGACCTACTATAAGTGGAAAGCCTAGTATGGCGGGCTTGAGGTTTCCGAGCTGGTGCGTGTAAAAGAGCTGGAAACGGAGAACAGCCAGCCCAAGCGGATGTATGCGAACTTGGCGCTGGAGAATGAAGCGATCAAGGCGGTATTAAAAAAGCTGTAGCGCCGCCTGAACGCGGGGACATGGTTTTCCGCTTGGCGCAGGATCAGAGGTTATCCGTAAGACGATCCTGCCAGTTGGTGAACCTGTCAGGGGCGGCGTATTACCGGGAAGAGAACAAGCTTGCAGCGCGTGATGCCCGTAGTTGAAGCGCTCATGCCGTGGGCACCAAGCATAGCCGCTGGGGGTTCTGGAAATGTCACGACCGGCTGCGGCTAGCAGGTCATGCATGGAATCACAAGCGCACCTGTCGGGTGTATTTGTGCCCTGAAGCTTAATCTGCTGAAACTCAAGGAAAAGTAGCGCGTCATTCTAGATTAACAAGGAATACCACTCTCCTCAAACACCTTGCCAGCGGCTGCTAGCGTCCGATCATGTCTGCCCAGAAACAAAAAACCGATTGACAGATACTTTCCTCAATACCGATCCCTTTATCCTGAAGAAAACCATACAGGCAAAACTTAAAATCATTTTCAACGCACTAAAGTGAAGTGCCCATCCTTATGGCGTTTGCGTTAACTTCTAAAAACTATTTCGGTAACCTTTTTCTATGGCGCAACACGGAATGTAGATTAGCTAAATCATGAGCTAAAGATTAGCACGTGTACTTAAGTCCAATTGCAATGCCCGACAATACGGTTATTATGCGAACAATCAGCTTTCCTGTTGGGAATAGCGTTGAGTTTTGCCAACCCTAAGGAATAATAAAACCAACGCCGGAATACTCAGAGAGCTGAATGCTTGTGGGGTTTATTCGGTGTGCTATTGCAGAAGAATAAAGGCTGACAAAATTATGATAGGCAAATATCGTGACCCAACTATTAACCTTTGATCAGACATATGACTTGGCGAATATGCTGATCAAGAAGGCAACCAAGGATCAACTGGCCGAATGCGCGCGCCTGCTAGCCTTGAGTCTTGCGCATCAGCAGATAAATCATGAAGAGATCCCGGTTGACCAAACCTTGGCATCGTTACGATCGTTCGAGTGGAGCGAGGAACATTTGAATTTACTGATGGAAGGCATGTTAAACCTGATAGGGGTGCTGGTGAATGTCTGCGGCGACGTAAGACAGGTTAGGCATTAATATCAGGATTGCGGTTTTTTTCTGAGATGGAGCGGTGCCAGTCCATAATCACGCTGTGACCACTCGTATTTTTTGGTCGTAATCAGAGACTGCGGGTGGAAATTTCGGACAAGCCCTTTGAATGACTGCAGAACAGTCGGGGCGGTACAGGCCTATTGTAATTAGGCAGATTCTACAAACGCTAGCGTAGGGAGTGAGTGCTTACTGCCTAGGTCAGGACGGTGGAGTCCTTTTGCCGTAAAAAATGACCTCAGCGATCTGCAACGGCCTTCATGGCTTAGGACAGCCCTAAGTTAATAATCATGTATTGTTAGCTGATTAATCAGGGATATCGCCGCCTTCCATGCAAATACAGGATAACCCTCAATATCTGGCGGCAGGGGTGAGCCGGCGGGAAGCGTGGTCTTGGGCGATGTTTGATTTCGCCAATTCAGGCTATACCACAGTTGTAATCACCGCCATTTTTAATGCTTATTTCGTTGCGGTCGTAGCGGGAAATGCTGAGTGGGCGACGTTTGCATGGACCGCTGCGCTTGCGGTTTCCTATGCCCTTATTATCCTGACCGCACCTGCGCTAGGAGCATATGCCGACGCGTATGCAGCGAAGAAGCGTCTGCTGTTCCTGAGTGCGGTGGGCTGTGTCCTGTTTACGGGATTGCTCTACTTTGTGGGGCCCGGTGATCTGTGGCTGGCGGTTGTGCTGATAATTCTCACCAATTTCTTCTTTGGTTGCGGTGAAAATTTGATTGCCGCGTTTTTACCGGAGCTGGCGCAGAGCGAGGCGCTGGGAAAAGTCTCGGGCTGGGGCTGGAGCCTGGGTTATATCGGCGGCTTGGTCAGTCTGGGCTTATCACTGGCGTATGTCACCTGGGCGCAGGAACATGGCGAGCCGGCCGAGCATTTTGTTCCCGTTACGATGCTGATAACCGCTGGTTTCTTTGCGCTGTCGAGTATTCCCACCTTTCTTTTCCTGAAGGAACGCGCCGTACCTCAATCGCATCTTGCGGGACGTACCGTGGTGAGTGAGGCATTTTCGCGGCTGGGCGATACGTTTCATCGCGTGCGGGATTACCGCGACCTGGTGCGTTTTCTTGTCTGCATCGTATTTTACCAAGCGGGTATCCAGACTGTAATTACATTGGCTGCAATATACGCGCAGCAGGTAATGAGCTTTAACACGAGCGACACCATGTTTCTGGTCCTGGTGGTTAACATCACCGCATCAGTGGGGGCATTTGCTTTCGGCAGCATACAGGACAGGATCGGGCATATTCCCACGATCGCTCTGACGCTTGTTGGCTGGATTGTTATGATATTGCTGGCCTGGATGGCCGAAAGCCGGGCGATGTTCTGGCTGGCTGCCAATGTCGCCGGCCTGTGCCTGGGGGCTTCTCAGTCAGCAGGTCGGGCGTTGGTAGGATATTTCAGCCCTGACGCCAGGCGTGCCGAATTTTTCGGGCTGTGGGGACTGGCAGTCAAGCTGTCGTCCATACTGGGTCCGGTCACGTATGGATTGGTAAGCTGGATTTCTCGAGGAGATCATCGGCTTGCCATGCTGATTACCGGCGTTTATTTTGTTATTGGATTACTGATACTGCTAAACATTGATATCAAGAGGGGGCGGCAAGCTGCGCTGCAAACGTAAAAACCGCTGTGAATTGCTTAAAAAATGGCAAGACGTCGTGGTGTTTCGGTTGGCGCTATCCAGTTGCTGCCGCCCCGCGATTTTATGATATCCCGCTTTCTATCGTTTACGGGCTATTTTTCTCGTGGCGCTCAATGGTGCATGTGATGATGCTCATGTCCACTGGCGGATCCCGCAGGCTTTTTTTCCTGGGTTTTTTGGGACGCCTTAGGCTTGAGCGGAGTAAAGCGGGTAGATTGTGGCTCCTGGTCCGGTAATTTGACGAAAACGACGATTGTAGTTTCGGGCGTGAGCTTGAAATCCCCGGTGCCTTTAAGGATGTTATCCCCAGCGGGTTCGAGTTTTATCGAATCCTTGGGCTTGGCCTTGCCTATCTGAAAACTTGCTTTACCCGTTCCACCATCGGTGCTGACTTTATTATCCCCATGGTCCGTTACGTAGAGGACGATGTCTTTCTCTTGTGTAACAAGCTCCAGATGATAGGGACCTGCCATACGCATCTGTCCCCCGTGCGGCGTATCAATGGCGTCGAAATGCTCTTCGGTATGCGCCGACGCGGGTACTGACACGACCAGCGCAGCACTCATCAAGACCGTGGCCATCGATTTAATCATATTTTATCTCCTTGAACGATTATTAAAAAAACTTTGGTGGAAAGCCTCATACAGGGCTCTATGTTTCTCGGTCTGCTCCCTCCCTTTTGTGAGCCATTACTCAACTCAATGCACATGATCCCCCGGCGGGGGCAATATCTCCTTTTCCCGATTAAGCTGCGCGACCTGCTGCATCAGCATCTCGGTGTTTGACCAGCCCG
>NZ_FRBV01000013.1 GCF_900142705.1 Nitrosospira sp. Nsp11
TGCTTCTCTTCACGTCATGCTCCTTTCCATTTAAGGTCAAAATCATGCCAGAAATTCTACTTTTAAATGGTACGGTTTTGTGGGGTAGGGTCAAATGATCGCGCCGCGTCCGCTTGCATCAAAAACATTTTTCTTTGGAGATTCTGCATGAGCAAGCTTGTTCCCTATATTCGGAACTCGGACGGGACAATTGAGCGCATCGGAAACGCTATGTACAACACTGAGAGTAAATTAACAGCACCTTATCTGCATGAAGAACCATTGGTCGGTTTTCCGGAGTCCAAGGTCTATTGGGCAAAGAAGCGTGGCCCCAGCCTTGGTGTGGCTCCTTATTACGGCCATCTTAAAACATTATCCTAAACGACCATTACTGGGGCACGGCTTTGCGCTGATTTACCGTCTGCAGCGAATCGGATGCCGCTACGCTGCTAGCGGCATCCAGAGGATGGTTTACTTGAGTTCTTCGATTACGAGCCGGTGGTAGCGGTGTGCAAACTCAAACGGCACACGGCGGATAACGTTCATGGCGCGATCTGAAGTGACTTTATCCGGCGCATAGATCACAAGAAAGGAACTTCCCTCTTTTGCTGCTTCCAGATGTTTTTCGATGACTTTATCGACGCCACCCAGATGAGGCAGAAAGTTCCCCTGGTCAAGATTTTTGTTTGCAGCTTCCGTTACTTCCCTGCAGGAGAAAAATGTGCAGTCGTCGGGTTCATACCCTCCCGTCATTAGGTCCTGCTGTACCCGTAGAGCGTCTTCCCTGCTTTGAAATCCGACGACCAGATAGCCGACAGGATAAAACAGACTGAAACTTGTAGGATATTTCGGTTTCTCACTCGTTCTATTTTCACTTGCCATAACACCTCCTCATTGATTGAATTTCTGTTTTATCAAGG
The DNA here is from genome assembly GCF_900142705.1 of Nitrosospira sp. Nsp11. GTDB lineage: Bacteria > Pseudomonadota > Gammaproteobacteria > Burkholderiales > Nitrosomonadaceae > Nitrosospira. Next base: position 900 of record NZ_FRBV01000013.1, read on the forward strand.
TTGATACCACTATTGCGATCGTTTCAATCGCCCAGGATGAACCTGTTCTGAATCTATGCTTTAGGTCGCCTGCTGTTTTGCAAGCTTTTCGGATTCGGCTTGAATTTCCACGATCCGTTGCTCAATTTTGGTTTTAGTTTCCAGAGTTGCCGCCGCAGCCTGCTTCTGGAGGGCCTTGATCTTCGTGTCTGCTTGCTGTTTTAACGCTTCCACCTTGGCCTTTTCGCGTTCCAGGGCGGTTTTCAATTTGGCCTCGGCAGTCTTGATCTTGATTTCCAGCCTGGCCTTATGCTCATCCTCGGCTTGTGCGTACTCCGCCTTGAGCTGAAAAAGCTCGGCATTGCGCGCCTGGATTTCATTTTCAATCAGATCACGTTCAACGTCCAGGCGCCACTGGCGAACTACGATTCCGCCTAGTGCTTCCATCCTCAGGTCAAGCCCCAAGGTCCAGAACTCGTCAACCTCGGCGACCAGAGCGCTCTTTCCGGGCGTTAAATTCCGCGATACCTCATCAACAAACTCCATGCCCACCCCATAATTGAAGGCATCGACCGCGTATCCCAAAAAAGCACCTGCAGCCGCGCCTGCGGCAAGCCCCACTGGTCCTCCCAACAGACCAATCAAGCTACCCACGACTGTACCTACTGCCGTCCCAAGAGGCGCTTCGCCCGGTTCATCCTTCATAGAGACCTTGCCGTCTGCACGCTTGGTGATGATGGCCATCCCATGGATCGTAAGCTTTCCTTCATCCTGAAGTTCCCTGAGCGCTTTCCCGCCCTCGTCTGCCTGTGTCTCCGTCGGAAAGATAACGACAATAAAATTACTCATGAATGTCTCCTGTCTGCATCAGGGGCCAGCGGACTCAGTTAAAAAACCCTGCTATGCAAGTTGCTCCCAGTCAATGTTGTCTTGACTGTGCGCGAGATACTGCTTTCGTTGCAGCCGGATTTTTTCTGGTTCAAGGCCGTTTATAGTGCCATCGGGGTCCTCAGGTCCGTTCGATGCCGAACGCAAAACTGTTCTTCTCCGGTGTAGGCGTATACCTTGGAGGATGACCAGCAAGGCTCGCTTGGAAAAAGGGTGCGGGTGGTGGTCTGGTAACGTCATTCACAGCAACGCTTAAATGGACATAGGCCCCCAAACTGACAGAAAACAATTGCCGCGCTTCAATTTGAGGCTAGCCCGGATAAAGGTAGTGGCAAGAGTAGTGAAGCTTAGCTCTCTGCTATGCGCTTCCTTATACTTGTGCACTACCTTATGTGTCTTTCCGCACAGCCACCCACAATTCGCGTTTGTATCCTCGCTAGCAACCTAGAGTATTCATAGAGATTTCATGTCAATGGCGAACTAAACCCAAGCACGAAGGACTCGATGACAACTGAACTGGGGTGACATCATGAACGAATTGCTTTCAAAGACTTGGCACTCGTTGGCTTGGAATCCGCTGTTTTGGCTGCTTGTCATTTTTGCCGCCTATGCGTTAATTGGTGGCACCGTTTCCGCTCCCCCGCCTTTCAAAGCAGAAAAGTCGACAGCAACTGGTGGCTGATGCTCGCCTGGTGGGCAAAAAAATGGGGGACAGCATGAGATTCTAACCTCATGAGCTGCCCCATGAAATCTCCTGTTGAGGTTTAAGGCAGGGGTTGCCTGGCACCGGTCCTGCCAACGGCAAGGCCGGATGCTAATAAGTGGCGCACCAAAAACCGGTGCGTTTGATCACATTACTAGAAGGAGGAAAAGGTATGAATCTCACTAAAATGATTGTAGTCACAATCTGCAGCTTGTCCCTTGCCACTACGGCCATCGCTGCGGATCCCAAGGCAGACAAGGACCTGGGCCCTACCTCGGAGGAGAGTGAGCTCATTAATCTGGGATGGCAGGTATCGAAACTCAAGGGCGAGAATGTCTATAACGAGAACAAGGAAAAGGTCGGGGATATCGATGATTTTATCGTGACCAAAGATGGGCATCTGGTTTTTACCATCGTGAACCTTGGCGGCTTTCTTGGCTACGGTGATTACAAGGTAGCCGTCCCTGCGCACAGGTTCTCACAGATTGTCCCGAAAGCGATTCTTCCAGGCGCAACAAAGGAAAAATTGAGGCAACTGCCCAGATTCGATTATCGGATCTTGGTAGGAATAGAAAAGGAGCCAGAAAAACGTTAGGCAGAAAACCAGCGGGAACACTTACCGGTGTTCCCGCCTCTGGGGACGATGAGCTGTGAGGGCCTGGTGCACATGGCGCCTCACTCGCAAGTGAGGCGGTATAGGCTCTACCGTGCCATAGCCGAGCGATTCAAGCCCTTCAATCCGCGCAACCCGCGCGGATATCTAAATGGTACTCACATTTCTTAACGGTGTTTTCCAGTATGAGGAATGGTGGTTGTATCTGGCGTGGACTATTTCGATACGTCAGGTGACGCGACAGCACGGTAAGCATTTGCAAACCCGGGCATTTAGACCGGTGAATGATTGGCGGATGAAATAATAGAAAACAGGTATTTTCCAGATATACCCAAGACATTACCAACCGGGTACGAGGCAGGACAGGAGATAAAATGCGCCATCCCCAGTCAGATCACTATCTCAACCCCGGTGCGATGCTCTTATCGTGTTTTTTTCAACTTCGAAGAATCATAAGCAGATCGTCGCCGTAACTCTCCAGTTTTCTTGCGCCGATACCGGGCACTTCGCGCAGTTCATTTTCCGTCTTTGGATGCAGGCGCACCAGTTCTGCCAGTGTTGTATCGTGAAACACGACATAAGCGGGAACGCCGTGCATCTTTGCAGCTTCCGTGCGCCATGTGCGCAAGCGGGCCCATAGTGCACGAGCCGGGAGGTCAAGCGCGGCGGATTTATCTTCACTCGCCACCTTAGTCTTGGCCGTAGCCTTCTTTCTCTCTGGCTGCAGGCGCAGACGAACTGTTTGATTTCCAGTCAGTACTGCACGGCTGGCTGCGGCAAGACACAGCGAACCATGACCTTCACTGTCTGCGGTGAGCAAGCGGAGCGCCGCCAGTTGGCGGAATACTGCTCGCCATGCTTTTTCATCCAATTCCTTGCCAATACCGAAGGTGCTGACCTTGTCGTGAGCCCATTGCCTCACACGTGCGGTATCGTTGCCGCGCAGCACGTCAATCAGATGCCCGGCGCCAAAGCGCTGACCGGTGCGAAATGCACACGACAGCGCCTTCTGTGCGGCCACCGTGCCGTCCCACACTTGTGGAGGATCGAGGCAGACATCGCAATTGCCGCATGCGGCATCGGCGGGCGATTCGCCAAAATACTCGAGCAGGCGCACACGGCGGCAGGTGGTGGCCTCGCACAGCGCCAGCAGCGCATCGAGCTTGGCTGATGCGGCCCGTTTGAATTGAGCTTCCGCTGGAGAATCCTCTATCATCCGCCGCTGCTGTACCACGTCGCCCAAGCCATAAGCCATCCATGCGCTGGCGGCTTGACCGTCGCGCCCGGCTCGGCCGGTTTCCTGATAATAGGCTTCCACGCTTTTAGGCAGATCGAGATGAGCCACGAAGCGCACGTCCGGCTTGTCTATGCCCATCCCAAATGCGATAGTAGCGACCATTACAATGCCCTCTTCGCGCAGGAATTCTTCCTGGTTGCGGCTGCGGTCCAGTGCATTCATGCCGGCATGGTACGGAAGGGCGCGTATACCCTTTTCGACCAGCCATGCAGCTGTTTCCTCGACTTTCCTGCGCGACAGGCAATAGACGATACCGGCATCGCCATTGTGGTCAGCACGGATAAAAGCGATTAGCTGCGTCCTGCCGTTTATTTTATCGACGATCTGATAACGAATGTTGGGGCGATCAAAACTCGAAATAAAAATTTTCGCGCCATTGAGGCCAAGCCGCCATATGATTTCCTCGCGCGTCACGCTGTCCGCAGTGGCTGTCAGGGCCACGCGCGGCACGTTGGGAAATTGCTCATGCAGGATCGAAAGCTTGATGTATTCCGGACGGAAATCATGCCCCCATTGGGACACGCAGTGCGCCTCATCGATGGCGAACAGAGAAAGCGGCGTGCGCGCCAGAAGATCGAGAAAGCGCGGGGTCAGCAACCTCTCTGGCGCCACATACACCAGATCGTATATGCCCGCGAGTATGCCCCGCTCGACCATGGCCGCTTCCGTCTGTGGCAGAGAGGAATTGAGAAACGCAGCGCGCACTCCAACTTCATGCAGCGCCGCTACCTGGTTCTGCATAAGCGCAATCAGCGGCGAAACTACTATCGCGACACCCTCGCGCAATAAAGCCGGAATCTGATAGCACAACGATTTTCCACCTCCGGTCGGCATCAATACGAGGCAATCCCCGCCTCCGGTAATATGCGTGATTACCTCGGCTTGCTGCCCACGAAAAGCGGGATAGCCGAAGATATCTTTCAGAAGGGCGAGAGCGCTGGGCGCCATGCTTAAGGAAGTTTCAAAATTAAGGGAGTTTCAACTCAAGGGAGTTTCAAGAATTGCCACGCTTCCGACGACGATTTGTAGAAAATCGGGTTGACAACTCGGGCGTGACTACTACGCAAATCCTGCATCTTAACCGATCAATCTCCATGCCAGGCTTTCCCCCGCCCGAAGCGGGATCAATGTTTCGTTTCCAAAACTCAGTTGCGACGGCACGATCCAGCTTTCCTTCTTCAGCGTAATGCTGTCCTTGTTGCGCGGCAGTTTGTAGAAATCCGCGCCATGGAAGCTGGCGAAGGCTTCCAGTTTGTCCAAAGCGCCCGCCTGTTCGAAGGCTTCTGCATAGAGTTCAATCGCCGCGTGAGCCGTGTAGACTCCTGCGCAGCCGCAGGTGCTTTCCTTTGCAGACCGGGGATGAGGTGCGCTATCGGTGCCCAGAAAGAATTTTGGGTTACCGCTGATGGCGGCTTCGACCAATTTCTGGCGATGGGTTTCGCGTTTTAGTACCGGGAGACAATAGTGGTGCGGCCGGATGCCGCCTTGGAACATGGCATTGCGGTTAAGCAGCATATGATGGGCGGTAATTGTGGCTGCAATGTGGCCCCATGCGCCTGTAACGAACTCCACCGCCTCTTGGGTGGTGATGTGTTCGAACACGATCCGCAATTGCGGGAACCGCTGCGTAAGGGGCATTAATACCCTGTCCAAAAAATATTTTTCCCTGTCGAACACATCCACTGCTGGATCAGTCACCTCTCCATGCACGAGCAGCGGCATACCCATCTCTTCCATTGCCGCGAGCGTCCGGTAACATCTGGCAATGTCAGTAACGCCAGCAGCGGAGTTTGTCGTGGCGCCGGCAGGATAATATTTCACGCCATGTATTGTACCGTTTCTCCTGCCTTCGGAAATTTCGGAAGGCGCGGTGTTGTCGGTAAGGTAGAGTGTCATCAGTGGTTCAAAGCGCATACCCGGCGGCAGGGCGGCAAGGATATGCTCGCGGTATGTCAGTGCCATTTCAGCCGTGATTATCGGCGGCTTGAGGTTGGGCATGACAATGGCACGGGCGAAGCGGCGTGCCGTATCCGGCAGGACCGCCCGCATTTGCTCGCCGTCACGCAAATGAAGGTGACAGTCGTCCGGGCGGGTAAGGGTCAGGGTTTTCAAGATAACGTGTGCTAATTATTTCTCTAATCTATCGGACGAGAACCTGCGGTGGATTTCAACATTTCGGTGCCGCCCCGGGTCCCAACCCAAACCAATAATAAATGGCATGCCGTGGACGACCTTGGATACCGCTCGTGTAAGTTGTACTGCTCGCGCGCCGGATCAGTAGCGGCATTTCCTGACGCGACCGAACCGAGGTCTTGAATTCAAACGCGTCTTTTATACCGGCGCGAAGGCATAGCGGGAGAACCGTATCTGACTGCCGCATCACGGGCTGCTAGCCCGTGATGCGGCCCATCAGTGTTTCGCTGGAGTGCACAGCTTTTTTGGCAATTAGCCGGGTAGCGGCGTCGACCTGTCCCCATGTGTTCCAAAGCAACACGCCGCGCACGAGTCCATCACGTAAATAATAAATCACGCCTTTACGAAAAGGCTCCTCCCAATCTTCGACGATATCCATGCGGGAGTCCAGTTCTCCCACCGCTTCATAGCCCAAGTCAAACAGGTCGGAATAAAAGAAAGGCTGATGATGGTAGGTATCCGATTGCCCTGCCATATTCCGCCCCGCCATTTCACCCATCACATTAGCATTATCCTCATGTTCCACGCGCATACGCTTATCCAATAACGCGCTGCGGAAGTTCGCTACATCGCCTGCGGCGTAAATGTCCGGATTGCTCGTGCGCAATTGATCGTCCACGACAATGCCGTTATCTACCGCCAGTCCCGCCTGCGTGGCCAAGTCGGTGTTGGGCGAGATGCCCAGTCCGGCAACGACGCCATCGGCGGAGATATCTATGCCGTTTTCCGTGGTTACAATTGTTTTGGCGCCTTCAGTTCTCACGGATTTAACCGTTTCAGACGCAAGTACGGTGACGCCTTTCTCCCGGTAGTATGAATTCAGGAATTCAGCGAGAGGTTGCGCATAAACACGCGCGCCGATGCCGCTTTCCGGGAAAATCATCGTCACCCGCTTGTTGTTCATCGCAAGCGCGGCGGCAATTTCGGAACCGATGAAGCCGCCTCCGATAACAACGAAATCTGAACCGTGCTGACTCAACTCCCGCAGCTTAAGGTAGTCATCTGCGGTTCTGTAGTAGATTATGCTCTCACCAAAACCGGGAAAACTCCGCACCGAGCCGCCCGTGGCGAGCAAAAGTTTTTCGTATGTATAGACGTTTCCGGCATCATCCGTTGCAGTTTTTTTTGATGGGTCGACGGCCACCACTTTTTTTGCCAGATGCATCGCAACGTTTAGCCCGTGCGCATTCCGCCAGATTGATTCGTAAGCCGAGCCCTTCCAGAGAGACTTTGTCAGGGGTGGACGATCATAAGGCAAATGCCGCTCCTCGCAAATCATCGCGATTGCCCCTTCTTGATCGATCTTGCGAATACCGTGAACAGCAGAATCGGCAGTCATTCCACCGCCGACGATAAGGTATTTATGATGTTTCATAATCTTCCCCATTTATATACGCGCCCAAGCGCAAATTGAGAATTGACCGGATTACGATATTTCAAAAAGCTTTTCGTAGTGTTCAAGAAAAAGATCGCTGCCGCATATTGGGGAACTCAATATAGATCGCCTTATCTAATTGTAGATCAGTCTGAATTCTTTGGTGAATTCCTTTTTTTGGAAGCATGATAGCGCGTCGGATTTATCCGGAACCGGATCGACAACCATCCAGGCGCGGGAAGATTCATCCTCCTTCAACAAGCTTTTGCCAGTATATAATGCGTTCCTCTAACAAATTCAAAGTTAAGGTTGGGCATGTCCCGTTATTACGACAATGAATGACACGAAAACTGACTCTGAAACGACTGTAATTGAGGTTTGCGTGGTGCGTGCGCGCGAGGTGCTGGAGTCTCAACTCCCGAAAATTAAAGACAAAGGATATGATTTCGCGCCACAGTTCAGGCAGATGACGATTCAGCTCTATCTGGTGGGTGTCATGTGGCGCCAGGGTGAGAGTCTCGATTTACCAGTTAATGCTCGCGACCATGCCTTTGCGGCGCTTGAGTCGATGCTCATCAGCGACGGCTTGAAAAAAAAGGATGCTCAAAAACGAGTTGCATTTCTGAGAAAAATGTCAAGAGCGGAGGGCGGCGACGACTCGCTTGCCGTGAGCATGGGCTACCAAGCTATGCCCAACGATGACAGCATCCTGGCAGTTTTTGATGAATATCGAAATGAAACACGCGTTTCCGGCTCATTGTGGCGACTGTATGAGCGTGGTAAAAAGATCATGGTTATCGGCGGTGCGGTGGCTGCTTTCCTGACGGTTTGGGTCGTAACTATTTTTCTTCCAAAAACTGAGGGAATTGACGTGCTGGCGGCTGGGCTCGTGGCTGCTGCCTTGGTTGTCCTCCCAACTTTTCTGGTGGGGTTGCTGATTTATCGAATGAAGATCAGAAAAGCAGACTCGTCGGGCGCGCGTCAATCTTGATCGTGGAGAACATCGGCATCATGGATGGCGCCGGTTTGCACATGGTCACCTAATAGGATGCCTGAATATAGCTTTGCCCTCATTCGCCTATCGGCGATCCACCTCCTGTTCCACTGCGGGTCGGCCTGGCGCTTACACGGGCTTATTTACTGCCCCTTGGCGTATAATTGACCGTCTAATATTCGCTTAAGGCGATCCAAAGAAACGATGAATGCCAAAATTATGGATGGGAGTGCACTTGCTCGCGAGCTTCGAGCCGACTGTAAGATCCGCGCTGCGGGTTTGACGGAAAAGGGCATGCAACCTGGGCTGGCGGTGGTTATTGCCGGTGATAATCCAGCATCACGCATCTATGTGCGAAACAAGGCGAAAGCATGTAGCGACACGGGGATTTATTCCGAAATACACGAGTTTTCCGAAAACGCGAGCCAGGACGAGGTAATAGAGCGTATTCAGGAACTGAACCGGAATTCCAGGATTCACGGTATTCTCGTGCAGCTGCCGTTACCGCGACGCTTCGAAAGCGATAAAGTGATTGCATCCGTTGCAGTGGAAAAAGACGTGGATGGGTTCCATCTTTACAATGTAGGATCGCTGGTTACCGGTAACGCTATTTTCCCGCCCTGCACACCTCATGGGGTGATCAAAATACTGGAAAAATACAGCGTTCCAATTGAAGGGCAGCACGCGGTGGTCGTGGGCCGCAGTAACATCGTCGGCAAACCCATGGCTCTGATGCTCTTGCAGAGAGGCGCGACAGTGACCATCTGTACCTCGAAAACCCGCGATCTGGCCGAGCATACGCATCGGGCGGATATCCTGGTTGTAGCGACCGGAAAACCGCATATGATCACCGCCAGCATGGTGAAGGACGGCGCAGCGGTGATAGATGTTGGCATCAATCGCATGCCGGACGGTAAACTGGCGGGTGACGTGGAGTTCGAATCGGTCAAAGAGAAGGCAGGTTACATCACGCCTGTGCCGGGCGGCGTGGGCCCGGTGACTATCGCGATGTTGCTGTATAACACTATCGAGGCTGCTGAGCGTGCATACGCACGGGCTTAACCGCGACGCAGACCAATCATATCGGTAATCCCAACAATTTCGAGACGAAAATGGAACCCATTCCCGACATAGATCCATCTGAAACACAGGAGTGGCTGGACGCGCTGGAATCCGTGCTGGAGCACGAGGGAACCGAGCGCGCGCATTACCTGCTGGAAAGGCTGGTAGAAAAAGCCCGGCGCTCAGGCGCATACCTTCCTTACAGTGCCACCACGGCCTATATCAATACCATTCCACCGGGCAAGGAAGATCGCTCTCCCGGTAATCACGCGCTGGAACATCGCATTCGCTCTTATGTCCGTTGGAACTCCATGGCAATGGTGCTGCACGCCAACAAGAACTCCAATGTCGGCGGCCATATTGCCAGCTTTGCCTCCGCGGCGACGCTCTATGATGTCGGCTACAATCACTTCTGGCATGCCAGATCGGAAAACCACGGCGGAGACATGATATTCGCGCAGGGCCATTCGTCGCCTGGTCTTTATGCCTATGCTTTTATGCTGGGGGAGCTGACGGAGGACCAGCTCAATAATTTCAGACGCGAGGTGGACGGCAAAGGGCTATCCTCTTATCCGCATCCCTGGCTAATGCCCGACTTTTGGCAGTTTCCCACAGTATCGATGGGGCTGGGGCCGCTGATGTCGATTTATCAGGCCCGTTTCATGAAGTATCTGGACAGTCGCGGACTGGTCAAGACCAGCGGCCGCAAAGTCTGGGCTTTCATGGGTGACGGCGAAATGGATGAGCCGGAATCGCTGGGCGGTATTTCTCTGGCCGCACGCGAGAATCTGGACAATTTGATTTTTGTGATTAACTGCAACCTTCAGCGCCTGGACGGGCCGGTACGTGGAAATGGCAAGATTATCCAGGAACTTGAAGCCGCCTTTCGCGGTGCCGGCTGGAATGTCATCAAGGTGATATGGGGCTCCTACTGGGATCCATTGTTTGCCAAGGATACCAAGGGCCTGCTGCAGCAACGCATGATGGAATGTGTAGATGGCGAATATCAGACTTTCAAGTCGAGAGACGGTGCCTACGTCCGTGAACATTTTTTCGGCAAATATCCCGAGTTGCTGGAGATGGTCGCCAATATGTCGGACGATGACATCTGGCGCTTGAACCGCGGTGGCCATGATCCGCATAAAGTCTATGCGGCTTATGCAGCCGCGATACGGCATACGGGACAGCCCACCGTGATCCTTGCCAAAACCATCAAGGGTTACGGGATGGGTGAAGCGGGCGAGGCGCAGAACATCACCCATCAGCAAAAAAAGATGGGTACCACTTCATTGAAAGCATTTCGCGACCGCTTCGGTATTCCAATTGCAGACGACAAGATAGACGATATACCGTATCTGACGTTTGACAAGGCTTCGCCCGAGTATATTTACATGCATCAGCGGCGTCAGGCCCTGGGGGGTTTCATCCACCGGCGCCAGCGGAAGGCGGAAGCGCTGCAGATTCCACCGTTATCCGCATTCGATACTCTGCTCAAGGCGAGCGGCGAGGGGCGGGAATCTTCCACCACCATGGCTTTCGTACGCATACTCAACATTCTGGTAAAGGACAAGAGCATCGGTAAGCGAGTGGTGCCCATCGTTGCGGACGAGTCGCGGACTTTCGGTATGGAGGGGATGTTTCGACAACTGGCCATCTGGTCGTCGACGGGGCAGCTCTACAAACCGGAGGATGCCGATCAACTGATGTATTACAAGGAAGACAAGAACGGCCAGATTCTGCAGGAAGGGATCAACGAGGCCGGGGCGATGTGTTCATGGATGGCGGCGGCAACGGCATACAGCAATCACGGCGTGCAGATGATCCCGTTCTATATTTATTATTCCATGTTCGGTTTTCAGCGTGTGGGCGACCTTGCCTGGGCGGCTGGAGATATGCGTTGCCGCGGATTTTTACTGGGAGGCACTGCAGGACGTACGACCCTTAACGGAGAGGGCCTGCAGCATGAGGACGGCCACAGTCATCTAGCCGCATCCACTATTCCAAACTGCATATCTTATGATCCGACGTTTGCGTATGAGATCGCCGTCATTATCCAGGATGGCCTGCGCCGTATGTACGAAGAGCAGGAGGATGTCTATTACTATATAACAGTAATGAACGAAAACTATTCTCACCCGGGGATGCCTGCAAATGCGGAACAAGGGATATTGAAAGGTATGTACCTGTTTCGGGAAGGTAATCCGGCAGGGGAGAATTCAAGTCTCCGGGTACAATTGCTCGGTTCCGGAACAATTCTGCGCGAAGTGATAGCAGCGGCGGAAATACTGGAAAAGGAATATGGCGTCGCTGCCGACATCTGGAGCGCCACGAGCTTTACCGAATTGAGACGTGAAGCGCTGGACGTTACCCGATGGAACATGATGCATCCCGCCGAGGCGCCGAGGTTGTCCTATGTCGGCACGTGCCTTAAGGATCGGAAGGGGCCCGTCATAGCCGCGACGGACTACATGAAAATTTTTGCCGATCAGATCCGGGAATTCGTGCCAGGGCGTTATAAGGTTTTGGGCACAGATGGGTTTGGTCGCTCTGACACACGTGAACAGCTGCGCCGGTTTTTTGAAGTAGACCGCTATTACATTACGATAGCGGCGCTCAAGTCGCTGGCCGAGGAAGGTCAGATCACGGCGGATAAAGTGGCGCAAGCGATAAGCAAACTCGGCATTGACCCCGACAAGCCCAATCCGGTAACAGTATGAGGGGTCCGCAAAATGGCAAGCGCACATGCGCGAGCTGATTGTGCATTCGAGAGCGCCGAGCATGAACTGATTCGCGCTTCAGTAATATTTTTTCCACTACATCGATAAGAAACAGGGCGGTAAGGGTGATGGGATGGAAGGTGTGAATATGCCGGATCCGGGGTTGCAGATGAAGCCGGTGCATTATCATTTCATTGCAAATACCACACGTAAAATACGAATGAAGGAAGAGGCGTGGCAGAGACCAAACAGGTATTAATCCCCGACATTGGCGATTTTAAAGATGTCCCGGTGATAGAGGTTCTAGTGAAACCCGGTGATTCTATCCAGGCGGAAGACCCCTTGATTTCATTGGAGTCGGATAAGGCAACGATAGAAGTGCCTTCACCATTTGCAGGCATAGTCAAGGATATATCTGTAAAGGTGGGTGATAAGGTTTCTGAAGGTGCGCTCGTTTTGGTAATGGAAGTCTCCGACACGGATAGTGCGCCACCTGATTCCTCATCTGCCTCAGGCACAGAACCAGCAGTGGGTTCAGTCTCAGTTCCTGAGTTGTCCGCACAGCCTTCGCCCTCGGAGGCGCCTGCCGAGTCTCAGAGTGCGCCCGACTCTGAAACCCGGCCACGAGAGCCAGCTTCGGCAGGCCAACCGGTTAGTCCATCGGTAAATTTTGCCTCCGAGACAGACGAAGCCGACTTCGCAAATGCTCATGCCGGTCCATCAGTCAGGCGATTTGCCCGGGAACTTGGCGTGAATCTCGGACTGGTAAAGGGTAGTGGCCGCAAACAGCGCATTCTCAAGGAGGATGTTCAAGCCTACGTCAAGGCTGAATTATCGAAGACGCATGCCGGCGCCGCACTTGATCTGCTGCCATGGCCGGAGGTCGATTTCGCAAAATTCGGCCCGGTGGAGTTGAAACCACTGTCGCGTATTCAAAAAATATCAGGAGCGAACTTGCATCGTAACTGGGTAATGATCCCGCATGTTACGCAGTTCGAGGGCGCTGATATTACAGAACTGGAGGCCTTACGCAAGCAATCCAACGAGGAGATAAAAGAAGAGGGTGTGAAAATAACGGTACTGGCTTTTTTAATGCGGGCCTCCGCAGCCGCGCTGAAAAAATTTCCCGAGTTCAATGCATCGCTTGTCAACGACGGCGGGGAGATGAACCTCGCCATGAAGAAGTATTGCCATATCGGGTTTGCAGCAGATACACCCAATGGATTGGTGGTGCCGGTAATCCGGGATGTGGATCAAAAAGGAGTCGTTGCCATTGCTAAAGAGATGGCGGGTCTGGCAGCACTTGCACGCAACGGGAAGCTGAAACCCACCGACATGCAGGGAGCAAGCTTTACCATCACCAGCTTGGGAGGCATCGGCGGCACTGCATTCACGCCTATTATAAACGCACCCGAGGTAGCCATCCTCGGCGTATCCCGCGCCAGCATGCAGCCAGTTTATCGGGATGGACAGTTTGTCCCCCGTTTTATTCTGCCGTTGTCGCTATCTTATGATCATCGCGTAATCGATGGAGCAACTGCCGCGCGCTTCACTTCTTTCCTGGCCGAGGCCTTGGCCGACCTGCGGCGGTTATTGCTCTAAAAAAATACCATGAGGACAAAAATATTCTAAACAACGTTTCTCCGCTTCCATGTGTCTGATTTTATCGGCTCATGAATAGTTCCGAGCATACGCTCATCGGTATTTTCGGCGGAACCTTTGATCCTATCCATTATGGTCATTTGCGGATAGCTGAAGAGATTGTCGAAATGATCGATGTGCGAAAAATGCATTTTATCCCCGCTGGGTGCCCTCGTTTACGCTGCTCTCCCGAGGCATCGCTGCAGCATCGGGCTGTTATGGTCGGTTTGGCAATCCAAAGCAACTCCAGGTTTATTCTGGATGAGCGTGAAATCCGGCGTCCCGGAGTAAGTTATAGCGTGGAGTCGTTGCGCGAGCTCAAACAGGAACTGGGGGAGGACGTCGCGCTCTGTTTTGTTACCGGAGCAGACGCTTTCATGAATCTTGCCGCCTGGCACAATTGGCGTGAACTGTTCGGGCTGTGCCACTTTATTATTGCGGCCCGCCCGGGTCATATGCTTGCGGAAAATCCCGATCTCCTTCCGCTGGAATTAAACGCAGAGTGCGCGCGACGCTGGGTATCGAGCGTGGATAGCCTCAAACATGCAACCAGCGGCATGATTTTTATCGCTCAAACAACTTTGCTGGATATTTCAGCAACAGTCATTCGCGCACGGGTCGCCGCAGGGAAAAGCATCCGTTATTTGATTCCCGACGCTGCGCTCGATTATATTGCAGCAAATCACTTATATTCGGAAAAAGGATGACGCTCACTAAGCTGGTGAAAACGGTTGTTGCTGCCTTGGAAGAAATAAAGGCGCGAGACGTTGAAGTGCTGGATGTGACAAAAATAACAGCATTATTTGATCGAATGATTATTGCAAGCGGGGACTCTACCCGACAAACCAAAGCGATCGCCAATAATGTGGCGGAGAGCGTCAAGGCAGCCGGAGGTAAGGTTTATGGCATGGAAGGCGAGCAAAACGGTGAATGGATACTGGTCGACTTGGGTGATGTGTTGGTGCATGTCATGCAGGTTGCTGTGCGCGCGCATTACAACCTGGAGGAATTGTGGGCAGAAGGAATAAAAGTAAACAAGGCTTCCGCAAGTTCGGCCAGGAGCAAAACTCTCGTCGAGCCGTCTGCCGTCAAACGCCGTGCCGCCCCAGCTAAAGCTAAAGCTAAAGCGGTTTCCCCGGTTGAAAAAAATAAAGCCGTCAAGGCAAAGTTGGATTCCTCTGACGACGAGGCCTGAACCGCCACCGTATGAAGTTCATTATTTGTGCGGTGGGTCATAAAATGCCGGAATGGGTCGCGGCCGGGTTTGAAGAATACGCCAAACGGATGCCGCATGAGGCTGCTATTGAACTCCTTGAAGTCAAACCGGAAAAACGCATCGGCGGCAAAAAGGTGGAGCAGTTGCTGGCAGCGGAGGCCATCCGCATCCGGGCATTGCTGCCGGCCAAGCATTATGTCGTTGCATTGGATGAGCGCGGCAGGCAGCAGACCACCATCAAGCTGGCCGATTCTATTACCCGATGGATGGGGGTTGGGGGAGATATCGCTTTTCTCATTGGTGGCGCGGATGGGTTGGACGCCAACATAAAAAAGTCGGCCGATGAAGTTCTGGCATTATCCACGCTGACGCTGCCGCATGGCTTGGCGCGGGTATTGCTGGCGGAGCAATTGTATCGTGCCATGTCGCTTATCAAAGGACATCCCTACCATCGAGCATAGAAAGGCCATGCTCAGGTAAGATTGAGGCATTTCCCGGAGAAGGGCAATCTGGCTTATTCGGAATGTCTCGACACTTTCTACATGACTCTACCAGAAAATCGCATTTATCTTGCTTCCCGCAGTCCACGCCGCCGGGAATTATTGAAGCAGATCGGCGTGAATTTCGGAACCTTATTGCTACGTGAAGCTGCACCGCGGGGCGCGGATATGGCTGAGGTCGTGCTGCCAGGCGAGGCTCCGGCTGATTACGCCAGGCGCATTGCTATAGTAAAGGTTGAAATGGGGCGAGCCCGGATTTTAGAACGCAGGTTGACGGAGCTTCCCGTGCTGGCGGCGGACACGGCTGTGGTGCTGGGAGAGCGTATTTTTGGCAAACCAGAAAACCTCACGCATGCAAAAGACATGCTGCGCGCACTTTCCGGCCAGACTCATCAGGTATTGACCGCAGTAGCGGTAGCTGCACAAAGTGGGATACAAGTCAGTATATCCAGCTCTGCAGTGCGATTCCGCGATATCAGCGAACACGAAATCCACCGCTATCTCGCCGTGGGCGAGGCGCTCGATAAAGCAGGTGGTTATGCAATTCAAGGAATGGCGGCAGTTTTTATCGCGGAGATTTCGGGCAGCTACAGCGGTGTAATGGGATTGCCGCTATTTGAGACAGCGCAATTGTTACAAAAATCCGGTGTTGAAATATTTCCATGAACTTGAAAAAAAAACTACAGAAAAATCTTTCATGAACAGCGAGATTCTCGTCAACGTTACCCCGCAGGAAACCCGCGTGGCCGTAGTCGAGCATGGGGCGGTTCAAGAGCTGCACATAGAGCGCACCAGCAGTTGCGGAATTGTCGGCAACATCTACAGTGGCCGCGTTACAAGAGTCCTGCCGGGAATGCAGTCGGCCTTTGTGGACATCGGGCTGGATCGCGCTGCCTTTCTCCACCTCGCAGATATTTGGAGATTGCGCCAGAGCGAGGACGCCGGCAAGCCCATCGAGAAGTTGCTGCACGAAGGAAAGAATATTCTCGTCCAGGTAATCAAGGATTCCATCGGCGCCAAGGGGGCGCGGTTGTCTACGCAGGTCAGTATTGCGGGGCGAATGCTGGTTTATTTGCCCCAGGTATCCCACATTGGCATTTCCCAGCGTATCGAGGATGAAACCGAGCGAAAGTCGCTACGCGAAAAACTGAAACACTTGCTATCCCCTGATGAAAAAGGTGGCTTCATTATCCGCACCATGGCGGAAGCCGCCACCGACCAGGACTTGCAAACGGATATCGAATATCTAAATAAATTGTGGCACGACATCAAGGAAAAGTCCGCCACTGCTCAGCCCGGGTTACTGTATCAGGACCTGAACCTCAGCTACCGCGTATTGCGCGATTTCGTTAACGACAATACGGCGCGCATCTTGGTAGATTCGCGCGAAACCTCACAAAAAATGACGGCATTTGCCCAGGTCTACATGACCAACGTCGTGGGACGAATAGATCACTATGCCGGGGTGCGGCCACTATTCGATCTTTACGGGGTGGAAGATGAAATCGAGAAGTCCCTGGCGCGACGCGTCAACCTGAAATCCGGCGGATATCTGATTATCGACCAGACCGAGGCACTCACAACCATCGATGTCAATACTGGAGGCTTCATCGGTATACGCAGCTTTGACGATACCATTTTTAAAACCAACCTCGAAGCAGCCCAGGTCATAGCGCGCCAGTTGCGCTTGCGCAACCTGGGCGGAATTATCATTATTGACTTTATAGACATGGAGAACGTGGAACATAAAAATGCAGTCCTGGTGGAATTCAAGAGATCGCTGATGAAAGACCGGACGCATATGACGGTGAATGGTTTCACGGCGCTTGGGCTTGTGGAAATGACGCGCAAGCGCACGAGGGAAAGTCTTGCTCACATATTATGCGAGACATGCCCCACGTGCCAAGGCCGCGGCAAGGTGAGAACCGCTCAGACGATATGCTACGAAATCCTGCGTGAATTATTGCGTGAAGCCCGTCAATTCGATGCGCACGAATTTCGCATTCTCGCTTCGCAAGAAGTCATTGATCTATTTCTAGATGAAGAATCTCAAAGCCTTGCGCAATTGGCGGATTTCATTGCCAAAACAGTCAGCCTGCAGGTGGAGGTGGCCTATACGCAGGAACAGTATGACCTTATTCTGATGTAGCAGCTCGCTGATGCGCTACATCAGAAATCGGCATTTGTCCGGCTTGCTCCTCAGGTTCGTGTCTCGACTTCGAGTTCTATATTCTCGATATCCGGCGTTTCACAGTGAGCGAATTCCTCGCTATCCTCATAGGCCAGTCGCGTCGTGCCTGTGGCTTTGATCGCCGCACCGGCGATAAGTCCGGTCACGAAAGCGAACACGACACTGAAGATAATGCCGATGAGCTGAGCAGCCGCGATACCGGGCACCACCACAATGGCAGTCAACGCACCTAACAATCCGGGCATTCCGTGAAGATTATGGACGCCGCAAGTGTCGATAATCTTGAAACGTGCTTCCAGTCCAGGCTGAATGAACACATAACCGATGACGCTGACAGCGCCGGCCAGCAGGCCGATTGCGAAGGCGCCCGTCGGTGAAACAATATTGCATGTCGATCCTATGGCTACTCCCCCAGCCAAGGCCGCATTTGCCATGTCGACCATTGACGTTTTTCCCTTGTGAAAATACGTGCTCAGGAAATAGGTGCTGAGGGTAGCGCCGCACAACGCGAGTACTGTGTTGACGACGGTTTGCGGCATCTCTTCAAAAGGAACAATGGCTGTGGCGAAGCTTGGCCAGAAAATCCACAATACCATGGAGCCGAGCATGGCAAAACGATCAGAGGTGGCATCTGATTCAATCGGTTGACTTCGTTGCCGCGCGGTGGTCAATGCGAGGGATAATCCCAAGCCAAAATAAGCGCCAAAGGCATGGATGATGACTGACCCGGCGGTATCCTGATAACCTTCCGTCAAACCCATCCCGTTATCCAGTACCAGCCATTCGTTCATCAGATATGCCGGAACGAGGAAAAGTGCCAGTAACGCATATTGAAAAACCCGCAGACGTCCAAGTACGGCTCCCATGGCAATGAGTGCGGCAGCCACTGCGAATTCGGCAAACAGGAGCGCTTTGATTGTGTTTGGAGCAATTTCATGAGCAAAAATACCATTTGCGCGCAGGAGCATATAAAGAGGAAGGCCGACCGCTACCACAAGGTAGGTGCCAGTCGTGGCGCCAAATCCGTATCTCCTGACAAACACCATCAGAAAACCAAAACCCACCAGCAACATTGCCAGGATGTGAATAACATAATTATACTGAGCCACTTGCCGAGCTTCATTGAGCTCGGATCCGGCACCGCTCTCGCTCGCCCAGGCGCCGAAACACAGCAGAAACAGATTAGCTACACCACACAGCGTCAAGCAGAGGCTTTTTTTCATTTTGATTCCTCCCATGTTTCGCGATTATTGGTCTACCCACGCAAAGTGTGAACCTCAATAGCCTCGAATACAATAGGGATATTTCGAATGAGTTCGTGATGTCTAAAGATGGGGATTGCCGGGAACAACGCATGGTGTAGAGCGTTTCCAGATAGCGCACTGAGAGGTGGTAGCACATAGGCGGCGCAGATTACCTGTCCAGGCAGAAATTGCGCCCGGGCTCACCATTTTTTTGCTATCGACTATGCGACAGATGGGGGTTTATCGCTATTGACGGCCTAGGGCGTTCCGTGCAGTTACAACGTCATGCATCGATTCTTAATCTTCCCAAGACTTGGAGATTACGTTTATGCAAAATTTTTATTATTCATCTTCCCGAAGCACAATGCTTCCTTTGGAAGATTTCGTTCTATATCCTCTGCAATCGTGTGATAAAGGGGAAGTAAATTAACCCGCATATTGTTGATAGTGGCGCTGACGCTCATTATCGAGGGGATGCGCTCGCCGTTATGCTCAATTGGACTACCAATATATTGCAGATCGAAGCCTAGCTTGCTGAAGTGACTCGCCAGCCGTTTCTCCGTCAGAACGAACACCGTATCAATTCCGTTCAAGCGCGCAAGTTCGGTGGTGGCGAGGTACAGGCCAATCGGGATGAATGGGAAGCGTGGCTGGTCCGGCGTGCCGAAATCCCCGCCCGAGATGCCAACCGCGCTGTTTGCCTCACCTTTACGCCTGCGGAAGGCGGCGATAACGGCGAGGCGTGATACCTCGGCGATGTCTTGCCGGGGTAATTTGGATGGGTCAATGATCGATCGGTCCAGCGCGGTAGCGCAAGTCTTTTCGAAAGGTAGCTGATAATAGGGATCCTCGGGCCGCGACAGGACAATGCGCGTGCAACCGATAAATTCGCCAGTTTTTATGCTACGCATCAGGAGATGTAGAGAATTGGCGTCGTGCTCATCGGTTTCACGTCTATCCGGCCTGGTAGGTTCAAATTTCAGGTCTTCACAATAAACCTGATGCCGCACCCGGTAGACCTCTTCCTTCAGGGCGTCTGAGAATGCGGGTACGATTTCGAAGTGCTGCTTGAATGCACTGCCCAGATTGAATATTTTTGATGAGAACATATTTGATTTCCCGGGACCTTCTGCTGAAGCGATGTTGGAAGGTAAAAAAATATCTGGAAATAAATTGGCTTCCTGTATGAGTATTAAGATGATTGACGTGAGCGTCCTTGAATCACAGGACGGATTTACTCTCTGATTCGAGGCTGGTTCTTTGGAATTCACGTACCGGCACAGCGTCGGGGCCAAGTTCATCAGTCTCCATGCCCGCATGTATATTTACGGAAGGCCGGATGCTAACTTTAGAGCTACTCCTTTTATTTCTTCTCACGCCTTTTAGAATGATGAGCCTCCACTGGAATACAGGCCGATTTGGCCACACGATAGCGACATTAGACACAATGTCGCTATTTGAACCGCGAGCACAAGCCGGGATTGAACCCGGTTGCGGAATGGAAGGTGGATGCAGAACTACTCGAAGGTGCTAAGGCTCAGCGTTGTTCAGCGAGATATTTACCGCCACGCGGTAAGAAACTTCATAGCCATGAAAATGCGGGAAACGCTCCACCCGAATGTCCACGAAACATTGAGCCTTATGAATGGATAGGTACTTTTTCGATTGTTAGTCTTTTGTGCGGCCCGCCGATTGCGAGTGCGCCGAACTGTCGCAAACGACTCATGAGAATGCACAAAAGATCCGCTTGAGTTCAGCGCGGTTTCAGTTTCAGACCTTGTTAGTTGAGCCCCGTTTTCTGCAAAACATGCGCGTGGTTCGTTATTTATTCGAGTTTCTTCAGATAGTCTTTGGTAAAAATCTTGTCGGGTAGATCGCGGAGTTTCATTTCTGTATATTCAAGCACCGATTCCTCGCCCCTGCGCAATGCATCAGTCATAACGAGGCGGGTAGGCCGCTTCTTGCCCAGTATCATCTCAAAGTTTTCATAGCGAGCGGTTTTAAGCAAACGATCCGACAATGAGTAGAACTCGGCGCGATAGGGCCAGAAATCCGATTGCCGTACCCAGTATAAGACTTTATGATACGTAACGCTTCGATCGACGCCAATAAGCTCCAGTACGTAGTACTTATCCCCGTCGATGGTGTCTGTGCGCAGAATCGTGGCGTTGTAATCGCCGGCAAAGTTTGCGCGCGCCAAATCGCCGTTGGCTACCTGGCCGGTCAGTCGCTGCGACATGGAAAGGCGTATAGGTTGCGAAATTTCCGGCATGAATATCCACAAATCGCGCCCTTTCATCAGTAAAATTTGCCCGCGCTCGGAAGCCGGTTCGGTCGTCATCACCACGCTGTTCTCATTTCCTTTGGATAGAACCTGGTATTTGCGCCGCTCGGCAGTTTTATCAGGCGCTGTCGTATTGATATCGACGTCTACCTGGAAACTTTCACGCGGGAAGCGAATCTGGTCAGCTTTTTCCAGGATGCTTTGGGCTAATTCCGCATCCTCGGATGCGATCGATGCCGTAGTGAAAAACATGAAAATTACCATAAGCAGGTATTGCAAAGTTTTTACTTGCATTTCAATTCCTGTCGTGAGATGCCGTTTACCCCTGTGTGGGTTTAAATATTTATGGAGTTTCTCATGAGCATTGTACACCTCGAAAATGTTTTCAAAGACTACACCCTCGGGGAACAGCAGGTCCAGGCGCTGAGGGACGTTACGCTGAATATTGAGGACGGTGCTTTTCTTGCGATCGCTGGTCCCTCCGGCAGCGGCAAATCCACGTTGCTCAACCTGATCGGTTGCATCGATACTCCCTCATCTGGAAAAATATTCATCAATGGCCAGGATATCAGTGGCAAGAAGCCTGATGAGCTTTCCGACCTTCGGGCCCGAACGCTTGGTTTTATTTTTCAGACATTCAACCTCCTGCCGGTTCTTTCGGCTGAGGAGAACGTCGAATATCCCCTATTGCAATTCAAGGAGCTGAACGCAACAGAGCGGCGCAGCCGGGTGGCAAAATACCTCGCCATCGTGGGTCTGTCTTCATTTACTCGTCATCGCCCGGGCCAGTTGAGCGGTGGACAGCGGCAGCGGGTGGCCATCGCGCGTGCGCTGGCGACACAACCGAAGATTGTGTTGGCTGACGAGCCGACCGCCAATCTTGACCATAAGACTGGTGAAGGCATTCTCCAATTAATGAAGAATATTAACGTCGAATTCAAGACCACCTTTATTTTTTCCACCCATGATCGGCGCGTGATGGAGTTGGCGGACAGGTTGGTGCACATAGAAGATGGACGGATTGTTACGCAGGACGTGAGGGCGGGCGGACCAGTTGCAGTTATCGAGCGGTCTCCCGCGACAAATTACCCTCTGGTTCACGGCGCCAATCAAAGCGAGGCGGATGGAACACACATCTAAATCGACGTGTGTTGTATTGGTAGCGGCATTGATGGGTTTGCCGCTACAAGGCTTTGCCGGGGCTGGCGTACCCGACTCCCCTGCTCGTGCAAAACCGCCATCAGACGCATCGCTAGTGGGTGATTCGGATAAGGAGCCTTTATATTTGTCCTTATCTTTATCTTTATCTTTATCTTTATCCCCATCTTCAACTCGCAGCGCGGTGAAACCGGCCAGCAGCGCACATATCGCTGTCGACCTGGGGAATGCCTTGTCAGGGGAGACCAGCGGCGAGCCCCTGCACATCTCTTTATCCCCCTCCCTTTCACTGTTCTCTGTCGAATCCTCCATCAAGGAAAATATGGCTGACTTGGCCTCGGAAGCTAAAGAGGACACCGAAACCGGATTTACATCCCGCGAGTCGCTATTTGGAGGCAACGCCCCGGTAAAGGAGAAATCGCCTCCCATACCGGTGTGGAAGCAGTTGGCAACGGGATGGAAAGGGTTTTCCCAGCTCGAAATCGCTGATAATTACGCGGATCCGGAACATTTATCCAAAGCAAAGCTGCGAACCGAATTGTCCCGAACCGGACAATTTGGCGAGCACGTAAAGTGGAAGATCAGTGGCCGTTTTGATTACGACGCCGCCTATGATCTATCCAATTTCTATCCCCCGGCGGTTCGCCGGGATCAACGCTATGAGTTTTTCCTGCGCGAGAATTACCTGGATGTTTCTGCCGGTGACTTCGACTTCCGCCTCGGCCGTCAACATGTCATCTGGGGCGAAATGGTCGGGTTGTTTTTCGCAGATGTGGTCTCGGCCAAGGATATGCGCGAGTTCGTCCTGCCCTCCTTCGATATCATACGAATACCGCAATGGGCGATGCGTGCGGAATATTCGAAAAATGACATACATGCTGAAGTAGTGTGGATTCCCGTACCGACTCTTGACGAGAGCGGCAAGCCGGGCGCGGATTTTTACCCGGGTCCCCTGAGGGGAGCAGCCAGTTTTCTGCCCGAAGACCGTTCCGGGCGCAATGTTGCGCACTCTAATTATGGAGTTCGTTTATCGCAACTTAAAAATGGCTGGGATATTTCAGGTTTCTATTATCACAGCCTGGACGCCGCGCCGACCTTCTATCGTGCCAGCGCACCGGCCGAACCCCTTGTCTTCCAGGCGCGACACGACGAGATCGACCAGGTTGGCGCAACGCTGGCGAAAGATTTCGGCTCAGTCGTGCTAAAAGGTGAGTTAATTTACACGGATGGGCGCAAGTTCAACGTCGCGCGCCCAAACGCGATCGATGGACTGGTCAGGCAGAATACGCTCGACTACGTACTGGGTCTTGATTTCAGCTTACCGGCCGAGACCCGATTGAATCTCCAGTTCTTTCAACGCGTCTTTTTCGCGCACGATCCAGCCCTTGTTACCGATAAGCTGGAGCATGGAGCCAGCATACTCCTCAACGGCAAACTCCGGCACAACGTTGAGGCGCAGGCATTGCTGATTCATAGCCTGAATCGCGGCGACTGGATGTTCCGCCCGAGGCTATCCTGGAATTTTGAGAGAAATTGGCGTGCAGCACTCGGGGCCGATGTTTTCGGCGGACAACCCACGGGGTTATTTGGTCGTTTCGATCAGAGTGACCGCGTCTATACCGAGCTACGCTATTCGTTCTGATGACTATGCATATGAAGCTCAGCCGGCATTACCCAACAATGGACGGATCCTATAGTAGCGCTTGGGGCTCATGCGGAACCAACTTTTTTTTGACCGATCGGAGAGCCAATTGCGCGGCATGGCGTAAAGAGTGCTGTTCAGCCGGCGTGAAAAAATCCATTGCTGAGCGTATTGCCGGAATGATTCTCAATTAATTTGGTTGCGTCGGCTATTCGTCGCGGTTGAGGTTATAATGAAAGGGGGTGTGATACGTATAACGAAGTAATCTGCTTCTTCTTATCCTCGTTTTCTCACTGCTGGTTATGGTAATTTACAACTTGCTCAGGTAGAAACTGGCGCTTGCCGGGATTTTTGCATCGCATGTTATCCTTTATCTATGATGAAGCCTTTTCGAGGAACATCGGCTGGCTAACCCAGCGGGAGCAGGATCAGTTGCGCCATAAACGTGTGGCGATTGCGGGTCTGGGGGGCGTCGGCGGACTGCATCTATTAACGCTTTGCCGTCTGGGCATCGGCAAGTTTCATCTGGCCGATTTCGATACATTCGATCTGGCGAACTTCAATCGTCAGGCGGGCGCGACTGTAAGCGCCTTGAGTCATTCAAAGCTTGAGGTAATGACTCAGCAAGCGCGGGACATCAATCCCGAGCTGGAAATAACAGGATTTGCCGAAGGTGTAACTGCCGGCAACTTGGATGATTTTTTGAATGGAGTCGATATTTATATCGACGGTCTGGATTTCTTTGCCTTCGAAGCTCGTCAGCAGGTTTTTGCAGCGTGTGCGGCAAGGCGCATTCCCGCTGTGACTGCCGCGCCCCTGGGTATGGGCGCCGCGGTACTGAATTTTTTACCGGGTAGCATGAGCTTTGACGATTACTTCCGTTTTGAGGACGGCCATGAGCGAGAAAAGCCCCTGCGCTTCCTCATGGGCCTGGCGCCTGCTCGCCTGCAAATGGGCTATCTGGTTGATCCTTCTACGGTTGATCTGGCCAATCGCAAGGGGCCATCCACCATCATGGCCTGCCAATTGTGTGCTGGCGTGGCAGCAACCGAGGCTCTGAAAATCCTTCTCGGACGGGGTCCGGTCCGGGCCGCGCCCAAGGGCTATCATTTCGATGCTTATCGCAACAAGTTGGTGTTGACCTCGCGGCCTGGTGGAAATCGCAATCCCCTGCAACGCCTCGCTATAGCCTTCGCAAAGCGCAAATTGGGTCTTTAGATGCACCAAATCCCCCAGTCCATCTCGGATATTCTCGAACTCGCCCGCTGGGCGCCCAGTGGGGATAATACCCAGCCCTGGCGGTTCGAAATCATTGACGAACGCCACCTCGTCATCCACGCTTTCGATACGCGCGACCATTGCATATATGATCTGGACGGGCACCCCAGCCAGATTTCCTTGGGAGTCCTACTGGAAACTCTTGCTATAGCCGCCAGTGCGCACGCCATGCGAGCCGAATTCCGGCACAACCCCGAATCCCCCGATACGCGTCCCGAGTATTTTCTGGAACTGATCCCTGACAGCCTCCTGCAACCGGATTCGTTGTTGCCTCACGTCCAGCATCGTTCCGTGCAGCGGCGGCCCATGCGTACCATTCCCCTTACCGAGCCACAGAAGCAAGCGCTGCAGCATGCGATCGGAATGTTCTATACCGTCCGTTGGTTCGAGGGAGGGATACAACGCTGGCACCTGGCGAAACTGATGTTTGATAACGCCAAACTCAGGCTTACCTTGCCGGAGGCTTATGACGTTCATCGCAGAATCATTGCATGGAATACGCGTTTCAGTGAAAACAAGGTACCTGATCAAGCACTGGGGCTGGACCCGATGACGCTCAAATTGATGCGCTGGGTAATGACCAGTTGGGGGCGTGTCGATTTTTTTAACACTTATCTTGCGGGACACCTGGTTCCCCGAATTGAAATGGATTTGCTGCCCGGCCTGTTCTGTGCCGCACACTTTGCCATTCTGGCTAAAAAGCCACCTGAGACTTTAGACGATTATGTTGCGGCAGGCCGCGCGGTTCAGCGTTTCTGGCTGACGGCGACGGGTCTTGGTCTGCAATTACAACCAGAGTTGACTCCTTTGATTTTTACGCGCTATGTGCGCGAAGGCAGACCATTCAGCCGCCTGCCCGGCGCCATGGATACCGCGACCAGGCTAGGTAATCGTCTCTCGAGGTTACTGCAGAACGATCCGGTAGAACAGGCGGTTTTTCTCGGACGCATCGGCAGTGGCGACGCCGTAACCAGTCGATCCCTGCGGTTGCCCGTTGAGAGATTAATAAGTGCGGAATAAATAAAAACTGTAACTCCGATTCGCTGAAACCGGTATTTGAATAAAAATGCGACGGCAGCTGTTACCCCACGGTTTTTTTCCGCGAAAAGGAGGGTGCTCGAGCCATAGGGTATGGAGTAGTTTCATAATGAAGGATATTTAGATATTGTGCCGTAGCGCGTCTACGACCTGCAGGCGCGACGCTCGGCGCGCCGGGAGCACGGCAGCCATGACGGATGCTAGTATGCCGGTAGCGGCTGCTGCCACAAGCGCCCACGGCACCAGACGAATCGTTGCAGTATAGCCAATGCTTGACCCCGGCGGCGGCGGCATGGCTATTCCCACTGCGGAGATAACGCTCGCAAGCATGATCCCCAGGATTACGCCGAGCAAGCTGCCAAGCAAACCCATCAGTGTATTCTCTAGCAGCACGAGTTTGAAGATCTGGCGTTGACGCAGGCCCAGGGCGAGCAATGTCCCGAATTCGCCGGTACGCTCGTAGATCACCATGTTGATGGTGCTGGCCACGCTCAGAACCAGCATGACCAGTATGATGGCCTGCAAGGCTCCGAACTGGCGCCGGTACAATGCCTCGGTCTTTTGATAAAAGTCGGCCAACTCCTGCCAGGGCTTCACTTCATAGCCGAGCGGTCCCAGCCGCGCTCTGACAATTTCTGTCACAGCGTCCGTCGCGCCGGTATCATCCAGCAGCACAACAATGCTGTGAGCCGATGGCGTAAACAGCAATTCCTGAGCGGCTGACAGCGGTATGCGTACAGCCCGGTCATCGTATTCCTTGGAGAAAGTGCGGAATACGCCGACGACTTCATATTCATGCGTGTTCAGCGCGCCCTCAGGCGTATTCACCATCAAGGTCATGAAACTGCCGGGAGGCAAATGCAGAGCGGAAGCGACGCCTTCGCCAATTACCGCTCCGAATGCATCGGAGTCCTGCAATGAGCGGCCTTCAACGATGGTTGTTGCTGTTCCCAGTTGCGCTTCCTTGCCTGGTTCGATGCCTTCGCCAATGATAGGTAAATCAGCGCGGCTATTGTTGGCAAGACCGGAAAAATTCACGCGGGCCATTACGGCTTGTACATGTGGGATGGATTTTACCAAATCCACCACGACCTTTGGCTGCGTGATCATATAACGCGCCGGCTCGCGCCGCCCGTACTCGTTAAAACCGCGCCGGAAAATCTGCACATGCCCTATACGGGAGTGAATTGTCGTCTCCCGCAGTTGCACGAACACATCCTCGATAAACCCGCCACTGATGATAATGGCAATCACCCCGGTGACGATTGCCGCCAGTGTCAGCGCCGTGCGCAAACTGTTACGGAAAATATTGCGGAAGGCAAGCCTGAACATGCGCTTTCGAAGCTCTAGATGTTATGACGCAACGCGTCAACAATTGGCAGGCGCGATGCCTTCCAGGCGGGATATAAGCCAGCGAGCAAAGTGGTTACAAACGCAATTAAAAACGCGATCATCAACACACCCAGCGTTACCCGGATTTCTCCGGTATAACCTTCTTCCATGCCCGGAGGCGGGGGCATGGGAATGCCGATCGCAGAAATCAGTTCGGCCAGGCCGTAACCAAACACCAGGCCCAAGGATGCGCCAGCCAGCCCAAGTACGAGCCCTTCGATGGCGAACAGATAAAGTATTTTTTTTCGTTTGAAACCGAGGGCCAGCAGCGTGCCGATCTCGCCGGTGCGCTCGAGTACGTTCATCACCAGCATGTTGGAAATGCTGAGAGCAATGATGCATCCAATGATCAGCCGCAGTACGTTCATCTGCTGCGAGAACAGTGCCACCGTTTTATTGTAGAAATCGGCTTGCTGATACCATGGCACAAATACCAGCTTGTTTTCCCCAGCCGGGAAGCGCGTGCGAAACCGCGCCAGATAGTCATCTGTGCGTTCGGTGTCTTCGAGCAGCACTAGCCAGGTGTGGACATCGCTAACCCGCATCAATGACTGCGCCAGGTCGATGGGCAGACGTAAGGCAGAATCGTCGTAAGCCTGGTTAGTGCTGACGAATATCCCAACGACTTTCCCCTCGACAGCGTTGATGCCGCCACCTGCAGTGGTTGTCAGCAGTGCGACCCTGGCATCCGGCCTCACGTTAAGGGTACGCGCCAGACCGCGGCCCAGAATCACTTCTTTCGCAGCCGCATCGGCCAGATTTCGTCCTTCCACAATACGCAAGGACTTGCTTAACTTCGCTTCCTGCTTCGGGTCGATACCATCTGCCACAAATGCCACAGTTGTCTCACCATGACTGACGAGACCCGTCACCACCAGCCGCGGCGCCACCATCTTGACGCCAGGAGTGGATTCGATCGCTTCGCGCTGCGGCGAGCTCTCCGGCAATAAATAAGCGTAAGGATCGGCTGCGCCCGCCTTGAGGTATCCCGGCCGCATGACTTGAATATGGCCTAATTGCGATTCGATGGTGCTTTCGCGCATGGCCCAGAAAATCCACTGGATGAATCCATCGGCGAGTACCAGCGAGCTGGCACCGACAGTCACCGTAAGTAGGGCTACCAGTGCCCGTCTTCGATTACGCGCAAGATTGCGCGTGGCGATCAGCAGGTCAACCATGGCATTCAAAAATTATAGGAAATTTAACTGGAAAATTCATGAGTTACGGGAGTACTGTCATTATCAGATCTACGGTCGTCCCGGCCATTGCAGTCGTCGGGAACGGGTTGCCACCGGTTTCACATCTACCACTCGCGGCTTCCCTTCCTATTAACGGTTGGCCGTAGTGCATCTGTAAAACTTAAGCTAATTTTGTTGCATAGCGCGATACATAATAATCCACGTGTTATGGTATCGCTTTCCTTGGAGCGCATGTTATGGAAGCGCCAAAACCTGTCATTCTTTTTGTTGCCGAGTCAGTCACCCTTGCACATTTCGGGCGGATCGCGATGCTGGCAAAGGCGCTTGCTTCGTCTGCATATGAAATAGCTGTCGCGTCAGACCCTCGCTACATCGGTCTGGAACCCTCTCTGGAGCCGGTATTCCACCCTATTCGATCGATCCCGTCGGCGGAGTTCGCGCATGCCCTTGCTCGCGGAAAGCCGTTATACAGCGTCGAGACGCTCACCCAGTATGTTGAAGACGACCTGGCACTGCTCGACAGCCTGAAGCCCGATCTGGTCATAGGCGACTTCAGGCTATCGCTGGCCGTGAGCGCGCCATTACGAAAAATACCTTATGCGGCCGTGGTGAATGCTTACTGGAGCCCATTCGCGAGTACCCGTTATCCGGTGCCTGACCTGCCCATGACGCGAATGGTGGGCGTGCGCCTGGCGCAAAAGCTGTTTGATACCGTTCGGCCCATGGCCTTCGCGCAGCATGCGCGGCCTTTGAATCGAGTGCGCCACAACTATGGGCTGCCGCCTCTCGGACCGGATCTCAGGAATGCGTACACTTGGGGCGATTACACTTTATATGCCGACATCCCCGAAATGGTGCCGACCTGCAATCTGCCAGCCAACCATCACTATCTCGGTCCTGTGCTTTGGTCAACCCATACTCGATTGCCCGAGTGGTGGGATCGATTGCCCGACGGCAAGCCGGTGATTTTTATCACCCTGGGCAGTTCTGGGCAGGCGAGCCTCCTGCCCATGGCGCTCGATGCCTTATCGCGGCTACCGGCCACGGTTATCGTTGCCACCGCTGGCAAAATTGCGATTACCGATACGCCCGCCAATGCATACGTTACCGATTATTTACCCATGGATATCGCAACCCGGCGTTCGAGACTGGTGATCAGCAACGGCGGCAGCCTGACCACTTATCAGGCACTAGCCATCGGCGTGCCGGTCATCGGCCTGTGTTCCAATATGGACCAGTTGTTGAACATGGGAGCGGTGGAACGTGCAGGAGCCGGCCTTACGCTGCGTGGTGCAGAGATATCTGCTGCCGATCTCTTTTCGGCAGCAGATGCCATACTGGGGGATTCTCGTTTTTATCAGGCGGCTAGCGGGCTCAGCCGATTGTTGCAGCAGTATGATGCGGGGCAGCGCTTACGGGAAATTGTAACGGAGATACTTGCTAAAAAGGGAAAGCAATCTTCATTGGATCAACTTGTGGGATAGCAGCAGAGCAGCTCACTTTTTTATAACCAGGTTCAAGTAATGTCGAAAAATATTACACCCGTCGCCGGGAGTACTTCCGGTCAGTGCGGACCGGCCGCAAATAGCCAATGCTGAATTAAAAAGGGCAAGGATCTGACCCCTTGCCCTTCAAAACAGCCAACAGCAAGCATTATGCAGGCCGGCGACGGCGGCCCGCGAAGCCCATGCCGAGCATTCCCAAACCTACCAGCGCCATTGTGGCTGGTTCTGGAATCTGATTGTGACTTACAAACTGGGATTCATTTGTGTCCAGCGTAAATTCGTAGCGGCCAGTGGGTAACGTATGGGTTATTACATTAAAAAAAGCGAAAGTATTAAGAGGCGAGAATGAGATATTATCGCCGGCCCTGACCGTTCCCACGGTTCCATTCAGATTTTCGGGATCAAAGAGTTCGATTCCCCCGATCGTGCCACCTGGCGCGTTGATAATGCCATCCGGAGCCCAGTTGAACACTTCTGTGTGTGGCGCTATACCGGCGACGTCAACGGCAGTGACGGTGAGGCTGTTGTCGAAGTTCGCTTCGGCCTTCGAACCGGGCCCCGAATTCAGGTCCAGAATCACCTGCGCGTATGGGTTCGCGAAAAATTGGAATGCCATCGTGGCGGGTCCGTCCAGGTCGATTGTGAATGACGCCAGGGAGGACGATGAGCTGTTTTCCGCGCCCGAGTTGGCGAACCCGGTGAGCGGGATGTTACCCTCCGCAGCGTTCCGGACCGCGATCAGGGAAGTTGCCGTCTGTTCGCTAGGCGTATTGCCATCTCCCCAGGAGTAGGCCGTCGCAGTTTTGCCAAACGGTGTATAGCCGGCTTCAAAAGCACCTGGGCCCCCAGTCGGGCCGGCGTTCGTGACCGTCTCATCTGTTCTCAACGTTCCCTGGCTTGCAGCGGTAGCATTCGGCAGCAGACCAGACTTGACGTCTTCCGGATTATTCATTGGCGCCGGTGTTCCTGATGTGCTGGTTGCGGAAGAGGCAATGCCCGGCGTGACTGTACCACCCGTTACGCCGATCTGGCCATCTTGGAGAACGACAGAGGATAAGGCATAGGCACCGGCCTGGGCTTGCTCCGACAGGACCAAGCCCCCGGCCAGCAGGCTGGCCGACAGCGTAAGCAGCTTGAATTTCGTTTTCATAATTAATACTCCTGAGTTGGATAATCCTGCGAAACCGAAACCCGTCAAAAGCAAGACAGCTGCTCTAACTCGACAACTCGACAGCCTTGCTCCTGCTATTTTTGAAGCAATGTATATGCGAGTGTAATGTTAATCCTAATTAACAATAACTTACAATATGATGTGCAAAGTCAGGAGCAGGTATTCGTCTTGGCTGTAAAATAATTCGACATTTATTGCCCGCAGTGCGCTCCCGAATGGGAGTTCGTCGGATGTCGTTAGAATGCTCAGGCACGCATTTCTTACCCTGCTGTTGCACCTAATCTGGGCGCCTTGCAGCACCATGGCGGTCAGGAACAGCTGGTACTGGCAGACGCGTGGAGGAGAGGGCAAAAAAAAACACCGGGGGCGCCGGCGTGCATTGACGGAATCCTCAGCGCAGGTAGGCCAAAAACTCAACAGGTGAATAATGTTGCGCCTGCGTAGGATTTATTAAGAGATTTTTTTGCAGAATCGGCTCTAGGGGGAGGCATGCTCGTCAATTGCAGATGGGCAAGGAAAGTACACTCAGCCGGGTCATCCCCTGGTGTGTGAGTAAACCGACATTTTGCTCGTATAATAGATTACCTTCTTATTTTATCTATACTTCGCTGCCCCGCTTGAGTAGTTTAGCTGGGACGCCACCCCAGACTTCGCCCTTTCCGATTCTGCTGCCCTTGGTTACCACTGCACCCGCCGAGACGATGGCGTCATCACAGATAGTTACCCCCGACATTACGACAGCGGTTGCGCCGATAGTCACATTGTCTCCGATATGAATTGCGGAAAGTGAAAGCCGTCTGTTTTCTATGGCATGGGAAAATAGCACCGCATCGTGGCCAATAATGCAGTTGTTACCGATATAAGTCAGCGGCGGATCGAGGATCGCGCCTGCGCTGTAAGTGTTGTGTCCCAGGCGTGCGCCAAGCGCAAGATAAACCAGACGAAGCAGCGGCACCGGCAGGAAGTGTGTTCTGATCAGAGAATTGAACAGGATAAGGTAGAACAATATATTGACTTGTGCCACAAACTCTACTTGTGAACCCTCTGCAATATCGCCCTCCCGCAGCGGCAAGATACTCAGAAACAGTTGGTATACTGCAAAGGCTTAAATTTACACCCAGAACAGGGCCGCGCACGTCAGCGCTATACCGCGGAAATCTCCTAGCAGTAGTGAGCCAAAAAGCAGTCAGCTAGTACCTAAGCCAAGCGCGAGGATCAATATAAGCAACATCAGGAAAGCAAGACATTGACTTGACGTAATCTGTCGCATATCGGCTAAACGACGTCATGATTGCTGAGAGGCGGGGAACCTAGGCCGAACAAAATGGAAAGTGTGAGCAACTACTGAGCCCAGTAGCAGCGTCCCTGAAGAAAGGGTGGATTGGCAGCAGTTGCGTCGAACGCATCGAGCGTTTCGTTAAGCCATTGCCGCGAAGGCTATTGTCGCAACGACGATTTGCCGCTGGCTTTACAGGCTACAGCCTGCACCACAGAATGCTCGCAAGCGTACGCCTAAAAAAATTACAAATAGATTCTGCACCTGTTCGATCCTCTGCAGAGATAATTAATACGTCCCGCTTATTGCTGTTCTGGTTTTACGCGAGAACCGATTCCGTAGAGAGTCACAGTAAAAGCTAAAACCCGGGGTGAAGTGCATATAAGAAAAGCGTTTTTGCTTAACCGTATAGAGCGGCAAAATCGAAAGCTGTTGCTCGGTTAATGTGATTGATCCTCTTGGCCACCTTTTTTTCCTCATGCTCAGGTAAAAAATAGGGGTAGAGCGATCTTTCCCGCGGTTCATGCGAACCTGCCAAGCAGGAAACCTGCGCATCCACGTAATCCAGTTCCAAATGCAGCAGCACAGCCGGGGCGTTGACCCGTCGACAGTTAGAGGTTTCGCCAAGCTGGCGAAACCCTAGCATACGCTTATAATACCCGGTATGACGCGGGTTAACCTCAATAAAGAAATCTGTCGCCCTGTGAATGATGCGCCCGCATATGTACGCGAGGTTGAACAGGGATGCTAGCAATTCCTTTGAGCTGAACTGAGGATCGATTGCGAGTTTTGACAATTCGCATACTTTTCTATCTTTTACCCGAAAGGTGCTGATTTTCTCTTTATAAAGTTCGTCAGCCAGCAGCCCATGTTCCGAATCGAGCCTTAGTGAGAGTGTGCCGACAAGGTCTTCCCCGTTGAACGCCTCCAAAGTGGTCTGACTGGGCGGTACCGCAGTATTCTCGGTATTGTAGCCACGCCATGAGTACATACGCTTAACGAGCGCGCTCACCTCACTACTTCGCCCCGGTGAATCTGCCAGGCGGATGCTGTAGTCCCCACGCCTCAAAACACACTGATCAAAGGCTTCATTCCGCAACCCCTCATTAGGTCGTACATGTGGCGCAGTCATTAACCTCAGCGAAGTGCGGTTTCCGCTCGTTGCTGCGGATGAGAAGGAATGGGGTCTGTCCAAGCGACGAGCTTCATCATTATGTAATAGCATGGTATGTCCAGAGATTTAATCGGATTGACTCAAATTTGAAACGCGCAAGCTTGGCAGTATGGCCACAGCCTCTAGCCCGCTCCCTTTTCCAATAGATGGGCTGGTAAACGCAGCAGAAGAAATCAAGCTGAGCAATTTGCGGGTCAGGCGTAGGCGGTTGAGATTGCGTGGTACGTTTTTAGAACTCTTGCATAACGAAAATTTATTGGGACGAGCTTGGTTGCATTAGCATAAAGCACAATTCGTGCCAGT
Organism: Nitrosospira sp. Nsp11; assembly: GCF_900142705.1. Classification (GTDB taxonomy): domain Bacteria; phylum Pseudomonadota; class Gammaproteobacteria; order Burkholderiales; family Nitrosomonadaceae; genus Nitrosospira. The sequence goes on from NZ_FRBV01000013.1 coordinate 34,933, forward strand.
TTAATAATGTTTTATAATCAATCGGTAATAAAGGTCAGGAATACTTGGACTGTCGCCGAGCAAAGCCAAATATTTCCCCTTATATCGTAATATATTGAATACATGGGGTTTTTCCTGTCGCTAGAAAGCGACAATTTTGGCGGCAATCATTGAGATCATTCGCGGCCGGTTGAACTTAAATCCGCCATTGGACGGAGCGGAGTGAGCGGTTTTTGGATAAGGGCAAGACGCAACGACGCAAAATGGTGCGACCGCGCAGGGCGGAGCAATGCCTTCGGAAGGAAGGTGTGACCCCGAAGGGGATGCGGGCGCCCTGAACACAGTCGCGGCATCCCTATGCTGCCCGATTCCCCCGTGGCACGGCCTCTCGTGAAACGCTCTGGGCGCCCCATCCCAAGGAGTTGTAACGCAGCCCGTGCCGTGAAAACTGTTCAACTCGTTCTGTTGCGAGCTCACCAGAAAGGTAAGGTTCGCGGGATACAACGGTTGTGGATAGATTGTAGCTTGAAGCGGATCTGCGGCTTCCCGAAGTGGAAACCGTTGCCAGACGAATCGAGCTTCTCGCGGGCCTTTGCCCGGCTTCGCTGAAGCGAAGCTGACCGAACGCGTCCACGAAGCGTTGATCAAGGAGCATCTGGCCACTGTGTTGACGGGTTACATGGACCCGAATGGCACAGCCGTTGAGGTAAGTGAGAAGCCGGTGAAGACGCCGCTCGCTCATACACCGTTGCTAAACTGGTAGAACCGCTTGACCGAATACAAGCCAGTGGTTTTTCCGACCTTGTGCAGTTCCGGTCAGGCCGAACTTCCGCACATGGTTTTTACCGCCTTATCGCAGCTCCGCTTACGATTATTGTTGCCACAGGTGGCAGAATCGCATTTGCTCATGCAGCTGCCAACGTATTCATTGCAGATTACGTGCTCCTGGACATCGGTAGTCGTTGCTCTCTATTGGTGATCAGCAACGGCCGCAGCCTTACCACTCGTCAGGCACTTGCCTGACGGGCGCGTACCACTGGCGTTTCCCTATGCAAGTACACCGAAACGATTCGCAGGTTGTTTAATAAAAAAGGGCAAGGAGTTGAACCCCTTGCCCTTCAAAACTATTAGCTTGGAAGCAGTTATGCTTGCTTACGGCGTCGCGCGGTAAAACCCATGCCAGCTAGCCCCAGTCCTACCAGTGCGAGCGTGGCAGGTTCCGGAACACTACTGTTGCTTCCTGGAGCCAAAATCGTCCCTAAGGTTGCTCTGATGTCCCCGCTATTGACACCGCCTGCCACGCTGGAAGCAATGACATAAGTTAAAGGATCGGCGAGTTGCGCTGGGGTGCAGGTAGCAGGATTGCAAATACTGCTCGCAAATGATGGCAAACCGCCGAGAACTTGAGCAATTGTGTTCATCGCAGCGAATCCACCAGCAGAGGTTAAAAAGCCTTGATTGAGTGTCCCTGTAAGAATATGTTGGTTCGATTGGATGATCAACCCCTCCCCAGAGCCTGTGGGAGTTGTTACAGTCAGCCAGTCAACGCCCGGATGCGGTGAAATCAGCGTGCCATCCGTATTTGTCAGCGGACCCCCGTTTTCCGGCTGAAACAAAATATTACCCTGTTGGTCGGTAGCTGTAGTTGTACTAATGCCCGCCTCATTAACAGCCGACGCCGGCAAGTTAAAGCCAGTATAGCCGGAACCAGGCGCGATATTGTCGGGGGTACCTAAGTTGAAGACCGCAATCGGCGTGTTAAGTAAAGTTCCCGCAGCATTCGTTGCTCCCCACGACAAGGGATCATTTAAATTGAACGAATTCGCGTCGGAAATTGTGAAAAATGCCAAACTGCCGCTCGTGAATGTCGCGGTTGATACACCATTAACATCCGTTGCAGACGTACTTCCAAAAAGGGAAAAGACACCTACGAGCGGCAGACCGTTAAACGTTGCGGCCGCCCCCATACCGCCGTCCAGACTGTAAGAGCCAAGGAGGTTTGAGCCAACCACGTGAATCGTCCCACCCAGGTTAGGTGCATTAGTGGTAACGTTGTTGGTATAAGTTGCCCCGCGGCCTGTGATGCCATTTACATCAGTCACATTGTCGACTCTACCGCCGACGAAGTTTGTCGTAAAGGAGGAAAGGTCCGTGAAGAACGTTGCTGACGCTGGAGAACTACCGCAGGCCATAGCAACTGCAGCGCTTATCAAAATTTTTCTTAAATGCTTGTCCATTTTAAATTTCCTCTTCTTGTAAAGTAAAATCGAATTTTGCCACTGCCACAGTCGTTATAAAGCAATCTACGTGCCAGCCACGTTAAGAAAGTTATATGTCCTTGTTTAAATGGGACAAGGGTTGATTTTTATTGCGAGAATCAAAAGGGCAACGAAAATTTTGATAACTAATGGGGCTTTATTGTAAGAAGTTTCGACAACTATCCCCGTTATCACTTATTCCTAAATTATTGCCACTGACTACTCATGGTAAAAGGTCATGTTCCGTCGCGGGAACGCGGACATATGGTCGGTCGCCTAACCGCGTCACGTCATTATAATGTCACAGTTGCTTCATTTATCGTATACCGATGAGCATCTTCCCCAATGCCTGCGCTATGGAGGTAATTCCTTTTCAGCAAAATTTCACGTTGTGGGAATTGCTATGACAAGGCGCCCATCGAAAGCTTCTGGGGAGTACTCAAAAACGAACTGGCGCATCACGGGATTTCAAACGGCATCGAGGCCATCCAATCTATTGCCGAATATATCGAGCTCTAGAAACGGCAGCGTAAGCAGGCGTGATCGGGTTATTTGTTTCCCGCTGCATTTAAACGCCAGTTCTACGTGAAAAAAGGTTGTGGCATGAGTCCATCGGCGCTCATCATTTACAACCTATCTCAAAATTATTAAAGGTGTTTCGGTGAATAAATTAAATAGTATCAAGAGTACCAATTGGGATGTCATTGTCATCGGGACAGGTGTTGGAGGTGCAACACTTGGCCATGCACTAGCTAAAGCGGGGAAAAGCGTTCTATTTTTAGAAAAAGGGCGAGTTCAACTTAAAGGGAACTGCGATTCGATATCGGGGAGATATGCAGAGGATTTTTTTGACACGGAGGCATCGCAACCGGAGAACAGTCATCGCGACATACTTCGAAGAGCTGGTCGTTATTGGGAAAAGATTCTAGAAGTTACTTCAGACCGTCCTTATGCTTTTTCTCCGTTTATCGGCGAGGGTGGCGGCGGATCAAGCGCACTGTATGGCATGGTGATGGAGAGATTCTTCTCGGAAGATTTTAACGTCAATTCTTACTTCAATGATGTGAAGGGTGCCAATTTGCCTGAGGCCTGGCCGATCAGTTACGAGGATATCCGGCCGTACTACGTCTTGGCTGAACGGCTCTATCGGGTCAGAGGTGGCTTGGATCCCTTGCGAAAGCCCTTGCTGGATCCGCTGATAAATCCTCCTGCCTTAAGTAAGCCGAGTGGAGAGTTGTATGATTTTCTTGTAGCGAAAGGGCTACATCCGTACGTGATGCCTATGGCTTGCGAATATGTTCCGGGCTGTCAGGAGTGCATTGGGTACATTTGTCCAAAAAACTGCAAGAACGACAGTAGTCGCATCTGCATAAAACCCGCGCTAGAGGAATACTCCGCCGAGCTATTAGAGCAATGCGAAGTCACTCATTTGGAAGCAACGACCGATCGCGTCACCAGGGTATGGTGCAAATATGGTCAGGAGACGCTCAGCCTCAGCGCCGATTTGATTATACTCGCCGCTGGTGCATTGCATACGCCAGCGATCCTGCTGAAATCGAAATCTCCAACTTGGCCCAACGGGCTTGCAAATCAATCTGGGATGGTCGGCAAGAACTTAATGCGCCATTATTTCGACCTTTATTGTGTTGACACCAAGGCTAAAGTTTCGGCTGCGACGCTGACAAAACAGATAGCGCTAAACGATGCTTATTTTGATGATGGACACAAACTGGGAACGCTACAGGCTGTAGGTAGGCTTCAGTCACCCGATGTGCTCGTTAAAGAGCTATGGCAGGAATTTGACCGGAAGGGCTACCCTATTATCGCCAGGTTAATCAGATCGGTGACGCCGCTCATAACTTACATTGTCAATAGAAATATCTCGCAACGACTCATTCTAACGGGAATTATGGAAGATATACCCTACGAGCATAACTTCGTCGACGTTACTGGTTCTGGGAATGACATAAAAATCCATTATAAAATCAGTGAGTACGACAAAAAGAGAATTTCACTATTTCGAAAAAAAGTAAAAGAATTACTCCATCCGTATACATTTACTTTTGTTAAGAACGCCGAAAATAATGAAAGGCTGGCACATGCGTGCGGAACCTGTCGATTTGGTAATGATCCTGCGACAAGTGTTTTGAGCGCTGATAACCGTGCTCACGGTCTCGAAAATCTTTATGTTGTGGATGCCTCTTTTTTTCCGACGAGTACTGGTATCAACCCATCACTGACCCTCGCAGCAAATGCGCTTAGGGTTGCTGACCGCATCCTATTGTCCTCTGAACATTAATTCATGTACAGAATCTACCGACTGATTCGATGGTTTGATCTGTAATGGTTTAATTTGCACAGACACCTTGATAAGTGGATTATTCACTTATGGAGGAGTTTATGATAACCAAACGCAGAGTCCGCAGGCAATTTGACAGCAACTTCAAATTGGAAATTGTGCGCATGATAAAGGACCAGGGATTGCCCTGAGTGATGTTTGCGGCAGCATGAATCTGGGAGAGACGTTAGGCGCTCGGTAAAGCAATTCGAGGCTGAACTGAATGGGCAGGGGGCATTGGCAAGCCGCTCACGGTCGAGCAGGAGCTTACGGTCTGGCTATGGCCGTTACCGGGTTCATTTTGATGTGGAAAGCCGCCTTGCGTCCGGTATGGAAACGCAAGTTTATTCACACCACGGATAGCCGTGATGACTTGCCGGTAGCTGAGAACCTGTTGAATCGACAGTTCGAGACAGACGCACCGAATCAGGCCTGGGTATAGAATATTACCTATGTTTGAACGCGCCAAGGCTGGCTCTACCTTGCCGCAGTCATAGACCTGTTCTCGCGCAAGATCGTCAGCTAGGCAATAACACCAACGATGCCAATCGAACTGGTAGCCGCTGCGCTAGGCATGGCAGTGCAACAGCGCGAGCCCGCGCCGGGATTGCTGCTGCATATGGATCGCGGCAGTCAATATGCTGGCTTGAGTACCAGGCATTACTGGATCAACATGGAATTCGCTGCAGCATGAGCCGGAAAGGGGAATTGCTGGGACAATGCCGTGATGGAACGCTTCTTTCTGAATTTGAAGATGGAGCGAGGATGGCAACGTGACTATGCCAATCACGGCGAAGGTCAACGCGATATTACCGAATACATCGTTGGCTTCTATAACAACGTTCGACTGCACTCAAACTGGGCTATCTGCAACCCCACCGCCTATGAACGAAAAATGGCAGCAATACCACCTATCTCGGTGTCTGAAATTACTTGACCACTACAATAGGCGGTCTTATACCAAACGAATTGAGTCGGTTTTGGTTATAGACAGCAGCTCTTTTCGTTGATAGAAGTAGGAAGCAGGTGGGGCTTTCGCTAATCTCGCTACCGCGCCCCACATTGCGATTACCAAATCATCAGTCCATGCACAGTTGTCACAATTGATTCAATAACGTGTGAGCTTGCTCCCGTTGTGTGAATTCTTGGCCGGTAGTAAGCAATTTCTCTAGTTGTGTACGTGCCTTGGTCTTCTCCCCCATCTTGGCTAACGCCACTGCGTAATGATAGCCGATCTCCAAGTTGTTCGGCGCTGCGGCTGCGGCTCTTTGCAACAACTCAACACCATCGGCAGTTTCTCCCTGTTCCAGAAGGATCCATCCCAAGGTATCTACGACGGTAGGTGAGTCGGGATTGAGCTTATAGGCTTTCTCAGCAGCAGCCCGTGCTCGCGGGTTTTTTTCCTGCTGGTATAGTCCGGCAAGATTATTTAACACAAGAACATTATCTGGGGATTTCTGTAAAATAAGTTGATACTGCTCAATCGCTTGCTTGTTGCGGCCCGCTTTCAGGTAGGTTTGCGCCAGATAATCCCGTGCGCCGAGGTCGTCCTGCTGCCCTTTCAGCCACCGTAGTAACCCCGCATCAGCTTTTTTTTCATCGCCAGCAAGAGTCCACGCCTTGTGTGCCTCAATCGCAAGTGAGCCGCTGCTTTCAATCGCAAATGCTTTCTCATAAACCCTTGCCGCCTCCGCATATTTATTTTGTGCCAATAGAATCCTGCCTTCAAGCACGAGTCCCATCGGAGATTTAGGAGATTGCTTCTGGATTCCCTGAGCGATTTTTAGTGCTTCTGCGTGCTCGCCGGCGTTAAATTCCAGCCAGATTAGCGCTGTTTGCGCTGGTAAATAGTCGGGCTTGAGAGTCAGCGCTTTGTTAAGCGAGGATCTGACGGCGTCAGCGTCCTCCAGAGCACCCTGAACCGAGGCGAGCTTGTAATACGCAAGCGGAGACTTTGGTGCCATGACAGTTAGTTGGGTATAGGTGGCCAGCGCCTTATCCTTTTCACCATTGGCCCACTGAGCCGTACCCAACAGGTCAAGAGCGTGAGGGTTATTGGGGTTTGCGCGTACCGCTTCCTGCGCAAGTGCTAAAGCTCTGCCCGGCTGCTTTTGTTCCATGTAGTATTGAGCCAAAAGTACGCTGGGTTGGAGGGCCGATGAATCAGCCTTGACCGCCTGCTCGAGCCAGGAACCCCTCTCTTTTTCATTGACCGCCAGTTTCGCCAGAGCCAGCATTGACTCAACATGCTTCTTATCTGTTGCAAGGATGGCTTCGAAGCGCTTGCGGGCAGCAGGTAGATTCTTGTCCTGCAGATCCAATTGCGCTAGGTTAATCAATGCGGCCTTATAGTTAGGGAGTATTGCCAGCGCCTGCTCAAAACTCCTGCGGGCATTGACCACATCTTTCTTACCTGCATAGACCGCCCCACGGAAATTGTAGATAATGGGATCATTCGGCAGTTTTTTTTCCAGTTTCGTGATAGCTGCAAGCGCCTTATCATATTCCCGCTTGTCTAGATGGCTTAAGATCAACAGCGTATCCGCAGCGCTTTGACCCGCATTGTCTGTGGCTGCGGACTCCAATTCCGCCATAGCGCGGTCCGAGTCGCCGGCGGCCATAAGACTCATGCCCAGCGCGGTGCGCAGTTGGGTATTTTTTGGATCGAATGCAGTGGCTCTTTGAAGATAATCACGCGCTTTCGCGGGTTCGCCCGCCTGAAGTGACGCTTGGCTTGCCATCACCCAGACGCTCAGATCTTGGTCTTCCGCTATGAGCAGGGGTTTTAAGATGACCAATGCGCGATCGGGTTGTCCTGTTTTCATCAACGTGGTGGCGAGGCCTTTGCGTGCATACACGTTATCGGGAAGCCGGTCCAAGACCTTTGTAAGGTTCTGAATGGCTTGCTGAAAACTGCCGAGCTCATGGAATACCAAGCCAGAAAGCAGGAGGCTCGGCATATCATCGGGTGCATCCTTCAATACTATCAGTAGGTTATCTCTTGCTGCAACATAACTGGCCTTCCGAAAATCCAGTAGAGCTTGCAGGTATATGATTCTGAGGTTATTTGGCGCCACCTTGCGCGCTACGCTAATCTCCGCCTGCGCGGTATCGTATCTGCCCGTTGACAGGTGTAGAAAAACCAAGTTCTGGTGAGCTTCGATGTGATCCGGGGAGATCCCGAGTACGGTGGAGTACGCCTCTTCTGCCGTTTTTGGATCATTTTCCGCTTGCGCCACTTTAGCAAGCCACATCCAAGTGCTGGTGTTCCGGGCATCAAGTTTAAGCGCCTGCTCAAGTAACACCTTGGCGTGTTCAAAATCCTTCGTGATGGCGGCGCATCTGGCAAGTCCCCAATAGGTAGGGATATATGTTGAATCGGTCTGTGCGGACTGCTTGAACAGATCGCACCCCTCATTCGGATGGCCCAAGCCAAACTGGGCCTCGGCGTGAAGTTGCTGTATTTTTGCGATGTCCTTGAGAGATGTTTTTGATCCGGGATTGACTTCATTAAGGACACGTGCGTAGCTTTCTTGCAAAAGTAGCGCCTGCCCCAGCATTATCTTAATTAGGTCCTCGTCGATTCCGAGTTTATGTGCTCGCAGCAGTTCTTTTTCAGCGTTCGCCCCCTCACGCACCTTGATATATATCTCACCTAGAAGCAGCCGTGCCTCACCACTATCACTTTGCTGCAATGCGTTCTTAAGTTCGATGATACTTGCGCGTAACTGACCTTCGTCCCGGAAGTCCTTCGCCTTTTGGATATACTGGTCGGAAGTTGAACTTCTCGAATCGCACCCAGAGACAACAGGTAACACGATCATCGCCACCAACAACACGGCTTGGCGCAGCTTTCCAATCAAATATGAATGCATTATCCTTTTCTTCATCATTGAGCCTTTAGCTTCATTATATTTGCCGACTTGCAATGTTTAAATGTCTTGCGTATCGTTCAAGCGAACATGCGGATCTTGTTGCCAAGAGTAAAGCGCTTAAATTTTATAAACCTGCATTGAGTTACGGCGAGTTTGCTAATACTTGGAAACAGCCTACTGCATCTGCTTCAGCAAGCTTCTGGCCTCATCGATACCAGCGAAATTCTTTCCCGTGCCTAGCAGTTGTTCGAGTTCCTTGCGGGCACCTGCCTTGTTGCCCGATTTGCCAAGCCCGACCGCAAGATGGTAACGAAATTCCGTCGACTCGGGCACGAGGGATGTCGCTTTCTCCAGAAATGGCAGGCCTCGTGCAATATTGCCTTGCTCCACCAGCACCCATCCCAGCGTATCCAGTACAGTCGGATCGCTGGCGGTCACCCGATAGGCCTTCTCCGCGTATTCCAGGGCGCGCGGATCTTTTTCCTGCTGGTAGAGCCAGGCCAGATTATTTAGTGCGGGCATAAAATCAGGGGCTTGCTTCAGAATGACTTGAAACTGCTCGATGGCGGCTGTATTCTGCCGCTCCGCCATATAGATTTCGGCAAGATACATGCGGGTAGCTGCGTCGGCAGGGTGTTGCTTTAGCCATTCGGTCAGCCTGGAAGTTGCCTCTTTCCCTTTTCCGGCCTCGCGCAGCGATGCATGCAACTTCGTCAACAACGATCCACTTTTACTGAGAGCAAACGCCTGCTCATACGCCCTCGCAGCAGCGGCGGGCTCTTTTTGCGTCATCAGCAGATCGCCTTCCAGAATATAACCCACAGGCAATTTTCCCTGCTGTTTCTGGATCTGCCTGGCGATAGCGAGAGCTTGCTCATGATTTCCTTTGCGTACTTCTAACGCAGTTTGCGCCAATTGAGCATCCACATAATCCGGCTTGATCGCCAGCGCTTTTTTCAAGGCTTCTGATGCCGCCGACGGGTTCTCCATCGCCGCATAAATCGAGGCAATACGCAATTGAGCGCGCGCATATTCAGGTCGCATGGCGGCAAGTTTCTTGTAGCTTTCCAGCGCAGCCGCTTTGTTCTCACCGGCGAGCTGGGCTTGCGCCAGAAGTTCCAGAACCCCTGGATCGGTGGGGTTGCTGCTTTGCAGCTTTTGCGCAAGAGTCAGAGACTTCTGTTTTTCCCCCGAACGAAGATAATGCTCCGCCAGAAGCATGGCTGCCTGCTGTGATTCCGGATTCTCCTGACTGGCCCGTTCCAGCCATGCGGTGGCCTCCTTGTTCTGTTGTTGGCTGAGAGCGAGGCGCGCCAGCGCGGTCATGACCTGAATGTTCTTCTTGTCTTTTTCCAAAATCGCTTCAAAGCGCTTTTTGGCGGCATCCGGTTTTTTTTCCAGCAAATCAAGTTGAGCCAGATTAGCCACAGCGGGAAAGTACGCTGGCTGGAGAGAAAGCGCCCTCTCAAAGCTGGCGCGTGCGTTTGCGACATCGTTTTTGCCCATGTAGATGCCACCTTTCAAATTTTGAACAAGCGGATTGTCTGGATTTTCTTTTTCAACGGTTTTCGCGGCGACGAGCGCCTTGTCGAATTCCCTGAGACGAAGGTGGGTCATGACCAGCAGGATGCCTGTCTGCGACGAATTAGGGTCGAGTTTCGCCGCTGTTTCCAACTCGGCCACTGCGCGACCGTTCTCACCCTGACCCAGTTTGCTCATGCTGAGCGCGGTGTGGAGTAGCGCATTTTTTGGGGCGAGCTGACTGGCTTTTTCAAAATTTTCCGTGGCTTTAACGAAATCTTTGGATTGCATATAGGCTTCGCCTGCCAGAGCAAACAATTGGGGATCCTGTTGCCCGCTTTTTAGGGCCGGTGTCAATACGTCGATTACCCGCTGAGGCTGGTGGCTTTTCAAGAGACTGGAAGCCAACAACTTGCGTGCGTAAAGGTTTTGCGGGTCCTTCCCCAGATATTGTTTCAGATGTTGCTCGGCTTGTGGCGCAGACCCCAAAGCGATTTGGACTGCCCCAGCAAGCAATAGGCTGGGCATGTGGTCCGGTGCTTTACTTAATATTTGCTGCAGAGAGTCCAAGGCGGCGCCGTATTTACCCTCGTTGAAATCCAGGAGCGCCTGGGTATAGAAAACCATAAGGCTGCCGGGCGCCACCGCGCGAGCTGCGTCGATATTCGATTTCGCAACGTCGAATTTCCTTGTGCCAATTTCCAAAAGTGCTTTATCAAGGTAGGCGGTGGGGCTGTCTGGTTTTAGCTTGGTAACCTGATCATAGGCGGCTAGCGCTAAATCAACTTTCCCCTGTACGCGCAGCAGGTTACCTTTATAAAGCCAAGCATCGGGGTTGCCCGGGTTTTTGGCTACGGCTTGCTCCGCGAATTGATTTGTTGCTTCGAGATCCTGATTCGCCAATGCGCATTTTGATAAGCCGATCAGCGCATCGGAAAAATCAGGTTTGCCCTTGAGCGCGCCTTCGAACGACTCCTTGGCATCGTTAACCTTACCGAGCGCAAGTGATGCGTTTCCCCGCAATGCTAAAATTTCGGGTGAAGGCTTGTCTTCTGAAAGCTGTTTCGTCTTGTCTAACACCTGCTGGAATTCACCCAGGTTAAACAAAGTTTGTCCCAACTCGGGCATTACCGTTGCAGGGCTCATTCCCAGGTTTAAAGCCTTTTGCAGCTCTTTCTCGGCCGATCGCAAGTCCCCGGTCTTGTTGTAGGCCGTACCCAGTAGGTACCGCGCTTCCGGATCATCCGGATTTTTCTGCAACGCGTTCTTAAGCTGGATAATGGCAGCCTTGTTGTCTCCTTGTTCCTGGTACTGTCTGGCGTCGGAAATCAGGGTTTGGACATTCTCCGATTTATCGCAGCCTGCTGCACCGGTGCCAATGAGTGCCGAAGAGATCATGAGGGCCAATAGATTTTTCGTTGCCGTAACTTTGCTTACATCACGCATATAAAATTTCCTTTCTCTGCATTAGCATTTCTCTTGGGCGCGGATCTTGCTGCAGCTGATCGCTACAAGTCTTCAATAAATAGATCAAGAATCCAACGAATGTTTCTATGAATGTTTCTGAGAGTGGCGTCGAGCCAACAGAGTTGGGAGCCAGCATGAATTACCTCATTTCAATCAATTACGGCTGGTGTGCGAGAAAGATTAGCCCTTGAAATAAAGGCGTCTCCATACTCGGATCACCCGAATGATTACAGGAGCACAGAACGCAGGTGGCAGAGATCGAGTTGTGCCACTATATCCATGATTTGCTACGGCTACAACATGTTGTGACATGTGTTGAGGAAGAACGTATCAATATATCTAACTGCCTTCTTTGTATTTGCTCCGCCGATACCGTCAAGCGTGGCTGACCGCCGAACGGGCAGGCTAACTTCCCCCAGAAAACTCGAGCTGAATCCACTGGGTAAGGGATGCAGATCTCGTAGCCTCAAATTCAACGAAAGTCCGGCGGCCCCAACCGACCGAACCAAAGACTGAGATATTGTGATCAACCTACCGATGCGCCCGTACCCAGTCCCGCCACTGGATGAACAGGCCCGGGTCAAGCGCAGCGACGGCCGAGCGCTGCCAGAGTGGTTCAGCCCAGAAATCATCCTTATCAAGACCGCACATATGTCCCCCTGCCTCTTGCAGAATAAGACTGCCTGCTGCGTAGTCCCACAGTTTTTGGCCGCCATGCAGGTACAGGTCGAACCGGCCGGCAGCCGTGTAACACCATTCCAGCGAGCAGGCGCCGTAATTCCGATAGGAAGAAAAAGGGCGTAAGGAGCAGACGCTTTCCGCGAGCTTGGGTGTAAGCCGCTTCAAATCAACGTTCGCCATCGCTCCGCGCAAAGATGGGACATGCTCCTTGATCGGCAGTTTTTCACCGTTCAGGTAGGCTCCTTTGCCTTGTTCGGCATAGAACATTTCGTCTGAAACAGGATTATAAACCGCGCCGAGCACGCTCCTGCCATGGCGCATCAGGGCCACGGAAACCGCGAAATAGGGCAGTCCGTTGACAAAATTCGAAGTGCCGTCTATCGGATCCATGCACCATAGTCCGGCATCCCCCGCCTGCCAGCGATCAATCTGTTCGCGTTCCGCCATTTCTTCCCCAACCACGGGGCCCGGATAAATCTTTCGTAATTCCTTCGACAATGTTTCCTGCGTGACGAGATCTGCTTCGGTAAACAGGCTGCCATCCGCTTTGCGCTGCCGTGCCACCTTCAAATAGCGCGGCAGTATTTCCTGCTGAGCGACCGCTTTAATCGCAGCAATGACCGCGCTGAGCACCGGTTATTCCGTCCGCCACTTGATTGAACACCCGATGCTGGGGATCTGCTCGCGTGGCCCCTTGCCGGTTCGGGCAACCTCGAGCATTCCTTCGAAGAGCTCGCGTCGCACACCGAGAGGAGCGGCTTCCTTGCGGGATGCGTCCAATCGGCCGCGGTACTGCAATTCGAGCCGGTCATTCAAGCCGAAGAAGTCGGGTGTGCAGACCGCTCCGTACGCTTTTGCCACTTCCTGGGTTTCGTCCCAAACATAGGGAAAAGAAAAATCGCATTCCCTTGCTATCCGTGCCATATTGTCGAATGAGTCCTCCGGGTAGTCGGCCGGATCGTTCGACATGATGGCAATAGCGCCTATACCGTGTGGGCGTAGTTCCGCCGCATCCCGGACAAGGCGATCTCGAATCGCTTTTACATAAGGACAATGGTTGCAGATGAACATCACAACCAATCCTCTTTCACCTTTTACGGATGCGAGGTTGTACCGTTTTCCGTCCACCCCCTGCAAGTCGAAATCCGCGGCCTTCCAGCCGAAATCGCAAACAGGTGTTTCCAGGCTCGCCATGTTTTCTCTCCGGAATTAATAACAAAATGAATTTGATCTCGCTGCACGTCCAAAAGCAACGGTACCAGCACTGAATGTAATTTAGCCTGCCGAACGTGTTTTATATAAAAGGTAAATCTTCGAACAATATCCTCCTGCGAAATACAAGTTTATTGATGCGCCATTATATTATCATGGCCTGATCATTGGTTTCTTCCTGCTCACTCCTGCTAAGCGATGACATTCCCCCGTTTTTTTTCACCAGAAAGAATCAGCATAGGCCAGGTCATCGAACTGTCGGTGGTTGCGGCGCATCATGCCTCCCGCGTGTTAAGGCTCCAGCAAGGGGATGAATTGATTTTATTCAACGGCAACGGCGGCGAATATTGGGCGACTATTGAGCTTATCAATAAAAGCGGCGTTGCGGTTGTGGTCGAAAAGTACCTTGATATCGAGCGCGAGTCGCGACTCGACATCACGCTAGCGCAAACAGTGTGCGCCAGCGAGAAAATGGACTGGATTGTCCAGAAGGGGGTGGAGTTGGGAGTAAGACGCATTCAGCCTCTGGCTGCAAAACGGGGACTGGTGAAACTATCAGACGAGCGCGCGGAAAAACGCATGAAGCACTGGCAACAAGTTATTATTGCCGCTTGTGAGCAGTGCGGTAGAAACCGCGTTCCGCCAATGATGCCGTTGATATCGATATCCAAATGGCTGGACAATCAAGTTAGTGAGCGCAAGAATTTAAGCGACGATAATCCTCCTGGCTCATGTTTTATTCTCTCGCCCGCGGCAAAAAAAGGTTTGCGCGATCTTCCCGCATTTCCCGTGGCCGCTCCTCTAACGCTACTGGTCGGGCCCGAAGGGGGGTTTGCCGCGGAGGAAGAGGCTGCGGCCCTGGTGGCTGGATTTGTTCCGTTACGGCTAGGCGCGCGCATACTTCGTACCGAAACCGCTGCATTAGCGGCAGTTGCAGCAATACAGGCACTGTGGGGTGATTATTGATTTCCGGGATTCAATGGTAGCATCCGCATCAACATGCACATTCGGTTTTGAGGCTTTGTTCGAGCATTGAACCGTAAGGTTAGTGCAATGCTGGCTTCCTCTTTCTATTACATAGTATGAACAGCGCATCTCCAACATGAGGCTAGACACGGATTTTGTAAGCTGGTTCCGATCGGTAGCGCCCTACGTTAATGCTTTCCGCCATAAAATCTTTGTTGTTGCCTTTGGTGGCGAGGTCGTGGCTGACGGCAAGTTTGTCGAACTTGTTCATGACCTAAATTTGCTGGCAAGCTTGGGCGTACGCCTGGTACTGGTCCATGGTGCGCGCCCCCAGATCGAATCGCGGCTGAATGAAAATAACCTGCAGACGATCTATGTCAGGGGGATGCGCGTTACCGACGGCGCGGCGCTGCAGTGCGTAAAGGAATCAATAGGACGGGTCCGGGTTGAAATTGAGGCGCTGTTGTCAATGGGCTTGCCCAATTCGCCTATGGCCAATGCCGCTATTCGTGTCGCCAGCGGAAATTTCGTCACCGCACGTCCTATCGGCGTAATAGAAGGTATTGATCTGATGCATACCGGCGAGGTGCGGAGGGTGGATACCGCGGCTATCCGTTCGCGGTTGGAACAAGGGGAGTTGACGCTGCTTTCACCATTGGGGTATTCACCTACGGGCGAGATTTTTAACCTAACGCTGGAAAATGTTGCGGCAGAAGCAGCGATTGCGCTCAAAGCAGAAAAACTGATTTTTCTGATGGATGCCGAAAGCATAGAAAAAGAATCTCCTGATACGTCAGAGGCGTTGCTGCCGCGTGAACTGACTGTGGCCGAGTGCAAGGCGCTCCTGGCGCGTGCTGCCGACGGGCCTCCCAGGCTATCGGACGATGTCCGGTTGTATCTGCCGTTTGCGGTACGGGCTTGTGAAGGGGGTGTATCCCGCGTTCACCTCATCAGTCGGCATGTGGATGGTGCAATATTACAGGAGCTATTTACGCACGGCGGGATAGGAAGCATGATATCTGATGGCCCATTGCAAAATTTACGGGATGCGAGGATAGAGGATGTCGGCGCTATCCTTCAATTGATCGGGCCTCTGGAAGCTGATGGGACACTGGTACGACGGAACCGCGAATTGCTGGAGATGGAAATCGGCCGCTTCGTAGTGGTCGAACACGATCGAATGATAGCCGGCTGCGCCGCGCTCTATCCTTTTCCCGACGATAAGGCGGGCGAGCTTGCCTGTCTCACGGTGCATCCGGATTATCGTAGCGCGGGGTGTGGCGATGCGTTGCTCAAGCGTATTGAAGCCAAGGCGAGGTCTCAGGGAAGTAAAAAATTGTTTGTTCTCACCACCCGAACTGCCCACTGGTTTGTCGAGCGAGGTTTCGTAGAGACTGATGTCCATGAATTACCCAAAGCAAAACAGGGTCTATACAACTACCGTCGCCGCTCCAAGGTATTCGTAAAAAATATATAAGTGGTAGTTTATCGACTGCTATGTCAATTCACTGTCACGGAACCTTGTCTTTGATTAACGGGCAAGTACGGTTAAGGTTGATGTAACGGCTTACAAATTTATCTGCTGTCATACCTGGAGAAGAGCTCAAATGGCAAAATTCGTTAAATGCATCAAACTTGGGCGTGAAATGGAAGGATTGGATTTTCAACCGTATCCGGGGGAGTTAGGGAAGCGTATATTCGATAACGTATCGAAAGAGGCCTGGGCCGGATGGATCAGGCATCAAACCATGCTGGTCAATGAGTATCGCTTGAATCTATCAGATATCAAGGCACGCAAGTATCTGGCTGAGCAACTTGAGGCGTATTTCTTTGGGGCAGGGGCCGAGCATCCTGTGGGCTATGTGCCGCCGACGAAATAATAAATTCGGGAGTACGTCTTGCGTGAAAGATTCGATTTATCCACTACTGCCAAACCTGCGCAGGCTGAAGCTGCTTTTTCATGACAAATCCACAAACTGTTAGTCCATTTCTCAACCGCGAACTGGGCCTGATAGAGTTTAACCGGCGAGTTCTTGCTCAGGCTGGAAACAAGGACACGCCGCTTCTGGAACGCTTGAAATTTCTGTGCATAGTCAGCAGTAATTTGGACGAATTTTTTGAGGTGCGCATTGCCGGGCTAAAGGAGCAGATCAAGCTGGACACGCCCGGCTTCGGGCCGGACGGGATGTTACCGCATCAGGTATTCAAGCGCGTTTGCGAGCAGGCACATGCGCTCGTGGCGCGACAGTACCAGTTATTGAACCAGGATGTTCTGCCGGGCCTTGCAAGCGAAGGCATCCGGTTTCTGCGCCGCGCCACGTGGAACGATGCTCAACGCGACTGGATCAAGGCTTATTTCTTTCGTGAGATGATGCCGGTTCTGACCCCTATAGGTCTTGATATCTCGCATCCGTTTCCACGCGTGCTCAACAAGAGCTTGAATTTCGCAGTTGAACTGGAAGGCAAAGACGCCTTTGGGCGCGGCTCTGGAACGGCTATCGTGCAAGCGCCGCGTGTACTGCCGCGTGTGATTCCGCTGCCGCCCGAGCTCAGTAACTGCGAGTATAACTTCGTGTTTCTGTCCTCTATTTTGCATGCGCATGTTGGGGAATTATTCTCCGGTATGAGCGTCCTCGGCTGCTATCAATTCCGCGCGACTCGCAATAGTAACCTGTTTGTGGACGAGGAAGAAGTCAAGAACCTCCGCATCGCGTTGCAGGGCGAGTTGCCCCAGCGACATTTCGGCAACGCGGTACGGCTCGAAGTGGCGGACAATTGCCCAAAACACATGTCGGATTTTTTGCTGGACCAGCTTGGCCTTTCTCAAGACGATTTTTATCAGGTGGAAGGGCCAGTGAATCTGGTACGGTTGATGCTGGTTCCCGATCAGATCGAGCGTCCCGGCCTGAAATACTCGCCGTTCATTCCCGGTCTGCCGCTAACGTTGCAAAAGAAAAAAGCCGTGGATATTTTTCAGATGATCCGGAAGAACGATATTCTTCTGCATCATCCGTATCAATCATTTCAGCCGGTAATTCATTTCATTCAGCAGGCTGCGGCTGATCCTGACGTTGTGGCCATAAAACAGACCGTATACCGTACAGGAACGGATTCGTTAGTCATGACAGCGCTTATCGCTGCCGCCAGCAGCGGCAAGGAAGTAACGGTAGCCGTGGAGTTGCTGGCGCGTTTCGATGAGGAAGCCAACATTAACTGGGCCAGCCGGCTGGAGGAAGTCGGCGCGCATGTCGTGTATGGGGTGGTCGGCTACAAAACTCATGCCAAGATGGCAATGGTTGTTCGGCGTGAGGAGGGCAAGCTGCGGCGTTACGTACACTTGGGTACGGGTAATTACCACGCCGGCACTGCCCGGCTCTATACCGATTTCGGATTATTTACTTCCAATGAGGATGTCTGCGCGGACGTGAATGAAGTATTCACGCAGTTGACCGGCCTCGGCAAGGCAGGGAAATTAAGGCATCTGTGGCAATCTCCGTTTAGCTTCCACAGCCAGATGCTGGCGGCCGTCGATAGCGAGATTCAGAATGCGAAAGCGGGGAAGCCTGCACGTATCATCGCCAAAATGAATGCCTTGCTCGAGCCGGAAATCATCAAGGCGCTATATGCCGCTTCCGGTGCCGGGGTGAAAATCGATCTTATCGTGCGTGGCGTCTGCGCTCTACGACCCGGAATTAAGGGGTTATCGGATAACATCCGGGTGCGCTCGGTCATCGGACGGTTCCTCGAGCATACCCGGATTTTCTATTTTCGTAGCGGCGGCGCCCAGACCATTTATCTTTCAAGCGGCGACTGGATGGATCGGAATTTTTTTCGCCGTATCGAGATATGCTTTCCGGTTCTGGACGCGAAACTGAAAAAGCGGGTGCTTGCCGAAGGCCTTAATATATATCTCAAGGACAACAGGCAGGCATGGGACATGGACGGTGATGGTAATTATCGTCTCAAGATGACCCGCAGAGGCAAGCGGCTTTGTGCTCAAGAGATGCTGCTTGCGGAGTTGGCGGCATCGAAGCCAGGTTGAGATCCGCCATGGAGCAAACCTGCAAAACCACAGTATGACTAACGAAATCGAGCTGAAATTACGCCTGCCCTCAAACTGCGTTGCCCGAGTGCAGCGGAGTCCGTTATTGAAATCTCTGAGTATTTCGCCTTCCGTTACGCAAAATCTTTACACCGTTTATTACGATACTTCTAACTTCGATCTTAGAGGTAATGACGTGGCATTCCGATTGCGTCGTTCCGGTAGACGCTGGGTACAGAGCATCAAGGGCGGAGGCAGTGTGGCAGCGGGATTGCATCAGCGATATGAGTGGGAAACTCCAGTGCCGAAGCCACAACCTGATTTCACCAAAATCTCTGATCCCTCTCTTATCAGGTTATTCGATAACGCCGACCTGCGCGAGCAAATGCGTCCGTTGTTTATCACCGAGTGTAAACGTAGGCTCCGTACATTGCGCTTATCCGGTGGCGGTGAAGCAGAGCTTTGCCTCGATCAGGGCAGGATCGTCGTCGGCGACGCCAGTATGCCTTTTTGCGAAATCGAACTGGAATTGAAATCAGGCAGTCCATTACCGTTGTTTCAGCTTGCGCTGGATCTGCTGCATACCACTCCCCTCAGACTGGAAAATGTGAGCAAGGCGGAGCGTGGCTATGCGCTTGCCGGCATCAAGCCTCTACCGCTTAAGGCGACATCAGTTCAGCTCGTTGCCGAAATGAGTGTAAATGAAGCGTTCAAGGCAATCGCTTGGAACTGCCTTGGGCATTTGCACAGCAACGAAGCCGGCATGTTGCACGTTGGCGATATCGAATTTCTGCACCAGATGCGTGTTGCTTTGCGTAGACTGCGTTCGGCGTTGAACGTTTTTTCCAAAGCGTTTTCCAGGGCCGCGTTTGCGCCGATGGCACAAGAGTTAAGGTGGCTTGCCGGGCAATTTGGACCAGCCCGTGATTGGGATGTATTCGTGACGGAGACATTAGCCGATATTCTTCCGCATTTTTCCGACCACCCCGGCATCCTGCCGCTACAGAAAAAATGTGAGCAGATACGCCGCCGTCACAACGATGAGGCGCGCAACGCGGTAGAATCGGCGCATTATACGGAGCTGATGCTGAAGCTGGGCGCATGGCTGAGTGCGGACTCCTGGGTTGCTCCGTCCGATCTGATGGGTTTGGATAATCGGGCGGGGGTTGATGGGCCTGGTGGCTCTGGCGGACTCGGCGGGTCGGTGAAAGAATTCGCCGGAACATTGCTGGCGCATCGGCACCGGCAACTGAAGAAGTACAATAGAAAACTGGCGAAACTGAGTCCGGCGGAATTGCATGAGGTGCGTATCCTCGCCAAGAAGCAACGGTACGCAGGGGAATTTTTCGCTGGGTTCTATCCCCCGAAAAAAGTGAAAGCTTACATTAAGTCCTTAGCGAAGCTTCAAGATATTCTGGGCGTAATGAACGACACGGCAATTATTGAGCAACTGCTGAGCGAAGTGCCTGGCACCGGCGATGAACGAGGTGAGTATGAAGCAGTCGGTATTATTCGGGGCTGGGTCGCAAGCAAGGCATTGACGAAAAAGCTGGAATTGACAAATGCATGGGTGGATTTCGATAAAAGTAACTCGTTCTGGTAAGAGTTCTCAGGGTCCAGGTGGCGCCTGAGCCATATCGAAAGAATAGAAATAGAAACGGACGGCGAACTCGTCCATTTGCGGTCCTGCATTTCTGACAAACAAAAAAGGCGGTCAATACTGACCGCCTTGATAGCCTTGTTATCCATCGGTTCCATCTTTCACGCCCAAAAGAAGAGGGCGTGTTTCTGGATCGATAATATATTGCCCCGTTACTTGATAACAGCTTTCAACTCACCTTTAGCATATTTATTGGCCATATTATCCAGCATGACGGGCTTTATCTTGCTTGCCTGACCGGCACAACCAAATGCTTCAAAACGCGCCTTGCAAATATCTTTCGCCGCGCCGGTGGCATCCTTGAGAAATTTCCGCGGGTCGAATTCGCTTTTGTTCTTGGCAAGATGACGGCGGATTGCGCCGGTCATGGCGAGGCGAATATCGGTATCGATATTTATCTTGCGCACCCCATGCTTGATGCCCTCCTGAATCTCCTCTACCGGTACCCCATAGGTTTCCTTCATCTCTCCGCCGTATTCGCGGATGATGTCAAGCCATTCCTGAGGTACGGAGCTGGAGCCGTGCATGACAAGATGCGTATTGGGAATGCGCTGGTGGATTTCCTTGACGCGCTCGATGGCGAGAATGTCGCCAGTGGGCTTGCGGGTAAATTTATACGCGCCGTGGGAAGTCCCGATGGCAATCGCCAGGGCATCCACTCCTGTTTGCTTGACAAAGTCAGCAGCCTGCTCCGGATCGGTAAGCAATTGATCATGAGATAGCTTACCCTCCGCTCCATGACCGTCTTCTGCTTCTCCCATACCCGATTCAAGTGAGCCCAGGCATCCCAGCTCTCCCTCGACGGAAACGCCAACCGCGTGCGCCATCTCCACCACCTTGGCCGTGACCGCTACGTTGTATTCATAGGACGAGGGGGTCTTTGCGTCTGCCTCCAGCGAGCCATCCATCATGACACTGGAAAAGCCGCTGCGGATCGCATTAATGCATACCGCCGGGGACGCACCATGATCCTGATGCATGACGATAGGAATATGCGGATAGGCTTCCACCGCTGCCGCGATAAGGTGGCGTAAAAAAGCTTCGCCCGCAT
The DNA here is from genome assembly GCF_900142705.1 of Nitrosospira sp. Nsp11. Taxonomy (GTDB): domain Bacteria; phylum Pseudomonadota; class Gammaproteobacteria; order Burkholderiales; family Nitrosomonadaceae; genus Nitrosospira. The sequence continues at coordinate 55,983 of NZ_FRBV01000013.1, forward strand.
ATTTGCGCGCGCCGGCGGAACCCTGCATGATTACCGGGCTGTCGCATTCGTCGGCTGCCTGCATGATGGCCTGAATCTGCTCCAGGTTGTTTACGTTGAAAGCGGGCAGCCCATAGCCATTTTCCGCTGCATGATCCAAAAGTTGACGCAGTGATACGAGTGCCATTTGAGCCTCCTCCAAGTTAAAATCAGTTTATCGTGTGTCGTAATGATGAGCTGTCAGCAATGAAAGGCAGAAAATATCCTGCCCGCCTGGCGCTCAGGATCCCGGCTTTCGTTCATGCTTTTTGTGTTCTCCTACCTTGACGATCTTCATCGTGTTGGTGCCACCGGCTTTGCCTACCGGCTCGCCGATAGTCATGATAATCAGGTCACCGTTGCGCACGGCGCCGCGCTTGAGCAATTCGTTTTCGGCATGATTCAGAATAATCTCGGGATCGTTCGATCCGCCACCGAACTTAACGGGATAAACGCCACGAAATAACGTCATTTTACGACGGGTATCCTCTTGGGGGCTCAGCGCAAAGATAGGCACGTTGGAGCTTCTGCGCGACATCAGCAATACCGTTCTACCGCTCTGCGTAAGCGCGGCGATGGCCCGAATTTTCAACCCCCCCGCAGTGAACATGGTCGCGCGTGCAATCGCTTCCTCTATCGTTTCCGGAAGGCCTCCCTGAAGGCGGCGGAGTTCGCTGCTCACCAGGTACTCTTTTTCTGCCTCGAGACAGACTCTAGCCATCGCTGCCACCGATTCGACGGGATACTGTCCCGCCGCGGACTCCGCCGAGAGCATTACCGCATCTGTGCCATCCAGCACCGCATTAGCGACGTCGGACACTTCCGCGCGGGTTGGAATGGGACTGTTGATCATGGATTCCATCATCTGCGTCGCGGTCACCACGAGCTTGTTGTTGGCGCGTGCCGTGCGGATCATTCGTTTCTGCAGAGCCGGCACCACTGCGTCGCCCACTTCTACCGCAAGATCACCCCGCGCAACCATGATGGCATCGGAGGCTTCCAAAATATCATCCAATGCCAAAATCGCTTCAGAGCGCTCGATCTTTGCCATTAGCAGGCTTTTGCCGCCGGCATCCCGCATCACGTCTCGCGCCCAGCGCATATCATCACCAGAGCGCGGGAAGGATACGGCAAGGTAGTCCGCCTTAAGCGCTGCCGCGGTCTTGATGTCTTCCACGTCCTTCGCGGTCAAGGCAGGTGCGCTAAGTCCGCCGCCCTTGCGGTTGATACCCTTGTTATTGGACAGTACTCCGCCCTGTTCAACCACACAGTACACCCGGCTCCCCTTGACCTCGGTAACACCCAACACAATGCGGCCATCATCGAGGATAAGCGTCGAGCCTGTTTCCACGTCATTTGGCAGTTCTTTGTAATCCAGACCCACCCGTTCCTGATTTCCCAGCTCACATTCGGCATCAAGTATGAATTTATCGCCGATTTTGAGCAGAACATTGCCCTTTTCAAATCTACCCACACGAATTTTCGGCCCCTGCAAGTCCGCCAGAACACCAACGGCATGTCCCGCAGCACGTGCCAGTGAGCGGGCCAATTCGGCGCTTTCTATATGTTCCTCTCTTGTGCCATGCGAAAAATTGATCCGCACCACATCCACCCCGGCATTTATCATTCGCTCGAGTACCTTGGGGTCTCTGGATGCCGGACCCAGCGTTGCTACGATTTTTGTTCTTCGAATCATTTTGAGATAGGCGAGGCGTAGTGGTACGTCAAATCATACAAATCATTGCGCTCGCTGTTCAAGTATTTCCACGGCAGGTAGTTTTTTACCTTCCAGAAACTCCAGAAAAGCACCGCCAGCGGTGGAAATGTAGGAAACCTTGTCATAGATATCGTACTTCTGGATAGCGGCGATGGTATCGCCGCCGCCAGCCAGGGTAAAGGCCTTCGTATGCGCAATGGCCATAGCGATAGTTCTGGTACCGGCGCCAAATTGGTCGAATTCGAATACACCAACTGGGCCGTTCCATACAACAGTGCCGGCTTCCATAATAATGTCCGCCAATTCCTGGGCACTCTTCGGACCGATATCGAATATCATCTCGTCGTCAGCAACTGTATCCGCATCCTTCACCACCGCAGGCTCGTCTGCGTCGAATTTCTTTCCGACCACGACATCCACGGCAATGGGGATGGAAGCATGACGTTTTGCCATTTTATCCATCAGCATTCTGGCGGTAGGAACCAGGTTATCTTCACACAGGGATTTACCGATATTTTTCCCGGCGGCTTTCAGAAAAGTATTGGCAATGCCGCCGCCAACGACCATTTGATCAACCTTCTCCGAAAGGGATTCCAGTACAGTAAGTTTTGTCGAGACCTTCGAACCGCCAACGATCGCAACCATAGGGCGTGCCGGGCTCAGGAGCGCCTTGGCAAGTGCGTCCAGTTCTTCGGTCAGCAGAATACCGGCACATGCAACTGGAGCATATTTGGCAATACCATAAGTCGAAGCTTGAGCGCGGTGCGCTGTGCCGAAAGCATCCATCACAAACACGTCGCATAGACGTGCATATTTTTGGGCGGTTTCGTCCGAATTTTTCTTTTCGCCTTTATTAATGCGGCAGTTTTCCAGAACGACCAGTTCGCCTTCGGCAATCTCAAAATTCTGATCCACCCAATCTCGAATCAAACGCACGGGCTTGTCCAGGCGTGCAGCAATGTTATCGGCGACCGGCTTGAGTGAATTCTCCCCGGACCAGACGCCTTCTTCCGGCCGGCCAAGATGGGATGTCACCATCACTTTTGCGCCCTGCTCGAGGCAGTAGTTAATGGTAGCCATCGAGGCGGTTATTCGCGCATCCGATGTAACTTTGCCGTCCTTTACCGGGACATTGAGGTCAGCGCGGATGAATACGCGCTTGCCTTTAAGATCAAGGTCGGTGACTTTAATGACAGACACTGGGAACTCCAATTTGTGCGGTGGAGGGAGAGCTCATGTAAATCCCTTCGATGGAGCATCGAAGGGCAGAGCGGGAGGTCGGGAAGAAGAGCCTGAAAATGAACTGTATCCAGAGCTCTTCATGATGCCGCGACTATCTATTTATTTGCCGGCAATGACACGAGCCATCTCCAGAATCTTGCTGGAGTATCCCCACTCGTTGTCGTACCAGGAAACGACCTTTATGAAATTGCCATCCAAAGCCATTCCCGCCTCCGCGTCGAAGATCGAAGTGGCGCTTTCGCCGCGAAAATCCGTGGAAACAACCTTTTGATCCGTATAGCCCAGCACACCTTTCATCGATCCCTCGGATGCTTTCTTCATGGCCTCACAAATCTCTTCGTAGCTTGCTTCTTCCTCCAGTTCAACGGTGAGATCCACCACGGAAACATCGGAGGTCGGGACGCGGAAAGCCATACCGGTGAGCTTCGTGTTCAGCTCGGGAATCACCTTGCCGACGGCTTTGGCGGCGCCAGTGGAGGACGGAATAATATTTTCCAGAATGCCGCGCCCGCCCCGCCAATCCTTGTTGGAGGGACCATCGACAGTCTTCTGAGTGGCGGTGGCGGCATGTACCGTAGTCATCAAACCCCGCTTGATACCCCAGGTATCGTTCAATACTTTTGCGATAGGGGCAAGACAGTTCGTGGTACATGAAGCATTGGAAATGATGGATTGGCCATCATATGTATTATCGTTCACCCCATATACAAACATGGGTGTGTCATCTTTGGAAGGGGCCGACATGATAACTTTCTTGGCACCCGCAGCGATGTGTTTCTGGCAAGTTTCCTCGGTGAGAAACAGGCCGGTGGACTCGATGACCACTTCGGCGCCGACTTCGCTCCATCTCAGTTCAGCAGGGTCCTTGATGGCTGTCAGGCGAATCCTTTTGCCATTGACGACCAGTGTTTCGCCGTCGACAGAAACATCTCCCTTGAAGCGGCCATGCACCGAATCATGCTGCAGCATATATGCCAGGTAGTCCGGCTCAAGCAGATCATTGATAGCGACGACTTCAATATCTGGAAAATTCTGCACTGCCGCACGAAATACCATTCGTCCAATACGGCCAAATCCATTGATACCAACCTTGATTGTCATGTTTTATATACTCCTTGGATAAAGAAAGGGGCCAGGCGAAGAAACTGTCTCCGCCTTATTGTTCGTCACGACTGATTAGAATTAAATAACGCTGTTCACCGCTTTTACCACGTTCTCGACGGTGAAACCGAAGTGCTTGAACAGATCGCCCGCGGGAGCGGATTCGCCAAATGTATCCATGCCAACCACCGCGCCTTCGAGTCCGACATATTTACGCCAGTAATCGGTAACGCCCGCCTCCACCGCAACGCGGCCCACGCCCTTCGGCAATACGCTGCCCTTGTAGGACGGATCCTGGCGATCAAAAAGATTGGTGCATGGCATCGAGACTACGCGCACGTGGACACCCGTTTCGGCCAGTGCTTTTTGTGCCATCATCGCCAATCCCACTTCGGAACCGGTAGCGATAATAATTGCCCGTGGCTTGCCGTCCGCGGCTTCAGACAGGATATAACCGCCCTTGTCGATCAATTTGATGGTGGCGGAATCACGTTTCTGAAATGGCAGATTCTGGCGACTGAAGATAAGTATGGACGGGCCATCCCTGCGTTCGATCGCTCGCGCCCAGGATACGGTTGATTCAACCGTATCGCATGGTCGCCATACATCCATGTTGGGTATATAACGTAACGTCGCTGTCTGCTCTACCGGTTGGTGCGTGGGACCATCTTCGCCCAGCCCGATCGAATCGTGCGTGAATACGAACAGATTACGAATTTTCATCAGGGCCGCCATGCGGAGCGCATTGCGAGCATATTCCGAGAACATGAGGAAAGTGGCGCCGTAAGGGATGATACCGCCATGCAGCGACAGCCCGTTCATTATCGCGCTCATACCGAATTCACGAACGCCATAATAGATATAGTTGCCCCCGGCATCGCGGTCGATACCTTTCGAATTCGACCAAAGGGTAAGATTGGATCCGGCCAGATCTGCGGAACCTCCAACCAGTTCGGGCAATTGCGGCGCCAGACCTTCAATGGCGTTCTGCGAAGCCTTACGGCTGGCGATTGTTTCTTCCTTAGCATGCACACGCGCGATCAGCGCGTCTACATGTTCACTCCATCCTTCAGGTAATTGACCCGATATCCGTCGGGTAAACTCGGCGGCCTCGGCAGGGTACTTTTCGGCATACTCGGCAAACTTGCGATTCCATGCATCCTCCAGCTTTGTGCCTTTCGCGCGGGCATCCCACATTTCATAAACATCCTGGGGGATTTCGAATGGCAGATGATTCCATCCGATATGAGGACGGGCTGCGGCTATTTCCGCGGCTCCCAGTGCGGCGCCATGAACCTCGTGAGTATCGGCCTTATTGGGGGAACCCATGCCGATCACTGTTTTACAGCAGATCATCGAGGGCCGGTTGCCCGCCTGCTTGGCGGCCTCTATGGCGGCCTCTATGGCCACGGGATCGTGACCGTTGACGTTGGGCACCACGTGCCAGCCGTAAGCCTCGAACCGCTTCGGCGTATCATCAGTGAACCAGCCTTCCACATGCCCGTCTATGGAAATGCCGTTATCGTCATAAAAACAGATCAGCTTGCCTAGCCCCAGCGTACCGGCCAATGAGCAGGCTTCATGGGAGATGCCTTCCATCAGGCAACCATCTCCCAGAAATACGTAGGTGTGGTGGTTGACAATGTCAAAACCCGGACGGTTGAAATCCGCGGCAAGTATTTTTTCCGCCAGCGCCATGCCCACTGCATTGGCAAGTCCCTGCCCCAGAGGACCCGTGGTGGTTTCCACCCCGGGCGTGTACCCATATTCGGGATGACCCGGGGTTTTGGAGTGAAGCTGGCGGAAGTGCTTGATTTCCTCCATCGGCAGGTCATAGCCGGTGAGGTGCAGCAAGGCGTAAATCAACATCGATCCATGTCCGTTGGATAACACGAACCGGTCTCTGTCAGCCCATTTGGGATTCGCGGGATTGTGGCGCAGATGATGAATCCATAATACCTCAGCTATTTCCGCCATGCCCATGGGCATGCCAGGGTGGCCCGAATTGGCTTTTTGCACAGCATCCATGGCCAATGCACGGATGGCGCTGGTCAGGTCTTTGAACACCGGCGCGTCAAAATCTCTAAATGCTCCCATGAATACGGACTCCCTCGCTCAACAGATATATGTAGGATACAAAAACACCGCCCCCTAACCCGGGTAGCGGTGCGGGTCGGCAAAACCATTATTATCGCTTAAGATACGATGTCAGACAACATGACAAATCTCGGGCTGTCCATATCGGATGTGTTCGCGCTCCAGTAACCCGGGAAATGCGGCGGGATGATCCTGGCTTGATCGCATTGTCAAGTTGCTGATTCCGGAAATGCCGGCGTGCCATCATTTTTCGATATCAGGTATTCCGCAGCTTTATGCCCAGCAGTTTAAGCTTGCGGTAAAGATGCGTGCGCTCCAACCCGGCGCGCTCGGCGACCCGTGTCATGTTGCCATTTTCCAGGTCGATGAGTTGTTCAAAATACACTTTCTCGAACATATCGCGCGCTTCCCGTAACGGCATATTCAGCGGGACACCCGCAACCGCTTGTGCCGGCGATGAAGATGCCAGTATTTGCTTCACATCATCTGCCGATATTTCATCTCCGGCGCTGGTTAACGCAAGGGAGTGCACCGCGCCGGTCAGTTGCGCAAGATTTCCAGGCCAGTCATGGTTCCGTAAACAATTGAGCGCAGCGGTACTGAATTGCCGCAAGGGCACTTCGCCCGATTCAATATAGCGCGAGAGTATCTGGGCCGCGAGCTCAGGGATGTCTTCCCGATGTTCCCTCAGCGCGGGAACATTGATGCAAAGACCGCTCAATTGTTCATACAACCTTGGCTCATAGACACCTTGCGCGGCGAGCCCCGCCAATGGTGTCGTGGTAACGCATACGAGCCGGACGCTATATTTTTCGAGCTTGCCCAACAGTAGAAGCAGCCCTTTTTGCGCCAATCTGTTGAGGTCTCCTATCTCCTTGAGAAACAGCAATCCGCCTTTTGCCTGCTCAAGCAAATCAAATGGAGCATTCGCCAGGGCAGAGAGCGTATCGGGTTCCACCCAGGGCGTGTTGGGTCGATGCAAAAAGCGGGCGCATAGATCCACCCCGGTTCCAGGTTCGCTGGTGAGTAGCAGCGGTGCGCGCAAGTTAACTACCTGTTCCAGCCGTTTTTTCAGATCTGCGATCAAAGGTCCCCTGCCCAAGCTGGCGAGGGGAAGCATTATGCTGGGTTTGACCTGTCCCCCGCGCAGTGCGCGTCCTACAGTGCTCAACAGTTTCTGCAGCGGTACCGGTTTCTCGAGGTAGCCGGCTGCGCCCATCCGCGTGGCCTCTACTGCAGTATCTATCGTGCCGTGCCCGGACATCATTACTACCGGCATGGTGAGCAGCCCGCCGCTGGCCCATTCTTTCAGCAGAGTGATCCCGTCGGTATCCGGCATCCAGATATCCAGCAGTACGAGGTCGGGCCGTGTTTGTTTGCGCCAGTTGCGCGCTTGACCTGCATTTTCCGCGAGGGCAACGCGATAACCTTCGTCTCGTAAAATTTCGGACAAGAGCTCGCGTATGCCAATCTCATCATCAACAACAAGTATTGTGTTATTGCTCATAGTTCATAAAATCAATACGCATACGGTTGTGGTGGAATTCATATCTGCCGATATTCCGGTTATGAATTATCGACGGATGCTCGTCTGTATGTTCAGATTCATTTATGGCTGTTTAATCATGTGGCTGTTCGATAAGCCCTCAAATTGTCCTTCCCCGCGACCGGCAGAATCAGTGATATGCGTGCGCCGTGGGGTCGAATATTTTCGATCTGGATCATACCGCTGTGTTCCTCGATTATTTTTTTGACAATGGGTAGCCCCAGCCCTGTGCCTTTGGATTTGGTGGTAACGTATGGCTCGAACACCCGGGCCCTGACTTGCTCGGGAAAACCTCCGCCGTTATCGCTTACGCTAAAGCGTATGCCGTCGGGTGCGATTTCAGTCCGTACCATGATCGCCGGTTCTGCAACACCGATCAGTGTATCCAAAGCGTTTTGCAGCAGATTATGGATAACCTGGCGAAGCCGGGCGGAATCACCTCTCACCATCGGCAAGTCAGGAGCCAGGGCCAAATAAATATGCGGCTGGGGATTGCCGGGTGCTGCGGCGCTTGCGGCTTCATATAGTGCGAGCACTTCACGCACCAGTCCGTTGAAATCCAGCAGATGAAACTCCAGCTCCGGCGCCCTGGCATATTCACTGAATTCATTGACCATTTTTTTTAGTGCTTCCACCTGGTTGACGATAGTCTCAGTAGACCGCCGCAGGATTTGCGCATCATCGTTATTCAGCTTCTGGGCGAGTTTGTGCTGCATGCGTTCGGCGGAAAGCTGTATCGGCGTCAGCGGGTTTTTGATTTCATGGGCCAGGCGCCGCGCCACTTCTCCCCACGCGGCCGTGCGCTGAGCCTGCAATAAATTGGTTATGTCGTCAAAGACGACGACACCTCCACCGCCCGAAACAGAGGGCAGGCGTGTGCCGCGTAACAACAGAACCTGGTTGGCCCCATCCCTTGATCGCTCCAGTTGGCACTGCCACTCGCCCTTTTTACCCGAACGGAATCCTTCGAGAATCTCGGTTTTGAAAGAACTTAATTGAGGTTCACGCATTGCACATTCTTCAATAGACAATCCCTCGAGACCCGATAGCGAAATATTCAGAATTTGTCCCGCGCTCAGGTTTGCCGTACGCAAGCGCAAATTCTCGTCAAACACCAGAACGCCGGACGAAAGATTGGACAGTACGTTTTCCAGGTAAGCCCTTGCGCTTTCGACTTCTTGCTGATGACGGTGCGCAGTCGTGCGAGCTTCTTCCAGTTGCTGAGTCATGAGATTGAACGATTCAGTCAGTACTCCCAATTCATCCCGGCTCTGTACCGGGTGGCGTCTGCTAAAATCCCCCTGGGCGACGGCGCGGGTACCTTCAGCCAGCATGCCCAAAGGCGCGCTCAGCCGTTCGCTGATGAGAAAAGCGGCAGCTAAAGCAGAAAAAAGCGAGAGCAACAGCGCGAGTGTAAGCGTTACACCGTATAAACTTTTCAATCCTTCACGAGATAGCAGCAATTCCTGGTAATCGCGATACGCTGCCTGCACTATTTCCGCATCATCACCCAGTTGTTTCGGTACCAGCTGCAGCAGTTGCAAGATTTTGATATCTCCTTCCATGTCTGGTGAGCCGATTGATACTAATACCTTCAAATACAAGCCTTTGTCGGGAATAGATTCAACCGCGCCGTGCCATTTCTCCGTCTTCACCTGGTGCATCACGGCTGCACTTAACGTTTCGGGAACTGGCTCCGTTCCATCAGCCCCTAAAAAGGCGATCACGCTGCCGTCTTGATCAAACAGCGTCGCTTCCTGCGCCTGTGATTCCTTCACGAGGTAGTCTAGCGTCGGCAACGGAGAACCGGGTTGCTCGGATAATGCAATTGCGGCTACCTGTGCCTTGTTGCGAAGGTCCTCTAGAAGATTGTCGAGGATCGTGCGTCCCAGGTTTAACCCGCCTTCGAGCGCCCGGTCCACTTTGACGTCGAACCAGGATTCGATGCTTTTCCCCAGGAATTGTACCGATATGCCATACACCAGCGCACCCGGAAGAACCGCCATCAGTGAGAAAATCAGCAACAGGCGCAGCGCTAATCTGGAGCCGAACACCCCGGCCTTAAGCCTGCGCCGGAGTCTCCATAGGAGATACCCCACCACCGCCATGAGAAACAAGAGGAAGCCGACATTGAGTCTGATCAGAAGCCGATATTTGCGGTCAAAAAGCCCGGTATCGGCGCCCGCAGTCGCAAGCAGGAATAGCATGACTGCGCCTAGCGCCGCAGCGATGAAAATAACGTACTTCACAGCCTGTTGTTATCTTGAAGCTTAGCCATGGGCAGCTTTGTATTCCATCGCAGCAGGCCGGAGCTCAGATCCCACTCTCTCGACCCGAGTGTCTCTACCTGAAACGGTTTAGGCAAAGCCGATATGTCGAGCCGCATGCGCAGTTCCACTGTATATTCCTCATCCTGCCTTAACTCGGAACTGGCAATGATGGGCCGGTCGCGTACCCGGCTCAGGGCCTGTAAGGCTTCCCTCAGCGTGCCGAAATTCTGCGATAACGTGCCGCGACTCAGGCGGTATTGACGAGTAAGCGCGTAATAACTCAACCCTTCACGAACTCTGCTCTGGGCAATTCGTTCGTCCAGCCAGTACCAGCGGGACTTCACCAGGTTAAGTTCGGTTACAAAATAAAGCACGATGCCTTTCTCAAGTGCATATTCCAGCTTATGATTGAGCGTTATCTCGAAATCAGCGTCAAACTGATAGCCTTCCTCAGTGGTTTCGAGCGTTACCGACGTTATCTGTATGCCGCCGTCCGCATACGCTGCAGCCACGGGCAGCAGCGCTACGCCCAGCAGCGCCATTACGGCCGCGCACACGCACAACAGCCGTGCGAAAAAATCAGGCTTTGTGAAGCAGGGCATAAAAAAAACCGTCGTGATGGGAATCCGGCAATAATTGCCCGTCAATTGCTTCAACCCTCGAAATTGGCACCAACCGGGCATCCGCGTGGTGGCACAGGAAATTTTTTACCTGCAGTTCGTTTTCTTCTGTAAATACCGAACAGGTCGCGTAGAGCAATTTACCACCTCTGGCCAGAATCTGCCAAAGTGCATCCAGGATTTCCCTCTGTTTCGCAGCAAATTGAAAAACGTCGCTTTCACGCCTCAGCCATTTAATGTCCGGGTGACGCCGCGTCACCCCCGAAGCAGAGCAGGGAACGTCAGCCAGAATGCGGTCGAACAGCTTTCCGTCCCACCACTCCGCCGGCTGAGATGCATTGCCATGAATGATATGATTGGCCTTAAGATCCAGCCGGGTAAAATTTTGTGTTATGCGAGCCACGCGCGCAATGTCGTTGTCGACCGCGGTCAATTCTATATCCGCCAGCTCCAGCAAATGTGCGCTTTTGCCGCCGGGAGCTGCACAAGCGTCCAAAACACGCATGCAGTCGCGTACGTCCAATAACTGCGCTGCCATTTGTGCGCCCGCGTCCTGAACCGATATCAAACCCTCGGCAAACCCGGGTAACCGGTCCACCGCCACCGGTTGCCGCAGCTCGAGCGCATCATTTCCTGCCGGCCATGCGTCCATGCCACTTTGACTGAGGAGATTTTGATATTCCGCGATCATGACCCTGCGCCGATTGACTCTCAAAGTCATGGGGGGGCGTTTATTACTGTTCTCCAATATCGCCTTGTAGTTTTGAGGATATTGCGCGCGGAGTTTATCTATCCACCATTGCGGATGGGAATACCGTCCTATCTCACTTTCAGCTACACGCTCAAGCAGAGCTGAGCGGTTACGTATAAAGTTGCGCAATACGGCATTGACAAGCCCTTGTACTCCCCGAGCACCCTTCTCGCCACTGAGGATGCGGGAAACTGATACAGCATTATCCACAACCGCATGCGGGGCGGTCTTGCTGTATTCCAGTTGATATAATCCCACCAGTAATAAGCAACGCAGATTCTGATCCTTCAGCGGCTTTTTCAGCAATAAGCCAAGCAATACGTCGAGTTGGCCATAAAAACGCAGTACGCCGTAGCTTAAATCTTGAATTGCGCCGCGCTGCTGAGCGGAGAGATCGGTATGATTACGCCAGGTATCCTGCAACACCGCTGTCAGGCTCGAACCAGCCAGTACTTTTGCCACAGTTGCGGCAGCCAAACGCTGAGTTTTGGTCATTCGCGGCTTTCAAAGCGATCGCCTGGCCGCAATGAATGCCCGGAGAGAAATTCGGCGGCGCTCAGTTTTTTTCCACCCGATTTCTGCACGATTTCCAGTACGAGTGAACCCCTGCCGCAACCCACCACAATGCCATCCCGTCTTACTGAAACAATTTCACCTGGTTTGCCGAGCACATCCGCGGCCACAGCGGCTTGCCATATTTTCAATGGCATTCCACACACTCGGGAATATGCGCCAGGACGGGGATTGAATGCTCGCACTGCACGGCCGATGTCCTCCGCGCTCAAGCGCCAGTTAATTTCAGTTTCGTCTTTTTCCAATTTGGATGCGTAAGTGACGTCAGCTTCATTTTGAGGAATGGCAAAAAATTTTCCCTGCTCCAGATAGTCCAGCGCCTCTACGATGCAGCGCGCCCCCAGCAAGGAGAGCCGGTCGTGCAGAGTTTGGGTGGTGTCATCCTGTTCGATTGCGATACCTCTCTGCAATAAAATGGCGCCGGTATCCAGGCCCCGGTCCATTTGCATGATCGTGATTCCAGTCTTGCGATCCCCTGCCAATATTGCCCGCTGGATAGGTGCAGCACCTCGCCATCGCGGCAGTAATGAGGCGTGGATGTTCAGGCAGCCAAACTTTGGAATGCTTAAAACAGAAACAGGCAGGAGCAGGCCATAAGCCGCAACAATCATGACGTCGGCATCAATGGCTCCCAGTTGTGCATGCAACTCGGGCTGCTTGAGCGAGTGTGGCTGCAACAAGGCAAGTTTCCGCTGTTGCGCCAGCGACTTGATTATGCCTGAAGTGGTCTTCATGCCGCGTCCCGCGGGACGATCAGGTTGGGTCAATACCAATGCAACTTCATGTCCGGCGTCTGCCAGGGCTTCAAGCGCAGGGGCGGCAAACGGCGGGGTGCCGGCAAAAATGATTCTCATCGAAAATACGCGAATTTACCCGGCGAAAGGCTGTTGCCGCTTCGCTTCCTGATCCAGAGATTCCTTGGTTTTCCCACGTATTTGCCGATAATGGAAACTCGCTGTCACATCACTTTTCGACGCTGCTTCTTGAACTTGGACTGAATACGCAATTGCTTCATTCGCGACCAGTACTCGACAAATACTTTGCCTGACAAATGATCCATTTCATGCTGGATGCATACGGCCAGCAAACCGTCCGCCTCAAGCGTAAATGGATTCCCGTCCCAATTTAGCGCCTCCACCGTGACCCGCTCGGCACGTGGCACCTTTCCAAATACGCCCGGTACCGACAGGCAACCTTCTTCATAGTCAGACTCACCGCTGTGCGCGATGATTTCGGGGTTGATTAACACATGCAACTGATCATGTGTATCGGAAATATCGATCACGATAATACGCTGATGCACATCAACTTGGGTCGCTGCAAGGCCGATCCCGGGGGCCGCGTACATGGTTTCCGCCATATCCCGCACAAAAGCACGAGTTTCCTCAGTCACTTCCGATACTCGGTTAGCAACCGTATGCAATCGCTCATCCGGATACTGCAATATTTTTAGAAGTGCCATAAACGGGGGCGAGGCTTGAACATTAACAGTCGAAATGCAAATTCAACCATATCGTTGCGATGTTCGCATCACAACTCTATAGATAAGAGAAGGGTTTCTCGAATTCGATGCAGAGGTGCATTATATCCTGATTTGGGTAGGAAATTCCTTTTCCAGCTCTTCACAACTTTCCGATGCCGATACGAGCGACATCGGCAATAACACGTCTCTCTTTCAAATGATAGCCTGACGGGACACTGTCATTTCAACTCCAGAACCATGGCTCTGCAACATGCAGAAAATATTATCAACTCGCTAATCGCGGATGGGAAACGGTACACTGAAGCGGCGGGTCAAAAATAATGGGCGTCGGCGCCGTATTGTGTTGCTCGAGGTCGAGGTATACGAATAACTATGCGCGCCTCGCGTTTTGCCCAGCCGCAATTTAGACATTTTTAACGCCCCGCCATGGTTTATTATTTAAATCTGCTATACGCCGGTATTTCTGTCTTACTACGTTCCAAATGATGAAATGAAACCCATGCAGGAAATAGAATCTTGGCTCGCCCTTGGATTGGTTGACGGCCTCGGCGGCGAATCGATGCGGCGCTTGTTGAGGGTGTTCAGTACGCCTGCTGAAATTTTTTCCGCAAATATCACCGCGCTGGAGCGCGTGGTAAAAAGAAAGGTGGCGTATAACATTGTTCAGGGGGTTGACCAAAAAAGAATAGCTGCCACGCTCAAATGGCTGGAGGAGCCGGCGAATTCGATTATTACGCTTGCGGATTGCGATTACCCATCGCTGCTACTGAACATACCGGATCCTCCCCCGCTTCTCTATTTCAAGGGAAGGCGTGAATTGCTGAATTCGCATACCTTGGCCGTTGTGGGCAGCCGCAACGCGACGCCTCAAGGTCTTGCCAACGCCGAGGCTTTTGCCGAAGCCGCAAGTAACGCCGGACTTTGCATTGCAAGCGGCATGGCATCGGGGGTGGACGCTGCGGCCCACCGTGGCGGGTTACGCGGTAGCGCCGCCAGCATTGCGGTGGTGGGAACCGGACTGGATATCGTGTACCCCGCCGGTAATCGCGAACTCGCTCATGAATTGGCGGAAAAGGGCGCACTTATTTCCGAGTTTCCATTGGGCACACCTGCCATTGGTAGCAATTTTCCGCGCCGCAATCGCATTATTAGTGGCATGAGTCGCGGTTGCCTCGTGGTGGAGGCCGCGTTGCGAAGCGGCTCTCTCATTACTGCCAGACAGGCATTGGAGCAAGGTCGCGAGGTATTCGCCGTTCCCGGTTCGATTCATTCGCCTCTATCGAAAGGTTGCCACGCACTCATCAAGGAAGGAGCGAAACTGGTCGAAAGCGCCGACGACATTTTGTGTGAGCTCGGTTATAGATTCATGCAAAGCGCGACGCTTGATGCTGATGGACGGGACGGCGAAGAATCGGTGCTATTGACGCATCTCGGCCATGACATCACCAACATCGATACCTTGTGCGTTCGGAGCGGCTTGACGATAGAAATGGTATCAGCGATGCTATTGGCGCTCGAATTGGATGGGGTTGTCGCAAGCCTGCCGGGCGGGCGATACCAGCGGCTTCGGTAGAATCGCCGCGACATGTGGCCACATAGTTATCTATAATAAAAAACAACTGAGCTGTAGACGATGCATACGAAGTAGATAATTTGTAACGTCAGCAAAAGTATGCTGGTACTACAGGTGGCGGCAGGTGTGTTATTACGGCTCAGCTTTCCTGCTATCCGGCAGGTTCTATTATCATGCGCGTTGATCGCAGTGGCCCAGGGTTTATCCCCACCTGTCGCACTTGCTAAATAATTCGCGAATGTTCACTGGAGTTTCATGGGTAAGACATTAATTATCGCCGAAAAGCCTTCTGTCGCCGCCGACATTGCACGTGTCCTGGGCGGATTCAGCAAGCATACCGACTATTTCGAGAGCGATAAATACGTGTTGTCATCAGCTGTGGGGCACCTGCTTGAGCTGGCCGTTCCTGAACAATACGAGGTAAAACGCGGAAAGTGGAGTTTTGCCAATTTGCCAATTATTCCGCCTCATTTTGATCTCAATCCCATCGAGAAAACTGAATCGCGGCTAAAGCTTTTAACCAAGCTTATCAGGCGCAAAGATGTAGATTCCCTTATCAATGCGTGCGACGCGGGGCGCGAAGGGGAGCTGATCTTTCATTACATCGCCCGCCACGCTGGAAACAAAAAACCGGTAAAGCGACTTTGGTTACAATCCATGACACCGGCTTCGATTCGGGAAGGGTTTACCAAATTACTCGATGATGAAGCCGTACAGCCCCTGGCGGAGGCGGCTGTAAGCCGCTCCGAAGCGGACTGGCTAGTGGGCATCAATGGTACTCGCGCGATGACTGCGTTCAATTCGCAGGAAGGCGGGTTCCATAAAACCACCGTAGGCCGGGTACAAACGCCTACATTGGCAATTATCATCGAACGGGAAGATATCATTAAGAAGTTTGTATCCCGCGACTACTGGGAGGTCCATGCTACGTTTGCCGCAAGTGCGGGAAAATATAACGGCCGCTGGTTGGACGAGAAGTTTACCAAAGACAAAAAGGATAGTGAGCAAAAAGCCGAGCGGTTATGGGATCAGGAAAGTGCCGAGATTGTTCGCGCCAAATGCCAGGGTAAACCCGGTGTCGTCAGCGAAGAAAGCAAGCCCACTACGGAAATCTGCCCGCTGCTGTATGATCTCACCAGCTTGCAGCGCGACGCCAACGGGCGCTTCGGTTTTTCTGCCAAAACAACACTTGGACTGGCTCAGGCATTATACGAAAAACATAAAGCGCTCACATATCCGCGTACCGACTCGCGAGCCTTGCCGGAAGACTACGTCATGACCGTCAAGGATGTCCTCGGTTCGCTTGAGAAAACCCGCTATGGTATTTTTGCCAAGCAGATTCTCAAAGCGGGTTGGGTGAAGCCCAACAAGCGAATATTCAACAACGGAAAGATTTCTGATCATTTCGCCATCATCCCAACTTCCCTCGAGCCCAGCGGGCTGAATGAAGCCGAAGCAAAAATTTACGACCTCGTCACTAAGCGTTTCCTCGCAATTTTCTTCCCTGCTGCCGAATTTCTTGTGACTACCCGCGTTACTCGTGTCGAGAACGAGCCGTTCAAAACGGAGGGTAAGGTAATGGTCAATCCCGGTTGGCAGACGGTTTACGGCAAAGACGTACAAGCTGCCGGCGCCGAGGGTGACTCGACATTGGTTAAACTGAACCCGGGTGAGGTGGTTCTTGCCGAAGAGGTTAAAGTTATTTCAAATCATACTCGGCCGCCGGCGAGATTCAATGAAGCAACGCTGCTGTCTGCCATGGAGGGTGCCGGTAAACTGGTGGAAGATGAGGAACTGCGAGAAGCCATGAGCGCAAAAGGCCTGGGTACGCCCGCAACTCGTGCCTCGATCATAGAGGGCTTGGTATCGGAAAATTACATGCAACGTGTGGGACGGGAGTTGCATCCCACGGCCAAGGCATTTTCGTTAATCACCTTATTGCGTGGACTGAAGGTGCCTGAACTCACCTCACCCGAACTGACTGGCAACTGGGAGTTCAAACTCCGCCAGATCGAGCAGGGCAAGCTCAAACGAAACAATTTCATGGAAGAAATCGCTGGCATGACGAGCCATATCGTGGAACAGGCGAAGAGTCATCGCGGGGAAACCATCAGTGGTGACTTTTCCACGCTAGAATCACCTTGTCCAAAATGCGGTGGTATCGTGCAGGAAACCTACAAAAAATTTCAGTGCCAGAAATGTGATTTTGCATTATGGAAAATTCTTGCAGGGCGGCAATTTGAAACAGCTGAAATGGAACAACTGATCACCCGGCGCGAGGTGGGTCCCCTGCAGGGCTTTCGAAGCAAGATGGGGCGGTTGTTCGATGCCAACGTCAAACTTACTGATGAATTTGAAATGAAATTCGACTTTGGCGAGGATACGGAAGAGGATGCGGAGGAGCTTGATTTTACCGGGCAGGAACCGTTGGGAAAATGCCCGCGCTGTGGCGGCAGGGTATTTGACCACGGGATGAGTTATGCATGCGAGAAGGCTTTGGGCTCAGCGCGCACCTGCAATTTCAAGACAGGTAAAATAATTCTCACTCGTCCTATTGAACGCGAACAAGTCGTCAAGCTGTTGCACAGCGGTAAAACAGATTTGCTATCAAAGTTTATTTCAAAGAAGGGAAGACCCTTTTCGGCTTATCTGGTCATAGGCGCGGACGGAAAAGTGGGGTTCGAGTTTGAGCCGAGAAATACAAAGCAAAAAACCGCAACAACCACTATGGACGCAAAGATCGCAAAACCGAAAACCCGAAGCCGCTCATCGAAAGATTCTTTTGCCGGGTCAAAATGAGGGTTGGGACATGGGTAGGGCGGATTGTGCCCCATCATCTACATATATGCTTTCAGTTTTCTCATTTGTCAGAGCGACCTTCATGCGTTCATGCATAACTTGGAGCGGCGCCTTTAAAGCGGCGTCGCCTGATGTTTTTCGATATAGGAAATAATATCTCCAACGCTGCTAAATCCCTTTGCTTCTTCACTGTCGAAATTGATTCCGAAAGCATCTTCAGCATCGAACAAAAGCTGAATCGTATCCATGGAGTCGAGCCCGAGCTCTTCAAATTTCGAAGACCTGTTTATCGTGGATGCATCCAGATTCTCAGCTTTTGTTGCGATAAACTGTATGACCTTCGTTTCGATGTCTGCTGTGTCCATCTAATCTCTTCCTTCATTCAAGGGTTTGTGAAAATAATGCTCGCATTGTTGCCCCCAAATCCGAAAGCATTGCATAGGCCGGTACGTGGGTTTTTTTGTTGTGCGCGGTTTGGCGTGTAATCGAGATCACATTCCGGATCAGCCTCGTCAAGATTGATGGTGGGATGTATCGTGCCAGTGTGAAGCGCCATGATAGTGGCGATGCTGCCGATAGCAGCCGAAGCGCCAATCGAATGTCCAACCATTGACTTGGTTGCGCTAATGGCAATATCACCAGCCCGGCTTCCAAAAACATGTTTAATAGCCCGGGTTTCTACGATATCTCCAAGCGGAGTGGACGTTGCGTGCGCGTTGATATGGTCGATGGAATCAGGTTTTAAGCCGGCGTCCTGGATAGCCGCTTGCATTGTCGATATCTGACCCTCAATGTCAGGCATTACAATATGCTTGGCGTCGCATGCTTGCCCAAAACCTGCGAGTTGCGCGTATATTTTGGCCCCCCGACGTATGGCCTGTTCTTCCTTCTCCAGAATGAGTATTCCGGCACCCTCAGACATGACGAAACCTGCCCGGCCCTTGGCGAAAGGCCGTGATGCGCCCTCGGGGTCGCTATTGGAGCTGGTAGTTAACGCATGCAATATTTCAAAGCTCGTCATGGTCAACGGCAACACGCAGGCTTCCGCGCCGCCGGCAACCACGGCGTCGGCCCTCCCCGCGCGCAAGAGATCGAGCGCCATGCCTATCGCATTGGCGCCGGATGAGCACGCTGTGCTGCACGTCAGATTGACTCCTTTCAGCCCATGTTTGATTGCGACCCACGCAGCCGCGGAGTTTGCCATCGTTCGAGGTACCGTGAAAGGAGGTACAGGCTGATTCTTGAACCTGCGCGTGGCAGAAGACTCAAATGTGCCGAATCCGCCCATTCCCGACCCTATACTTACAGCCACACGTTGTGGTGCATATCCATCGAGCCCGCCCGCATCATCAAGAGCGAGATTGGCAGCTAGCAGCGCCAGTTGTGCAAATCTGTCCGTTTGATCCATGTATTTAGCCGAGAGAAAGGTCGCAGGATCAAATCCGGCCACTTCCCCGGCTATTTGCGAGCGCTGCTTGGACGCATCAAAGGCGCTAATTCTTTTAATCCCGCTCACGCCATTGACTGCTGCCGACCAGAACTGGTCAGTGCCTATGCCAATCGGGGAAACAATCCCCATTCCCGTAACGACTATACGCATACGTAAACAGAATTACTCATAAAAAAGTGCAGGAACACCAGACTCTCAGAAAACCTGGAGCGTAGGATTAGCTTGGGCTGCGGTCAGCTTTCCATTCTGCTCACCCGAGATTCTTCAGTCCGAGTGTGAATCCCGCCTTACTGTGCATTAAACATCATAGGGAACAGGTATCTCAATACGCCTCCCATGATCCAGATCAGAAGTATTAAACTTGAGATTACAGCCCCTCCTTCGATAAGCGCCGAAAGAAGGGTTCCTCCCAGGCTGTCGAATTCCTGCTGCCCATCTTCATTACGCCGGCTCAGGCGGCGCTTTCTCACCCATATCTGCAGTCCGATGACAACTGGAATAAGGCCGAGGGCAATTAGCAGATTATATTCAGGAGTCCCCATTAATAATTAACCTTCCATAAATTATTGCTACAGAAACCTTCAAGAGGGTAGTGTTCCTTTTCCGTCCATACACCGGCAAAAAAACTGATCACACCTCGCGCTTCTTTGGCGCGTCGGCTAATCAAGCTGTTGCCACAAATGATAGTAAATCCCATAATGGTAACGTTTGCTATTTTTATCGCTTCGCGACCCCTCCATAATCACAGTCCATTATGTCTAATGCGTACTCGCTACGCAGTAAATTATTGAAATTCGCGTCACGTTTCAAACCAGCAATTATAATATGATACGACATCAACGTGTCGGGTTAACGAACTTTTGCCCGTCACCCAACTTTACCGCGCGCGCTGTGGTTCAGCGAATTTCACACATACCGTACAGCGAGAAGGATATTGCCACATTCCGTGCAGATCGAACCGAATTTGTTTTCTTTTGAGCTGGACGCTATTTTGGCGAATTACTCGCGCGCATTGACTCTACCTCATGGATGATTCCTCCCAGCCAGCATGCTTGGAGGTCATCGCCCGTCCAGTTGCAAGCAGGCGTGACATTGGCGTATTTATTGATGTCCCCTGGCGCATTTACGTCGATGACCCCATGTGGGTGCCGCCATTACGTCTGGAGCGGCGGTTTCATTTTTCAAGATTTAACCCATTTTTCAAGCATGGTGAATGGCAGGCGTGGATCGCATACCGGAATAACCAGCCCGTGGGAAGGATCAGTGCTCAAATTGATCAGCTTCATCGGCAGCGCTATGGCCCAGAAACGGGTCATTTCGGATTGTTCGAGTGTATAGATGATTTGGAAGTAGCCGCAGTATTGATGCGTGCTGCTGAGGAATGGTTGGCTGCGCGACATACCAGGCACGTAACCGGGCCATTCAATTTATCCATTAATCAGGAGTGCGGCGTCCTGGTGGATGGTTTCGATACACCCCCGATGGTCATGATGCCGCATTCGCGTCGGTGGTATGGCCGGTTACTCGAAGAACAGGGCTACCGGCCAGCAAAAGATCTGCTTGCCTACTGGGTGGAGGTGGATTTTAAAGTGCCCCGCTTGATGAGCGCATTGATCGCAAAGTTTTCGGATCAGGTACGCTTGAGGCCACTACGCCGCGACAAATTTAGCGAGGAAATGGAAATACTGCGTGATATATTCAACGATGCTTGGTCGGAAAACTGGGGATTCGTTCCTGTCACCAAGGCTGAGTTTGCCGAACTCGGTACCAGCCTTCGCTTGCTCGTACCCGATGATTGCATTCAGATTGCCGAGGTAGATGGCGTTCCATCCGCATTCATGGTGGCATTGCCGAACCTTAACGAAATTTTCGCCGAGCTTGACGGAAGCCTCTTCCCATTTGGCTGGGTCAAGCTGAGCAGGATAAAATCCAGAGGGGCGGTACGCACGGGCCGGATACCTTTGATGGGGGTGCGCAAGCAGTTCCATAATACGCCGCTCGGCATGGCGCTGGCTTTTATGGTAATCGACGCGCCCAAGAAGCTGGCGCGCGCAGTGGGCGTTCAGGCGGTTGAATTGTCATGGATACTCGAGGATAACAAACCCATGCGCGCGATTCTGGATAGCTTGGGCTGCCGGGAGTATAAGCGTTATCGCATCTATGGAAAAACGTTGTGATGAACGCACCCCAACGGCAAATCAGGGACTCAAAATGAAAACGGATCAGTTTATCGCGCTGGTGCTGGCGGCGGATCGCGCTACCAATGATCCCGTCGCGGGTAAAACTGGCGTGGCCTGCAAGGCAATCGCACCCATTTGCGGCACGCCAATGATCATCCGCGTATTGGATGCGCTGGAAGCCAGCGATATGGTGAAAACAATCGTCATACTGGGTCCACCGGCGTCTATTCTCCCCGACTGCCCTGAGCTGGAGGACCGGATTAAATGCGGGCGCGTTTTCTGGCTGCCGAATCTTGATTCCCCCAGTCGAAGCGCGAACAGCGGTCTCGAACAGATTGATCAGGATGCGCCGGTCTTGCTGACGACAGCGGATCACGCATTGCTGACGCCTTCTATCGTGCAGTATTTTTTAAGCAAATCGCTAACGGCACACAGCGATGCAACGGTAGGCGTGGTCAAGCATGAAGATGTCGCGGCCGCATTTCCCGGCGTAAAACGAACCGTAATACGACTGCAGGATGGCGGGGTCTGTGGTTGCAACCTTTATGCGTTTCTCAATCATCGGGGAAGGGGCGTGGTTTCGTTCTGGCAGCGCGCGGAAGAGTTGCGCAAACGCCCGTGGCTACTGATCTCCCGCACTTTTGGGTTCATGACGGTCCTTTCCTATTTGCTGGGGATATTGACAGTTGATAAGGGATTGAAAGCGGTTTTAGCCAAAACCGGCATCAAAGTGCGACCGGTGTTTTTGCCGTACCCGCAGGCGGGCGTTGATGTCGATAAGGTTGAAGATATGCTGCTTGTGGAATCCGTTCTGGCGGGAGCGGCACCGCTTGCTCAAGAGCAGGCAGATTCGCATGACCTTATCCCGTAGCCTTAAAGGCTGTCTCATTACATAGCGGCAAAGAAATCCGTGAAGATAATCGATCGATACATCACGCGGGAATTGTTGATGCCGTTTACGGTGATAGCCGTGATCCTGTCGACATTGTTTTCGAGTTTCAGCAGTGCCAATTTTCTGGCCGGGGCAATGTCGGAGTCGCTCGGCGTTGGCGCCATGCTGAAGGTTGTGCTGCTTAAGACGGTGATCGCATTAGAAGTGCTGATGCCGATTTCCTTGTATGTCGCGGTAGTCATGGGGCTTGGGCGTTTATATAGAGACCAGGAAATCAGCGTCTTACGTTCCGCTGGTGTTAGCGAAAATCGCATAATCTTTGCTGTTCTTATCGTTGCCATTCCTGTGGGAATTGCCAGCGGACTTCTTTCCGTATTCGTGCGTCCCTGGGCATATGAAGAAAGTTACATGATGAGCGCACAGGCAGAGGCGGAATTGAACATGGATCGATTCCAGGCTGGGCGTTTTTATGGGAGTGAGGGCAAAGGCAAGGGCAATGGCAGAGTGGTTTACATTCAATCCAAGGATGGCGCCGGTAAGCAAATGAAAGATGTATTCCACTACATGAATAAAGATGGAATCAGCGAGATTATAGTGGCCAAGGAGGCCTATCAGCAGGAACCCATAGCGGGCCAACGGCCCCAAATTCATTTACTGGACGGTTCCATTTACCGACTCATGCATTCAGGAACGAAGGATACTGTCGTCCACTTCGAGAAATTGGTCTATTTTACCGATAGCGGAAATATACTGAATTACAGACGAAAGGCGACAGCCACGGCGACGTTGATGGAATCCGATCAGCCGCGTGATATCGCCGAATTCCAATGGCGGATTTCGCGTCCTATTGCTACGATTCTCCTGGCCCTTATCGCCGTGCCATTCAGCCGTACTTCCCCTCGTCAGGGAAAAAGTGAAAGGTCTTTTTATGGCGCAGCCGCCGTTTTCGCGATCTACTATATCCTGAGTGGTTTAGCCCAGACATGGGTCGAGCAGGGTACTATCAGCAGAGTACCCGGTGTCTGGTGGCTTTATATATTGATGGCCTCGTTTGCGTTCAGCCTGCTATCCACCGGGTTCCGGCAGAAGTTATTTCTGCGCAGATGACAATAATCAATCGCTATCTGGCGTTCCAGATCGTCATGGGTCTGGGAATCGCTACGGTGATACTCCTGCCGCTATTTGGTTTTCTTGACTTGCTTGATCAGCTTGGTGATGTCGGCAAGGGCACCTATCAAGTCAAGGACGCCTTCCTGAATACGGCATTATTGTTGCCGCGCAGATTTATCCAGCTTGCGCCTTTCATCGTGTTGCTGGGTAATGTTGTCGCATTGGGTCGGATGGCGGTCGGGTCAGAGTTGACAGCGTTGCGTGTGGCAGGTCTGTCCCCAACCCGTATCAGCCTTGCTCCACTTGCGGTTGGGTTGGTCCTTTTATTGGTTACTATGGTACTGGATCAATTTGTCGCTCCCCAATTGCAGCAGAAGGCTATTTCGTCGCGGGCCGTTGCGCTTGAGAAGAGCGCCGCGCTTGGCAAGCAACTGGGTATCTGGACCCGGGACAAACGAAGTATATTGCGTATCGGTGAGATGCTGCATGCGGGGAAAGCAGCAGATGTCGAGCTAATGCATTTTGACGACAATGGCTTTCTGCTAACCTATACCTACGCTAAATATGCAGTTTTCATCGATGGTGATCTGTGGGAATTTAACGACGTTATCACCAAAACTTTTACCGGAAATCAGATAAAATCCGCAAGCACAAATTCGATGCAGTGGAAATCATTTCTGAATCCGGATGATATTTCGACGCTGACGAAGCCCCCGGAGAGTCTCTCGCCGATCGAGTTGTTTCTGCATGTCCGTTTTTTACGCGCCACCGGTCAAGAGGCTGATGCGTATGCACTTGCCTTATGGCGGAAGGTCGGCGGCGCATTGACGACAATTGCAATGTTATTGCTTTCGATACCGTTTGTTTTCGGATCGGTACGAGCCGGCCTTGCCAACAGACTTGTCGTTGCGTCCATGCTCGGTATCAGCGTCTACCTGTTCGATCAGATTATTGCCAATGTGGGTTTGCTGTGGCACCTGAACCCGGCGCTAACCGCTCTATTGCCCGGGTTGGTGCTAATCGCTCTTGCGAGTTTCTGGTTGCGGCGAATTTTTTAACCTAAATCTGGCAGTTGGACGGGGGTGAAGTGAGCGGTTTTTGGGGTGCAGAGCAAGGCGCGACGACGCGGAATGGTCATTTCATCCAAAAAGTTGCAACGCAGCGCTGTTCTGCAAAAAGCTGTTCAATCCGCCCCGTAGCGGGCTCAAAAAGGTGATGCCCACGGCGTACGAAAAATACTTTTCCGTTATAGCACCTAATCGACAAATAAGCGGTCAACTGCCGGATTTAGGTTTAGGGGCTTCTTGCTTATTTTCCGTCATTAGGTTAAAAGACCGCATCCATTTCTGATCATCTTCGCCGTGTTAGTGATACCACAATCTGCACAATTTCCCCAGCCAAATAAATATGAAAGATTTTGAGCAAGTCTCTCCTGGGCGCGAGGATGTCTCAACGGCATCGTGAGAATAATGTCATCTTCAGGCAAGAGACGTAAATAGTGTCAGCTTGCCTCGCCTGGAGCCCGATGAGTGTATCTCATTGCGCTGATCTTCCTTCGGGTTTTGGTGTCAGGCGTTCATTGCGTTTCACGTCTGGGCTTCTCAGGCCGATCCGCGGCCTTCATGTACGCTTTACGGTCTTTCCAATTTTGGCCTGCTCGGTTGCGACTAAGCGCTCCGCAGAGGCCGTTCAAAATTTATAAAGCAAGACCACAATCAGACAAACACCCGAAATATGTCAAAGCCAGTTTACATCTACATCGTCGGTGATAGTGAGACGAATATCTGGGGCTTGAGCGGCCGCGAGCGCTTGCAGCGCATGTTAAAGCCCTCTTTGCAGACCCGGTTGGTCGATGACCCCGAGCAGATTCCGGTGCATGCATCGGCATTGTTGCTTCGCGCGGATCATCTATTCGATGGCAGGGTATTGGCGGCGTTGATTAACGCAAAAACAAACCTTGTGCTCGGCAGCAACCAGGGTCAACCCGTCGCGATCCGGGTTATCAATGGTGATGTACATCATGTACTGGCGAATTTCGTAGACGGAGGAGATGGGCGAACTTTTTCCGATTTTCCTCTTTATGCGCTGAAGGATCTTGATTTATCAAGCCTCCGACAAAACCTCAAGAAAAGAGATCCTCCATACGTTTTCCCTATCAACAATGATAACCGGAAAATGCTCGAATCCGAACTGTTTACAAGATCTTACAAGGGCGTGACCGATCTCGTGACAAAATGGCTCTGGCCGGTTCCCGCATTCTTGACCGTACGCTTTTGCGTACGCTTCGGCATACGGCCCAATCACGTTACGCTGCTAAGCCTTGTGTTTGCCGTACTGGCCGGGGTTGCGTTCTGGCATAGCTACTATGGACCGGGTCTGGTGATGGGATGGCTGATGACCTTTCTGGACACCGTCGACGGAAAATTGGCGCGAGTCACTGTCACCTCAAGTCGCTTGGGGGATGTGCTCGATCACGGCCTCGATATCATTCACCCGCCGCTCTGGTATATTGCCTGGGGTGTAGGGCTGGCGACAGCGTTAACGCCGCCATTCACCTTGGCGGTATTGTTCTGGTTGATACTTATCGGTTATATTGGCGGCCGCTTGTGTGAAGGAGCGTTCCAATTCTGGGTTGGATCGTTTGATATCTTCATCTGGCGACCGTTGGATTCTTTTAGCCGGCTCATCACTGCCCGGCGTAATCCCAATCTCCTCCTGCTGACGTTCGGCTGGTTCATAGACAGGCCTGACATTGGTCTCTGCTCGGTGGTTGCCTGGCATCTTGTCTCGACGGCATTTCTTGCTGTCCGATTAGTGATGGGCTGGCAAGCACGGCGGTTTCAGGGTCCTTTACGATCATGGTTTGAGGAAATCGTGCCAGGTCGGGATGACGGAAAACTCGCTGTTCGTATTTTTGTCCCTCTAACGGTTAAGGTAAATGATAGAAAAGTCACGCATGGATAGATTGAAGTCTGGAGCACCCGCGGTCGGGTTGCTTTTCAATCCTCTTAGCGGACGTATTCGCAAGCGCAAAGATGCAATAAGGCGAGCGCTTGCGGCGATTCCAGGCGCGGTCTGCAGAGAAGTCACCAACGCACCGGAAATTAATGCATCGGTGGATGCCTTTATGGATGCCGGGATCGATTTGCTGGTAATTGTTGGCGGAGACGGTACGGTGCAGGGCGTGTTGTGCCATTTATTTGCCACGCAACCTCTTGCGAAGTGGCCCGCGTTAACGGTTGTGCCGGGGGGAACAACCAACATGACGGCTCTGGATCTGGGCATTTGCGGCAGCCCGGAGTCGATTCTTCAGCAGTTGAGAAACTATCTGCTGAAGCAGACGCGTCCATTGCTGTTGGAGCGCCATGTACTGTGCATTGAACAAAGTGGAGCGGCAAAGGTTTATGGGATGTTCTTCGGTGTCGGGCTTATTGCCCGGGCAGTAGTATTCTCCCAGAGCAAAATAAAACAATTAGGTATTACCGGCGAAATTTATTCAGCTATCATCACCGTTGGATACATTATCGGGTTGATTTTAGGGCGGCGGCGCGGAGCATGGGCGCCGGTTCAGTTGTCGATTATCGACAAGGATATTGAGTTGTACCGCGGCACCTTCGCATTTCTCTTCACAAGTACCCTCGATCGATTGCTGTTCGGCATGCGTCCCTACTGGGGACAGGAGCAGGAACCGTTGCATGTGACGTTTGTCCGCCAACAGGCAAAGCGTCCCTTACGCTCATTGTTTCAATTACTTTCGGGTCGCGGAGACCTCCTCAAGGAAAAAAATGGCTATCACAGCTCCAATACCAAAGTGTTAGAGCTGCGGATGGATGACGTTTATATCGTCGATGGTGAATCCTACCGTGCGACGAGTCAAGATGGACCGTTGCGTATTACCGCGGCGGGTCCGATCAGCTTTTTGGTGGCGGATAGCGCAAACGCAGACTCATGATATGACAAGCAACACCTCGGTACCCGATCAACAGCTCCCGGACGATTTGATCTCGGAAATGGCCTCGCTGAGTTCAAAAGTTGTATCAGCGGATTTTCTTATTCTCGTTGACGCGTTGAAATCCCGGTTCGGATCATCGCTGCAAGCGGTGCTTCTTTATGGATCTTGCCTGCGCTCTCACGAGATCGGTGACGGGGTGGTGGATTTCTACGCTGTAGTGAACAGCTACAGCGAAGCTTATCCAGAGCATTATCTAGCAGTCCTCAACGCATGGCTGCCGCCAAACGTATTTTTCCTCGAGGCATCCGCGCAGGAAAAGAAGTTCCGCGCCAAGTATGCGGTGGTTTCGATGGCGGATTTCGAGCAGGGTACCCAACATTGGTTTCACCCCTATCTATGGGCGCGCTTTGCTCAGCCCTCCCGGTTGCTGTATGCGCGTGACGAAATGGTTCGCACGCGGGTCAACCAGGCGCTGGCCCATGCGGTGGTGACATTTCTTAAATCGAGCCTTCCCTTATTGGAGTCATCTGCAGTGAGTGCCGAGACAATCTGGACTAACGGATTGACCCAGACCTATGCGGCGGAATTGCGGCCTGAGCGGTCGACGCGCGCCCGCCAGCTCGTCGAGCTTAATCTGGATGACTACACACGCTTGACCCGATGCGCCGTACCGGCATTAGCAGGAACGCTGGAGGTATTACCGGACGGGAATTATCGACGTTTAACGGGTGTGGCAGAACGGCGCCACTCGTTACGGCGTTGGCGATTACGCCGCTGGCAGGGAAAAGTTCTGTCTGTGCTACGGCTTTCAAAGGCGGCGTTTACTTTCCATGACAGCATTAATTATGCAGCCTGGAAAATCGAGCGTCATACCGGGGTCCGTGTTGAGGTAACCCCCTTGTTGCGACGCCATCCGCTGCTTTGGGGCCTGAAGGTTTCGTGGAGATTATTGCGGCGAGGCGTAATGCGCTAGCAGCGCTTACACGTCGACGTCGGGATTGGGCATTGTATAAGCAAGCCAGAGATCAGGAGTATGCCTCTGCTTCAGCAGACGTGTATGGTATCGTTTCGCTTGATTGGAGAATCAGATCGCAAACCTCGCGGACAGCACCATGGCCGCCAGAGTGCTTACAAACGTAGTGAACTTGCCGCAGAATTTCTGGAACGGCATCCGCTGGGCAAAACGCGCTACCGACCCGACTCAAACACTTCAGATCGCTGAGGTCGTCGCCGACGTATCCAATATTTTGAAGGGAAATTCCCCAGCGTTGGGTCAACTCCAGCAAAAGCGGGAGCTTATTCTGTACACCTGGATAATATTCGTCAATACGCAGTTTCTTCATTCTGGCCGCGACGGCCGGACTGTCCTCGGTGCTGATAACGCATACGGTGACACCGTTTTCCCGCAACAATTGCAAGCCATGGGCATCGCGCGTATTGAATTTCTTCAGTGCTTCACCGGCGGGTCCGTAATACATTCCGGCGTCGGTCAATGTACCGTCTACGTCGAGCACCAAAACTTTAACCTGTAAGGCGCGAGCTTTGGCCGACATCAGTTTTTGTTTCAACAAAAGCTGCTCTACAGCAGTCCAGCCCGCATCACCGGTTATCTCAATTGAGGCCTCAGCAGGCATTTCATGGATACCCATGCGGCCACCTAAACGGCAACCGTTATCTCTGAGCGATTTCGCTCCGGTTAGGTAGAAGGCGCCATTTTCCACCAGATACCCTTCAATATCCTCGAATGCAGGACGTTTCCCGGGGTCATGATCAACCGGTGCGCCTGCCGGGGTCCAAAAGAAGCGTTTGGACCGCACGGCGGTTAGAAGGGAATCCAGGCTTTCCGAAAGAAACTTATTCTTGGCAGCGCGAAAGTCTTCTGCCCGCGTGAGGGGTGAGGCGGCCTGAACCATACATACGACATCAAAAGGAATCTTTTGTTGAAGCTCGAGCAGCGCACTGTCGATGTTCCCGTCACCCTTGACAGCGGAGTAATCCAGAACGTTTATCGTCTCATCAGCCGCCGGAAATTCATCGGATATTTTTTTTCGAATCTCCACCGATGAGTCAGTAGTGACATAAATGGTGTCAAAACACCCGGATGCGATGGCCTGCTCCAGGACCCAGACGAATAATGGCCGTCCCGCAATTTGGCGCGTAGCATTTCGGAGAATCGGCATTGATTCGAAATTTCCATGCAGAGGCATGAGAGCTATCCAACGCATCAGTTGAAGTGAACTCCCTGCACGCGCTTAAGCTTGTCGCGCTGCGAAAGCTCGATTTCTGTCATTTCATTTTCCTTGACTCGTAATGTCTTGCAAACATTACGAACATCCCGAACGAGCCTGCGCAGTCCGTCCGGTTCCAGCGAGGCGGCATGGTCGGTTCCCTTCCAGGTCCGGTCCAATGTAAAATGCCGTTCAATCCATGATGCGCCTAAAACCACGGTTGCAATATCAATGGCAATGCCAAGATGGTGGCCGGAGAAACCAATTTCCTTGATGCGCGAGCCAAACTTATCCTTGAGTATCTGTATCTCCAGCAGGCAGACCTGATCAAAAGGAACGGGATACCCGGACGTGCATGCGTACAGAACAACTCGGTCGGCGGCGCTGCACTTCTCCATCAATTGCACGATCTGCTCTTGTTCAGCGGGGGTCGTCATGCCGACGGATATGTGAATGTCGCCGCCATAATGATCAGCAAGATACCGCAGCATGGGTAAATTGAGATTACATGCCGAGGGTATCTTGATGAATTCCGGGTTGAGGCTGGCAATTTCTCTTGCCGAGGTAAGATCCCAGACCGACGTCGAGTAGCCGATCCCGATTTCCTGGCACCATTGCTGTAATTGTCGATGCTGATCCATGTCGAATTCGAGAAATTCCCTGACCCTACCCCACAAAACCGTACCATTTAAAAGTAGAATTTCTGGCATGATTTTGACCTTAAATGGAAAGGAGCATGACGTGAAGAGAAGCAAA
>NZ_FRBV01000008.1 GCF_900142705.1 Nitrosospira sp. Nsp11
ACGCCGGAGAATCACTTCGGCTTTGAGGGCGTCGCCTGGTACTGGCACTTCGTGGACGTGGTCTGGCTGGGCCTGTTCATATTCGTCTACTGGCTCGTATAAGCAGGTACATCATACCGCCGGGTATTAATGACCCAGCGGTATGAATCCCAAATAGGTTCCCAGCATGAGCATGGCAAACAGAAAGACTGATAGTCCAATACGCAGGGTCAAGGACCTAACCGCACGTATGCCGTTTCCTTTATCCTTGATTACATAATATAGCGCGGACGCAAGGCTACCAAGGATAAAGAGGAGAAATAGAACGACGACAATTTTCAAGGTCAGTCCTGTAGTTATTGGGTCTGAGAACAAGTTTAGCCGAGTTCGGCATACTATCCAATGACTATTTTAGGCTGGCGATTCACGCCGAAATTATGGTCAACAATAGCAGCCACAGTCGGTATAGTAATCTTCATACAGCTTGGCAATTGGCAGCTTTCCCGTGCCGAGGAAAAGGAATCGCGGCAAGAACGGCTTGATCTACTTTCACGAGAACCTGCTGTCGCGGTGCCGGACATCCCGGTCAGGATCGAAGATTTTCAATATCGCCAGGTCGAGGCACGAGGCGAGTATGTGCCGGTACACACGATTTACCTCGACAATAAGATATTTCAGGGTATGGCTGGTTACCAGGTAATCACCCCATTGAGGATAGGTAAAAGCTCAATGCATATTCTGGTGAACCGAGGTTGGGCTCCAGCAAATCGGGACCGTAATAAATTGCCGGAAGCCCCCGCACCAAATGGCGAGGTGATTGTCTCAGGATTAGCAACGACAGCGACACAAAAAACCTTGGAGCTGTCAGCGGAAGTTGTATCGGGTAAAGTTTGGGAAAATCTTGACCTTGAGCGTTACCGGCGCGCTACGGGATTGATGCTGCAGCCGGTAATGATATTGCAAAAAGACGACGTGAAAGATGGCTTGGTGCGCCAGTGGGTGCGACCGGATTCGGGTGCTGCCAAGAATCTTGGATATGCGTTTCAGTGGTTTGCCATGGCGCTGGCTGTACTGATTATTTATTTGGTGTTAAGTGTCAAACGAAATCGCCCCAAGGAAAAATAGACGAACGCTGATTTTATTGCTACTGCTGTTTTGCGCGCCCATTATTGCTTCTTATGCACTGTTTTTCTCCAATGTGCGGCCTGACAGCGTTAATTATGGTGAGCTACTTGAAGTTAAACCTTTGACAGGGACCGCTTTAAATCAAACAGACCAGACGATTTTTCGCATGCGTCAAGTTCGCGGGAAATGGGCATTAGTATCAGTTGACTCCGGAAAATGCGATGAGCGATGCCGCGAAAAACTATATTACATGCGCCAGGTGCGCATGGTACAGAATGCTGAACGGGAACGAATAGAGCGGTTATGGCTGATTGATGATAATGAAGCCCCATCACCCGAACTCGCCGGTGACTTTGAAGGCACTTTATTTATTAATGCAAAGGATAGCGACCTGCTCAAAGCAATTCCTGCGAAGGCTTCCCAGCATGACCATATTTACCTTGTCGATCCTATAGGAAATCTTATAATGCGTTTTCCGAAAGATGTGGATCCATCAAAGATGGCGAAAGACATCAAGCGATTGCTCAAGGTTTCTCAATTGGAACATGCCATGGGGACGGATAAGCGTCACTGATCTGATATCCCCAGCGCAACGGAACATTGAAACGAAAGTCCGGATCATTGCAATAGCTGACGGATTCCGAGTTGCGCTGATCCCTCGAAGTCGGTAAGCGCAGGTATAGTACCTGCGCTGAATTAGGAGATGAACATTATGTCTACTACGAGCATTGCCTGGCAACAGACCGCCTCACGTATGCAACACTTCTATCGGTTGACGAAGCCTAGAGTTGTATCTCTTATCGTCTTTACCGCGGTTATCGGCATGTTTCTCGCAGTACCCGGTGCCGTTCCTTTAAACGCGCTGATATTTGGTACGCTGGGTATTGCGCTCGTAGCCGGCGCAGCTGCGGCAGTCAATTGCCTGGTCGAGCAAAAGATCGATGCGATAATGAATCGTACACGTGGCCGACCATTGCCCCAGGGAACGGTTACGTCGCCTGAAACCTTGTTTTTTCTTGCGTTGATCGGCGGAGCCGGATTGCTCATGCTTCACCAGTTGGTAAATCCGCTAACCATGTGGCTTACCCTGGGGACATTTGTCGGATACGCGATTATATATACCGTCATACTGAAGCCCAACACGCCGCAAAACATCGTCATCGGCGGTGCTTCCGGCGCTATGCCGCCTGTGCTTGGCTGGGCGGCGGTGACAGGCGAAGTGTCCTCGGACGCGCTGCTTCTTTTTCTTATAATCTTCGCCTGGACGCCGCCACATTTTTGGGCGCTGGCGCTGTACCGCAAGCTTGAATACGCGAAGGTGGGGATGCCGATGCTCCCGGTTACTCATGGCGATCAGTTCACGCGCTTGCATGTCCTGCTATACACGCTGATACTCATCGCCGTCACATTGATGCCTTATGCGACGCAGATGAGCGGGCTCATCTATATTACCGGTGCTTTGGTATTGGATGCGGTATTTCTGTACTACGCAGTAAAAATATACCTCGATTATAGCGATCAGCTCGCGCGCCAGGCGTTTCGTTATTCGATCTGGTATCTCGCTGCACTATTTACGGTATTGCTTGTGGATCATTACATCAGGTTATAGCAAGCGTGTGAGACCCTTGCAATTCAATTCCCTGCAATTCAATTCGCGCACGATATGGCCAGCGGCGGTAACGCTTCTGGCCGCTCTCCTGCTCACAGCCTGTAGTAACGGCAACGCCCCAAAACCCACATTTCTCTCGACGGATATTACCAACGCCGGCTTCGGTGCCGATTTCGACCTGGTCGACCATACCGGCAAAATGCGTACGCTTGCGGACTTCAAGGGTAAAGCGGTAGTAGTATTTTTTGGCTATACCCACTGCCCTGATGTATGCCCGGCCACAATGGGCAAACTTGCGACTGCGATGAAAGAGCTCGGCCCGGAGGCATCTCGTGTTCAGGTATTATTCATTACCGTGGATCCTGAACGTGATACTGCGCCGGTGCTCAAGGAATACCTGTCCGCGTTTGATCCAACCTTTCTTGGTTTATATGGCGATGACCGGGCGACGAAAAAGGTCGCAAAAGAATTCAAGGCCATTTATCAAAAACAGGAGGGAGAATCCCCCGGACATCACACCATGGATCACTCTACCGGCACCTATATCTATGACACAAAGGGAAAGCTTCGGCTATACGTGAGCAGTGAGAAGGACGCTGATGTTTTTGCCCATGATCTTTCCGAGCTATTGAGAACGACAAGTTAGCACGCCTGCACCACAAGCTGATTCAGCTCCAGATTTCCACTAGTATGACAGTCGAAATAAGCTCAGGTTAAGGAAATATCGCAACTTAGGGAAATAGCTTTCCCGGATTTAGTATATTGTTGGGATCAAACACCCGTTTGATCGCTTTCATCAGCGTTATCGTTGGCGCATCGATCTCCTTCCCGACAAACGCGCGTTTTTCGCTGCCCACCCCATGCTCGCCTGAAAGCGTGCCATTGAGTTCGATCACCAGATCGAATATATCGTTCAGACATTTTTCCGCACGGCTCATCTCGTCGGCGCATTCCGGATTCACGAGCAAGTTGACATGAATATTGCCATTGCCCGCGTGACCAAAATTGACATTGGCAATGTGATATCTACCGCTCAGTTGCATCAACCCGTCGAGAAATCGAGGTAGTGTTGAAACCGGTACAACCACATCCTCATTAATCTTCTTGGGCGCAATATCGCGCAGTAACGGAGATAATGTTTTACGGGCTAGCCATAAACTCGCGGTATCCGCTGATTCCTCCGCATGGATGAGCCCTTCGTTGCGACATGCAGAAAGAATCGCCGCCCGCGATTCCGAAATATATTGCTCGGACCCATCCATTTCAATCATCAGCATCGCGCTGGCGTCAGGCGGCAGCATATCGGGGAATCGGCTACGTATCAGGTTGAGCGACCCGGCGTCCAGGAATTCAAGCGCGCTGGGCGTCTGCGGCAGCGCCATCACCCGGACTATCGCTGCGGCACAGCTCGCAAGGTCCCGGTAATGCGCAGTGAGCCCGCCATAAGATTGAGGGAGCGGGGTAAGCTTAAGTGTTGCTTCCGTAATAACGGCCAGCGTACCTTCCGACCCTATTAAAAGTCGCGTGAGATCATAGCCCACTACGCCTTTGGTGGTATAACAACCCGTCCGGATTATGTCTCCCGCGCCGGTAACGGCCTTGAGCCCAAGCACGTGATCGCGTGTCGTCCCATATTTGACGGCATGTGGCCCTCCCGCGGAGGTCGCCAGATTTCCCCCTATGCTTGAGTAGCCCGCACTCGACGGATCGGGCGGCCAGAAGTAGCCGTGGGGCCTCGCCGCCTCCTGTACCGATTGATTGATAACGCCGGGTTCTGCCACAATCACACGATTGGCGGGGTCGATGTTGATAATGCGTAACATCCGCTCCAGGGATAACGCCACCCCGCCCTGTTCAGGAAGGCTTCCGCCCGAGGTGCCGGTGCCGCGTCCACGTGGCGTTAGCGGAATTTTAAAGTCATTACAAAGCGACACTATAGCCTGTACTTCCGCGGTGGTAACCGGAAATACCACCGCATCCGGCGGAAAGATCTTTCGCGTGTTGTCATACGCATAGGCATAACAATCCACCGGATCCGTATATATCCGATCCGCCGGAAGCAGACTGACAAGTTTGGCGACGAAATCAGGCGTAATTACAAGAGACCTCTTATCACCCATATCACCCAACGGCTCCGCCTTTCCATCTTGAAAAAGCACAAGTATCCTGCTTGGCCAAACTTTCCCAAAAGCTTAATCCAGGTACTCGAAAACTTTCACAACCTTCCGAACACCACTTGTAGATCGCGCAATGTTCACCGCACTGTCTCCCTCCCTTACCTTTACAAGGCCCAGCAGATAAACCACAGCATCCTCAGTAACGACTTTAACGTGGTTGACCTGAAACTCCCCGCTATCCAGAAAACGCGCCTTGACCTTGGACGTCAGCAATGCATCGTTGCTGCGGGAAGCAAACGAACTTACGTCACCTATCGCGATCTCATTGGTGACTTTCCGTACGTTCTGCACGCCCGTCACCAGTTTTCCAATCTCCTTTTTCAATCCCTCGGTCGGAGCCTCGCCTGTAAGCAGCACGTTACGATTGAAGCTGGTGACGTTGACATTGACATCTCCACCCATCTTTTCGCTGATC
Source organism: Nitrosospira sp. Nsp11 (assembly GCF_900142705.1). GTDB lineage: Bacteria > Pseudomonadota > Gammaproteobacteria > Burkholderiales > Nitrosomonadaceae > Nitrosospira. The sequence goes on from NZ_FRBV01000008.1 coordinate 5,306, forward strand.
CGTCGGCCGCTCTTAAACTCAATCCCCTCATCCTCCACGAACATACCACTGGTGCGCCGATCCTGCGACACCGCAGCCCCCGCGCCAACACCCGACACCACGCCGGCCGCAACTAGCACAGCACAGCCCGAAATGAACGGAAACAGCAATATCAGCAACCACTTCAAATTACGATTAAGCATTCATACCCCTAATAAAAAAGAATAACCGCATCAGTATCATGCGGTCCAGTTCCAGCAATTTCCAACCAATTTGTGGCTTAACCCAAAAAACACCACACAACTCCCACGTCGGCTCTTCGTATTACATACGAAATAGCTCAATAGGGTAAATAAAATCCGAAAAAAACCTCATTCAATTTGAAGTCGCTCGTCCGAACCGCGATCCATATCAGTCAAATTAATAAACCAAGCAAACACATGCCGTTCCATCACGCGCTATATGCTGCTATTCTCCAAATGCGTTCCTGATCCACTCAACCTCTTTTCCGCCCTGACCCGATAATAATACCGCATCGAAACGGCAGGACGGCTCGAACTTCAGAGCAGCAAGATAGTGGCGCGCCGCACATAATAATTTTTTCCGCTTCACAAAAGTTATGCTACCCGCCGCGCCACCAAAGGCGCGATTTGTACGCATACGGACCTCAACGAATACCAGTGTCGTACCATCTTGCATAATGAGATCAATTTCGCCAAAGCGGCAACGATAATTCCTTTGGAGCAAAACAAGATCATGGCGCAGAAGATACGCTTCTGCATAGCGCTCCGCCTCGCTCCCATTCAATTTGAATGTTCCATATATGTACCGCGCAGTTAATCAAATGTCGATAAACGATATATTTTACAATACTCCGCATCCCAGCAATCAGCCCGACCACTGCAAAATGCAATCAAAGGAATTACCCTCGCCGGGCACGTTATATATTGTAGCCACACCGATAGGAAACCTGCGCGACATCACCCTGCGTGCGCTGGACATACTTTCGGCAGTGGATGTGATGGCCGCAGAGGATACTCGCACAACCGCCAATTTGCTGAGGCATTATTCGATAAATAAAAAGATGATGGCCTTGCATCGCCACAATGAAAACGCCACGGTGGACAAGGTTGCCAGTTTGTTGTCACGAGGGCAATCAGTGGCGCTCGTTACCGATGCCGGCACCCCGGGAATCTCCGACCCCGGGGGAATTCTCGTTAAGCTGATACGGGAACAGGGATATAAAGTGGTACCAGTCCCTGGCCCCAGCGCGGCAGTGTGTGCTCTCTCGGCAGCAGGAATCACCGCTCCCCATTTTCTATTTTATGGTTTTCTCCCAGCCAGCGGTGGGCCGCGACGGCGGGAGCTGGAAGCGTTGAAATCACAGCCATATACCATCATATTTTACGAGGCGCCTCACCGCATTCTTGAGTGCCTAACCGACCTGGTTGAGGTACTGGGTGATCAAAGACGAATCACGATTGCGAGAGAATTGACAAAATTATTCGAGACGATCCATAGTTGCGAACTGCGCGACGCATCGGCCTGGCTCCAGGCAGATCCCAATCGTCAAAAGGGCGAGTTCGTACTGCTAGTGTCAGGCGCAGTAGCGCCGAACCCGGCGGAATTACCCGAACAGGCGCAACATATATTGAAGCTGTTGTTGCGCGACTTGCCGCTTAAACATGCAGTAACGTTATCTGCGGAGATCAGTGGCGAAAGCAAAAATACGCTGTATTCGCAAGCTCTTCTACTACAACGGGAGCAAAATCAACAAAAATAGTGATCGGTCCCGTCAACGTCAGCCAGCGCCCTCGGCCTGGCGGACGCTAATTGCGGAAAAAACATGGATGTGAACCAAGGCGTTCCAATCAGTAATCCCAGCACTTAAACCAGCAGGAGTTCCCAATACTTCATCCGTCCCTGATAGGACGTCATAAACTCAGGTCAAGCATAATCCTGATGAGGCTGGCGCAAGGTTGGGGCAGCGACTATAATACCCGGTCGCATGGTAACATCAACTGGTTCTTGCGAACGTGGGCAGCCCCCACTGACATTTAATTTTTTGGAGAGTCGACTATGAAAACACCTGCTACCTTTTATCACGCTGGCTGTCCTGTATGTGTCGAAGCCGAGCGGCAGATTGCTGACGCTCTGGACACCGACCGTTACGAGGTTGAACTCGTGAATCTCGGCGAGCAAAAGGATCGTATCGCGGCTGCTGAAGCGGCTGGCGTCAAGTCGGTGCCCGCAATTGTCATCAACGGCGCACCTTTCCACATCAACTTTGGCGCACCGATGTCGGCATTGAAGTCCTAATTGCCGGGAATGGCGGGCGAACTGCTCGCCATTTGCATAATATTTCCCATTATAAAACACGATATAACGCTACTCCCCGTCGCTCAAACCAAAGCTCCCATCCTCAGCATTTCCCTTTCCTTAAGCGCCCCTGTCTGGCGAACACCCGATTTTTTTTGAAATCCTTAGCATGGCCGAGCATATAGTATGCCGGTAGAAAGTCGAGTTTCTTCTATACTGAGAAAATATCAGGAGTATTATCATGTCGACCATACCCGAGGGAGGAACAATGGAACTCATTCTATGGCGCCATGCCGAAGCTGAGGATGGTTCTCCGGATACTGCGCGAGAACTGACCGATAAAGGGGTGAAACAAGCGCGCGCGATGGCAGAATGGCTGAAGCCAAGGCTACCCAAAAACACGCGCGTGATAGTTAGCCCAACTGTGCGGACTCAACAGACTGCTGCCGCGCTTGACGAGGATTTTGAAACTGTCAAAGAGATTGGGCCTGCCGCGTCGGCGAAAGCAGTTCTTGCAGCCGCTGGCTGGCCAGAAGCCAAAGGCGCAGTCGTGGTGGTGGGCCATCAACCCACGCTAGGGGAAGTGGCAGCGGTGCTTATATCCGGCGAGCCCGCAGGATGGCCCATGCGCAAGGGTGCGATATGGTGGTTCAGCCACAAAACGAAGGGAGGCGTAGAGGAGACGATTTTACGCGCCAGTATTTCACCCGACATGCTGTGACATGGTTAACGGCTGATCTTAAAAAAGAAGCTCGCGCCACTTACCGATCATGACCCGGAGACGGGCCGTTAGATACCTAGCCTGCGATCAAATAGCCATGCTTGTCATGGAATCTCCAGGGTTTACGAGGCATCAGCCTGTTCTGCACCTCAGGTGGAATAAAGTGTAGGGGAGAGCGCCGACCTCGGTACGGTAGCATTACAAGATGCTGGCTATCAATTAGCTGGATAGGAAGGACAGCAAAGCAAAACATTCGCTTTCTTGCAGCATCGGTGAAATTTCCGCTTCCGAGCACCGCAACAGGCCGCTTGTGCTGGCTGCATGGGGGTCGTGTACAATGCATCCACGTGCCGGCGCGACCGGTAATCATTAAATCAATTACATCCGGTACCGAACAGCCGTCCTGGATATCGGGTGCAGGAAGTTAGCTCCTCCAGGCGTCCGAATTTAACAAACGTACACAGTGCCTTTATAGTCGCAAAAATCCCCTTGAGTTTTCGCGACTTTTTGCTTCATATACGACACCCCACCCACTGTTTTTTTCTCATCAGGTAACCGCGCATTCCGGTATACCCAATCAAGACCCGCCAAAATATGGAACCAAAAAAAACCGCCAGCCGCCAATCCCTTGGTCTGCTGAGCCTGGCTGCGCTCGGCGTCGTCTATGGGGACATCGGTACAAGTCCCCTATACGTCATGAAGACTGTTTTTGACCCTGCCCATGGACTTGCCGTCAACGAAGGCAATGTAATCGGCGTCATCTCGCTCATTTTTTGGGCACTCATGATTGTGGTCTCGCTTAAGTACATCACTTTGATTTTGCGAGCGGACAATCATGGGGAGGGCGGCATCATGGCGTTGCTATCGTTAGCGAGCTCCTCGGTCGCAGGTCGTCCACGGCTGCGCAATTTCCTGTTTCCCATCGGCGCGTTCGGTGCCGCGCTATTCTTCGGCGACGGCGTCATTACCCCGGCGATCTCCGTATTGAGCGCCGTGGAAGGACTGGAAGTCGCAACTCCCCTACTCAAACCCTACGTACTTCCCATAACGTTGATTGTGCTGATCGCGCTTTTTTTGCTGCAGCAGCGCGGCACAGGAGGCATTGGTACCCTATTCGGACCGGTGACCCTCATATGGTTCACTACCTTGGGACTCGCCGGCCTCGCCAACATTGCTGTTGCGCCACAGATATTGGCAGCGTTTAATCCTATTCATGCCCTCGCCTTTTGCCTCAACAATGGTTGGCTGGCGTTTATTGCTTTCGGCGCCGTGGTGCTGGCGGTGACGGGGGGAGAGGCACTCTATGCCGATATGGGGCACTTTGGGCCGAAGCCGATTCGGGTGGCATGGTATGGATGCGTCCTTCCCGCGCTTACACTAAACTATCTTGGGCAGGGAGCGCTTGTGCTCTCCAATCCGCTGGCAATCGCCAATCCTTTTTTCCTGCTTTTTCCCTCCTGGGCTCTCTACCCCGCAGTAGGGCTGGCTACCGCAGCGACAGTGATTGCGTCGCAAGCCGTTATTTCCGGGGTTTTTTCGGTGACCAGACAGGCGATACAGCTGGGATTCCTGCCGCGCATGCAGATCAAGCATACTTCGGATCGAACGATCGGCCAGATCTATATTCCCTTCGTCAATTGGATGCTGCTGGCAGCCGTGATCATGGCGGTACTCGGGTTTGGCTCGTCATCCAGTCTTGCGTCCGCCTACGGTGTCGCCGTGACCGCTACCATGGTAATTGAAACCATACTTACTTTTTTCGTACTTCGTTATGCCTGGAATTACCCGTGGCTGCTATGCGTTCTGGCGACCGGATTCTTCCTGACGATCGATACAGTATTTTTTGCCGCCACCATTCTAAAAATCGCTCAAGGGGGCTGGTTTCCGCTAGCAATTGGAGCAGTTATCTATTTTGTCATGGTTACGTGGAATCGCGGGCGCCGCATCCTGGTTGATCACTTGCGCTCGGCGGCAATACCACTCCTGCCGTTCCTCGAGTCACTGACTGCGCATCCGCCGGTGCGCGTGGCGGGTACGTCGGTTTTCTTGACGGCTGATCCAAATGGGGTGCCACACGCGCTTTTACATAACCTTGCCCATAACCAGGTCTTGCACGAGCGCGTAGTGTTTTTGACTGTAACGTATATTGAAACTCCCTGGGTTCCAGCAGACGAGCGAATATCCGTAAAGCCATTAGTGGAAAACTGCTACCAGATTACCGTTCGATACGGCTTCAAGGATGAACCCAACCTGCCGTATGCGCTCGAACTATGTGAGCCTTATGGGCTTGTGTTCGAGCAGCTTAAAACGTCGTTTTTTCTTAGTCGCGAGATCGTAGTGCCGAGTCCCGGGGCTGGAATGGCGATGTGGCGGGAACGCGTTTTTGCAACCATGGCGCGCAACGCCAGCAATGCTGCCGAATATTTCAAACTACCTGCAAATCGTGTTCTTGAGCTAGGCGCGCGGGTTGAGATATGACGGTATTCAGAATGGGTTATTCAGCAAATAGCTTGCACGGCGTGGGAAAAAGGAACGATTTCAGGAATGGCGCGCCCAACACGATTCGAACGTGTGACCCCCGCCTTCGGAGGGCGGTACTCTATCCAGCTGAGCTATGGGCGCTAATATAGATAAGCTTGTCGACTAAAGGAATCTCGGGTAGCCCTCCATCTTTGCTAGTGACGTGCTTCGACAAGAACTAATCCAGGACCCGGGCGATAGGATAGCTTTTTTTAAACCCCGCGTCCAACGTAACAAATCACTTTTTGCTTCGGTAGGCGTGAACCTATACAATAATCACTTTACCTGGAGTTATCGTGAGCGCCGCAGAAGACGAAGAGCATTCCTCGATTATTAAAACACCAAAACAATTGATGGTGGTCGTTCTAGCCGCTTTCGTGTTTCCTGTTCTGATTATTTGGCTATTGGGGAAGTATGTTACTGGAGATGTCCCGATAGACCAAAACAGTCGTGCTTTTTCCAATGAAACTGTGGCGCAACGCTTGAAGCCGGTGGGTGAACTGGTGCTTGCAAGTGATACTTCGCAGTCTGGAGCGCAATCTGGTGAAGGAACCGGCGAACCAGCGAGCGCGGTAGCTCCTCCTCCGGCAACGAGTGCGGCAGCTGCTCCAGTAGCAGATGCGGAAGGTCCGGAAAAAATAAAAGCAATCTACACCGCTAGCTGCGCTGCCTGTCACACCACTGGGGCCGCCGGCGCGCCCAAGCTGGGCGATAATGCTGCATGGAGCGCCCGAATCAAGGCTGGCAACGAGACACTCTACAACAGCGCACTTAAGGGAAAAAATGCGATGCCCCCCAAAGGCGGAAATGCGAGCCTCTCCGATGCCGACGTGAAAGCGGTAGTCGATTACATGGTGAGCCAGTCAAAGTGAATCTCTGAGCAATTTCGATAGTAAGATAAAGGGCGATAGGTAAATTACATATCGCCCTTATTTTTATGAAGAATGCCCGCGTTTGTGTATCTGATCTGCCGGAATTATTAATTCCGTAAATATGGCTACGTTCGCGATAGGTGATCTGCAAGGTTGTTATCAGGAGTTTCAGGAGCTCCTTGAGCTAATTCGTTTTGACCCTGCAGAGGACAAGCTGTGGCTGGTGGGGGATATTGTCAACCGGGGTCCAGATTCGCTGGCTGTGTTGCGCTTCGTCAGAGGGTTAAAAGATGCAGCAATAATGGTCTTGGGCAATCATGATCTGCATCTACTCATGGTGGCCGAAAGATGCGTCAACCTTCATCGGAATGATACATTAAATGATATTCTCGATGCGCCTGACAGGGATGAGCTGCTCCATTGGCTGCGGCACCAGAAGTTGCTGCATGCGGATGGTAATTATGTCATGGTGCACGCGGGTTTATTGCCTTCCTGGAGCGTCGCGCAAGCTTCGCTCCAGGCGAAAATAGTGGAGACTGCGCTTCGCAGTCCGGATTTCCACGAACTTTGCCGCCATATGTATGGGAACCAGCCTGACTATTGGGACAACGGCTTGGAAGGTTATGAGCGTCTGAGAGTGGTAATCAACGCCATGACACGCATGCGTGTATGCACTGCGGACGGAAAAATGGATTTTGACTACAAGGGTTTGATGCAGGACATTCCAGCCGGTTACCTGCCATGGTTCGATATGCCCAATCGCGCCAGCCGCGAAGCGATTATCGTCTGCGGGCATTGGTCTGCGCTGGGGCTGCAAATCAGGGATAACTTGATAGCGCTCGACACAGGTTGCCTGTGGGGCGGAAGCCTTACCGCTATTCGCCTTGAAGATCGGCGGATTTTTCAGGTGTCTTGTGCGGCAGGGGAAGGGATAAGGCATCTGCAATAGCATGCTCCGCACCTCGCGCAAGTTCTCGCCGGTTTTTCCCGCTGCTGTTGATCGGGTCGGCGAAAATCAGTTCCAAGTCAATCCACGGTTGACTTAATATCTGCCGTAACGATTCCAATAGCGAAATCTTGACGTATGGCACTGCCTTGCTGATTTCTCCTGTCGTGTCCGTATAACGTATCGCCACCGGATAAACCAGCGCTGCAACCATTACCGCGGGTTGCAACAGCGATGCATGAAAATGGCGAAGCAAAGTACCATCGCTGGTAGTGCCTTCGGGGAATACCGCAACGCGATCGCCAATTGTTAAAGCATCCCCGATATGTTCATTTATCCGGGCGGTATCGCGGCGTTTTGTGCGTTCAATGAACAAGGTGCCCACGTTACGGCTCAACCAGCCGAACAGAGGCCAGTCTCGAATTTCAGCCTTGGCTACAAAACGTGCGGGACATACAGCTATGAGCGCATGCACGTCCACCCAGGAAACATGATTCGCCGCCAACATCACGCGCTGCGTTCCGGCGCCGGGCGGGGTGCCGCGGCAGTGCAATCGGATACATAGAATCGCGAGCAATCCGGCGCACCAGTTTTGCGCCATACGCCTTTGTGCTGCCTGACCAAGATGTGGGTAAATCGCGGATTGAACCAGACCCGAAACGATATGCAACAACAGGCGGACGGAGCGAAAAACCTGTATCAGCCGACTATTGGTATTGATTTCGTTTTTCATGTCATTATTATTGCATCAATAATGACACGCTGCCTCAGCAGCAGCGCCAGGTACTTTTTTCGGTCGGTGTCATTGCGCCTCCCGTTATAGTATGCGGCTACCGAAAATTTCAAAGTATCGCTGGTCTATTTCATCCCGGGTGAAGCTGTGATTCTGGCCACCGCGCTCGGCAATTTTCAACGCGCCCATCAGGGAGCCAAGCTGCCCGGTGCTCTGCCAATCCATTCCATTAGTAATTCCGTAAAGCAGGCCTGCGCGAAAAGCGTCACCACATCCGGTGGGGTCCACCAGTTTATCTGCCCTGACGCTCGGGATCTCAATTTGTTGACCATCAGAATAAATTACTGACCCTTCACCGCCTTTTGTGACAATAAGTCCCTTCACATGTTTCGCCAGCGCTTCCAGCGAACATCCGGTACGCTCACGCAGCAATTGACCCTCGTAGTCGTTAACAGCTACGTAATCCGCCTTGTGAACAAAATCCAGAAGTTCTTCCCCGTTGAACATGGGTAATCCCTGACCCGGATCGAACATGAATGGAATGCCGGCTTCATGAAACTCGCGTGCATGCTGGACCATGCCGTCGCGCCCATCCGGGGCAACGATGCCGAGGCTTGCGGTTTTTGCGTCCGCTACGTGATTTTCATGAGAAAAATTCATCGCACCCGGATGAAAGGCGGTTATCTGGTTGTCCGCCAGATCGGTTGTAATGAATGCTTGCGCGGTAAATATACCCGGAATGCGGCGTATATGAGTTTGCACAAGGTCCAGGCTCGTTAACCGATACGAATATGGTTGATAGTCATCCCCAACGGTTGCCATGATGAGCGGCTTGCCGCCTATCATTTTCAGGTTGTAGGCGATATTGCCGGCGCAGCCACCGAATTCTCTTCGCATATCCGGTACCAGAAAAGCCACATTCAGAATATGGATTTTTTCGGGCAGGATATGGTTCTTGAAATGGTCGTTAAACACCATAATGGTGTCGTAGGCAATAGAGCCGCAAATAAGTGTATTCATGGGCCTGATGGATGGTAAAGGTTTACGTGCTTCAGATCGAAACGACCATCAAGCGCTGTGTTGTTTCCATACTAGATCCAGTTCCCGCGCGGCCTTTACGTCGTCCAGCCTGCGCACGGGGGTCGTATGCGGCGCATTTTTTACCAAGTCTGGCTGAGAGTGTGCTTCTTCCAGGATTTCCTTCATCGCAGCGACAAATGCATCAAGCGTTTCCTTGGATTCAGTCTCAGCCGGTTCGATCAGCATGCATTCCGGCACCAGAAGCGGAAAATAGATGGTAGGGGCATGGTAACCCTTGTCCAGCAGGCGCTTGGCTACGTTCATCGCGGTTACGCCTGTACTTTCCTTCAAGTCTTTCAATGTGACAATAAACTCATGGCTGGCTCGGCGGTTCGGGTAGGCAATCTCGAAACCTGCCTTGCTCAGTTCCGCCATCAGGTAATTTGCATTAAGCGCAGCGAACTCGGCCACGCGATGCATTCCTTCCGCACCGAGCAGACGCACGTAGATATAGGCCCTGAGCAGCACCCCCGCGTTACCCATATGCGCTGAAAGTCTGCCGATGGATTGCGGTATCTCCTTTTCCGTAAGCCAGCGATAAAGTCCGTTTTCGAGTGCTACCACCGGTACAGGCATGAATGGCAATAGCCGGGGGGCAACCCCGACCGGCGCTGACCCGGGGCCGCCGCCGCCGTGAGGCGTTGAAAAAGTCTTGTGCAGATTGATGTGAATGACGTCGAACCCCATATCCCCGGGCTTCACCTTGCCGAGTATGGCGTTCAGGTTCGCGCCATCGTAATAAAGCAATCCACCTACCTCGTGGACGATTTTGCTCATCTCAGCCACGTTTTTTTCGAACACGCCAAGCGTCGAAGGATTGGTCAGCATCAACCCTGCCGTTTGCGGACCCACCGCTGCCTTCAGCGCTTCCATATCCACGTCGCCGTCTTTGTCAGTGGGTATTTCCACCACCTTATAGCCGCACATGACCGCTGTGGCGGGGTTGGTCCCGTGCGCTGCATCGGGAACGATGATTTCAGTGCGGGCGGAATCGCCGCGCGACTCATGATAAGCGCGAATCATCGATATCCCGATCAATTCGCCCTGTGCCCCGGCCATAGGCGTAAGACATACTCCAGCCATGCCGGTTACATCTTTCAGGATTTCCTGAAGCTCGTACATGCAGGCAAGAAATCCCTGACCGGTACTTTCCGGCGCCCGCGGATGCCGCGCCAGAAATTGAGTCAGCATCGCAAGCGAGTTGCATGCTCGAGGGTTATATTTCATGGTACAGGAGCCAAGCGGATAGAACTGCGTGTCTATCGAGAAATTCTTTTGCGACAAGCGGGTGTAATGACGCACAGCGTCCATTTCAGACACTTCCGGCAGCAGCGGCGGCGCTTTACGCATCAGGTTTTCCGGAATGCCGGCTATCTCCGCACTTGTTGCCGGGGATTGAGAGTAATTGCGCCGTCCGGGGCGCGAGTGTTCAAATATCAACATAGTGAAATCCGATTCTTTGCAGTAAATACTTATTGAAAGGGGGTCCCGCCAATACGGGTTGGCTCGTCGCGTCGTCGGTATCCGGGCCTATTGCAGAGCAGCCAGGGCGGCATCATAGTTGGGCTCATCCTTGATTTCCGGTACGAGTTCAGCATAAATTACCTTATCGTTCTCATCCAGCACCACGACGGCCCGGGCAGTGACCCCAGCCAACGGACTATCGGTAATCGCCACGCCATAATTTTTCATGAATTCGGAACCGCGCATGGTCGAAAGCGTTACCACTTTGTCCAACCCTTCGATATCGCAGAAGCGGCTCATTGCAAAAGGCAGGTCGGCAGCGATTATCAGCACCACTGTATTAGCCATATTGCTGGCTTTTTCATTGAACTTGCGGGTCGACATGGCACAGACCGGAGTATCCAGGCTAGGGACAATGTTGAGTACTTTTTTCTTGCCGGCAAAATCAGCCAGCGTCACATCCTTCAGATCCTTGTTTACCAGCGAGAACGCCGGCGCCTTTTCACCGATTTTCGGAAAATTACCTTCAACTTTAATCGGATTGCCGGCTAAGGTGACCATATTGTTGCTCCTTGTGTGAGGGCGATATCGGTTCGAGTGGTTGAGAGTCAACTGACGAGTTACAAATTATCGATGGCATTCGCCAACTTCTCGGTGTAATTTTCCAGATCAGCAGATGTTTTGGTCTCCGTGGCGCATACGAGCATCGCACTGCCAAGCTCCGGGTAATATTCGTCCAGATTCAGCCCGCCCAATATCCGCTGGTTTTTTAGCGCCTGCAATACATCCTTGGCCGGCGCGGGTAGGGAAATCACTGTTTCGTGAAATAATGGCCCGCTGAAAATTCTTTTAACGCCCTTGCAGTTCTCCAGTTTTTCCAGCAAAGCCAGCGTATTCGCATGAGACTGCGCGGCGATGCGTCGCAACCCTTCCGGCCCCGTCAGGGATAGGTAAATGGTGGCCGCAGTGACCATCAATCCTTGATTGGTACATATGTTCGATGTAGCCTTGGATCGCCGGATGTGCTGTTCACGCGCCTGAAGCGTGAGCACAAAACCGCTCTTGCCGTCCAGGTCCGTCGTGCGCCCGATAATACGCCCCGGCATCTGGCGTACCAACGCCTGTTTGCAGGCCATGAAGCCGAAATAGGGTCCGCCGCTCGAAAGTGGAATTCCCAATGGCTGGCCTTCACCCACCGCCACATCAGCGCCCTTCTCGCCCCATTCGCCGGGGGGAGTGAGTATGGCGAGCGCCATGGGATTGACTACGGCAATAGCCAGTGCGTTTTTGCTGTGAGCCCAATCGGTGAGGGCATCGACCTCTTCGAGCACGCCAAAAAAATTGGGCTGGGGAATGACCAGCGCAGCAAATTCTTCCTTGCCAAACTCGTCCAGCGCTTCAACCAGAGTCTGGCCAGATTGCTTGCAATAAGGTAGCTCAACGACGTCGATACCCTGGTTTTTGACGATGGCCCGAACCACGCTGCGATAAACGGGATGAACGGTCGTCGGCATCAGAATACGGCGTGAGGATTTGTGAGAGCGCACCGCCATCAATGCCGCTTCCGCCAGCGCGGAGGCGCCGTCGTACATGCTTGCATTGGACACATCCATGCCTGTCAGCGACGCCATTATCGTCTGGTATTCATAGAGCAATTGCAGCGTGCCCTGGCTGGCTTCGGCTTGATAAGGGGTATAAGAGGAGTAGAACTCGCCGCGAGTGGTTATTTGCCATACCGCCGCCGGGATGTGGTGCTCATAGGCGCCCGCGCCTATGAAATTGAGATACCGCCCATCCATCTCGGCGCGTTCCAGCATCAGCCGCGATACTTCCATTTCGCTCAAACCTGGGGGCACACGTTCCAGGCTACCAGTCTTGAGGGCGGCGGGAATTTCATCGAACAGCTCATCAATGGTGTTTGCGCCGATACTCGCAAGCATCGTATTTATATCTTCTTCAGTATGGGGAATGAACGGCATATTTTTTCCGCGAAATCATTGAGTGAACGGTAAACCTGATAAATAACCTCGAAAATAACCTCGAGTTATTTATCAATCGCCGTCGGCTTCGAGTATTTTTTGATACCCTGCATAATCGAGCAGATTATTCAGCTCGCCGGCATTTTCCGGTTTTAGCTTGAAGAGCCAGGCCGAGTAAGCATCCTGATTTATCTTCTCGGGAGTTGATTCAAGCTCGGGGTTGACAGCGATTACCTCTCCTGAAATGGGTGCGTATACGTCAGACGCAGCCTTTACCGACTCGACAACGGCACATTCTTCTCCCCGCTTGAGTTTGCGCCCCACGTTAGGCGTTTCCACGAAGACCATGTCGCCCAGTAACTCTTGAGCGTGCTGGGTAATGCCGATGGTTGCCGTGCCATCATCTTCGAGCCTCACCCATTCGTGGGATTTGGTGTATTTCAAATTGTTTTGGATACTCATGTCTTCACTCCAGAATTAAATGACAACCGCGTTGCCGTCAATATCAAACCAGGATTTTGCCATTTCGCACGAACGGGTATTTCACCACCTTCGCTCTCAGCATCTTGTCCCGCACTACGACTTGCACTTCATCTCCGGGGGAGACGCTTAGCGGCAGGCGTGCCAGCGCGATAGATTGTTCAAGCGTGGGGGAAAAGCCGCCACTGGTAATTTCACCTTCATTCTGATCGGGGTGCGTCATCACTTTCTGATGACTGCGCAATACGCCCCGATCCAATAATATCAAACCGATGAGTTGTTGTTTTACCGGCTTTTCCAGAAGCGCCTGCTTACCGATAAAATTACGATCGCTTTTCAACTCGACCGTCCAGCCCAACCCCGATTCCAGCGGGTTGGTAGTATCATCCATATCCTGGCCGTAAAGGTTCATGCCCGCCTCAAGCCGTAAGGTGTCGCGCGCGCCTAATCCTGCCGGCGCTACGCCTGCAGCATGAAGCGCATTCCAGAATTCTACGGCATCAACCGCCGGCAGCATGATTTCAAAGCCATCCTCCCCGGTGTAGCCGGTACGGGCGATAAAATATTTATCAAAAAAAACTGCCTGGAACAGCTTGAGATTCTCCGTTTCCGCCTGAGACCCCGCAATGACTTGCCAAACCTTGGCACGAGCCTCAGGCCCCTGTACCGCGATCATGGCCAGATCACGACGTGGAATAATTTCAAGTCCGGGAGCAATCTCATCACGGCGCGCCAGGATCCATGCCAGATCCGTGTCGGCAGTGCCTGCATTGACGACCATGCGGAAATGCGATTCTGTGAGAAAATAAATGATGAGATCATCTATTACCCCACCCTCGGGATTCAGCATGCAGGAATAGAGTGCTTTGCCGGACTGTGTCAGTTTGTCCACATTGTTGGCGACCAGCCGCCGCAGGAACTCACGTGCAGTCTCGCCCTTGATATCAAGGGCCAGCATATGGGACACGTCGAACATGCCCGCATCGCTGCGCACCCGGTGATGTTCGTCAAGCTGGGAGCCATAGTGCAAAGGCATATCCCAGCCGCCGAAATCGACCATCTTGGCCTTCCTGTCGCGGTGGGTTTGATTAAGGGAAGTTGCTTTCAAAGATCGATACCTCAAAAAAAAGGGTGAAGTCACGTCATGACTTCACCCCTCTGTCCTTTTTACCTGAGAGATTACGGAATATCTGTTTCTCTATTCCGTCTGCCCCTTCGGTGGCCAACTCAATGCCGGCGCTCTCCAGATTGCCTTTTCACAAGCGGTTCTCAGGGATCAGGATGACCTGCTCCACGCCTGAGCGATTCCGGGGGGTTGCGCCTTCGGCGGCGACGATGAAACCGACGCACTCTTCCGCTTGGATATAAATAAATAGCAGACTCGAACTATACTCCAGCAGCCGGGATCAAGACAAGGCATATCACATGGCCAAACTGTTCTTGCCTGCAATTCTAAGTAAGCGAATCAATGCGTTTTGACTTTAAAATGGTATCTTATTCAAGCCCGGCAGCGATTAAATTCGAACCTTTGTGCTGCTTTTATCCAGACGAGGCAGCGATTTATCCATGATAACGGGGCGTTATGAACGCGAGGTAAAAAATGTATCCTGGCCACTTTGGGTTTTCTGAGCAGCCCTTTGCCGATTCATCAGTCACCGATTTTTTTTACGAGGGAGCCAACCGGGGCGCGACGCTGGACGCGCTCATTTATGTGCTTACACATGGTGAGGGGGTAGAGGGCATCATTCAGGTCATCAGCGCTGACGGCAGCGGTAAAACCACGCTATGCCGGTCACTGATAAAGCGATTGCCTGCACAAATGCAAGCTGTTTATCTCGCCAAGCCGGATTTTTCACGAGAAGAATTTCTCCATTCGATCATGAATGAGTTAAATCCCGGAGGCACTGAAAGCGCTACTACCGCTGTGCGGGCCACTGTTGCGATAGAAGACCTGCAACGTACGCTGACCGAGAAACATGCCAACGGCGGACAAGTCGTGTTACTCGTAGATGAGGCTCATACCCTGTCTGCGGAAGTGCTTGAAGAGGTACTGGCCCTGTATGACCTGGAATCGCCCCGTCACAAGTTGCTTCAAATCGTCCTGTTTGGCCAGGTCGAACTTGAAAACAAGTTGGCTTCGCCACAGATGCGCAAGCTTAACGATCGCGTCACTCATCGCTTTGCCCTGCAGCCTTTTAATACTAAAGCAGTTGAAGAATATCTCGTGCGCCGCATGGGTACGGCGGGCTATCCCCACGCCGATATTTTTTCTGCTAAGGCGGCAAAATTGATTTCAAGGGCTTCCGGCGGGCTTGTTCGACAAATAGACATTCTCGCGGATAAATCCCTCCTGGCGGCATCAATCGCCGAAACCCGCGGAGTAGATGCGCGTCATGTCAACGCAGCCGTTGAGAATTCAGGAATAAAGCGCAGCGCCAGCGGCGAAAGCTGGCGACAATGGCGAGTTTTTCTGGGCCACTGCACAGTGGATGCGGTGGCCGTGTTTTCTACGGTCGCGGTCGTAGCGCTGGGCGTGTTGGGCTGGCATGATATTCGCTCTCCTTCGCCGGAGATTACCTCGCTAGTTGCTTCGATGCCGCTTGAAGCAACAACGCCGGCGCCCGTTTCGATTCCCGCACCCGAGCCCGTATATTCCACGATGGTCACAGCGATTCCTCCCAGCACTCCCCCTTCAGTTTCAGCGCCTGCAGCAGCTTCTTCCGGCATTTCTCGCTCAGTTTCGGCAGTTGCTTCTACGCCTGCTCCTCCCGAAGCTGTGGCAGGGATAGCACCTTCCGCAGAGAATAAGCCCGCCGCCGAGATCGGGCAACGCAGCACTGCCAGAACGCATATTGCCGGCGTTGAGCTGGCGGGAAATGCATTGCTGGAGCAGCGACTTGAAGCGACAACCAACCTCATGCGCAAGACGGACAAGAATTTCTATACGATCCAGCTGTTCGCCACCGAAAACATACAGCCCGACCGTATGGAACGATTTCTGCTACGTGCACGGAGTCAGGTTGATTTATCCGATCTCTATGTCCACCCGGTAAGTAACGGGGATCAGGCGAAGTTTATCGTCACCTATGGCATTTATCCCAGCCGTGACGAAGCTGACGCGGCGGTGGCAGGGCTTCCAGAGAAATATCAAAGCTCGTTTCAACCGGCCTTGTTTGCCTTGAGCGACCTCCACTGATGCCGTATTCGTATGGAAATTTCCAAATGCTTGTGTTTTCGATATTCACGGCGCGGCCATTTCCAATAGCCGCGGGCGCGGCAATACGTGATGCTACAATGGTAACTGTCCGTTAAACATCATTTTACTCATGCCCGCTCCCTATCTTGCCACTGCCTTGACCGGCCCGATCCTTGATCTGGAGACATGCATCATCAATGCCATGCCCACCATTGAGCACTGGCTGAGCAATGAGTGGCAAAGGCAGGCAGTGCCGTTTTATTGCTCCGTGGATTTACGCAACAGCGGGTTCAAGCTGGCACCCGTGGACACCAACCTGTTCCCCGGCGGTTTCAACAATCTCAACCCTGAATTTTTGCCGTTGTGCGTACAGGCAATGATGGCGGCAGTTGAGAAAATATGTACCGGCGCGCGCAGTGTGCTGCTGGTACCGGAAAACCACACGCGCAATATTTTTTACCTGCAAAACCTGGGAGTGTTGCAAGCCATCATGCGCCATGCCGGCATGGATATTCGCATTGGCACCTTGTTACCAGAGATTACCGCAGCCACTGTGATCAATTTGCCCGATGGCGGCAAGCTTACGCTGGAACCGATACAGCGCAGAGGGGATCGCGTGACGATAGCAGGCTTTGACCCGTGCGTCGTGCTCCTCAACAACGATCTCTCGACAGGCATACCGGCAATTCTGCAAAATCTCGAGCAGACCGTCGTTCCACCCCTTCGCGCAGGATGGGCAACCCGACGCAAATCGCAGCATTTCGCAGCTTACGACAACGTGGCGCGAGAATTCGCCGACCTGATCGGCATCGACCCGTGGCTCATCAATCCTTATTTTGCCGCTTGCGGCAAGATCAATTTTCGCGAAAAGAAAGGCGAAGACTGCGTAGCAAATACCGTAGACGAGATCCTGAGCGACATTCGGGAAAAATATGTGCAATATGGCGTCAAGGAAGACCCCTTCGTCATTGTCAAGGCCGATGCCGGCACCTATGGCATGGGTATCATGACCGTGAAAGATGGTGCCGAAGTCCGCGCGCTTAACCGTAAGCAGCGCAACAAGATGGCGGTCGTGAAAGAGGGCTTGCAGGTGACGGAAGTCATGGTGCAGGAAGGCGTATACACGTTCGAGAGCATTAATGAAGCGGTAGCCGAACCTGTAATATATATGATCGATCGTTACGTGGTGGGCGGATTCTACCGGGTCCACACCAGCCGTGGAATCGACGAGAACCTCAATGCTCCAGGTATGCAGTTCGTACCATTAGCCTTTGAAGATACCTGTCTTATGCCAGATCGTGAAGCCCGGCCAGGTTGTAGCCCCAACCGATTTTACGCTTATGGCGTGATAGCGCGCCTTGCGTTGCTCGCGGCAGCGCAAGAGCTGGAAAAAAGCGAAGGGCGAATCGAGGCTTTGTCGCTTAGCGTGACGCCATAATTCCTTCTTCAACCATTTCATCAGAATACTGAGCTTGCAGACGCGTTCTGGAAAAACTGGTTTCGCCTTTGTATGCCGTTAGCGTAATCGAGGGTTCATAATTCATGAAAATTGCCTTCGTTCTCGACCACCTCGATTCAATAAAAACATATAAAGACTCGAGCTTCGCCATGATGCGCGAAGCGGTTTTGCGCGGCCATGATCTATTTTCCATGCAGCAGGGCGATCTGGTGTGGAAAGGTGGCGAGACAATAGGACTCGCGCGAGCCCTGCAATTAACGAGTGAGACTGATAAAGGGCGTCCGTGGTATCGGACAGCTGAACCGGAGGAAACGCTCCTGCAGGAATTTGACGCAGTGCTGATGCGCAAGGACCCGCCTTTTGACATGGAGTATGTTTATAGTACTTATCTGCTTGAGTTGGCTGAAAGCCGCGGCGCTCATGTCATCAATAGTGCACGAGCAGTGCGGGACCATAATGAGAAGCTCGCGATAGCGAAGTTTCCGGAATACACCGTGCCTACGCTGGTGACAAGGCAGGAACACCTGATTCGCGATTTCCTTGCTGAATACAGCGATATCATCCTCAAGCCACTGGATGGCATGGGTGGTGCGAGCGTGTTTCGCATTCACAGCGCTGATCATAATATAGGCGTGATAATAGAAACCTTGACGCATTACGGTACACGCACGATCATGGCTCAGCGTTACATTCCCGAAATCAGCCAGGGAGACAAGCGTATTCTGCTGATAGCGGGAGAGCCCGTGCCCTACACGCTGGCGCGTATTCCCAAGCCGGGTGAGACCCGCGGCAATCTTACCGCAGGCGCCAGGGGCGTAGCGCAGCCACTTACGAGGCGCGACCGGGAAATTGCCGAAGCATTAGGTCCCGCATTATATGATGAGGGCTTAATGCTTGTCGGGCTGGACGTAATCGGTGACTACCTTACCGAAATTAACGTCACCAGTCCGACAGGGATGACGGAAATTACTGATCAGACCGGCTTCAACGTAGCAGGGATGATGTTGGATGCGATTGAAAAAATACCTAACTGATGTATTCATCTCCAGATATTTCTGACCGTACATGATCGGAATTTTAATTATCTCTCACGGTAATCTGGGTGACAGTCTTATCCATTGCGTTAACCACGTCATGGGTCAAAAATCCGAGCAGTTGACATACCTGAGCATTACCGTTCAGGATGACCCCGACGTCGTCATGCCCAAAGCGCTGGAATTGGTGAAACAACTCGATCATGGTGATGGCGTGCTGGTGTTGAGCGATATCTGCGGTGCAACGCCATGCAATATCGCCAGCCGACTCGTTAAACCCGGCAGTGTGGAATGCCTTGCCGGGGTCAATCTGCCGATGCTGGTGCGAGCGCTTACTTATCGCAACGAGCCACTCTCAGCCGTAGCCGAGAAAGCGCTATCCGGCGGCAGAGAAGGCGTTATTCGTATTAATACAGGATCAACATAATGCAATACCAGGAGGTCAAAATCCTGAACAAATTGGGTCTTCATGCGCGTGCTTCCGCGAAGCTCACGCAGTTGGCCTCTCGATACCGTAGCGAAGTATGGCTATCGCGGGACAGTCGTAAAGTTAATGCGAAAAGCATTATGGGCGTGATGATGCTCGCTGCGAATCAAGGTGTTACCCTGGGCATTGAAACAACAGGTGCGGATGAGGCCGAGGCCATGCAGGCGCTGGTAAACCTGATCGAGGATGGTTTCGGGGAAAGCGAATGAGCTTTGTGCTGCACGGCGTGGGTGTTTCCAGCGGCATCGCCATAGGGCATGCGTATCTCGCCTCGCACGCCGCACTGGAGGTGGCGCATCACATCGTGCCGGAGGATCAAGTCAGCAATGAAATATCCCGGCTCGACATCGCTTTCAATGGTGTCCGTGAAGAGCTTGAAGCGCTGAATGCTTCTGTGGTCAACGGCCCCGCCGCCCCGGAATACGGCGCATTTCTTGAATTGCACCGGATGATTCTGGACGATCCCACCCTCTCCACTGCTGCTAAAACTTATATTGCCCAGAACCAGTGCAATGCCGAGTGGGCTATTACCCAGCAAATGGGTGTATTAATGGCGCAGTTTGAAGAGATTGAAGATCCTTATCTGCGCGAACGCAAGACCGATGTGATCCAGGTGGTCGAACGCGTGCTGAAAACCTTGCTGGGGCATCCAGGTTACGTTCCGGCGCCATTGAAGCATGATGGCGACAGCATTCTGGTTGCCCATGATCTAAGCCCCGCTGATGTGATTCAGTACAAGCAGCACCGTTTTACCGCATTCCTGACCGACCTCGGCGGCTTGACTTCGCACACGGCTATTGTGGCGCGCAGCCTCAACATTCCTTCTATCGTTGCACTTCATCACGCACGCGGGTTGATCCGCGACAATGATGTTCTGATCGTGGATGGCGCTCAGGGTGTGGTGATAGTGGGTCCTGACGAGCATGTGCTGACGGAATACCGGCTTCGCCAGAACGAACTGGAACTGGAAAAACAGAAGCTGAAGCGCATCAAGACGACGCCTGCCACGACCCTTGATGGTACAGCGGTGGAATTGCAAGCCAATATAGAACTACCTCAAGATGTCGAACAGGTAAAGGAAAATGGAGCCACAGGTGTTGGCCTGTTTCGCAGTGAATTCCTGTTCCTCAATCGCGATAGTTTGCCCGGCGAGGACGAACAGTTCGAAGCTTATCGTACCGTGGCGCGAAAAATGCGGGGAATGCCGGTAACGATACGTACGTTTGATTTGGGCGCCGACAAGAATCTTGACAATGCAAAGCGCGTAGCTGCCAATCCGGCGTTGGGGTTGCGCGCCATTCGCCTAAGTCTAGCTGAACCTCAAATGTTCAATACGCAGTTGCGTGCGATTCTACGCGCTTCCCGTTATGGCCAGATTCGTATTCTGGTGCCGATGCTCTCCAGCGTTTCGGAAATTGCTCAGACCTTGCATTTGCTTGAAAACGCCAAGCAAAGCTTGCGCATGGAAAAAATTCCCTTCGACGAGAAAATACAAATAGGCGGTATGATAGAGATTCCCGCCGCAGCGCTATGCCTCGATGTTTTTATGCGCAAGCTGGATTTCTTGTCCATCGGGACCAACGATTTGATTCAGTACACGCTAGCCATAGACCGTGCCGATGATTCTGTCGCACACCTCTACGACTCGCTACACCCTGCAGTACTGCGGTTGGTGGCTCACATCATACGTACCGCCAACCGAACCGGAATACCCGTGGCAATCTGTGGCGAGATCGCGGGAGACATCGTATTTACCCGGCTTCTGCTCGGTTTTGGGCTACGGACGTTTTCCATGCACCCGGCGCAACTGCTGACCGTGAAACGAGAGGTATTGAGAAGTAATCTGCCTGATATCATACCGCTTGCGCAAAAAATACTTAAAGCCGATGATCCGGAGAGAATTCACGGGTTATTGACAAAGCTGAACAGCTGATTTATACCTGCAAAAGATTTAGACCGGTCAACTTGAACCGGCCAGATAAACTGGCTTAGCAGCCACATGAAATAGGCTGGCGCAAAAGATGGGACTATATGTATGGAAACGTTTTTGTGGAATGGAAGGCATGCTCCTGCGACGCGGAGCATGCTGACCGTCACTGTCAGCTACCGATAGTGTTAATACATGTCCTCTGTTAACCTTCCGGGTCATGCTGAGTTTTTAGCCGTGCGATGCAGAAAATCAATGTCGGTCTTATTTATTCTACCTGGCGTGCCCCGGAATATGCACCTGCAGACTGTTAGCCCTAAAAAATTCTGCTGACGATCCTTTCACGTTAATGCAAGATTCCGATTCGATTGGCATCGTCGCCCCGCAAACCGCGCGTTTCGACACACCTCTGCATTTAAAAAGCGGACCCGTGCTCGAGAATTACGAGCTGGTTTATGAAACCTACGGCCAACTCAACGCAGCCAGATCCAACGCAGTCCTGGTTTGCCATGCGCTTTCCGGTAATCATCATCTCGCGGGTGTTTACGCGGACAATCCCAAGAGCGGTGGTTGGTGGAATAATATGATCGGTGCGGGTAAGTCCATCGATACGGACAAGTTTTTCGTAGTCGGGGTCAACAACCTTGGCGGCTGCCATGGTTCTACCGGACCCGCAAGCATCAATGCAAAGACCGGTAAATGTTATGGCGCGAATTTTCCATTAGTGACAGTGGAAGATTGGGTAAGAACACAGGTGCGATTGGCAGACCACCTCGGCATTGATCAGTTCGCCGCAGTGGCAGGCGGCAGCCTCGGTGGGATGCAGGCGTTGCAATGGACGCTTGATTTTCCGGATAGGGTGCGGCACGCATTGATTATTGCCGCTGCAGCAAAACTGACTGCGCAAAACATCGCTTTTAACGATGTGGCGCGCCAAGCCATCATCACCGATCAGGATTTTCACGGCGGGGATTACTATTCGCACGGCGTAGTCCCGCGACGGGGTCTGCGGCTCGCGCGCATGCTGGGGCATATTACTTACTTATCGGATGACGCAATGGCCGCGAAATTCGGGCGTGAGTTGCGTAACGGAGCGCTTGCATTCGGTTTTGACGTGGAGTTCGAAATAGAATCCTATCTTCGCTATCAAGGGGATAAATTCGCCGATCAGTTCGATGCAAACACCTATTTGCTAATGACCAAGGCGCTGGATTATTTTGACCCGGCGCACCAGCACAACAACGATTTGAGTGCGGCATTTCGCGCTGCCAAGGCAAACTTCCTGGTGCTGTCATTTACCACTGACTGGCGTTTTTCGCCAGAGCGCTCCCGCGCTATTGTCAGGGCGTTGCTGGATAACGAGCTGAATGTCAGCTATGCGGAAATCACCTCCAGCCATGGACATGATTCCTTCCTGATGGAAGATCGTCATTATCACAAGCTGGTGCGCGCTTATATGGACAATATTGCCACATAAGCCGGTTGCAGCGCTCAGATCATACGCATCAGTATCGAAGCAACGTCTTTGGGCGCAGGTGTCGAACCGTTGGCTGACAGACTGATCATGCCGCTCGGCATCCCGCCCAAACCTCCCGTATTCGGCGATGCTGTTTCGTCGCTCGATGCCAGGAAAGTCAGGGTAAGGTTTGCATTCACCTTCCACGCGCGCAGGCTCGTATTCTCCCCCCAGCAGAACACCATCCATCCGTGTAGCGACCACTTGTAGACCACGGGCGTCGAGCGCGTCTCACCGTCGCCGCGCTGCCATCTGGCGAAGACCACGACACACCGCCCCAGGCATCATCGCCTAGGTCGAGTATGCCGGTGCTCAGGAAGCTCCAGTTGTCATTGATCAGGTAGGCGTCGATCACTGTGCTGCCTTGTATCGCCACACCCAGGTTTTGGCGCCAGATGGCTGCCCTGCCATAGCGTCGTAAACCCAGTTAACGCGGCTGTTGTACCCGTATATGTCTGGAGAAATAATAACCTTTGGGATAAACCGGGGCCGTCATGGAATGCAGTACGTTCACGCTGGATAGCTAATATTGCCGCGCCTTTATTGGCCTGCGGCAATTTGCCACATGCGGCAATATGCCACATTGATTTATTGATATGGATAATGAATACTCAGTCGCATCGGTTCCGCCAACGGGCATGCCGATCCTAATGACATTTAATATCATTCATAAACAGGGACTACGTATGAAAAAAAACCTCGGATATGCACTTTTCCTTGCTGGCATGACTTCCTTGCCGTCATTAGCTCATGTCGGCTATACCGGCCGCAACTTCGGTGCTTTCGATAATACTTACGCTATTTCCAGCATATCAAATCAGGCAGTTACCGGTAATTACGGCTGGATCGACGGCACGGATGCAGACTACGGCGATGCGCATAAAACACTGGCTTACCGGTTTACTTTACTGAGTCCGACAGATGTGACGCTCTCGTTTGCTAGCCAGGTTTACACCGCAGCAGGGGGTGCTGCTCCCGTGCTCGATGGATTGACCCCCGGTTTTTCGCTCTATCAGGGGCTTGCGCATGTTGCGCCGATCGGAGCGGATTACGATTCTTCGGATATCTCAAAGGCATACCGGCCCGCTGACACCGAAGGTTCATTCAGAGCATTGAATGACTGGAAAATCGGCAATGCGCCCGATCCAGTAAAAGATTTACCCGCTGCCCTGAGCTTTTTTAAATATGTTAGCCATGCTTACGACGGAACAGGAACGGTCCCCGGATTCGACGGTGTAGCCGATGGCAAGGTTTCGCACACTTTCATGAATCTGGCTGCAGGTGATTATTCGGTGTTCGTGGGAGGATCGGATTATCTGGCGCAGGATATCGCCAATCCTCATCTCCTGGATAAGTATGGCGTTACTGGCACCTTGGTGGCAGGCGTGGTGCCCGAACCTGAAACCTACGCCATGCTACTAGCAGGCCTGGGGCTGATGGGTACTATCGTTCATCGGCGCAAATCGACGCAGGCCTGGTAGATGAGGCGAATGCCAGGCGTCTTGATTGATACAGTCAGGCTTTCCAGTCATTATTAATCCTGTCTGCGTTCTTCCGGTTCAGCGCGTACTTCGAGGAGTTCGCTTCAGAATGAAATGCATCCGGCGCTGATTCGGCCTTCGATTCGGCGTCGGACGTATGTTGTGACGCGAAGAAGATCGGCCAATAACGCGCAGCGGGTCAGACATCATCCTGTAGCAAGCTGTAGGACGCCTTATGTGGCAATATCAATATCCATCATCGACAAGACCGAGCTAACGGGATTGAGATCATTCGGCAGCCAACCTGTTACAAGCCCAAGAAGCCAATTTAATATGGAGACTTGTAAACCGAAGCTGGCGTGGCTGCGAGCTTTCCCTGTTTTCTATGTATGCGTACAATGTTTGCCAATTTCAGTTGAAATATAGTCTTCAAAAGAAGAGCTTTCAAGAGAACCGGATCATGGGTTAATGAAAATCCCGGCTCTCCACCATGAGATTACCCAACAAATGGCTATGGTCTATCAGTCGCTTGGCAATCAGATGCTTAACTTCGCCTTCACGTTGCCATACCCCATATACCGTTAAAAGCCTTGAGTTTAATATTTCACGGCGTTGTTTCCGGACAAGCTGGTTCCATACCACAACGTTCGTTATCCCGGTCTCATCTTCGAGCGTAACAAAGACTACCCCATTTGCCGTTCCGGGACGCTGGCGGCAGGTCACAATGCCGGTTGTTCGAACCAGCCGCCCCGTTGGACAACTGTCCAGCTCCATTGCGGAATGTAAATTCATTCGGGTCAATTTTGGCCGCAACAAGGCAAGGGGATGCCTGCGCAGAGTGAGCTCCGTGCTGGCGTAATCAGCCGTAATTTCCTCTCCTTCATGCGCGGCGGCAATGGTGGGCAGCGTCTCCCTCACGGGGACGTCTCGCATCAGATCCAGTTGTTTTATGTGGGATGCGACCGCCCATAAAGCCTGACGTCGATGACCTGACAAAGCCCGTAACGCATCGGAGTGGGCGAGGGAGCGCATCTCAGCGGTATTCAAGGACGCGCGGCTTGCCAAATCGCTCGTATTTTCAAATGGTGATATTTTTCTTGCCTCAACGATATGCCGGGCAGCTTTAATGCCAATCCCTTTCGCCCTATTCAGGCCCAACCGGACAGCGAGCTGAAAAGATTTATCCATCTGTTCTTCAAGCGTGCAATCCCAGTCACTGATTGTTACGTCCACCGGCCTGACCTGAACGCCGTGCCGCTGCGCATCCTGGATCAGTTGCGACGCGCTATAAAAGCCCATGGGCAAGCTATTCAGCATGGCACACAGGAAGGCAGCGGGCTCGTGGCATTTAAGCCAGGCCGATACGTAAACCAGCAGCGCAAAGCTTGCAGCATGAGATTCCGGAAACCCATATTCGCCAAAACCCTGGATTTGGCGGAAGATCCGTTCAGCAAAATCGAGGGTATAGCCTCGGCTGGTCATTCCCTCGATTATTTTCTTATGGAAAGAATCGAGCTCTCCTTTTCTTTTCCAGGCGGCCATGGAACGGCGCAACTGGTCTGCCTCGCCCGGAGTAAAGCCAGCAGCCAGCACTGCCAATTGCATTACCTGCTCCTGGAAAATCGGGACCCCGTAAGTTCGTTCCAAAGCGGTTTTGACTTCCTCGCTTGGATAGCTGACCGGCTCCAGGTTCTGGCGCCGGCGTAGATAAGGATGCACCATGCCTCCTTGAATCGGTCCTGGACGAACAATGCCGACTTCTATCACCAGATCATAGAAATTCCGGGGCCTCAAGCGCGGCAGCATGGACATTTGTGCCCGGGACTCGATCTGGAAAACGCCGATGGTGTCAGCTTTGCAAATCATGTCGAAGGTTTTTTCGTCTTCCCCCCGGATATCCTGCATCTGGAATGGCTTGCCGTGCCGTATAGAAACCAGATCGAGCGTGCGACGGATGGCCGATAGCATACCCAGCGCGAGCACATCGATTTTCATCAGCCCTACCGCTGCAAGATCGTCCTTATCCCATTGGATAATGCGGCGATCCGGCATGGCGGCGTTCTCGATGGGGACAATGCGGCACAGCTTGTCGCGGGTAATGACAAAACCACCTACATGCTGCGATAAATGACGTGGAAACCCATATAAGGCCGGGATCAGTTGAATCAGCTTCCGGATGATGGAGCTATCGGGATCGAAGCCGTTTTCAATGAGCCGCGTAGCAATATCCGAGGTCTTGTCCCACCAGGCAAAAGAACCGGATAACCGCTTGATACGTTCGACATCGAGCCCCAGCGCTTTGCCGATATCCTGGACCGCCGAGCGTGTACGGTATGTGATTACCGTTGCTGCTATCGCAGCACGATCCTGGCCATATTTCTGATAGATGTGTTGAATAACCTCTTCCCGGCGTTGATGCTCGAAATCGACATCGATATCAGGAGGCTCATTGCGTTCTTTTGAAATAAACCGTTCAAACAGCAGGCTACTGCGCTCCGGATCAATCTCGGTAATACCCAGGCAATAGCAGACCGCCGAATTGGCCGCCGATCCGCGTCCCTGGCAGAGAATGCCGCGCGACCGGGCGAACTTTACGATATTGAATACCGTCAGGAAATAGGGCTCATAGTTCAGATCGGCGATCAGCTTCAATTCATATTCGACCTGTTTCCTGACTTTGATCGAGGCGCCTTCGGGAAACCGTCTTGCCATGCCCTCCTCGACCATGCGTCGCAGATAGGCGGCATACGTCTCGCCAGTTCCTGCTAACTCATCCGGATATTCATAGCGCAACTCGTCCAGCGAGAAAGTACAACGTGCTGCAATCGAAATAGTTTCCTGCAAGAGCTGCGGCGAATAGATTTCCGCCAATTGCAATCTTGTACGCAGATGCTGTTCCGCATTAGGCTGGAGAGAATAGCCGCATTCGGAAAGCGGCTTGCCGATACGAATGGCCGTCATCGTATCTTGCAAGGGCTTACGAGAACTGTCATGCATAGTGACATCGCCTGCAGCCACGAGCGGCATTCTGGTGATAGCCGCACCCTGCCGTATTCGTTCGAGCAGGTGATCCTCGCCGGCATGAAGCAATAGCTCGACAGCAGCCCAGCAGCGGCCAGGAAATAGTGACAGTGCCCAGCGCATGTCATTTACCAGACAGGCTTCCGTTTGAGTAAAGCGAGGAATTAATAAAATCAGACAATCTCGCAATAGGGCGAGATGGGGCGCATCAGGGCAGCTTTCAAAATCCGCGCGGCTTATACGATAAGCCCCTTTCTTGTCACGCTGTCTTGCCAGCGTTATCAGTTCGCATAGATTGCCGTAGCCTTCCCGATTCATGGCCAGGCAGACCAGCCGTAGCCCATCCTCCAGGATAAATTGGCTTCCGATGAGAAGATGGAGGCCGGCTTTTTTTGCTTCTGAATGGGCCCGCACGACCCCGGCCATGGAACACTCATCCGTTATGGCCAGGGCGCTATAGCCCAGGCTTACCGCGCGTTCAACCAGCTCTTCCGGAAAGGAAGCGCCGTTCAGAAAGCTGAAACTGGAGCAGCAGTGCAGTTCAGCGTAGGAAGGAGGGGAAGAATATATATCCAAGTGAATACCGAATAGTAGAATGCCGGGATAGAGGCAAAGCCGATTTATCCAAACAGCCCCTGCAAATACCAGTCTTTTTTCTTATTTCCCCCTGCTGGGTCGTGCTCGCAGTAAATCCATAACAATTGGCCAAGATTATTTTCCGCAATAAAATAGTCGCGCGTGATCGCGTCATCGTCCCACCAGCCTGCCTCGATTCGCTCCGGTCCTGAAATTAATTTCAACAGCGACCCATAAACTGGCCGCTGACGTTGCAACTTCAGTTCCAGCGGTCTTTCCATTAACCAGGCAGGACGGATTAATTCCGGTGGAATTCTGTCCCGATGCGTTCCCCGCCATGAAAATCCACCTATTCCTGAAGCGTTGAATCTTTGACTGCATTCCGGCCGATAGTCAGAGACAGCTTGCAGACTGGTGATGGCTGGCGGCCCCAGGCGGGACGAAAGTTTTTCAATAAACCGGCTTAATGAAGTCGCTTCCGATTGCGCGGTCGGGAACAGTTCCAGATTAGCCTCTATTCCCGCTGTTATTTCGTCCGCTATCAGTTCCAATCCGCAAACCGGAGCCATCAATTTTGTACGCTCTAGGCGTTCATGCAGCAAGATCATTAAATGATCGGGGTCATCACTTTGCTCGGAAAGCCGTATGTTTATAGGCGTGGATCGGTACGGCTGCCGGGCAGAATGCTCATGATGCAGAATGAGTGAGAACGCTAAAACTGCCGCATAGCGTGAAACCAGCCAACCGCACATTTGCTCGATCATCCGCTGTACGGGAAGCAGCAACGTTCCGGCATTTTCAACTTGCGTCATTAATTCCATCTTTTGCTGGAAATATTCTGGTGCTTCAAACCATTTTTGGGGATCTGGTGAGTCGCCGTAAGCTTGATCCAGTTCCATTAGAAGGCCCGTACCAAATCGACGTGCTGTTCCTCCACGAGGCAATTGCCGTAAATCAGCCAGCGTTTTGCAGCCTATTCCGCGAATGACCTCAAGATGAGCCTGGGCCGACTCCAGCAAACTGACGGGCAAGAAGTCGAGCAATGAGTGGAATTTAGTCCCTGCGCCATTGATGACGGTTTGCGGTGGTGCGGACTGTGCGAGAAGCCATGCTCCCCTGGCAGTGGGAGCCGCACCCACGCAGAGTTGCAAGCCTTGTGCAGCCACTGCCCGGTTGAGTAATCGGCACAATTTTTTCATGCCGCCAAACAGCTTTAAGCTTCCGGAAACTTCGGCGATCAGGCCGCTGCATTGCATCACAATATTGGGGGTGAAACGCAAAGCGGCATACGCAGCTTCCTGCAACGCTTTCATTTCTTCATTCGGGTCATGCTCCAATACCACCAAGTCGGGAAAAAGAGACAGGGCACTTGCCAAGGGTTGATGAGCCGTTACTCCCCATTGTTGCGCCGCCTTATTGGCCTGCTGGATATAAGCCTGATTACCCTTGCGAACAGTCACCGCCATTGCGGGGATCAGTGCGGCAGGAAACCGGCGTTCTATCCAGTCAAGTGATAATGTTGGGCAATATAGAGCGATCCACAGCATTGTGATCCAAGGCTCAACAGTGGGCTAAAGCAGGTCTGGATACAGTGGAGCCGAGGAAGGGCTTGATCTGGGGGAGGACAATATAAATGGGCAAGACAGCCGGGGCGCCCCGCCGTTTCAGCAAGCGCACAGAAAGAGTATGCTGTGTTACCGGGCCGAGCAATATTCTGAGTGGGGCCGCGGAGGATTCAAATTGCGCGCTCACCGGTCTGAACAAGAAAATCAGACTGGCAGCCGTCCGCGCGATGACCTGTAATCTGCGCGTCGTTTGCAGGCTGGATTCGGGCAGCCAGCCGATAACCGCTCCGAAAGCGGCGCTTTTGATCCCTTGTTCAAGTACCCATAATCGCTCGGCGGGCTTGTAAACTCTGGCAATTACAATGCGCCGACTATCAATATGCAGGTTCTCCCACGCATGCATATAAGGAATATAAGGTGGACCAACCAATAGAATATTCCTCCCGTCCCCGGTGAGCTGTCCAAGCGGTCGACCCAGTAATCTGATTTCTCCCAGTCCTTCTGCCGGTAGCAGCAATTCCGTCAGATTGTGAACAGGCCATCCCCCTCCAGGCAAAGCTTTGTCCAGTTCATCAAAACCACTGGAAACAACCGGATCAGCCGAAGATCCTGATGCGTCACCCCGCCATATCCTGTTTTTAAATCGAGTTTCGATTTGTGAAAGCGATAGCGGCGCCGAGGGTGGGGAGGCAAGCGTCGACATGGCAAAGTTCCATTAACCACGGCTGGAGCCGATGCGGTTTCTGGAAGCAGGAGCTTTTCGAAACAGGCCAACATAAAACCCGTAGATTTCCAGCTTCTGCTCAGGGCGGATAGGCAGGTAATCCCCGCTTCGCCTATCATTACGTGCTTCCAGGTAATAGCCTTCTTTGTCCCTGGCCAGAACCTTGAGAGTGAATTCGTTATCTACAATAGCCAATACGACTTGACCAGGTGAAGCTGAATCGCTGCGCTCAATAACCACCATGTCGCCCTCGAGTATTCCCAGATCAATCATCGAATCGCCTTTGACGGGAAACAGAATGGTTTGAGAAGGCTTCTCGATAAGATAATCATCTATGCGCAATAATTCAGGCTGAACGTCAAAAGCCTCTTGAGGCAACCCTGCACGGATTCTATGCCCGACCGTTCGCTCGAAAAAGCGAGGTCCCGGACGTAATCTTCCGCCTGGACCATTTTCCAGAAAACCTTCTTCTTTTAAACGCTGGACGATCCGATGGGTCCACGAACGGGCCTTTCCGTTCCATAGCACAGATAATTGAGTTGTTGAGGGTATGATTCTTTCTTTGGCGTAGTAATCCTGAAGCTTGCCAAGATAAGAAGAAACGTCGAGTTGCTGCATGGCGAGAGCTGAATAGAGAACGATTGTTCTTATTATAGAGAACAATCGTTCTCTATTCAAGCCGCTCCATGTTGACTGTTTTTCTATCCCAAACCTCTGCAATAAGGCAGATGCTCGCAAGCATTCAAGAATAAAGCCGGCGATAGGGTTGATTGCGGCTTTAATGCATAAATCTGAATTGGCTTACGTCCGCCGAAAAGTGGGTTGGGACGATATGTCTGTTAGATTTTAGATATTACTCGCCGAGCGAGAATTGGTCTTAAGTACACCAACAATCCGTCAGTTCCGGAGTCGGAAATCTACGCTATGTTGCTGGCTAGTTTTCCGATGGAGTAACTTTAATTACGATCATCGTGACTAAAGTTACTTCTGCCCGCTAGTCCTCGAATCACTATCCACCTTTCTTTATTGGGAACCACCTGATTCTGGTCAATTCAGGCTATTACTTCACCATAAGTAAATAATCACGGTATAAACCCAAGGGAAATAATAATGAATAAAAAACTGACGAGTATCTTACTGTAAACCTATGTCGCTCGATACAATCGCAACAATGCACAGATTGATGGGAATGCCGGAAAACTTTCAAGCACCTGATCGTCTTTGAATACTTTCTTCTGACCGCTGAATCAGCTTGCGTAATGCTCTATCAACAGGCGGATCAAGATGCCCCACCAACTCCCTTCGAAAATTAAGCGACAAATCTTGATCTAACGGCGACAAAGCCTCAATAGCTTGAACTAGAGGTATACCTTCAGGCAAAGTGTCGAGCTTAAAATCAGGAGCATGCCAATTCAAGGTCATGCGCAGCAGGACACATTTATGGCAATAACCGCAATTCCCAAGTGATGTCGGGTGTTCCCAGCATACGCGTAGATGGCGCTTCAGAAGTGACTTGGCAATAGCATGGTTCACCAACCGCTTTATCTTTTCTGATCGAGAAACCTCATGGCCAATGCTTTTGACCGAAAGTCGGCTGGAGGACCAGTAAGGATCGAGATCAGGGTGCGAACCCCAGGGACCTAGATGATCTTGGTCATAGCTCGATGAAATAAGCAAGGAACCGATGCGTTCTTGCAGAAGGTGCCCTAAAAATGCAACCGCGCCCCCGTGCGAGAATTCCCAGGATAATCTCCGAAAAAGACGATGCCTTCTGAGATCAGTCTCAATCATTGTCCAATCTTTACCCGTTGCCTCGGCTACTGTGGCTAGAGAATTACACATTGATGCAAGGATATCTTTTCTTTCTAGCGGAATATCAAATCCGGAAGCCAGAATTAAAAGATCGGGTGCTGGATCGGCAAAAAAGCAGGAGTAAAACGAATCAACCCCTAAGCTAAATGCCAGCCCAACGCCTTGGTTTGGCCGGCCAGGTCTACCTGGGGCAAAGTCAGGCTGATTTGCCCCGTAATCCCACCACTCATTTACCTGGTCGAGTATGCGTTGCGTGTTCTCCAGCCATACCGGATCGCACGAATTCCCCACAAGACGCCTGCCCATCGCGACAGTAGGTAGCAGAAAAGCAGTGCCCAACGCCTCCGGGGATAGAACAAGTTCCGTGCGTTCACTCCGGATATGAAGAAAATTACCGTCGATCCTGGTGCATAAATCATTACCGCGCTGTATAAGCCCTGGCATATGAACGGGGATGTCGAAAAAACGCGCTATCCGATCACGCAATTTTGGCTTAGGCATAATAATAGGGGACTGGTTAACTAGGGAATTGTTGGGCGCGGGCCAGCATTGTGAAGTCGGATACGACAAGCCCGCGCTCTTGACGCTTGCTGCCATTCCTCCTCTCGAAGCGAGTGCCACGTACGATACACAAATTGTCGAGCTGATCCTGCCTCGCGATTTGATGCGGCCACCCGCTCTGTCGTGCCCCAGGCTGCTTTATTTAATAGTGGCGGTTAAACAGTATTCCTCGGTTTCATTCGATGGTTTTCACTCGATAAATCCACGATATTGCTCGACCCCGTCCACGCCGTGATATAGGAATAGTTCTTGCCATAGGAGTTGTTCAAGACCGTATTTGGAATTCCCATCAGACAAGACAAGATGTGGGCATGCAATCGGTCAGTCGTAATTACCTCGAATCTGCTAAAAAGATCGATTGCTTCGTCAACAAGTTTCGTTGCGTATTTGATCCATAAGTCCATCTCAAGGGACAGGATACCCGAGTCAACGTGCGCAAGGTGTAAGGCAGCCAGCACTCCTCGCATCATTCGAATCAAGGTGTTTTTACGCCTGACCAACTCCCGCCAGTCAGTACGCACATCAAAATCAATTACCTCATTCCCCGCGGACTCGACATCAGCCCTCAGTAGCGCGAGACGGCGTCCCTCGAAACAGCGGGCTTGCTGTATCGGCCATAGCTGATGCGCCATGTCCGGGAGAAGATAAACATGCCGCGACATGGGGACTGCCAGTTCAAATGATTTATGGTCCCTGACACAAATATGGAGATCAGGGTGCTTTGAAAAAATCCTGCAGCATTGCGCATACGCATCCGCCGAACGGAAGTGTATGGTCTGAGGGAAGATAATTATCCTGTTCCCGGGTAGCTTCTCGACCACATGTTGACGCATTTGCTGCGGCCCCGCGTAAAGATCGCCAAGATTACCGCCACCCTGGAATACGATCACATCACCGGCTTTTGCCCAGCTTGGGCGGTAGGTAAAATACGCCGCCTTAATATTTATCTTCAATTCATGGAGCGCGAAGAAGCGGAGCGTGCCCAGCATGATCAGCAGGTCACCTATGTTCCTGTGAACAGGCAAATCGATGTAATGAACTGGAGCTGTTCCAATCAAGCCGGCGAGGACATGGTGTTTGCCAGCCAGAGAGTGCATCAATTCAGCATGGGGTACGTCGCTCGTTGTTTTTATCTGTTCGATTAGAGTCATTCCTTCTTAATCCGCTCCTCCGTTGAATGCTCTCGACATAACAGTTGTCCGTCGGCTTGCCGGAGGTGGCTGAAATCAATCTTGATACGTTTTGTCCGGAAGTCCTGAAGCAGAGCAAACCGTGAAAAGCCCGCGCGGGCCCCTAGTGCACACTCGACAAACCGTCGAGGCATCAACAGCTTCTATTTTGTCTGCTTTGATTCCCCTTCCAAGCAACGATCTGCACAGGAAAAATAGGCCTTCTCCGGCGATCTGGGCAGCAGTTCGTCTGGCACCTTTGAAATCCAGATGGT
This sequence comes from Nitrosospira sp. Nsp11, assembly GCF_900142705.1. GTDB lineage: Bacteria > Pseudomonadota > Gammaproteobacteria > Burkholderiales > Nitrosomonadaceae > Nitrosospira. The sequence goes on from NZ_FRBV01000008.1 coordinate 39,202, forward strand.
TGGTCAGAGGCAGGGGCACCCACAACTGCTCAGTATGGGGTAGAATCCGGCCCGCGGAATTATTGCCGGCTCATTCCTGCCTTTTTATTGCACCTGCTCACAGGTCAAATGAAGAAAATAATAACCCACTACACGATTTCATGAACACTTTTCTCAAGTCGCAATTTATCGCTCGCTGGAAGCTGCTATGGTCTTCCCCTCTACTAGCAAACGTAGGTCGAGTTGCGGATCATCGCAGGAAGAAAACAACACTCATCACCATGATCAGAAATGAGAAAGGAATTCTTGAGACTTTTTCTGCGCATGCTTTATCTTTATTCGACCGGATTATTCTGGTTGACCATCTTTCATCGGACGGCTCGAGGGAATACATAACACTCCTGTCGGAAAAGCACCCGAATATCGAATGTTATTTTTTTGATGAGCCCGGTTATTACCAGTCCGAACTAATGACTTGGATCACACAAAATCTCGTGGATCAGGAGATGCCGGGGTGGGTTTTCTTTCTTGACGTCGATGAGTTTCTGCCGTTTAGATCAAAGGAGGAGTTTGATCGCAAACTTTCTGAATTGGATTCCTTTCCCGTCATTTCGATGCCATGGCTCAATCTGGTACCTTTGGATATGGAGAGCGGCGACGTGATCAGCCAATTTTTTCTCGAACCACCCCAACCGTCCAGCTATCACAAAATAGCATTTCAGCCCAGTCGTATTTTCTCGACCAGCTATTTTATTGTTCAGGGTAATCACGCCCTTTTTCTGGGAACCAGATCCTCAAAGGTCAAGTTTCCGGCAAGAGACAGTTTCCCTATTTACCATCTGCCGATAAGAACAAAGCAGCAGCTCCGGGGCAAGGTTCTGCATGGAGTGGAGTCATACCGCCGTATGGGCAGCGACCGGCGCGGCAAAATGGGCTCGCACTGGGACGAGATACTTCAGATTATGGAGGCATCCAGCGTTACAAATGAACTTTTGGCCGGTATCGCAGCACAATATGGCGGTACCTTGCATCCGCCTTATGAAAGAAGCCTTGATGAGTTACGGGAAGTTGGTTACAGAGAACTTCAAATGGAGATAAGTTTTTTACAGCCTCCAGTTTCCTTTGCGGATATTTCTTATGGGCATGGCAATGCGCTAATTGCCGAAGAAGGTGATTCCAGTGAAATGCGGACTCAAACGATAAATCGGAGAATAGAGTTCAATCGATCCAAGCGCTCGATGCAAATTGTCGAGCCCACGACCTCTCATAATTCAAAGCAATTGTTAGACGCTCGCAGGCCCTCGCTACACCCTACTTTATAATGGCGGCCAGACGGTATTTTTGATTTGTATCTTATGTACAAGTAATTAGTCGTGCCTGAAATATATAGCCCACTTTTGGTATTTTTATTCCCGTCCTTCAGCCATCTTATCTTATCCTTGTCCGCCCGCTATGGAGAAGGGATAATATCAAGTTCCCTTCTATGCCACTCCCCCTATGCTCGACATGAAAAGGCGAGGCATAAAGGATTTTTATCTATTTCCCAAGGTAAATTTCCATAAATGCTGTTGATGATCGACAATTACGATTCTTTCACTTACAACCTGGTGCAGTATTTTGGCGAATTGGGCGAAGAAGTGATGGTGTTTCGCAATGATGAAATTACAGCCGGTGAAGTTGCGCGGCTAAAGCCTGCGCGTATTGTAATTTCGCCGGGTCCCTGCACGCCAGATGAAGCGGGCATATCGGTATCGTTAATTGAGCGTTACAGCCGTCAGGTTCCCATATTGGGCGTCTGCCTGGGGCATCAGAGCATAGGGCAGGCTTTCGGCGGAAAAATCATCCACGCCCGGCAACTCATGCATGGCAAAACTTCGCCTATCTTTCATAATGGCGTCGGCGTATTTCGTGATTTGCCAAACCCGTTCACCGCGACTCGCTATCATTCGCTGGTCATAGAACGCGAGAGCCTTCCGGAATGTCTTGAAATCACTGCATGGACTGAAGATGGGGAGATAATGGGCGTGCGCCACAAAACTCTCCCGGTCGAAGGCCTGCAGTTTCATCCGGAATCCATCCTCACCCAATACGGACACCAGTTGCTGGAAAATTTTCTGAGCCAGTAAGAGCTGTCTGAGCGACCCTGAAGAGGGCCATGTGAAGCTGACGCATTCCGGAAAAGGAAAGATTTATGAAGCCGCAAGAAGCGCTGGCCCGCATCATAGAACATCGTGAAATCTTTCACGATGAAATGCTTTCACTCATGCGGCAGATCATGCGTGGCGAGTTGTCACCCGCACTGATCGCTGCTATCGTCACCGGACTGCGGGTAAAGAAAGAGACCATTGGCGAAATCGCCGCTGCGGCACAGGTGATGCGCGAATTTGCTACCCGCGTGGAAGTGGCGGATAACCGACATCTCGTGGATACATGCGGGACTGGAGGCGATGCGGCCCATACTTTCAATATTTCAACGGCCGCAGCCTTTGTCGCGGCTGCTGCGGGCGCGCGGGTCGCCAAGCACGGTGGGCGCTCCGTTTCCAGCAAATCAGGTAGCGCGGACGTGCTTGAGGCTCTTGGCGTCAACCTCAACCAGACCCCAGGTCAGGTAGCCGAGGACATAAAGGAGATCGGCCTCGGATTCATGTTTGCTCCCAATTTTCACAGCGCCATGAAACATGCCGCACCGGTGAGGCGCGATCTGGGCGTGCGCACCCTGTTTAATATCCTTGGGCCGCTGACCAATCCCGCCGGAGCGAGAAATCAGTTGCTGGGCGTATTTCATCCCGATCTCGTCGGCATATTGGCTCGAGTACTGCAGCGACTGGGCAGCCGTCACGTAATGGTGGTCCACGGCAGAAATGGGCAAGGGGGATTGGATGAGATCACCATAGCCGGCGAAACCTGGGTAGGCGAGCTCAGGCATGGCGAGGTGATTGAATACAGTATTAAACCTGAAGATTTCGGCATGAATACTGCTGCCATTGAGTCAATACAGGCACAAGATAGTATTCAATCCAGAGAAATGTTGTTGTCGGTGCTGGATGACCAGCCTGGCGCGGCACGCGATGTCGTGTTGCTTAACGCAGGCGCGGCGGTCTACGTTGCGGGTGTAGCGGAATCATTGAAGCAAGGTGTGGAAAAAGCCCGCGCCGCGATAGAGAGCGGTGCAGCTAAAGCAAAACTGCTGGAACTGGTGGAATTCTCAAATCGTGAAAATCGGAATGAGGTTTCCCGGATTTAGCCTATGGCCGACATTCTGCAAGAGATTTTAGCCGTCAAGCGGCAGGAGATCGCTGCTGCAAAGGCAGTGAGGCCGCTTGATGGATTGTATCGCGAAGCCGAGGCTGAGCCCCCTCCCCGAAATTTCGCTGCGGCACTCCGCGATAAAATGACCGCCGGGCTGCCCGCGGTCATTGCAGAGATCAAGAAAGCCAGCCCCAGCCGGGGTGTTTTGCGAGAGCGGTTCGATCCGGCCGCCATCGCGACCAGCTATGCGAGATATGGAGCCGCCTGCCTGTCCGTATTAACCGATAAGCAGTTTTTCAGCGGTTGCGCGGAGTATTTAAGGCAGGCCAAAGCCGCTTGTAATCTGCCGGTGCTACGCAAGGATTTCATGCTGGACGAATATCAGGTGGTTGAGGCCCGTGCGATGGGAGCGGATTGCATCCTTGTAATCGTCGCGGCCTTCCGCGAGGCTTCTTTCATGGCTGGAGAATGCCGGCAAGAGACAGAAATAGTGAACCGGATGCTCAAGCTCGAATCGCTCGCACACGCGCTCGGCATGGAGGTGCTGGTTGAAGTACATGACGGTGCGGAGCTGGATCTCGCGTTGCAATTAAGTTCCTCTTTGATTGGCGTCAACAATCGCAACCTGCATACGTTCGAAACTCGCCTGGACACAACGCTGCAATTGCTCGACCGTATTCCGCCGGAGCGCATTGTGATTACCGAAAGCGGCATACTCGTATCCGCCGATGTCATGCTGATGCGCGATCATCGGGTGAATGCTTTCCTCGTGGGCGAAGCTTTCATGCGCGCCGATGATCCAGGGGCAGAGCTTGCACGACTGTTTGGAACGGATTGACGCACAAGTGTTACAGTTTATGCCGCCCGAACCGGCGCTCACATTTGCCTGGATCACGAGCCGAACCTTTTTGTTGCAAAAAAGCAACACATACATCTTCCATATTTCGAAAGTCTCGTTATTTCCTTGCTAGCCGTTGCGACGTTAGGCACAATCTCTCAACCCTCTCATTCAGAGAGGTCCAAGCAGCGGGACACTACTTCACCGAAATAGGGTCGGTGAGAAGCACCCCACCGTTTCAACTTTAAAGGAGATTTTCCATATGAAAAAGAAACTGATTGCACTGGCTGCTGCTGGTGCACTCGCGGCCCCGGTGGTTGCATCCGCTCAGGGGACAAACGTCACAATTTTTGGCCGGGTACAAGCTGAATACAGCCTTGTCGATTTCGCTAGCCAACCCAGCCAGGGATCACTGCAAGACAACTCCCGCTCATCACGTTGGGGCCTGCACATTACCGAGGATCTCGGCAATGGGCTGAGAGCAAATGCCCGTCTGGAAATGGGCTTGAACGCTGGTTCCGGTTCAGCCACCACTCCTCGGGAGCAATGGGTTGGTCTTTCCAGCAACCAGTGGGGTGATATCAAATTTGGCCGCGTTCAATCTCCCTTCAAGGACTTCGCCGGTGGTATGACGATTGATCCGTTTGCATACACCACGCTGCAAGCCAACGGTGCCGGCGGTACCATGTCTGCTGGCGCCAACGGTCTGGGTTCGGGTGCAAATGGCTTTGTCAACAGCGCCATCCGTTACGACTCAGCAACGATAGAAGGTTTCTCTTTTTCCGGCTTGCTTATGCCGGGTGATGCAAATACGCTCGATCCCCTGCAATCCGGCAGCCTGATAGCTGGCTTCGCTCCGGGCGGACTGGGCAGCCAAGGCAATACCGGCGGTAGAAACGGTGAGTTCGACGGCCAGGCTGCTGCCAAATATCACGTCGATTTCGCAGGTATGGGGCTTGATATATTTGGCGGATACTCCAGAGACAACGCCAATGGAACACAGAAGAGCATCGGTCTCAAGACAGAAGAAATATGGCGAGTTGGTGGTGCATGGACCTGGGAGAACTTCAAGCTCAGCGGCCAATATGAAAATATCAACAACGCGCTTGGCTCCGCCACCTGTACCACAGCAGCCGCACTGGTAGCAAACCCGCTCGACGCCGCTGGTAGCGGCACAGGGCAGTGCAATTCCGCAATGAACTGGGGTGGCGATGGCAACATCTGGTTCGCAGGCGCGCAATACAAGTGGGGCAACACCACCCTGGTGGCTCAGGGCGGTATGACCAAGGCTCACGCAGGCGGCGTCAATGGCGCACAAGCACGCAAGGCCGATAGCTTTACGGTAGGCGCGATTCATAATCTGAGCAAGCGCACGAGCGTGTTCGGTGGCTATCAGCATGTGTACGTGAGCAATCCGAATGCTGCGTCCGTGAATGACCTCGGCACCGCTACTGTCAGCTATAATACTCCGAGCTATGCAACAGGTAGCCGTGCTACCTACACGATTGGTATCCGTCACAATTTTTAATTGAGACGAACCAGTTGAGAATGGGGCGCCTAGGCGCCCCATTTTTTTCCTTCTTTTAGGGAACCAGCCCATCCCATAAAGAGAGAAGTGGAAGGGAATAGAACATGCCCCAAACCACCATTAGGCGTGCGTTAAGGGTTGTTCGGAGGCTCATAAGACCCTGAAAAGGTTGTGTGTTTAGTTTGAAAAATATCCGTGCTAATATGCTGTTGTAAAAAGAATGTAAGAGAAAAAATTACCGGAACTTGATCTGTCGCAGAGCGCTTCAAGATGGCGTAATGAGGCAGCATATTTAATGCGGAATGCATGGTGGGTCAGGAGTGGAGAGACCGGAGTACCAGAGCGGTAGCTTGCAAGCTGCAGGAGTGAGATACGCGATCTTCCGGGGATCAAAACGTATCGGGGCTATCAAGTTCGGCATGGGAAAATAACAGAAAAAACTGGGCACTTATTGCCTGTGGCTATCAATCGGTTTTATACAAGTTTTTGGAGGGTTTACTCATGGGAGTTCCTTTACGTCAACAAATAGCTGTAGGCACTTATCTGCTCAAGCAAAAGTTGAAAGGGGTAAAAAAATATCCTATGGTTCTGATGCTGGAGCCTCTGTTTCGTTGTAATTTGGCTTGTGCAGGCTGCGGTAAAATAGACTATCCGGACCACATCCTGGATCAGCGGCTTTCTGTTGAACAATGCATGGAGGCGGTTGATGAGTGTGGCGCGCCCATGGTATCCATTCCCGGGGGGGAACCGCTGATACATAAGGAAATGCCGCAAATTGTCGCGGGTATTATTGCGCGGAAAAAGTATATTTACCTGTGCACGAATGCGCTCCTGTTGAAAAAAAAGATGGACGACTATACGCCGTCACCTTATTTGACTTTTTCCATCCATCTGGATGGCCTGAAAGAGAGGCATGATGCCTCAGTTTGCCAGGATGGTGTTTTTGACCGGGCAGTTGAAGCCATAAAATTGGCAGTGGCAAGAGGGTTCAGGGTCACCGTAAACTGTACCCTGTTTCAGGGCGAGACGCCCGAGGATGTTGCCGAGTTTCTTGATTATGCCATGGAGTTAGGTATCGAAGGCGCAACCATCGCGCCGGGATTCAGCTATGAACGCGCTCCGAGGCAAGATATCTTTATTAAGGGGAAGGATACCAAGAATTTATTTCGAGGTATCTTCAAGTTGGGCAAGACACGGAACTGGAAGTTGAATCATTCCACGCTTTATCTTGATTTTCTTGCAGGTAACCAGAATTATCAATGTACTCCTTGGGGCAATCCAACGCGCAATGTGTTCGGGTGGCAAAAACCTTGCTACTTATTGTCGGATGAAGGATATGCGTCCAGTTTCCAGGAACTGCTGGAGGACACCCCGTGGGAAAAATACGGTAACAGTAGCAATCCCAAGTGTGCCCAGTGCATGGCCCATTGTGGCTATGAGGCCACCGCCGTTGAAGATATGTTACAGCATCCGGTGAAGGCATTACTCACCTCCCTCAGGGGTCCGAGAACCACCGGTCCAATGGTGGCTGAATCTACACCTAAATGGGCGTCGGAAAAACTGAAATCTCCAGCAACGCTCGCTGGAATTCCTGTTAAAGTAGAGTGATAAACCATCGCTATTGTTGTGCCCTTAAAGCCCGCGCGCCGGCTTTAAGGGCAACAGAACCCCGGCTTCCTCTGATTACTCGCTGTTCACAGTGAGTTCATGGGGCATGGCTGTTATGGACGCTTGTGATCCCAGGCTTAAACAGATGGGATAGCCATGGCGGGTTTAATTCAGTCATGGTAGCGCCCAACCCATCGGGTATAATGCTTGGCCGGACTGATCAGGCCTCACTTTGGCGCTACGGCGTTATAGCGCGGTTAGCGTTGCTATAAAGGTTGTCAATATGAAAGTCCTGCGCGCTATTACGTCCGCTTTGAAATTTCAGATGATAGCAGTCATGTTTCTGACTGCGCCGGCATCCTGGGCCGAGCCTCAGGATTCTCCCGGTCCGGAACAGGTCGTGAATGACCTGCACGAGTCACTTCTCAAGTCGATGCGAGAAGGCCCAAAACTCGGATATGAAGGTCGCTATGAATTGCTGGCCCCTGTTATTGATCGTACCCACGATCTTGATTTTATTGCCCGCACTACGCTAGGGGCCAACTGGACTCAGCTGGATGCCGAGCAACAGCGTACGTTCAAGGACATTTTCAGAAAGCTCAGCATCGGCACCTACGCGGGTTGGTTCAAAAGTTACGAAGGTGAGCGGTTCGAATTTATAGAGCAACAATCCATGCCGCGGGATCAGATAATGGTACGCAGCAAGCTGTTTTTACCTACCGGTGAGCCCGTACGTTTCGACTATATCCTCCGGAACGGGAAGGATGGATGGCGCATCGTCAACGTCCTGGCTGACGGCGTCAGCGATCTCGCGCTAAAACGGGTCGAGTACCGCGCTATCCTCCAGCGTGATGGTTTCGCGACACTCATCGACATGCTCAAGAAAAAGATCATCCTGACCGAGCAAGGTTAAAAAAACCTGGGCAGCACCGAGGATTGATCGTCCTAAATTGCTTCCTTAAGGATGGCCATACCAACCAAAGCTTCTCACAGCCGCATATACGACATCTTCGCGCGCTGGTCCACACTCTCTTACCGATACGCCGCTTGGGTTCTTCTTTCGGCTTTATTGGTCACTGTCGTATGCGGATTATATGTTTCGCGTAACCTCGGTATAAATACCGATACCACGGACATGCTCTCGGAGCATTTGCCGTTTCGCGTCAATATGAAGCACTACAACGAGACGTTCCCGCAGGATATGGAAACCCTGTTGCTGGTGCTGGACGCTCCCACACCCGAGCAGGTTTACACGGCGGCCGAACGTCTTGCGGCGCGGCTAAAAAAAGATACGGCGAGCTTTTATGATGTCTACACTCCTAACGTGGACGTTTTTTTTGAGCGTAACGGCTTGCTCTACGAAAGTCTTCCCGAGCTGGAACAAATCACCGATCGTTTGGCCGCTGCACAGCCGCTCATAGCACATATCTCCGAAAACCCCACTCTGTCATCTTTCACTTCCGTGCTTACCAGGGCGGTGGACGAATTGCGCGAGGGACGCAGCATGGAGCTTCAGCCCGTGCTGCGCGGGATAAGTGCAACTTTTGACGCGCGGGTCGACGGATCGCCTCGGGCCTTATCGTGGCAAACGCTGTTTAACGGTGAGCCGCAGAAGAATAAGTACCAGCAGCTGATCGTAGTTAAGCCAAAGCTTGATTACACGCAGCTATCCCCGGCAGAGCAGCCCATCGCCGCCCTTTATGCAGCAGCAAAAGATATCGGGGTGTCGGCAAACGGCCCGGTTCGGATGCGAATTACCGGTGAGGTAGCGCTAGCTGAGGAGGAACTCAACAGCTCGCTGCGTGGAATGGAGTATGCCGGAATCATAACGTTTGTAATGGTCGCCATAGTGCTTTACTTTGCGATGCATAACGCGGGTCTGATAATTAATGTGCTCGTCTGCCTGACGATGGGTTTGCTTCTTACCGCGGCGTTCGCCACTGCGGCGGTTGGTCACCTGAATCTGATCTCTATCGCGTTTGCAGTGCTGTATATCGGTCTGGGGGCAGATTTTGCTATCCATTTTCTGCTCCGATATCGTGAGATCCTGGAAAGTGGTACTCCGCCAGCCGAAGCCATGCATCTGTCTGGCGGCGACGCCGGGGCGGCACTGACTGCGTGTACGATCACCAACGCCATCGGTTTTTACGCATTCATGCCTACCGATTATAGCGGAGTCGCGGAATTGGGGATCATTTCCGGTACTGGCATGGTGATCAGTCTGCTTGTTACCCTTACCATAGGCCCCGCCCTGCTACGTTATTTTCCCAGGAAAGTGTCAACGAAGGCCGCCACAAAGAGTTCAGTGGGGAAAGTGCTTGAGCTATCCTTGAAGTGGCACAAGTTGACCTATGCCGTCACTTTCGTCGCTTTGGTCGCTGCTCTTGCAATACTGCCGCGGGTAACGTTTGACTATAATCTGCTGAATATGCAAGCTCAGAACGGGGAAGCGATACGGACATTCAAGGAACTTCTTGTGGATGCCGACAATTCCCCCTGGCATGCGACTGCGTTGGCCGGCAGCCGAAAAGAAGCAGAACGTCTGGCGCAGCAGCTGGCCAAGCTTCCCGAAGTGACCAAGGTGGTCACCATCTTCGATCTGTTGCCGGCGGAGCAGGAAGAGAAACTTTCGCTTATCGAGGAAATGGCGCTTACGATGGGGCCGATGACGAATTCAATGCAGGCCCGGCCGATGGGCGGTGAAGCCCAGATAAGTCAGCGTAAATCTTTGGATGCATTGGCCGCCGCCTTGGATCGATTTATCGCCGAGCGTCCAGATCATCCCGCGTCGGCGAGTGTTCGCGCTCTCAAAGCGTCCCTTGCCGCTCTGCTTGCCCGACTCGATGCGGCGAGCGTCGACGAGAGAAGCCGCTTGCTGCAGTCAGTGGAGGCCGATCTTCTCACTACGCTGCCCTCCGCTTTGCAGAGCATGCGGATTGCTACCGAAGCCGTTCCATTTGGCATGCAGGATCTGCCGGAATCGCTAAGCAGCCGGTGGAAAAGCCGCTCGGGCGAGTACCGGGTCGCGATCTATCCGGCTGAAGATCTTAACGACAACGATGCATTGCGGCGTTTTGTGCGCGCTGTGCAACAGGTCGCACCGAACGCCACCGGGGCGCCTATGGTGAGCCTCGAGGCAGGTGAGGCGGTGGTGCAGGCATTTATCCAGGCATTCCTGCTGGCGCTGGCGGGGATTGTCGCCGCGCTGCTGATAATATTGCGCAGCGTGAAATATACGCTGTTGGTCCTGACCCCGCTTTTGCTGTCCAGTTTGTTTACTGCCGCGTTCACCGTCGTGTTGGATGTACCGTTCAACTTTGCCAATATCATTGCTTTGCCGCTATTGCTTGGTCTCGGTATCGACAGCAGCCTGCACATGGTGCACCGAAGCCTGAATAACGAGATGGTGAGCGAGGTTTTGATCCACACCAGCACCGCGAGGGCCATTTTCTATAGTGCTCTGACTGCACTGGTCGATTTCGCAAGTCTCATGTTTTCATCGCACGAAGGTACCGCCAGCATGGGAATAATGCTTACCGTCGGACTGACTTTTACGCTCCTCTGCACGCTGGTAATACTGCCGATCTTATTGAAGGCACCCGCCCAAAGCATTAAGGTATGATCACGCCTTAAGCCGCTGGTGAATATAAGTCCTGGAACGGGGATGAGGGGTCGGGAAGCCAAGTCACCGCCGCTGTCCCGGCAGGCTTATTCTCCCTTTGTTTACGTAAGCGAACTTATACGCTAAATTGTCATTTATTGTTTATACTCCCCACTTGGAGCGCCGCCGCGTTATTAAAGTAGCAATGCCTGGAGATTAGCATTCATGCCTATCTTAACTGATCATGATACATAACCACCGGACAACCGTTTTGCTGGCAATATGTGCCGTATTGTTCGCGGGATGCGCTACCGTACGAACGAGCGACTCCGGCATGGATCCGATTGATCCTAATGAAGAGACCAATCGAAAATTTTATAACTTTACGGATACGATCGACCGAAACCTGCTGGCTCCGGTTGCTGATGTTTATATAAAATACGTACCTGACCCCATGGTGCGTTCGATTGGAAACTTCTATGACAATCTCGCGTATCCGAACGTTATCCTGAACGATTTTTTGCAGGGCAAAGTCCGTCAGGGCTTCCAGGATAGTCTTCGTTTTGTCGTCAATTCAACGGTTGGCTTGGGCGGCTTCTTCGACATGGCGGCGCCCATGGGCTTGCCGCAACATGATGAAGACTTTGGGCAAACACTGGGTGTATGGGGTTTCAATACAGGATCATATCTTTTTGTTCCTCTGCTCGGCCCCAGCACCTATCGAGATGCGCCGGGAATACCCGTAAGCGTTTTCAGCAACCTTTTATTTTATGCCGGCACCTTCGCGAGTAGCGCTATTGTAGGCCCCGTCACGGTTTTAAGCATTATTGACAGAAGAGCGAGGCTCTCTGGCCCTATGCGGGTCCGTGACCAGGCGGCGCTGGACCCCTATCTATTTGTACGAGAGGGATTTTTGCAGCAGCGCAAGCATTTAATTTATGACGGAGATCCGCCACCCGAGAGCTACGAAGACCCGATGGACGAAGAAATCGGACAGAACGACTCCAATGCGGCGTCATCGCTACGGCACTGAAACCTAAGGTAGATACTCGCAATATGCTGGGTTGGCTTGAGGATCGGCCAATATCGATCTCATCGTAAGGCATTCCTTTCTCGAAGCGCCAAAAAGCGCACAGTAGCATAGCGCATAGCAAGTCCATGCAAAAACACAATTTTGTGAATTCTTCAGTTATTTTTCTTATCATATGGATGGATTTCATCCTGAATTCCGCAAAAACGCAACTTGGGTAAAAATTAATGAATAGATTCGGAGGTACCGCCACATTGTCTTCGTTAGATCAACAGGTTAACCCCACCAGTAAAACGACGCTGGAAGATGGATTAACCGCAGCGCGTGATGCTCTGCTGTCGCTACAGAAACAAGATGGTCATTGGTGTTTTCCGTTGGAGGCAGACTGCACAATTCCGGCAGAGTATGTATTAATGATGCACTTCATGGATGATATCGATGTAAGCCTGGAAGTCAGGCTCGCCCGATTTATCCGTGAAAAACAGGATCTCGAGCATGGTGGCTGGCCATTGTACTATGGGGGCCATTTCGACCTTAGCTGTACAATTAAAGCATATTATGCTTTAAAGATCGTAGGTGATTCGCCCGACGCGCCGCACATGATGCGCGCCCGCGCCGCTATTTTAAAACATGGAGGAGCCGCACGAGCTAATGTGTTCACCCGCATACTGCTTGCCATGTACGGTCAGCTTCCTTGGCGCGGCGTTCCATTCGTGCCGGTAGAGATCATTTTGTTGCCTCGCTGGTTCCCTTTCCACTTGAGCAAAATCGCCTATTGGTCTCGTACCGTTACAATACCGCTGTCCATTTTATGCAGTTTGAAGGCGCGTGCGGCGAATCCGCGCGAAATTCATATCCGTGAATTGTTTACGGTGCCTCCGGAGGAAGAGCGTGACTACTTTCCGGTTCGCACTCGCCTCAACCGCCTGTTTTTAATAATTGAGCGTACCGCTTCGCTATTCGAGCCATTCATTCCACAGGCTCTGCGCCGTATTGCAATACGGCGGGCTGAACATTGGATTGTGGAGCGGCTAAACGGGGAGTGTGGTCTGGGAGGAATTTTTCCCGCCATAGTGAATGCGGGCGAGGCCCTGGCATTGCTGGGCTATGCCTACGATCACCCTTATCGAAACCAATGCCGCCAGGCGCTACAAGGTTTGCTGGTGGAGGAAGGCCAACGCGCCTGGTGCCAACCGTGTACGTCGCCCGTGTGGGATACCGTCCTTACCTGCCTCGCCATGCAGGAAAGCGCTGATACGGATCAAAAGCCCGTCCGTGAAGCGCTCGACTGGCTCATTCCCCACCAGATACTCGATGCGCCCGCGGATTGGCAGGAAGACCACCCCGGCTTGCCAGGTGGTGGCTGGGCCTTCCAGTACGCCAACCCTCATTATCCGGATCTGGACGACACCGCAGCTGTGGCTTGGGCACTATATCAGGCGGATCCTCAAGCCTATCATGGGAGCATAGTACGGGCGGCAGATTGGCTTGCAGGAATGCAGTCGCGCGACGGCGGCTTTGCGGCCTTCGACGCCGACAATACTTATTATTATCTTAACGAAATACCATTTGCTGACCATGGGGCCTTGCTTGATCCGCCGACCAGCGATGTCACCGCCCGTTGCACCGGTTTTCTCTCATTGTATGGTGAACCCAGACATAAGATTGTTGTGGAACGAGGCCTCGCCTATCTATTTCGCGAGCAGGAACCCAGCGGAGCCTGGTTTGGACGCTGGGGAAGCAATTATATCTACGGCACCTGGTCAGTAATGGAGGCCTTCCGCCTGGCCCGCGTTGATACCGGCCATCTCGCAATCCGCCGTGCGGTGCAATGGCTGAAGTCGGTGCAGCGCGATGATGGCGGCTGGGGCGAAAGTAACGATACCTACTTCGAACCGGAGAACGCCGGACAGTTCGAGAGAAGCACGTCTTTTCAGACGGCCTGGGCGCTGTTAGCCCTGATGGCGGCAGGTGACGGGCACAGCAATGAAGTGCGCCGGGGCATCGAATACCTGTTGCGTGAACAGGGCGCCAATGGATTATGGAATGACCCGTGGTTTACGGCACCCGGTTTTCCGCGGGTTTTTTACCTGAGATATTATGGCTATACCAAGTATTTCCCACTGTGGGCACTGGCCAGGTTTCATGCTTTGACGCGGAAGATTTCTGCGTGAGGGAGATTGGCATCATCACGGCGATGCGGATAGAAGCTCGATGTATTACCTCGCTCCGTCTGCCCTTCAATCAAAAAATCAGCTTGGGGGAAAACGCTGCAATCTGGCTCTGCGGAATGGGTGAAGAGGCCGCTCGCGGCGCCGCAGAAGGGTTGAGAATGGGTGGCGCGAGTGCCTTGATGAGTTTTGGGTTTGCAGGCGCATTGGATTCAAATTTGCGTCCGGGGCATTTGATATTGCCTGAGTCAGTCCATGCCGATCGTTCATTGCAAGTCGACCTGAGCTGGCGTGACAGTTTGCGGCAATGTCTGCCTGGCCACTTGAACGTTACCGGCGGCGTATTGGCTGCGAGCAGCAAGATGCTGACCTCGGCTATCGCCAAGCGTGAGCTGGCGCAGGCAACCGGGGCTTGCGCAGTGGACATGGAAAGCGGTGCGGTGGCAGAAGCTGCCGTCCGCGCGGGCTTGCCGTTTCTGGCCATACGGGCGATCTCAGACCCGGTTGACTTTTCGCCGCCTCCAGTTCTGCTCGATGCAGTGCGCCCGGACGGAAGCGCGGACCTCGCTCGCCTCCTGCCTCTGCTGGTACGGGGATCTTTAGCAGTTAGTACGCTACTTCGTCTCGCGATGGGTTCGCGTGCCGCGTGTGCCGCTCTGTCTGCTGTGGTGCGTTATGCCGGCGCGGAAATTGGCATGAAGACACGTAATGCCGCATCACCCCGCGGATATGTGTCAGACTAGCGAACTGGTTAAGTATGATTTCGAGATTGGTGCGCAAAGGCGGTTGTATTCCCCGTCTTATTTCCCGTAGACTCGACGGCGCTTACCAGCCCGGTATTCGAAAATGAAATAAAGTCATTACATTACTTGAGAGTTAACCCTGTTAAAGAGTAAAATGTCGCCCTTTCCTATTGGGCGTAATGGAGAGCAGTATGGCAGTTAAAACCGAACAAAAAGCGCAGGTGGTGCGCGACTATCAACGAGCAGACGGAGATACTGGTTCCCCCGAAGTGCAAGTGGCTTTATTGACCGCTCGCATCAACGATTTGGCCGGTCATTTCAAAGCGCACGTCAAGGACCATCACTCACGC
Organism: Nitrosospira sp. Nsp11; assembly: GCF_900142705.1. GTDB lineage: Bacteria > Pseudomonadota > Gammaproteobacteria > Burkholderiales > Nitrosomonadaceae > Nitrosospira. The sequence goes on from NZ_FRBV01000008.1 coordinate 54,299, forward strand.
CGCGGCTTGCTGCGTATGGTAAGCCGTCGCCGCAAGCTGCTGGATTACCTGAAGCGTAGCAGCGATGATAGTTATCGTGCGCTGATCGAGCGCCTTGGCTTGCGTAAATAGATATCGAGCAGCGTGAGATAGCAGCGGCATGAATGAAATCGCTATTTCCAATAAGCCTGGCCGGAGCTATAGCTATTGATCTGACGTGACCGGCATGATTTTATCGAAAAGGGCAGTTAATTGAAAATCAAGAAAAGCATTACCTACGGGTCTCATCAACTAACACTCGAAACCGGGGAAATAGCAAGGCAGGCGCACGGCGCAGTGATGGTCACTATGGACGACACCGTGGTCCTTGTTACCGTGGTGGGTGCAAAAAATGCTAAACAGGGACAAGACTTTTTCCCCTTGACCGTGGATTATCAGGAAAGGACCTACGCCGCCGGTAGAATACCGGGTAGTTTTTTTAAGCGCGAAGGCCGTCCATCGGAGAAGGAAATTCTCACCTCCCGCCTTATTGACCGCCCTATCCGCCCGTTATTCCCGGAAAGTTTTTATAATGAAGTTCAGATTGTGGCCACGGTTCTGTCCTCCGATAACGAGGTGGATGCGGATATACCTGCCCTTCTGGGCGCCTCCGCTGCGCTGGTTCTTTCCGGCATACCGTTCGATGGCCCGATCGGCGCGGCTCGTGTCGGTTACATCAATGGCGAATATATATTAAACCCGAGTACTACCGAGCTGAAGCAGACTCAACTGAATCTGGTGGTGGCGGGTACTCAGCGAGCTGTGCTGATGGTTGAGTCCGAAGCACTGGAGCTATCCGAAGAAATCATGTTGGGCGCTGTCGTCTACGGCCACCAGCAAATGCAAGTGGTGATCGACGCGATCAGCGAATTGGCGGACGAAGCAGGGGTTACCGCATGGGACTGGGCCCCGGTGTCGAAGGATGCCGCGCTTGCTGAGAAAATCGCCCATTTGGCCGAAAATGACTTGCGAGCCGCATTCCGGCTAAAGCAGAAGCAGGCGCGATCGGAAACCATAGACGATATCTGGAAAAGAGTATTTACCGAAGTGGGTGTCAATTCTGAGGAAGGGCCGGACGCGCAATCCGTAAAGGAGGCCTGCTTTGCCCTGGAATCAAAAATTGTGCGAACACAGATATTGGATGGCGAGCCTCGTATAGATGGGCGTGATACGCGAACCGTCCGGCCGATTACGATCCGTAACGGCTTGTTACCGCGTGCTCACGGCTCTGCGTTGTTTACCCGAGGGGAAACTCAGGCGCTGGTAGTGGCAACGTTGGGCACCGGACGGGATGAGCAGAAAATCGATGCACTGCAAGGCGATTACTCCGAACGCTTTATGCTCCACTACAATATGCCGCCTTATGCTACGGGCGAGACCGGCCGTGTAGGGACGCCCAAACGCCGTGAAATCGGCCATGGACGTCTTGCCAAGCGGGCTTTGATTGCTGTGTTGCCCACTCCCGAAGAGTTTGGTTATTCTCTCAGAGTGGTATCGGAGATTACCGAATCGAACGGATCCAGTTCCATGGCGTCGGTTTGCGGTGGTTGTCTTGCGTTAATGGACGCCGGTGTACCACTGAAAGCCCATGTGGCAGGTATTGCCATGGGATTAATCAAGGACGGCAACAGATTTGCAGTGTTGACCGATATCCTGGGGGATGAAGATCATCTGGGCGATATGGATTTCAAAGTGGCCGGTACCGAAGCAGGCATCACTGCGCTACAAATGGATATCAAGATTCAGGGCATCACTAAAGAAATCCTGCATGCGGCACTGATACAGGCAAAGGAAGGCCGCCTGCATATTCTTGGAATTATGAAACAGGCTTTGCCCACCACGCGCGAGGATATTTCGGAACATGCGCCGCGTATTATCAAAATAAAAATCAATCCCGAGAAAATCCGTGACGTAATTGGTAAGGGCGGGGCGGTGATTCGTGCGTTGACGGAAGAAACCGGGACCACAATCGATATCGCTGACGACGGCACAGTGATGATAGCGTGTATCAGTGCTGAAGGTGGCGAGTTGGCAAGGAAGCGTATCGAGGATATAACGGCCGAGGTTGAGGTTGGAAGAATTTACGACGGAACCGTTTTAAAACTTCTGGACTTCGGCGCAATAGTTAGCGTCCTCCCGGGCAAGGATGGGTTGTTGCATATCTCGCAAATTGCCAACGAGCGCGTCAATAATGTAACTGACCATCTCAAGGAAGGTCAGGTGGTGCGTGTTAAAGTTCTGGAAGCCGATGACAAAGGCCGTTTACGCCTGAGCATGAAAGCTGTTTCTGCCGAGGTCACTGACAACACGGCAATCTAGGTATAGCTGAACAATCTCTTGCGAGAATTGTAGCTCCTCAAAAAGGAGTACCTATTACATGCTGCTCTCCATCGCTGAAGACAGATCCAACCTGTTTCCGCGGAAATAAAAAAAGCCCTAATCGCGAGATAGGGCTTTTTATCTTATAGCAATAATATTCGATTCAGCAACGTCTGCAGATGTATACCTGTAGAAGTCAGCCGAAAAATACTATTTAGCGACCTGCTTTTCCCTTATTTCATCCAGGGTCTTGCAATCAATGCAGAGAGTGGCGGTGGGCCGGGCTTCAAGTCGCTTAAGACCGATTTCTACGCCACAGCTTTCACAATAACCGTAATCGCCAGTATCTATTTTTGCGATAGTCTCGTCAATTTTCTTGATCAATTTGCGCTCACGGTCTCGGTTCCGTAACTCCAGCGCCATGTCCGATTCCTGGCTGGCGCGATCGTTAGGATCAGCGAAAATCGTGGCTTCGTCCTGCATGGTGTGAACCGTGCGATCAATATCTCGTCCCAACTCAAACTTGATGCCTTCCAGTATATTGCGGAAATGCATAAGCTGCTTGGAACTCATATAGGTTTCTCCCTTCTTCGGTTTATAGGGGCTAGCCTGTTTATGCAGTTCTTGCGGCATATTAATATTCCTTTTCTATTTCTGGTGATCTGTGGTAACACTTACAGAAAAAAACATTATACAGCAAGTAGGTTGGCGGTTTGTCTGATGTGGTTCCCCGAGAAATTAACCCCGCTTTAGATGACCTCCGGTCAATCAGTTGCATGAAGACTCCCAACATCGACAGCGGGAATTCTTGCAGAATTCCCATTGCTTGAATACCCCCAAAAGAAAATAAATAACCCGTTAAATTAACGGTCGAGGAACGTTTGATTTAAGCGCGGCGGGTCCTTGTTCTATTTCTTTGTGAAGCATTGCCATGATAGGGCAGGTGCGACAAATTGCCGCACCTGCCCTAATATTTGTGCTATGTTTCTTATGGTCGTTCTTGTCTCCAAACGATATCGCATTATTCAAGAATGGCGGAGGTTGTTTAATATCGGGTTTCTGCGCACGTCGAAGTCAATCGCAAAAAAAACTGGTCGATAAAAGTCGACACAACAACCGGTTTTTCGCTGAGTTTCGTAACATCCCTAACATATACAGGAGAACATGATGTCCAACAAAAAATCCCTTATTTCTATCGCAATAGGCTCCGCTTTTGTCGCTACTCTCGGTACGGTACCGGGTGTTTCTGCGGCCGATAATCCATTTACCATGCAGTCCCTCGACAAAGGTTACATGGTGGCCGATTCCCATAACTATGGCGAAAAGAAAGGTGGAGAAGGTAAGTGCGGCGGTGAAGGCGCATGCGGCGAAGGCAGGTGCGGCGCGGCTATGGCAGATGCGAATCGTGACGGCAAGATCACCAAGGAAGAATGGACGAAGCATCACGACGCCATGTTTGAACATATGGATACCGACAAGGATGGCGTTATCACTAAAGATGAAAAGAAGGGCAAAATGAAAGACGGCAAGTGCGGTAGCAGTAAATAACTTAAGAGACCATCTGAACAATTTCTAGCTATTGTCAAATCCCTGGTCGTCTTTGTTTTGTACGGCTTGGCCTCCGCTTTCCTGTGCCTCATCCAACGCAGGAAAGCGGGGTTCTACCAGCCGTCGGACTTGAAGAGAAGAATCGCAGCTTTTGCAGCTGATTTCCTTCAAGTCTGACAGCTGCCTGGTTAAGGCAATCCCCAATTCATTCGAACTGTGACATAATATTCCATCCAAAAATTAGGAGAAAATACTGTGCGCAACAAGAAAACCATGATTTCGCTGACCGTTGGTTCTGCCCTTGCCGCTACACTTGGCGCTGTACCGTTCGCCTCCGCGGCAGACAGCCCTTTTACCGCTCAATCCCTGGATAAGGGCTATGTGCTGGCGTATGCCGATAAGGTAGACCCTAGCAAATATGGCGCTGGAGCAAAATCCGGTGAAGGTCGATGCGGCATGTCGATGGTAGATGCCAATAAGGACGGCAAAGTCACCAAGCAAGAATTTCTCAAGCATCATGAAAACATATTCGACAGGATCGATGCCAACAAGGATGGGGCAGTGGATCAGCCTGAGGCCGATAGCTATGGGGGAAGCAAGCCAAGTGCGCCGAACACGGCCCCCCATGCTGGAATGAAGAAGTAATTTTTCCCGTCGTGGAATTCCTGCCTCGTGCCAGTGCAGGTCTCGGTTTTCGGCGGGAATTGATCCCAGCGTTAAAAGCCGGTGTTCCCGATGCCATTGATTTCTTTGAGATCGCACCGGAAAACTGGATTGATCTTGGAGGCATTCTGGGGCGCGATCTGTGCGTTTTCACTGAGCGCTACCCTTTTGTCTGCCATGGCCTTTCGCTCTCGATCGGCAGTCCGGCGCCGCTGGACGAGGTATTGTTGAAAAAAATCCGGCGGTTTCTGGATCGACATCAAATCCGCTTTTACACCGAACATCTTTCCTATTGCTCCGACGATGGCCATCTATACGATTTGCTTCCGATACCATTTACTGAAGAAGCAGTGAAATATGTGGCGGCGCGCGTTCGCAGCGTCCAGAACATTCTGGAGCGACGCATCGCGTTGGAAAATGCTTCGTTTTACGTTCAGGCGCCGATCGCCGAGATGAGCGAAGCGGACTTTATTCGCGCTGTATTGGTCGAGGCGGATTGCGATCTGCATCTCGACGTCAATAATGTATACGTCAATAGCATTAATCACGCCTACGACCCGATCGAATTTATCCGTGCGATGCCTACCGAGCGCATCGTTTATATGCATATGGCCGGTCACTATAATGAAGCGGAGAATTTGATTATAGATACGCATGGGGCGGACGTGATCGATCCAGTATGGTCATTGCTTGAGCAAACCTACCATATCCATGGCGTGGCGCCCACTCTGCTGGAGCGCGATTTCAATATCCCGCCCCTCCACGAACTGGTGCGTGAAGTCGAGCGCATCGGCTTGATCCAGACCCGGTATCGGGGACCGAGCCATGGGTATGCCGCTTCCTGAATTTCAGCGCCTCCAGTACGCTTTCACTGCGCATATACGCAACCCCAAGATAAACCCTTGCCCGCGCGGTATTGACACGCGACGCATGGAAATATACAGAAGGCTGGTTTACAACAATCTCGAGAGTTTTCTCCTGACCTGTTTTCCCGTGCTCCATAGAGTGCTGGGAAAACGGCGGTGGACGCGACTCATGCGCTGTTTCCTCGCCACGCATCGCAGCCGCTCGCCTTTTTTTCGCCAAATACCCGATGAGTTCATCCACTTCCTGCAGAGCGAAGAAGCGATACCGGCAAATTATCCGGAATTCGTGCTGGAGCTCGCGCATTACGAGTGGGTAGAACTCGCTCTTTCCATTTCAACCCTGGCGCCGGCTTGGGGAGCGATCGACCGGGAAGGTGGCTTGCTGGAACAGCGTCCGGTTTTAAATCCCGTGTTCGCTAACCTTTGTTATAACTGGCCAGTGCACCGTATTGGTCCCCACACACGAGTCGAGCAAACAGAAACCTACCTGCTCGTATTTCGCGATGCGGATGATCAGATTCAATTCACCGAAATAAATGCGTTTACGTCACGCCTGATAAATCTCCTCGCTTCTGCTGAGCATACGGGCAAAGCGGCGCTTCAAATCATTGCCATGGAAAGTCAGCATCCCTCGCCTGAGGTCGTAATTCAGGGCGGGTTTGAAATCATGCGCGATTTAATGGCGCGTGGCGCGATACTGGGCGTTTCCAAATAATATATCGTCATTGTTCTCTGTACACTACGCAATTAGCTGAGGCATAGCCGGTAGCCGGTAGCCGACAGAATATATCGCGATAATTTTTCTATCACATTCGATGAGAGTCGCCCCATATGAAGCCAAACTCACTGGATCTCGGGGAAATCACCGACCTTACGCTGGCCCGCTACAACGAACGAGCCGAGGCTTTCTGGACGGGAACGAAAGACCATGACGTCGGGCAAAATATCGCAGCGTTGCTTCAACATATCAAAGCCGTTCCCCCCTTCAACATATTGGATTTCGGCTGTGGACCAGGCCGTGATATGAAGGTTTTTGCAGAACTTGGCCATCTTGCAACAGGACTGGAGGGGGCGATGAATTTTGTCGAAATGGCCCGCAGCCATAGTGGTTGCGAGGTATGGCATCAGGATTTTCTCAGGCTCGATTTGCCGGATGGATATTTTGACGGCATATTTGCCAATGCTTCGCTGTTTCATGTTCCCACGTCCGAGTTATCGCGTGTATTGAAGGAACTTTGGTCAACGCTGAAGCTAAACGGAGTGTTATTCAGCTCGAACCCGCGGGGAAATAACGAGGAGGGCTGGAACCAGGGGCGCTACGGCGTATACCACGATATCGAAAGCTGGAGGGACTATCTCGCCAATGCCGGGTTCGTCGAAATTATCCATTACTATCGCCCTGCCGGCCTTCCTTTCGAACAACAATCATGGCTGGCCAGCGTGTGGCGTAAAGCGGCTGTATAACGTTAGCAGTGAAAATGGCTGCAACATGCCAACATGAAATCAAAAAAAGATGTAGTGGTGATAGGCGCCGGGGCGGCCGGAATGATGTGCGCAATCGAAGCGGGAAAGCGCGGGCGATCCGTGCTGCTCTTGGAACATTCAAGCAAGCTGGCAGAGAAAATCCGGATCTCGGGCGGTGGACGTTGTAATTTCACCAATCTCCACACGAGGCCGGAGGATTTTCTCTCACAAAATCCACATTTCTGCCGATCAGCATTGTCCCGCTTTACCCCCCAAAACTTTATCGATCTGGTGGAAAAGCATCGAATTCACTATCACGAAAAAAAGCTGGGGCAATTATTCTGCGACGACAGTTCGCAGCAAGTCATCGGCCTGCTGCGACGTGAATGCGATAGTGCCGGCGTCGAGTGGGAAATGCCATGCCAAGTGAGTAATGTAAGTCTTCTCGGCATCGACGGCTCCAGGTTCTTGCTGGAAACCGACCGTGGCACATTGGCAACCGATGCAGTGGTGATTGCTACCGGTGGCCTCTCCATTCCACAAATTGGCGCGAGCCCCTTCGGATATCGCGTCGCGGAGCAATTCGACATCGCGGTTACCCCTCTGCGGCCTGGATTGGTTCCGTTGATTTTTGCACCCCAGCAACTGGCCTGTTTTTCAGAAATTCCTGGAGTTGCGCTTGATGCAGTGGTGAGTTGCAATGGCGTGCGATTCCGCGAGAACCTGTTAATCACACACCGCGGCTTGAGCGGGCCCGCGATATTGCAGATTTCTTCATACTGGCGGCCGGGATTACCGCTGCACATCGACCTGCTGCCGGATCTCGACGCGGCTGCATGGCTGCTCGATCATAAGTATAGCGCCACGCTATTACCCAATCTGCTAGCGCAGCACTTGCCCCGGCGTTTCGCACGGGTCTGGAGCGAAACGATCGTGCGTGGGCAGTCAACTGGGCCGGTAAACCAGTACAGTGACAAGAGCTTGAAGCAGATTGCCGCACAATTGCACGACTGGCAGGTTATTCCGGATGGTACCGCGGGCTACAAGAAGGCGGAAGTCACGCTCGGCGGCGTGGATACCCGGGAATTATCGTCCAAAAGCATGGAGGCGAAAAAAGTGCCCGGGCTTTATTTTATAGGTGAAGTGGTGGACGTGACGGGACATCTGGGTGGGTTCAATTTCCAGTGGGCCTGGGCGTCCGGTTATGCCGCCGGCCAGTTTGTATAGTTCTGCTTCCATCCGGCAGTTCTCCAGAAACCATATTTTTCGGCGTATCTATACCGGTATTTTCTCGCTGAGCAAAATTCATTTCCAACGGTTGAAAATGGTACTACGTCGCCAGTTTACCCAGATCATCGAGCAACGCTTGGCATACCCTGGAATGGAATGAGGCATATCAACGGCCGCGCCCGCCCGAACGCTGCAATGCAGGCATGCGACCGGCAGCAGGTCCTGTAGATAATCTGGCGGATGGTGGCTTTGTACCTGGCTGTCCTCCCCTCCTTTGGCTACGTCCGGGAAGTCCGGGCGGCAAGCGGCGCTGTCCGCCGCTGCTCCCATTCACGATCGGCTCGGCCTTGATTCGCGGGTCTGGCTCGAAGCCAGCGATAATTTTGCTGGATAAATCCCGTTTGATCAGCCTTTCGATATCCGTCAACAGCTTGAGCTCGTCCACGCATACCAGCGACACTGCATCTCCTTCTGCCCCTGCCCGCCCAGTGCGTCCGATGCGGTGAACGTAATCTTCCGCCACGTTGGGCAATTCGAAGTTGACTACATGTGGTAATTCGTTGATATCGATTCCGCGTGCGGCAATGTCGGTTGCTACCAGTACCTGCAGGCTGCCAGTCTTGAATTCCGCCAGTGCTCGCGTGCGTGCCGACTGGCTTTTATTGCCGTGTATGGCAAGCGATGGAATGCCACTCGCAACCAGATGCTCAGCCAATTTGTTGGCGCCGTGCTTGGTGCGGGTGAATACCAGTACCTGCGACCAGCGGTGCTGCTTGATAAGATGGGCAAGCAGATCGCGCTTCCGCTCACGATCCACCGGATGCACAATATGTGTCACGTTGGCAGCGGTTGCGTTGCGCGCCGCGACATCGATCATGGCCGGCTGGTTGAGCAAGCCAGCAGCCAGCGCCCGGATACCATCGGAAAAAGTGGCGGAGAACAGCAGATTCTGCCGCTGTACGGGCAGCAGCATGAGTATCTTTTTTATGTCGCGAATGAAACCCATGTCGAGCATGCGGTCAGCTTCGTCCAGCACCAGGATTTCAACATGCGACAGGTCGAGCGTTTTTTGCTGTACATGATCCAGCAGGCGGCCCGGGGTGGCGACCAGAATATCCACGCGGCTCTTCAGGCGGGTGATCTGCGGATTGATATTGACCCCACCAATCATTATCATCGAGCTCAGCTTCAGGTATTTGCCATATATGCGTATGCTTTCCTCCACCTGTGCTGCCAGCTCGCGCGTAGGGACGAGAACCAGCGCGCGTATGGGCGGCCTGCCGCTGGAGGGTCCCTTAATGCTCCTGTCCGACAAACGATGCAGGATGGGCAAGGTAAATGCAGCGGTCTTGCCAGTGCCGGTTTGAGCCCCGGCCATTAAATCGCCGCCCGCCAGCACCGCAGGGATGGCTTGTAGTTGAATGGGCGTTGGATCGGTATAGCCGCGTTCAATCACGGCACGAAGAATTTCATCGGACAGGCCGAAGATAGAGAAAGACATAAAACTCCAAGGTAACATCGGCCTGTCGCCCCATTAGGAGACGCCAGTCTTAGGCAGACGGGTAAGTTCGAAAAACAGAATGGACGGCGTGAAGACGTGGAGCGAACGCCGCAGGCCGGAATTGTAACAGATCAGGTCCCATCACGCAGTCTGGAGAGATGCTTTTCTTCTACATGAAGACGGAATGAAAACCGCCTGAGAATATTGGAATTTGCGCAGCTTGCTTGCCAAGCATGCGCTAGACTGCGGACTTGTGAGCTAGAGCACGTAGCGTGCCAAATCCTCACTTTGTGATAAGGTGTTGAGCCGCGCATCCACGTATGCGGCATCAACGACAACTTTAGTATCACGATGCTTTTCGGCATCGAAGGATACCTCTTCCAGAAGCTTTTCCATCGCGGTATATAGACGCCTCGCGCCGATGTTCTCGGTTTTCTCATTAACCGCAAAGGCAATCTCTGCCAAGCGTTTCACCGCGTCGGGGGTAAATTCCAGCTTGATTCCTTCAGTTTCAAGCAGCGCCTCATATTGACGCGTCAGGCAGGCATCCGTATTGGTCAGGATCTGTACAAAATCGTCAGCGCTAAGGCTCGCGAGTTCGACACGAATCGGAAAGCGCCCCTGCAATTCAGGGATCAGGTCGGAAGGCTTGGCAAGATGAAATGCACCACTTGCAATGAACAGGATATGATCTGTTTTGATCATGCCATACTTGGTTGAAACGGTGGTGCCCTCAACCAACGGCAGCAGGTCGCGCTGAACGCCCTGACGCGAGACATCAGCGCCGGAACTTTCGGACCGGCTCGTGATTTTATCGATTTCGTCAAGGAATACGATGCCGTTCTGCTCAACATTCTGCACTGCGTGAAGTTTCAATTCTTCATCATTGACAAGCTTGGATGCTTCCTCATCGATAATGACTTTCAATGCTTCCCGAATTCTCAACGTGCGTGTTTTCTTTCGCTCTCCGCCAAGGTTCTGGAACATCCCCTGAATTTGAGTCGTCAGCTCCTCCATTCCGGGAGGAGCGAAGATCTCCATATGGGAGTGCGCTGCCGCCACTTCTATTTCAATTTCCTTATCGTCGAGCTCACCTTCACGCAATCTTTTGCGGAATTTTTGCCGAGTGGTATTTTCCCCCTCTCCCACCTCCGTTTGTACGCCCATTTCTCTCGCAGGGGGCAGCAGGACATCGAGTATGCGCTCTTCTGCGTGATCTTCCGCGCGGGCGCGCATTTTATGCGTTTCCTGTTCACGGGATTGTTTAACGGCGGCTTCCACCAGATCGCGGATAATCGAATCGACGTCCCGCCCGACATATCCCACCTCGGTGAATTTCGTCGCCTCCACCTTGATGAAGGGTGCACCGGCCAGTTTAGCCAGGCGCCGCGCAATTTCGGTCTTGCCAACGCCGGTCGGGCCGATCATCAGGATATTTTTTGGCGTAATCTCCTGCCGTAGGGGATCCATTACCTGCTGCCTGCGCCAGCGGTTTCTCAGGGCAATGGCCACGGAGCGCTTGGCGCTATCCTGGCCAATGATGTGTTTATCCAGTTCGTGGACGATTTCCTGCGGGGTCAGTTGTGACATGATTTCAGGTCGGTGATAAATGCGAGGGGTACGAAGCCAAGGTGAACAAAGATGGAAGTATGCGATATGCGCGGCTATGCTGTCCCGCAATCATTCGTCGAAAGACACGTATTTTTACCCTGTCATTCAGTTCATCTTCCAAGGTTATATTCCTCGACCACTGTTCATGTTCTTCAGTTTACAGTTTACTCGAGTACCTCGATTACATGGTTCTGATTGGTATAAATGCACAGGTCGCCCGCGATGACAAGCGCTTTCTTGACGATTTCCACCGGTGTCATACTGGTATTATCCAATAGGGCGCGTGCGGCGGAGTGAGCGTAAGAGCCGCCACTGCCAATCGCAGCAATACCGAACTCGGGCTCGATCACGTCGCCCGATCCCGTTATGATGAGCGTAGTGGTCAGGTCGGCAACGACCAGCATTGCCTCCAGCCGCCGTAAAATTCGATCAGTGCGCCAGTCCTTCGCCAGCTCAACCGCCGAACGCATCAGATGTCCCTGATGCCTTTCAAGCTTACCTTCAAACCGCTCAAACAAGGTAAAAGCATCGGCTGTTCCCCCGGCAAACCCTGCCAGTATCTTTTCATGGTAAAGCCTGCGGACCTTGCGCGCGCTTGCCTTGGCGACAACAGCGCCTAAAGTTACCTGGCCATCCCCCCCAAGCGCGACCTGGGCGCCTCGTCGGGCCGAAAGTATGGTTGTACCGCGATGTTCTAGCATGGAAATTGGCGCGTGATGATTGAGCGAAGATTATAACGCTGATCCGTAGAGAAAACGCAAGCTGTATGGTTACTGAAGATTTAACTTTTTTCCTTCTTCCTGGCACGTGGATGGGCCGCATCGTAGACCTTCGACAAATGCTGGAAATCCAGATGAGTATAAACCTGGGTAGTGCTGATGCTGGCGTGCCCCAGCATCTCCTGCACAGCCCGTAAATCACCGCTGGATTGTAACAGGTGCGAGGCGAACGAATGCCGTAGCACATGAGGGTGAATATTGGCGCTGATTCCTTGACGCATCGCCTGGATTTTTAGCCGCTGATCAATTGATCGGCGGCTGATATTCTTGCCATACCGTGACATGAATAGTGCAGTTTCGCCGGGTTTAGCAAGCACCTGGCGTTGCGTCATCCATTCGCGCAAGGCTTGCGCCGCCATGCTGCCAACGGGCACGATGCGCGTTTTTCCGCCTTTGCCGGTAACTCGCACTGTGCCGTCATCCAGACTCAAATCTCCTGGTTTCAGGCCGGCAAGCTCACCCAGCCGCAACCCGGATGAATAACACAGCTCGAACATGGCCTTGTCGCGCAATGCCATTAAGTCGTCGGAGGCTGGAAACTCCAGCAGCTTCGCGGCCTCGTCGGGTGAAAGAGTGTGTGGCAAGGTTTTTGGCGATTTTGGCGCGCGTATCCCGTCGCAGGGGTTGGATGCATAGCCGTGATCCCGCGTCAGGTATCTATAAAAGCCCCGCCACGCCGATAACATTCTGGCCAGACTCCTGCCGGAAAATCCCTCTCCATGTAGTTGAGCGGCAAACCGCCGGACATGATGAATTTGCAATCGGTCGAGAGGCGTTTCTTGCGCAAGGTTCAGCAAAGCGCGAATATCGCGAGCGTAACTTTCACAGGTGAGCGGTGACAAACGCCGTTCTTTAGCAAGGTGGATGAGATAGGCCGAGGCAAGTTCGGCCTGGTGATTACCCAATGTCATGTTGATAGCAGTGCGCTTTTCTTATCCTTCAGCACGCGTGAAACGTTTTAATGCGGCGCTTACCAGTTCGCCCAGTTGCGCGAGGTAAATTGTTCCCATTTCCGGGTAAAATCGCTGCGGATCCTCGCTGCCCATTACCAACAGACCGATGGTTTGCTCTGCTGACAGGGATACCAACGCAAATGAGCGCAGGCGAACAGCATCTTCTCCGAACCAGTCCCTGACCTCGTCCAATACGTGAGAACCGCAGTAAGGGCGCGGCAGGCTTTCAGCGAGGGCGCGAATATCAGCGCTGGTTGGCGTGAATTCCGGTAGCGGGGGGCCATCGGCAGTCATGTTCCACAACCGCAGGGCCATATGAGGTATAGAAAAATCCTCGCGCAAATGAAAATTCAACCCATGTAGAAAATCAGCCAGATGAGTGAAGGTGAGTAGCGCAACAGCCAGACGGTGCATTTTTTCGGTAATAGCGCCGTTTTCCTCGCCAAACCTGATCAACTCGCCCAGTTTATCCTGCAAGATGCGATTCTTGTCCCGAAGCGCGACGATTTGACGTTCGCTAATGGGAATGGCTCTGCCGCCGTGAGGATGCGGAACCTGAATCTCCGCCAGCATATCAGCATATTCTTCAAAAAATTCAGGATGCATGCGCAGGTATTCGGCAACTTCTTCCGGACTTGATTCCATATTTCTCCCTGTCTGAATCCTATAAGTCGATCTCTCCATCAAACACGGTGACTGCGGGACCTGTCATCCAGACCGGTTGATTTTCGCCCTCCCATCGAATAAATAAATCGCCGCCGCGAAAGCTGACCTTGACCGGTGATTCAAGCAAGCCCCGTTGAATTCCCGCTACCACTGCCGCACACGCGCCGGTACCACAGGCAAGCGTTTCGCCAGCGCCGCGTTCATATACGCGCACCCGAATATGATGGCGGTCGATAACCTGCATATAACCGGCGTTTACCCGCTGAGGAAAACGTGGATGACCCTCGATCGTTACACCTTCGGTCAATACCGGAGCATGATCTATATCCGGCACCAATTGCACGGCGTGGGGATTGCCCATCGACACAACGCTGAATTCCAGTTGTTTGCTGCCGATATCGAGCGGATAGGTCGTTGCACGTTTTTCGGCAATAAAGGGTATTTCCCGAGGTTCCAATTTCGGTGCGCCCATATTGACAGTGACTTCTCCATCGGCCTCCAGTCTTGGAACTATCACGCCACCCAGCGTCTCCACGCGGATTTCGCGCTTGCTTGTCATTCCGCGATCATGCAGATAGCGAACGAAACAGCGCGCGCCGTTGCCGCACTGCTCCACTTCACCCCCATCGGCATTGAATATACGATAGCGATAATCAGCATTGCCTTTTGCGGTTTCTATGAGCAGAACCTGATCGCAGCCGACGCCTATATGGCGGTCGGCTAGCCTTTGTAATTGTTCCGCACTGAGGGAAACCGACTGACTGACGCCATCAATCACAACGAAATCGTTGCCGAGGCCATGCATTTTGGTAAACCTCATTCTCACCATTAACGCGCCGAGTTGAATGTAGAGCCTGTGTATATGGAAAGCTTCTCCCGGTCAGGCGTAAAGGGCAGCAGCGTCGGGGACGCCATCAATAAGAAGCGCGTTGCGCCGCATGATAAACCGCCGCGTGAGAAAGCCTTCGGTACTATTGCCATGTCCGATTTCCCCCGCCATCCCTGGCAAACCACTCGCATCCGTGCCTGGCGTGCCTGGTGTACCTTTGCGGTATCCAATCCGGGCAACGCCATCGTTATGCAAGTGCAGGAGGTATCCAAGGATTCCACAGGAATAAACATGGTTTCACTATCATTGATCTTCTTAATACCCGAGTAATTTGTTATTCTACAGACCTTTTACCACTATAGCGGCTGGACAACATGAGCGAATATCTTTTTACTTCCGAATCCGTATCCGAAGGTCATCCAGACAAGGTAGCTGATCAGATTTCCGATTCAATCCTGGATGCTATCCTCACCCAGGATCCCAGTGCACGGGTAGCCTGCGAGACTCTGTGCAGTACAGGCCTGATCGTGATGTCGGGTGAAATTACCACCACGGCCAACGTCGACTATATGCAGGTTGCGCGTGCGGCGGTCAAGCGTATTGGTTACGACAGTTCCGATATCGGTTTTGATTATCGTACCTGTGCTGTGCTTACCGCGTTTAACAAACAGTCTCCCGACATTGCGCAAGGAGTCAACCGCACCAAAGAAGAGGAAATGGATCAGGGCGCGGGCGACCAGGGGCTCATGTTCGGCTATGCCTGCGACGAGACGCCGCAATTGATGCCGATGCCGATTTACTATGCCCATCGCTTGATGGAGCGGCAGGCGGAACTGAGAAAAGATGGGCGTTTGCCGTGGTTGCGTCCGGATGCTAAGTCGCAAGTATCGGTGCGTTATGTGAACGGAAAACCGCAGCGGATCGAAACCGTGGTGATATCTACGCAGCATCATCCGGACATCTCCCACGCGCAACTGAGCGAAGCGATAATCGAAGAAGTCATCAAGCCGGTACTTCCGAAAAAAATGCTGAATGGCGAGAGCCGTTACCTCATCAATCCTACCGGGCGGTTCGTGGTGGGTGGACCGATGGGCGATTGCGGTTTGACAGGCCGCAAGATCATCGTGGACACCTATGGCGGTACGGCGCACCATGGTGGAGGCGCGTTTTCGGGTAAGGATCCTTCCAAGGTTGACCGTTCCGCAGCCTACGCAGGGCGTTACGTGGCCAAGAACATCGTGGCCGCCGGTATCGCCAGCAGATGCGAAGTTCAGATAGCCTATGCAATCGGCGTAGCGCGTCCTGTCTCACTGATGGTGGAAACTTTCGGAACAGGAAAAATTTCCGACGCGAAAATCATCAAGCTGATCGAGCGTCATTTTGATTTGCGACCCCGTGCTATTATTCATACGCTTGACCTGCTGCGTCCGATATACGAGAAAACCGCCGCCTATGGTCATTTTGGGCGCGACGAACCGGAATTCACCTGGGAAGCGATAGATAAAGCCGCCTTGCTGCGCGATGAAGCAGGAATCGGAACTGCGGTAGAGACTCAGGCAATGGCAAATATTCAAGCTTAAATTTTCAGGTTGGCTCATTCCTTCATGCCGAGGAGCGCTGCAACGGGCACAGTCCCGTGAGGCTCGGCACGGAAGGATCGCAACAAACGGCGCTCGCTCATCTTTCAGGAGATAATTTCATGAACGCTGTGCTCAGCCCTGCATCCGCATCTGCCTCTACAAACAAGAGCAGTGAATTTACTGACTATAAAGTTGCCGATATGTCCCTCGCGGAATGGGGGCGTAAGGAAATTGCCATCGCCGAAACCGAGATGCCCGGTCTGATGGCGCTACGCGAAGAATACGCAGATGCCAAGCCTCTGGAAGGCGCGCGTATTGCCGGGTCTCTGCACATGACCATTCAAACGGCAGTATTGATCGAAACGCTGATTAAGCTGGGCGCCCAAGTGCGCTGGGCGTCGTGCAATATTTTTTCCACGCAGGACCATGCAGCCGCGGCCATCGCAGCGGAAGGCATACCGGTATTCGCCTACAAAGGCGAATCGCTGGATGATTACTGGGAATATACTCACCGTATTTTCGAATGGTCCGGTGATCAGGCATTGGATGCGAGCAGCGCTCCTAATATGATCCTGGATGATGGGGGCGATGCGACGTTGCTCGTTATCCTCGGTAGCCGTGCGGAAAAAGATCCTTCGGTTATAGCCAGCCCCACTAACGAGGAAGAACGCGCATTGTTCGCAGCGATCCGGAAACGGCTGAGCGTCAGCCCGGGCTGGTACTCCAGCAAGCGCGACACTATTCGGGGCGTGACCGAGGAAACCACTACCGGTGTCCACCGCTTGTACGAAATGCAAAAAAAAGGTGAGCTGCCTTTTCCCGCATTCAATGTCAACGATTCGGTAACCAAGTCCAAGTTCGACAACCTTTACGGTTGCCGTGAATCACTGGTGGACGGTATCAAACGTGCTACCGACGTCATGATTGCCGGCAAAATTGCGCTGGTATGTGGATATGGCGACGTTGGCAAGGGCTGCGCCCAATCCTTGCGGGGCCTGGGCGCCACGGTGTGGATAACCGAGATAGATCCGATATGCGCCCTGCAAGCGGCAATGGAGGGCTATCGGGTCGTGTCCATGGATGAAGTTTGCGATCAGCCCGACATTTTTGTCACTGCCACCGGCAATCTGCGCGTTATTACCCACGACCATATGCTGAGAATGAAAGACCAAGCTATCGTGTGCAATATCGGCCATTTTGATTCGGAAATCGATATTGCGTCGGTCGAGAAATACCAGTGGGAAAACATAAAGCCACAGGTGGATCACGTCATTTTTCCCACAGGTCGCCGTATCATCGTGCTGGCGCAGGGACGGCTCGTAAACCTCGGCTGTGCCACCGGTCATCCCTCGTTTGTCATGTCCAGTTCGTTTACCAATCAGGTGCTGGCACAAATGGAGTTGTGGCAAAATGGCGCCAGTTATGAGAAAAATGTCTATGTGCTACCGAAGTACCTGGACGAAAAAGTGGCGCGATTGCACATCAAAAAGCTGGGCGTCAAACTCACCGAATTGACCGAGGAGCAGGCAAACTACCTGAACCTGGACAAGAATGGGCCATACAAGCCTGCGATGTACCGGTATTGATTTTGGGCTTTCAGCGAGGGAGGAGATAAAGGGAGTAGCTGAGCCTTTATCTTCTTTGTCGTCGCAGTCTGGCAAAATACCCCCAAACAAAAATGTCATAAGCCGGGTATGAGTATCGGTATCGGCCAAGGGTGCCGGAGTCCTGTTTCTATCCTCAGCGACTTGCATGCCGCTGACCTATCATGGATCCGTTTGTGGCCCGCTTCCTTAAGCACTATTCGATTGCCGAGGATGCGCCGACTAGTCTTGCAAACCACCTTGCGTCACACTACCCTGTGAATCATCCAGGCGAGTAAAAATGGAATCGCAAAAGAAATTTGCCCCTACCTTCAGTTTCGAGTTTTTCCCACCGCAAACGCCGGAGGGAGTTGAGAAGTTGCGTGCGACGCGCAAGCAACTGGCACAACTCAACCCGAAATTCTTTTCCGTGACCTTCGGTGCTGGGGGATCCACCCGCGACCGAACTCTTGAGACGGTTCTGGAAATTCAGACAGAGGGTTATGTAGCGGCGCCTCATCTTTCCTGCATTGGCGCGACCAGCGAAAATATCCGCGACATGTTGCAAAAATACCGCGCCGGTGGTATTCGCCATGTGGTCGCCCTGCGAGGGGACCTCCCGTCAGGCATGGCACAAGGGGGAGAGTTTCGTTATGCAAATGAACTGGTGGCGTTTATACGTGAGGAATTTGACGACACGTTCCACATTGATGTTGCGTCTTATCCGGAATACCACCCGCAGTGCAATTCGGCTCAGGAGGATTTACAGAATTTCAAACGCAAAGTTGAAGCTGGGGCGGATTCCGTTATCACCCAGTATTTCTATAATGCGGATGCTTACTTCAGTTTCATTGATGCCTGCGAAGCAATGGGTATCAGTGTCCCTATCGTGCCCGGCATCATGCCGATCAATAAATTTTCACAGTTGGCAAGATTTTCGGATGCTTGCGGCGCGGAAATACCTCGCTGGATCAGAAAAAAACTGGAAGGCTACGGCGACGACAGCGCATCGATACGCGCATTTGGGCTCGATATCGTGACTGATTTATGCGACCGGTTGCTGAACGCCGGCGCCCCGGGATTACACTTTTATACGTTGAACTCGGCGGGACCGACGACTACCATCTGGCAGCGGCTAGGGTTGTAATTCAGTTTTTTACCTTGTTTCAGATCAGCCCTCTTTGATCAACGAGTGAAGCGCATTGCGCTGCAAGAGAATTCCCTTTTATGGATGTCGCTACCTGATAGAGTAACTCTTGCAGGATGGGTGAAGGCGAGCAAGCCGCAACCCATAATTGAAAATTCATGGGTTGCGCTACGCTCCACCCATCCTATCGCGGAGGATGGGATTTAGATTCAAACGTTGATCAAGCCGCTTGGGCAGCGTTTTTACTTTCCAGCGGTAACGGATTAGCCGCATAAGCATAATGTGCCGCGGATTCTGCCGCGCCATGTTCAATTTTCTTGCCCATATCGGATAATACTGTTTCCAGTGCGCCCAAGCTCAGCATGATGTTTTCCATTCTGCTCGAATAACCCATCAGGCCGAAGCGCCATATCTTGCCGGCGAAGTCGCCAAGGCCGGCGCCAATTTCGAGACTATAGTCGGTGAGCAGTCTCCGGCGTACCTCTTTCTCATCAATACCGTCCGGCACGCGCACAGAATTGAGCTGCGGCAGACGCGATTTTTCCTCCACGAGATATTCCATGCCCAGCGTTTCAAACCCTGCCTTAAGTGCCTTGTGGTTACGTTGATGCCGCGCCCAGGAGTGTTCCAGCCCTTCCTCGTGCAGCATTACCAGCGATTCATGCAGCGCATAAAGCGCGTTTGTGGGGGCGGTATGGTGGTAAGTGCGGGCGCTCCCCCAATATCCGAGAAGCAAATTTAAATCCATAAACCAGCTTTGCACTTTTCCCTTGCGATTCTTGACCAGTTCCACCACGCGTTCGGAAAAACTGACAGGCGACAACCCCGGCGGGCATGAAAGACATTTCTGGCTACCGGAATAAATTGCGTCGATCTTCCATTCGTCAACTTTGAGCGGTGAGCCACCCAGGGAGGTGACGGTATCAACGATGGTCAAGCAATTGTGGCGATGAGCAATCTCGCAAAGGGTTTTCGCATCTGACAGCGCGCCCGTGGACGTCTCTGCGTGGACAAAGGCGACGATCTTCGCGTCGGGGTTCTGCTTCAATGCGTCTTCCAGTTTTTGTGGATCAACCGGTGCTCCCCATTTGTCTTCAACCACCACTGCCGTACCACCGCAGCGTTGCACATTCTCGATCATGCGTCCGCCAAATACGCCATTGCGGCATACAATCACTTTATCGCCCGGGCTGACCATGTTGACGAAGCACATCTCCATCCCGACCGAACCCGGGCCCGAAACCGGAAAAGTCAACAGATTTGCGGTTTGAAAGGCATAGCGCAGCAGGCTTTTCAGCTCTTCCATCATATCCGTGAATACTGGATCAAGATGCCCGAGAGTCGGGCGGGCCATGGCGGACAATACGCGCGGGTGGGTATCGGATGGCCCCGGCCCCATCAAAGTGCGTTGCGGTGGATAAAATGTACCGATCTTTTTGGCTGGGCCGAAGTGTATTGTCATAGCTGATCCTGAGTTGGGGTGAGCTGAATCATTGAGGAGGAAGGCCGATTTTATCAAGAGAACAAAGATTTTGCTATGAGATACGCCTTGAAGTAGTGCGTTTGTTTTCTTTACTGGCGAATACCGCCTTAAAGCGCATGATACGCCCGCGTTCCCATCGATACGCTACCGCACCAGCAACATCGGCTTAATGGAGAGGCTTCGGGCGATCTTGTCGGCTGCCTGCCTTGCCACCACCTGATCTGGATAAGGGCCCGCATGGACTTTGAACAAGCCATCTTGCGGGACAATACCAAGTGCATCGATTGAGGGAAGTTCGCTGCGCATCCGTGCAAGAAAATTATCGGCATTATCATAGGCGCTGAACGCGCCCAGTTGCAGATAGATGCCTCTTGCATCCGCGGCGGCGAGAGCAGCAGTGCTCCCCGATATGGATGTGCCTGATTCCAGGGGTGAGTATGCAACTTCGAACAAGCCCGGCCCGGCCGCTCCCTCCTGTTGCCCTGCAGCAGCAGGCGCATCTGTCTTTTCGCCGGCAATAGCGGATGCTGGAACAGATGCGAGGGAACCTGCGGCGGTAGCAAAGGTCCGGGCTGTATTCGTGGCAAAGGCAGGCGCTGACGCAACCTGTATGGCAGGACCGGAACCCGGCAGGATGGTTTCCACTTCGACCCAAGCGCTGCCGCCGCCCAGTACATCGAGCTTGTAGGCGGCCGTGTAGGAAAGATCGATGAGGCGGTCGGAAAGGAAGGGTCCGCGATCATTAACCCTTACTACTACGGATTTCCCGTTCCTGATGTTGGTGACGCGAACGTAGCTGGGCAATGGCAACGTTGTGTGCGCTGCCGTCATACCATACATATCATAGACTTCACCAGAGGCAGTTTTTTGCCCATGATACCGCCGGCCGTACCATGAAGCGATTCCACGCTCTCTGTAAGATTCCAGAACAGTCATGGGTGCGTATGATTTCCCCAGCGCGACATAAGGACGCATGTTGGCCTGCCGCAAAGGCTCGTCCCGGGGAACGGCATCGGGAATGGACGCAAGGTCAGCCGGTGGATTATCGCCAGGGCCATCGTCCAGATAATAGCCACCCCCCTTTTTCAGGCCAATGCCAAAGAGCGTCGATGTGCCGGTCTTGCCTCTCTTATCCTGTTTCAGGACAGTGCCGCAGCCGCTAACGAAAGTAAGAATAAAGACCGCGATAATCCAGATCGTCCATTGCCGAGGAGGGGGCAATGGATTCGACAAGGATTTCGATCTCGAATCAATATTCCTCACGTCTTCACCAACTTGGGATGCGTCTGTATGCTCATCAAAATACCAAATCCCAACAGCATTGTCACCATTGATGTACCGCCGTAGCTGATCAGAGGCAGCGGTACCCCCACCACAGGCAGGATACCGATGACCATGCCTATGTTGACAAAAATATAGGTGAAAAATGTCAGCGTGATCGAGCCGGCGATAAGGCGCGTAAACTGGGTTGAGGCATTGGCAGCGATAACCATTCCGCGGCCGATTACCACCAGGTACAGCAGCAACAGCAGTGAGTTGCCGATAAGCCCGAATTCCTCGGAAAATACCGCAAAGATGAAATCGGTGCTTCTCTCTGGAAGGAAATCGAGATGGGTTTGGGTACCATGCTGCCAGCCCTTGCCAAGAATGCCTCCAGAGCCAATAGCAATGGTGGACTGAATGGTGTGATACCCTGCACCGAGCGCATCCTGTGTCGGATCAAGCAAGGTCATGACGCGTCTTCGCTGATAATCATGCATCGTCGACCATAGTATTGGCAGGCTTCCTGCCCCAACGACGAACAATGCGCCCATGATGCGCCATGACAACCCTGTGAGGAACAGTACGTAGAAACCGCTCGATGCGATGAGCAGCGCAGTGCCCAAGTCCGGTTGGCGCACGATCATCAATACGGGAAGTATCAGCAGCAGCGTTGCAACCGCATAATCCCTCAGCCGCAAGGTGGCTTCATGTTTATCGAAATACCATGCCATCATCAGCGGCACGGCTATCTTCATCAACTCGGACGGCTGAATACGGGTAAAGCCGATGTTCAACCAGCGCCGGGCTCCATTGTTTATCTCACCGAACAGCGCCACCCCAAGCAGCAGGAGAATGCCAGCCACATATATCGGCAAGGCAATGCGCATGATATGTTGTAACGGAATGTTGGCGACCAGCCACATTATGCCCAGTGCGACCAGCATATTGACTGCCTGATTGGTGACGCGACCGAGGTTGGCGTCGGTTGCGCTATACAGCGTGAACAAGCCGGTCAGCATCAGCAGCAATATTCCGCTCAGCAGGAAGCTGTCCACATAACGTGTAAGGTAATGCCATACGCGCATGGATTCAATCATGCTCGTCCTCTTCTTCATTCTGCTCGACAGCTTCTGCCGCCGCTTCGCTCGGCAGCTTGCCAAGGAGGTAGTAGTCCATGACCATCCTGGCGATCGGCGCAGCGGTAGACCCGCCATGGCCGCCGTTTTCCACCAATACCGATAGCGCTATTTTGGGGTTCTCGGCCGGGGCGTAAGTAATGAACAGCGCGTGGTCACGAAAACGTTCACGGACCTTGCTTTCTACGTATTTTTCCCCTTGCTTCATGCCAATTACTTGCGACGTACCGGTTTTACCCGCGAACACATAGGCGGCGTCGGCGCCGGCGAGCGCGGCGGTGCCCCCGGGCCGGGTTACATCTACGAGCGCGTTTCGCACTGCCTGTAAATTATCGGGATTGAGGTTGAGCGTATATAAGGGCTCCTTGGCAATTTCCCGCACCACCTCCTTGTTGTTATTCAGGACCTGCTTCACAAGATGTGGACGAAACGCTGTACCATTCCCCGCCAGTATTGCGGTAGCAAAGGCCAGTTGTAGCGGAGTGGTCAGATTGTAGCCTTGGCCTATGCCCACTGAAATCGTGTCACCGGCATACCACTTCTGTTTGTGCCGCGCCATTTTCCATTCTTGTGAGGGCAACAAGCCGCTAACCTCTCCTTCGATATCGATGCCGGTTTTCTTCCCTAATCCAAACTGGCTGACGAAATTGAAGATGTTGTCAATGCCGAGGTCATTGGCAAGCCCGTAGTAATACGTGTCACACGACACAACCAGAGATTTGTGCAGGTCGACAACTCCGTGGCCCCCGGCTTTCCAATCACGAAAGCGGTGCGTGCTGCCGGGCAGGCTGAAATATCCGGAATCGTTGATAGCGTGCCGCGGCCAGCGTTTTTTCAACTCCAGACCGGCCAGAGCCATGAAGGGTTTGAATGTGGAGCCCGGCGGATAAAGCCCGCGCAACGCGCGGTTGTTTAGAGGCCTGTCGATGGAATTATTCAGTAAATCCCAATTTTCCGAATCAATGCCATCGACAAACAGATTGGGGTCGAATCCCGGTTTGCTGACGAACGCGAGCACCTCGCCGGTAGCAGGCTCAATCGCGACCAGCGCGCCGCGCCGATCTCCAAAAGCTTTCTCGGCGACCTCCTGCAATCTGGCATCGAGCGAAAGTGTCAGATCGTTGCCGGAGATCGCTGGAGTACGGGATATAACTCTTATTACCCGGCCGGCCGCATCGGTCTCCATTTCCTCGAATCCCGTGATACCGTGCAGTTCCTTTTCGTAACTCTGCTCAATACCGATTTTGCCCATGTGGTGGGAGCCTCGATAATTGGCCAAGCCGTTGTTGGCTTCCAGTCGCTCAAGATCCTTGTCATTGATTCGACCGATGTAGCCGACGACATGAGACGCGCTTTCGCCCTTAGGGTATTGACGGAATAAACGGGCCTTGATTTCCACCCCGGGAAAGCGATAGCGGTTGGCTGCAAAACGAGCGACTTCCACATCCGATAAACGGGTACGGATGGGCAGGCTCTCAAATCTCTTGCTCTCTTCCATCAATTTTTTAAAACGCTTGCGGTCTCTCGCGGCTATTTCGACAACGGTAGCCAATTCGTTAATGAGAGCCTCAAGGTCTCCAATCTTGCTGGGCACGATTTCGAGCGTGTAAGCAGAGTAGTTATGCGCCAGCACCTCACCGTTACGATCGAAAATCAAGCCTCGGTTGGGCACGATAGGGGAGATGGATATCCGGTTGGCTTCCGCCAGGGTATGATAATGCTCGCGCTGCGATACCTGGAGATAAGAGAAACGCGCAAACAGCAAAAGAAATAGCAGCAGCACGAATCCCGCGCTGAAGGCAAGCCGCAACTGGAAATTTTGCAACTCACGCGGATGGTTACGAAGCTCTACTGTACGGCTCATCGGGCATCGGATTCAAACCTGGGCTTCTGCGGTATTCTCAGCAATGAAGAGAAAAACGGCCACAGCAACGTGCCGGTAACGCTCGCGAGAAAGAAATTCCAACCGGGAAAATGGGACCCATCCAGCAGCCCTGTCAGAAGTATGACGAATTGTCCTAAAAGCAATATCAATCCTATCTGTGGAGCTTGCTTGAGCAATTCAAAATTGCTCAAGCGCCGGTGGAACAGCAGCGCGACAAAAGCCATGATGCTATACGCCAGGGCATGCTGGCCAAAGGTGCTGGCATCACCGAAATCCATTAGCAGGCCCATTCCAAACGCGACGCTGATACCGACACGCTGCGGTTGGCTGATACACCAGTAAAGTATCGCCAGGGCGACGAAATCCGGCCATAACGCTAGCGCTATACCTTTTAACGGCATGAGATTCAGCAATAAGGTCACCATCAGGCTGATGACGATTAACGAGCCCCTTACAGGCCGCAGAATTTCATGTTTGGGATGATCAGCGAACGCCACCTTTTTCTCGCTTTCTGCTCTCGGGCTTCAACTCGAACGCCTCCGCCGGAATTTCCGTAACGGGCGTCAGCGTGGACAATATCAGCAATTGGCGGTTATGACCTACTCCTGCAACAGGTGTGCAGGTAACACGGGCAAAGACATACGTAGAATTGCGTTCGATCTTTGAAACCACCGCGACGGGGAGGCCAGGTGGATAAACCCCATCTATTCCGGAAGTCACCAGGGAGTCTCCTTCCTGTATATCGGTGTTGACAGCCAGGTAACGCAATTCAAGCATCGCATCCTTTCCCGTGCCCGATATCACTGAACGAAGGCCATTGCGCACTACCTGCACCGGCACCGAATGATCCTTGTCAGTAATAAGCGTGACTTCGGATGCCCATGGATACTCGCGGGTAATCTGCCCCACCACGCCAATATCATCCACCACCACCTGACCCGGCTGAACTCCGCTTTGGCTACCTTTATCAAGCATGACCTTACGGTTAAATGGGTCGCGCGGTACGTGCAGGATTTCAGCCATCACCGCCTTGCTTTCAACCCGCTGCGTGGCTTCCAGAAGCTTGCGCAACTGTGCATTTTCAGCTTCCAGGGCGCCCAACTGCTGAAGTTGGCCCCGGTCGACAAGGTGCTGCTGCTTGAGATGAATATTCTCGTCGGCCAGATGCCCGCTAAAGAAAAACTCGCTTACGCCGTCATAGATCGTTCCCGGTACATTGGCTAGTTTCTGTAAGGGATAGATCACGGTAGAGAAGGCTTGGCGAATTTCGAGAAGATATTTAAACCGCGCGTCGGCAGCCATCAGCACTAATGACAGCATTACAAAAAAAACAAGCCGCGCCAGCAGACTGGGACCATGCCTGAAAAACCGCGGGTTCGTTTCCGTCATGTCTCTCGGGTTTCACGATGGACGATTCAATGTACGCTCGGCCGGGACCCAACCGGACGTCCTCGAAAACCCGCTAGTCACTGGCAAAAACGCCCACCAACTGGTCCATATTTTCCAGAGCGACACCTGATCCACGCACAACACAGGTAAGTGGATCTTCAGCGATGATAACCGACAACCCTGTTTCTTCCATCAACAAGCGATCGATGTCTCTTAGCAATGCCCCGCCACCGGTCAGCACCATGCCTTTTTCAGCGATATCCGCACCCAGTTCAGGCAGCGTATGCTCAAGCGCCGATTTGACCGCGCTGACGATACTATTCAGCGGGTCCGTCAGTGCTTCGAGGATTTCGTTACTGGAAATAGTGAAGCTGCGCGGAATTCCTTCCGCCAGATTTCGTCCCTTGACTTCCATTTCCCGTACTTCCGAGCCCGGGAACGCGGAACCTATTTCCTTCTTGATCAGCTCCGCGGTGACTTCACCGATCAGCATGCCGTAATTGCGGCGAATGTAATTGATGATTGCTTCGTCGAATTTATCCCCCCCGACGCGTACCGAATTTGAATAAACGATGCCGCCGAGCGAAATCACACCCACTTCGGTAGTGCCGCCACCGATATCGACCACCATCGAGCCAGTCGCTTCCTCGACCGGCAAGTTGGCGCCGATCGCTGCCGCCATCGGTTCCTCGATCAGTTCGACCTTGCGTGCGCCGGCGCCATAGGCGGCTTCGCGAATGGCGCGACGCTCCACTTGGGTGGATCCATAAGGTACGCAGATTACAATGCGGGGATTGGCGGAAAACAGTCGCGGTGGATTTACCTTCTTGATGAAGTGCTTCAGCATCTGTTCGGTAACGGTGAAATCGGCGATCACGCCGTCCTTCATAGGACGGATCGCGGTGATATTACCGGGGGTCCGCCCCAGCATCTGCTTGGCCGCCAGCCCTACCTGCTGAATTACTTTTTTGCCGTTGGGCCCCCCATCCTGGCGTATCGCTACTACGGAAGGTTCATTTAATACAATACCTTGGCCGCGCACATAAATCAGCGTATTGGCGGTTCCCAGGTCTATCGCCATATCGGTCGAAAAATAACCCTTCAATACATTATTGTTTATAAAATTAAGCATGGTTTACGAAATCCGTTGCAGATGGCGATGATAAAGCGCGGAAAAGGATGCGTCACTCAGGCGGGCTATGATACTCTATTACCTATTTGAATATAAGGGATTTGGCGGTTAATGTCACTGTCTTTGGATGAGGTAAAGCGCATCGCCAACCTGGCGCGCATTGAAGTCGGCGAGGAGGAGGCGAGTGCCGCGCTGGCTCAGTTATCGGGTATCTTCGACCTGATCCAGCAGATGCAGGCGGTGGATACATCGGCTATAAAACCCGTATCCCATGCACAGGATTTGATGCAACGGCTGCGCCCGGATATCGTGACGGAGGTCGATCAGCGCGAGTTGTTTCAATCCATAGCGCCCCAGGTAGAGGCGGGTCTTTACCTCGTGCCAAAGGTTATCGAGTAAAGCCTGGCGCCGCCGCTGAACTCTCCTTCCACGTTTGCAACCTTTTGCAAGATTTGCTTCACCCCGCGAATAACATGTTGAACTCCAGTCTCAAGCAATTTTCCACGCTCCTTGCCGCGAAAAAAATCTCCAGCGCTGAATTGACCGGCGAATTCCTCAAGCGTTCCCAGGCGTTAAACCCAGGTTACAACGCTTTCATTACCATCAATGAAGAGACTAGCCTCAATCAGGCGCGTGCCGCGGACATGATTATCGCATCCGGCGGCGCCCGGCCGCTTACCGGTATTCCGATCGCCCAGAAGGATATTTTTTGTACCAAGGGGTGGCTCACCACTTGCGGATCGAAAATGTTGTCCAATTTCATTTCCCCTTACGATGCTGCTGTGGTTGAGCGTTTCAATGCGGCAGGGGCGGTGAATATCGGCAAAACCAACATGGATGAATTCGCCATGGGATCCAGCAACGAGACCTCCTATTACGGACCGGTAAGGAATCCGTGGGATACCACGGCCGTGCCGGGTGGAAGTTCGGGCGGTTCGGCTTGTGCCGTTGCCGCACGTATGGCGCCCGCCGCAACTGGCACGGATACGGGCGGTTCAATTCGTCAACCGGCTGCGCTATGCGGCATTTCCGGGATCAAGCCCACTTATGGGCTGGTTTCGCGCTACGGTATGGTTGCCTTTGCTTCCAGTCTCGACCAGGGCGGTCCGATGGCGAAATCAGCAGAAGACCTGGCGTTGATGCTGAATGTCATGGCCGGATTCGATACACGCGACTCGACCAGTTTGCAGCGTGAGGCGGAAGATTACGTGCGCGAGCTGGAAAAGCCGCTCGCAGGGCTGCGTATCGGCCTGCCGAAAGAATATTTCGTGAAGGAAATAAACGATGACGTAGCGCGCGCGGTGGAAGCCGCTATCGCGGAATACCGCAAGCTTGGCGCAAAAACAGTGGAAGTATCGCTACCCAATACGAAGCTGTCGGTACCTGTTTACTATGTGCTGGCCCCAGCGGAAGCGTCGAGCAATCTATCCCGGTTCGATGGGGTGCGTTACGGCTATCGTGCTCCCAAGTATATCGACCTCGATGATATGTATCGGAAAAGCCGCGCGCAGGCTTTTGGCGCAGAAGTGAAGCGCCGCATTCTAATCGGAACTTACGTGCTGTCGCACGGATATTACGACGCATACTACATTCAGGCCCAGAAGCTGCGCCGTCTGATAGCACTGGATTTTGCCGAGGCATTTAAACAGTGTGACATCATCATGGGGCCGACTTCGCCCACCGTTGCATTCGATCTCGGAGAAAAAAGCAGCGACCCGGTCCAAATGTACTTATCCGATGCCTACACCATTTCCGTCAACCTGGCCGGCTTGCCCGGTATGTCCATCCCGGTTGGCTTTGGCGATAAAAACCGGCCGGTGGGATTGCACATCGTTGGCAATTATTTTACGGAAGCACAAATGCTGAATGTGGCACATCAATACCAACGGGTAACCGACTGGCATATGCAGATGCCTGCCGGATCCCAAGAGTGAATTGAGCCCGTATTGAATCGTATCGGACTCGGCTTCATCGTCATGAGAATACGATGATTCCACCATTCCGGGGCTTGATCCGGCATCCGGTTCAAAACCCGCTATGGCGTGCTTTCCAACCCTGGACGGCGAGTTCGGCTGGTATATCGTACCGATAATTGCCGGATCAATTTAAGTACTATTCCAAAAAAGGGATTCTCGCAATGCAATGGGAAATCGTTATCGGTCTTGAAGTCCATGCGCAGCTCTCGACCCGATCGAAAATATTTTCAGGCGCCTCGACCGCTTTCGGCGCGGCGCCCAACGCAGAAGCTTGCGCGGTCGACCTGGCGCTGCCGGGCGTGCTGCCTGTATTGAATCACGGCGCGGTTGACCGGGCAATCAAGCTTGGTCTGTCGGTTGGGGGAAAAATCAATTCGCCATCAATTTTTGCCCGAAAAAATTACTTTTATCCTGATCTCCCCAAAGGCTATCAGATCAGTCAATATGAATTGCCCGTCGTTGAAGGCGGTAACGTGACAATTCATGTGGGGGAAACGGAGAAAACTGTACGTCTTGTCCGGGCACATCTGGAAGAAGATGCGGGCAAGTCGTTGCATGAGGATTTCCACGGCATGACCGGCATCGATCTGAATCGTGCGGGCACGCCTCTGCTCGAGATCGTTTCTGAGCCGGATATGCGCAGTAGCGCCGAAGCGGTGGCCTATGCCAAAACATTGCATTCGCTGGTGCGCTGGATCGACATCTGCGATGGCAATATGCAGGAGGGTTCCTTCCGTTGCGACGCCAATGTATCCGTGCGACCACAAGGATCGGACAGGCTTGGCACTCGCTGCGAAATAAAAAATCTCAACTCGTTCCGTTTTCTCGAGAAGGCTATCGATTACGAAGCCAGACGCCAGATAGCGCTCCTGGAAGACGGCGGCGCCATCCATCAGCAAACCCGCCTCTACGATCCTGCAAAGGATGAAACCCGTGCCATGCGAAGCAAGGAAGATGCGCAGGACTACCGCTATTTTCCCGATCCGGACTTGTTGCCGCTGGAAATCCCTGCAAGCTGGATCGCTGAAGTGAAGAGCGGGCTACCGGAACTGCCACAGCAAATGCGAATTCGCCTCGAGCGCGACTATGGGCTTTCTGCTTATGATGCGGCGGCCCTGACAGCCGATCGGGAAATTGCGGAGTACTTCGACGCGGTTGCAGATAAGCTTCCATCTGATCCAAAACTCTGCGCAAACTGGGTAATGGGCGAAATATCCAGTTATCTCAATAATGAAGGAAAGCTCTTTGATAACTGTCCGCTGTCTCCGGCACAACTCGTGCAACTTCTAACGCGTATCAAAGATGGCACAATCTCGGGAAAGATGGGGAAGGAAGTATTGAGACAAATGTGGATCCAGTCCGGTGAGCAAGCTGGGGGTTGGAAGCGCCACGATTCGGAACCGGTTGAGAACCTTGTCGACGAGATCATCAAATCGCAGGGATTGAAGCAGATCTCGGATTCGGGCGAACTTGAAAAACTGATCGCCGACGTTATTGCTGCCAATTCGAAATCCGTTGAGGAATTCAAGGCTGGCAAGGAGAAAGCCTTTAATGCACTCGTCGGCCAGGTAATGAAGGCCGCCAAAGGCAAGGCGAACCCCGCGCAAGTGAACGAGATATTGAAGAAAAAATTAGCCAAATGAGTGTGAAGTCATTCCAGCATTTTTAAACTCATTTTCCATACACCCGCGTTACGAAGTCACCAACGTCCAATGCCTGAATGTAGCGGATGACTTCATCAGGAGAGCATCGTCATTTAGGTGGATACCTCGATCTCGGGGCAGCGTGTGGTGCGGATATTAGATAGCATTGCCAAGTATCGTTCACTTCCGAGGATGATTCGGATGGATTGCGGACCGAAGTTCACCAGCCTGGCGCTGGATGCATGGGCTCGTGTCGTGGTGTGAAGCTCTCATCCATTCAGCCAGGAAACTAACGCAGAATCTCTATATCGAAAGCTTCAACGGGCGCTTCCGGGATGAATGCTTGAACGACCATTGGTTCTTGACCTGGGAAAGGGCACGCATTCTTATCGAGTTTTGGTGGAAAGATACAATTCAAATCGGCTGCACAGTTCGGTGGGTGATATCACACCCTCGAGTTCATGACTCACATCACCAATTTGTAAACTAGGATTCTACCGCCCTATGTGGCTAACTTCAGGGGGCAGGTCAGTCTCTTGCCTCATAAGTTGCCGACGAAGGCTGCGAATCCCTGCTGAATTAAATTCAGCTCTATCTTCTTCAATGCCCATAAATATCTCTCTGCCTTAGAAGTTGATGAGGCTGATTAGGATGTACTTCTGCATATCGGTTTTATTTTAATGGGTGAAAGAATCCATCGTCGTGCTTAGACGGACACGGGAGAGTAGATTTTGTTCAACACTGGTTTTGCTCCCTCGTGTTGAATGTGAGTATTGAGCCATGTTCGTTCAATCTTGTTAATCTCGTTGCTTTCAATCCAAAAAAACAAAACAGCTCTGCCAGTTGCAGTTGGCAACGTCTTTTGATTGCTGTCAAGATGGTCGATAATGCGACGACGAAGATTAGTAGTCAAACCGATATACAGGACTGTGCTATCGAAGGTGGTCAAAACGTAGCAACCCTGGTTTTCAGGAATGAACCGTTCTCTGTTTCGTCTGAACGGCTCACTCCTGGCTGGGCGAGGGATCAGCGCGGATACTTTCATAGTTCCATTGGAGAGTTCATTGATGCCTTATGAAGTGCTTTTGACATCTCTTGCGAGACTACATTAATTGCGCCGGCATTTAAGAAGCTTGCTGTGCCGCCCCTAGCCCACCAGTCGGGATGACCAACACCTGTATAGTCGCCTTCCACGTTGTCAAAGCAAGATCGTAAAAGCTCCTCCATTGTGGGAACAGTAAAACTGCCACGGTCTTGAAGCTTCATGAAAAACGGAATTGAAAACTTACAAAAAAGTTCAACGCCATTGTATTTGTACAAGATGCTTGAGCTACCATTGTCAAGTACACGCTGAATCGCTTTCCAGTAATTCAAAAATACCCGCTTTTCTTTTTCAATATCTCTGAAAATGATGGAGACGGGGTTGTTAGCGGTTAGAACATACTTAACGATTGCTTTCACAAACGAACGCTGATTTATGGTGACATCATCTGAGTCTGCATTAGCCATCTGAATTTTTCCGAACCAGGGGGAGTCAAAGGTTTCATTTAGGTAGTCTGCATACTTGATAGCTTTATCTACTTCGCCCCTCTGAACAGTGTTCAAGATCCACTTGGGAAGACTAGGCAAGTCCTCCACATCTAGCGCATCGGTCAACCGAGCAATGATTCTCTGCTCAACGGATTTATCCACGCTCTTCTGCGTAGTGTTAACAATGAGGAAGTGGCACATTTGTGCAATTTTCGGAAGGTTCACAGCGATGTTAACCGGAACCTCAAAATCCAAAACTCGAGTATCTTTTTCGGCCGCCATCTTCAAACCTTCAAGACGGTGCTGCCCATCAACGACACTGAATGGCCCAACAAGCGTAATACCAATTTCAATGGTGTTATTTGTCTCGTTGTATTCAATAAACTTATCAGTAGCAAGGAAGATCGAGGTCGGCAAAAAGGCATCTTGTCTATCTTGCCCCTTAACAATGTAATCTGCGAGTTTTTTGGCGCGCGCCCTGTTAAGAAGGCGTTGATACCCTTTGTCACTGCTGTCCTCCGGATCGAGCGTCTCTACACTGTAGAACCCATCTAAAAGCAAGTCTCTAACCTTCATTGAGGTTGTGTAAAGGACGAGTGCACCTTGACGAACTCGCGATGCTGGAATGACTATCTTTTTCGACACCAGCTTTACTCCTTGAAGAGATGTATCGGAATTAAACTATTGTTAAACTTAGACTTGCTCAGCCATAATCATGGACTTGAGGTCAATTGGGTACGGAGATATTCGCCGCCCTGTCAGCGTTGAGGGAGGTACTTTGCATCGCGTTTGTCAAACGCTGGCCGCGTACCCTCTAAAATGTCTACAATTTTCCGATTTATCAGCGGGTCCTCAATTGACCCACTTACATATCGCACTTCGTGGCCCTGTTCTTTGAGTATTTCAGCGCAAATGACCTGTTCTGCATCACAAACAACGGCTAGATTCGGATTGTGCGTTACCATAATGATTTGGCGGCGCTCTTTAGCCTCCTTTACGCACGGTACAAGTGTTCGGTAGACGGTGTTGTTATCAAGATTTTCTTCCGGCTGATCGATGACCAAGGGAATGTCATCACGATCAATTAGCAAATAGAAGATAAGGAGCAGATTTCCTCTCTCGCCAGGTGACAGTTGTTCAAGCGTCTTATCGTCCCATCTTAGGCTATAGACCGGGTCAAGATAACTTAATCCGAAAACGAAATCGTGAACATCAGTGACGCTTACTCCTTGAGCAAGTTGTTCCTTCAACTCCACGGTCGAGTTACCCTTACCTTGACGTAGATCCTCACACAACGCCTTCATGAGGTTATTCAAAAATACGCAGACTTCCTCCATTGAGTCAAAGTTGATCGCATCCAACATTTCCTTAAGTCTCTCTGTGCCATCCTCCAGTCCTGAGAATGTACCCACCCGACGCTGGTTTAGGAACTTCAAGAATGATGGAGCGAATTCTTGTTCAGTGATTGCTACGTTGAACGTGAGCTTAAACTGCTGACTTTTTGCCAGATGATGGCCTCCGAGAAATTTTTGGACAGCTCCATAGTATCGCCCGTAGTCGTCGCGAAGCTTTTCCTTCTCCGTATAAATTTCCTTGGCCTTACTCAAGCGCTCAGAACTCAATAGTTGCTCTCGTTCTTTGACAGCCGGTAGCTTAGCTAGCGTTGCTTCCAATTGTTTCATGCTGCCTAATTGCTCTGGAGTTCCGATCAGTGCATTCCGCGTTTCTTCCCAGCGTTTTAAGGCAGCCTTGTACTCTTCATGTGCTTTCTGCGGAGCACTAAGCTGCTGACCCAGTACAAAAATAGACTCTTGTAATTTCTTTTGCTTCTCCGTGAAGCTGTCAGTCGCCGCTGCATCAAGCCTTGCATTGAGATCAACGATCGCCTTCTCAGCCCCACTAACAATCGCTTCAACCGGAAACTTGTTGATCTCAACCTTGACCAAATTGCTCCATTGCAGCTCTAACTCACATACGTCAGCCTGAGCATCACTCGAAGCAGTGTTAAGCTGTTTTTCGAAATTTGAAAGCTTTGCAAGGAGCCGCTCCGCGGTAGTTCGCTGCTTCGTTGTCTCACTCAGCTTTTGCCTCGCAGCTGCAATATCGTTTTCCACCTTGACAAGCTCAGATTGGACATTTTGTAATTGCGTACTGACTTCTGTAGCAACCTGAACGGCAGCTGAGTCTTCAGAGGGCGGTGCTGCCGGCTTCGTAAGCTCGTGTGCTTCCAGTTCTCTCTGCTTCGCTGCCAGCTGAGCTGACAAGAAGTTCCTGTGATTTTCCGTGAGCATATCCTCGCAAATGGCTAACTCACGATTGATAGCTTTAATTTGATCCACCAAGATGTCAATTGTCTTCTTGGTCTCCTCTGATCTATGGTTCAGCAGGTCGTCAAGGGTAGAGAACCCCAGTTGTTCTGCCTCCGGGACATGAGAGAAAATCACGTTCTGAAGCTCATTATAAAACTTACTCCCGCTACCTAGGCTGACCTCATTGCATATCCGTTCTAAATAATCTTGTGGTATGTACTTGATCGTTTCAACCGATCCCTTGGCTGGGGTATCATTAAGTGAAACGGGGCCATCGATTTTATTGTCGCTCCACGTTGCAGTCGCCTCGAAGTATTTGGCTTTGTTATTGAGGCGGTCCTTGAAGCGCTCCGCGGAAAGAAAGCTAAACGCGCTATGTCTTGGAGTGTTGCCGATTAAGCCGAGGATGTCAGCAAGCGCACTTTTCCCGCTACCTTTATTCCCAATAATTGCAATTAGCCCAGAATTTAGGGGCAAATCGTGACCGAACCATTTTTCCGCAAGCGTTGCGCCGATTTTCTTATGAATGGCGAGTTCTTTGAGGATCTTCGTAGGCCGAGCGCGAATCGCTTCGATGCCTGGAGGGCAGGTGCCAATGTAAACGCGGGTGTCTGGCTCGTTAAGCGTTTGCAGGAGGCCTTTGAAAGTCGGATCAGCCTTTATCCACGTATATCGGGAGCCGTCGGGCTCAAAGAGTTTATCAAACTCATGGGCATCCGAGCCGTGAATGCATGGCTTAAAAGCCAGAAACTCATTGATATAGTCGTCCTCTGTCGGATGCTTCAATCCAAGCGCAAAATCTCGTGTGTTTTTGTTGGATGCAAAGAGTGCGTGCGATTTCTGGATAAGAACCTTTCGAAGCGCGTGCCCTTGCCCGTCCCAGCTGACTTTCGAAAGGTCTTCGTCACACGGGACGCAGAATATATATTTGTCGCCGAACTTAGTCTGTTGCCTTCTAAGAATCTCCGACACTTCTTTGTGGTCGATGGTTGCCTGCATCATCCCGACAAAAATGTCAGTCATTCCGGCAAATGCTCCATGATGAGCTTTTAAGGTCTTCCCAAACTGGATCAGATTATTTTTGGTAAGCGATAACGATTGATCGAGGCCGTGGGGATTCCCTTCGCATACGAAGTGAAGCTGCGCGAGAAAATTATCATTGATATCATCTGCCGATACATCATCGGCAAATATAACGTGATAGTTGACGCGGTTGCCGTCAACTAGAATATTAGTCCTAAGTTCGACATTGGCAAATAGAGTTATCGTTTTGGCCAACGACGCCTTGTCAGTACCTATAAGGGCGGCAAGCCGAGTATCATCATTTTGGAGGTCCCTCAGAAATCGATAACCGTCAACAACAAAATAATCGGTTACACCTACCACCGCGACGTTTTTT
This sequence comes from Nitrosospira sp. Nsp11, assembly GCF_900142705.1. Classification (GTDB taxonomy): domain Bacteria; phylum Pseudomonadota; class Gammaproteobacteria; order Burkholderiales; family Nitrosomonadaceae; genus Nitrosospira. The sequence continues at coordinate 90,201 of NZ_FRBV01000008.1, forward strand.
TCGATAGCTTTCGTGAAGAATGCTTTGGCGTACTCATCGTAGTCCTGCCCAAACCCGTTGTTGAGTTCGGAAAAAGGTGTATGAAGTTGAAGGTCCCAAATGCGCCATTCTGCTCCCCTTGGGAATCGCATTGCCATAATTTTCCCTCTTGTACAAGCTAGCTATGTAGCTCTATTATTTTTTTCCTCAGCCCAACCGCGATGCTTGAGGCCACAACTAACCGTTCACAGCTTGCACGCATCCTCCTTCAAGTCATTGGTGCGAACCAAAACTCATCCGCGTGGGGAATTGAGATATTCCTCAATAGTGCTTGATCATGGATCTAGTTCGAGCGTTTGGTCATCGCATTGTCACACGCTATAGTCAGCGTCAACGGCAATCCGTGCTAGGAGCTGTGTCGAAGGTGAACAAGTATTGGCCTTTATCTTCGCGTTTTATAGCTGAGTAAGCAATTGGACTTAGGTACACCTATCGCTGAGTATGGGCATTCTGAAATTTGTACTTGGTCCACCTAGCTACTGGTAACAAATGGGTACTTTAATTTGTGGAGTTAAGTCACAAAAATGCCGTCCATGCTACATGGAAACAGCAGATATTGTGATGTTGAGCGTGGCAAACGAAATGTAATGTTCACCAGGCTTGGCACAATCTGTGCAGCTTTAAAGTGTAACGCTGCGACGCTAACACAAGGACTGCCAGAGCTTCGGCAATGAGGTGGCGCAAACCTTGGTGTTCAATGGTATTGGAGCGGAGGATGGGGATGTGTTATACACGCTACCCCCGCTGTCAGCATTGATCATCCCAAGGATTAGGAAATTTCGCCTTCGTGGAAAAATAAAACTGCCGAGCAATCAGCGGTGCGTAAAAACGGTGCGAGTACCTGCGGTCGCATTTTCTCGACTATATTCAATACAATCCCATCAAACACGGCTAGGCGTATGCAGCGGATTGGCAGTATTTACGTTTCGTGAGTATGCGCGGCGTGGGGTTTATCCAACAGGATGGGGCGGTGCCATCTCCCGGGATACCGGTGGTTTTAGCGAGTGATTGATTGCGCGCGCCAAGCTTACTCCAAATCGACAACCACGCTTGACTGTGATATACGGCGGCACCGACATCAATAAGAAAGCATTGGGTTGACGTATGGGGTCCAACTATAATAGTGCATGGCGAAAAAACGATGCGGGGGTGACATTAATTTAACTCATACCCGTATTGTCTATAGATTCACACTACGTCCCCCATCCACGGCGATGATCTGGCCGGTAATGTAAGGTGCGTCCGCAATCAGGAAAGCCACCGTTCTGGCGATGTCGTCCGGCTCGCCGGTTCGTTTGAGCAGTGTCCTGCCGATGATGTACTGGCGAGAGGCTTCATCTGCCCACTCACCCTCTTCAGGCCACAGAATGGGACCGGGAGAAACCCCATTTACCCGAACTTCGGGTGCAAGCTCCTGGGCAAGCGATCGCGTGAGCGAGGCAAGGCCGCCCTTTGCAGCGTTGTACACCACGTATCCTTTCAGCGGCCACTTCTCGTGAATATCGACGATATTGACGATGCAGCCATTATTTTCCCTGAGTTGCGGCGCCGCCGCCTGTGACAGAAGCAGAGGTACCTTCAGATTGGTGCCGATCAGATCATTCCACATGTTCTCGGTGATTTCTCCGAGGGGAGTAGGGAAAAAGCTGGAAGCATTATTGACGAGCGCGTCGAGTTTTCCGAAATGCCTTATGGTCTCCTCGATCAGGTCGGGGAGTCGCCTGATATCCAGCAGGTCAGCCCGGGCCAGCGCCACTGAACCGGGCCGTGCCAGATTAAGTTCGGTCTGCAAGGCCCGTGCGTCCGTCTCCGACGCGCGGTAATGCACCAGCAGATTTGCGCCCTGTGCATGCAACCTGCGACAGGTGGCTGCACCCACGCGTCTGGCCCCCCCCGTGACGAGTATCACTTTCCCTTGCATCGCTATCTCCTCTACACTTACGAATCGATTCGATTTTTATAATTCATAGTGGCTCTCAAATAGAGTTTACAGAAGACCGCTGAATTCTCGCGACGCGAGAAAGACGATGTCCCTATTTGATAGACAGCCTTATATTACAGAGTAGCATAGAGCCAATGCAGCCACTACCGGCACTACCTATACCGAGCGAAGCAGCCCTTCGGCACAGCCGTGCCTTGAAAGAACTCATCCATGCCGAACTTGCTGTTGCCGGCGGCTGGATTTCATTCGAACATTACATGAGGTTGGTCTTGTACGCGCCGGGCATGGGTTATTACAGCGGCGGTGCAGCAAAATTCGGCGAATCGGGCGATTTTGTCACCGCCCCGGAAATTTCTTCATTATTCGGTAAAACCCTGGCGCGGCAGGCCGCGCAGGTTCTCGAACTCGTGGATGACCAGGCCGATATTCTCGAATTCGGGGCGGGTACGGGCAAACTCGCGCTCGATTTACTGCTTGAACTGGAAAAACTCGGCAGCTTGCCCAGCCGGTATTTTATTCTTGAAGTCAGTGCAGAGCTACAGCAGCGGCAAAGGGAATTATTTGATAGATTCGCGCCGCATCTCGCGCTGCGAGTCGTCTGGCTGGAACATTTGCCTCCCGCATTCGATGGGCTGATAATTGCGAATGAGGTACTCGACGCCATGCCGGTACATCTGGTTGCCTGGCGCGGAACTGATCTGTTCGAGCGTGGCGTGATGATAAAAGGAGACGATTTTGCATGGAGCGACCGCGCTCTTGCAGGGGGAGCGCTTTTTGAGATTGCTCGTGAATTAAATCCTCAGGTTGAGGGTGCGGATGGCGATGTCAGCCGTGGTCTTGGCCACGATATTGGTGAGTACGTGAGCGAGATCAATCTTTCCGCGAGCCATTTCATGCGTAGTCTCGCCGCTGTTTTGCAGCGGGGCGCAATCGTGTTAATCGACTACGGTTTCGGACGTAATGAGTATTATCATCCCCAGCGATCCAGCGGTACATTGATGTGCCATTATCGCCATCTTGCCCACAACGATCCTTTTTATCTGCCGGGTTTGCAGGACATTACCAGCCATGTTGATTTCAGTTCTGTCGCCAGCGCCGCTATCGATTCGGGGCTGGGGTTGCGGGGTTACACGACTCAGGCATATTTTCTCATCAACTGCGGGGTAACCGAGATTCTGGCGCAAACCCGAGTGGAGAACACCAAGGACTATCTGCCGCTGGCGAACCAGTTGCAAAAGCTGGTGAGCCCGGCGGAAATGGGTGAACTGTTTAAGGTTATCGCATTTGGCAAGAATATCCACCAGTCACTGATCGGATTCATCAGCGGGGATAAAAGCCGTATGTTGTAGCGCATGCGCGATGGCGCTGGAACCCTGCGATTGCGAACAACAGCGGTTACCTTGTCCGCAAGCCAAGTGCACTATTTGAAGTACGGAAGCAGCCCCCAGGTTCTTCTCCTTGCATGCTATGATTAACTCAACTGATAAAGAAGTTTTCGAACATTCGAAACTCGAATAGGGGAATATGTAGTGGCGACCGTAAGGCAATTACTGCAGGGCAAGGGATTCGAATGTGCAAGCATCGAGCCGGACAAATCCGTATACGACGCGATGCAATTGATGGCTGCACGAAACATCGGTGCATTGCTGGTGCTACAGGATGGAAAACTGGCCGGTATCTTCACTGAAAGAGATTATGCGCGCAAGGCATATCTGCTGGATAGACCTGCGAAAGATATCCCGGTTAGCGAAATCATGACTTCGCAAGTGGCATATGTAACCCCCGATTATTCCGCTGAAGATTGCATGGCATTGGTTACTTCGATACGGGTACGGCACTTGCCCGTGCTTGAAAATAACGCAGTGGTCGGCATTATTTCCATCGGCGATCTGGTCAAGGACGCCATTTCGGGACGCGAGTTCGTCATTCATCAGCTCGAACGTTACATATACGGGATTACCGGACCAGATTAATGTGTCAACGGTACGTCAATAAGATGGTACCTCGCCCGCCAATGACCATATTCCCAGCAGCAAAAACGACGCAGCCGCGATCCATCGCATCATTGTCATATTGATGCGATCCGCAAGTACCTTGCCCATCCAGACGGCCGGTGCGTTAGCAAGCATCATGCCAAGCGTGGTTCCTAAAACAACTGTTGTCAGCGCATCATAGCGGGCGGCCAATGCCACTGTCGCAAGTTGGGTCTTGTCTCCCATCTCCGCCAGAAAAAAAGCAATTAGCGTGGTGACAAATGCTCCGGCACTAAAAAAGCGCAGGTTCCCCTCTAGTGCATCTGGCTTGAGCGCCCAAAGGCCGCATCCGATGAACGATAGCCCAACGATCCAGTTGAGAAATTGAGGAGAGATCAGGCTTGCCAGCCATGCGCCTACCGATGCCGCAAGCGCATGATTAAGTAACGTGGCCACGAAGATGCCGGCCATTATTGGGTAGGGTTGCCGTAGCTTGGCTGCAAGTACAAATGAAAGAAGCTGAGTCTTGTCGCCGATTTCAGCCAGCGCTACCAGCAGGGTGGAGGTAAAAAATGCTTCCAAGATGGAGGGTCGGGGTATCAAAAAATGGAGGTCCGGAAATTGTAGCGTGGTTTTGCTGTCCTAAACCACGTGCTCTCTCCAGTTCCAGTAATTGATGCCTGATAGGCGCCGGCCCTTCCCGAAACCGAACAAATCGCCGACAGGTTGCTAGACTCTTCGAATGCCAGCAGCGCCAGCAAAAACATAAAAAATATGTCCAAAGTCTTTTTTGAGCCGATATGATCATGAAACCCTCTGATCTTCCGCCCGATTTTTCTCTTGATTCGCTGATCGCTGAAGCCAACCGTTGTGTTGCGTGCGGTCTGTGTCTGCCGCATTGTCCCACCTATCGCGTAACACAATCGGAAGCCGATTCGCCTCGGGGGCGTATCGCTCTGATGAGCGGAGTTGCCGGCGGGCGTATTCCGATGAACGAGCGCTTTGCGCTGCACATTGACCGGTGCCTGACCTGCCGTGCCTGCGAGTCGGTATGCCCCAACCACGTGCGCTTTGGACAACTGATAGACGGGACCCGTGCGATGATGGCATCCTCATCCATACCGCTGGGAGGAAGTACGCAGGCCTCAAAATCCTGGTTTCGCCGGTGGGTGGAGCGTGAAATAATCGGTAAACCCGCGCGTATTGATGCGTTGCGCCCTCTCTTACGTTTTTATCAGCGAAGCGGTATGCAGAAGCTGTTGCGTAAGTCCGGTTTATTTGGAAAAACGAAGCTTATTTTGCTGGAGACCCAGTTGCCGCGCATCGATAAACCCTACTCTTTGCCCGGCCGGCCAAATTTTGCAGGGTCATGGCAAGCAGTTTATCCCACTACTGGACAGCCACGCGGAGAAGTCGGTCTCTTCCTCGGTTGCGTGGCACGACTGACGGATACTGCAACGCTCAACGCGACAATAGTCGTCCTCAATCAATTGGGTTATACGGTTCATGTGCCGCCCGCGCAGACCTGCTGTGGCGCCTTGCATCAGCATGGCGGTGACAAGCAAACGGCGGCGCAACTTGCACACCGGAATATCAGTGCTTTTGATGGCCTGAATCTGGAGGCGATTATCAGCACGGCGTCGGGTTGCGGCGTGCAGTTGACTGAGTATTCCACTTTGCCCCCGTCGCCACGCTCAAAAGAGTCTGCGCCAGAATTGGAAGCTGGGAACGGGTGCGACGGGGGCACGCCAGCGAGCAAGCGATTTTCAGCCAAAGTCATGGACATCAGTGCATTTCTGGCAGTGGCTGAAGGATGGGACGAGATAAAGCTGGCGCCATTGACCTATAAAATATCAGTACACGAGCCCTGTAGTTTGCGCAATGTTTTGCGCGGCTCCGCCTCTTCCTATGCGCTGCTCGCGCGCATTCCTGGCGCGCAGATTGCGCCGTTAACTGGAAACGATCAATGCTGTGGTGCCGCCGGGACTTATTTTCTCGACCAGCCAGAGATGGCAAAAGTGCTGCTGCATGATAAAATTACCGCAATAAGCGCAAGCGGCGCACGTTATCTCGCTACATCAAACGTAGGTTGTGCCATGCATCTTGCAAGCGCGTTGCGCGAAGCCGGATCAGAAATTGAAGTGTTGCATCCGGTTACACTCATAGCGCGGCAGATGAATATAACCTCTCAAATTTGATTTATCATTTATTCATCGTTTATGTCTTTCGTATCGTTTGCTTAGGACTTTCATGCCGAATCTGGACAAATTTATTATCGGTTTCGATCACGCACTGCGTACGCTGTTGACGCCGGCACAAACGCTGCGGCCCGTCCCGGGAACTGAATTGCCGGAAGTTGAATTGAGTGATTCAGAGAAAAGCGAATCCACCGCACTGATGCGTATCAATCACACCGGGGAAATTTGCGCACAAGCACTATATCAGGGACAGGCACTGACTGCGCGTAACGCAGAAGTGCAGCATACCCTGGCGCAGGCGGCGCGCGAAGAAACTGAACATCTTGCCTGGACAGAGCGGCGGATTGCGGAATTGAGCGGGCGCAAGAGCCTATTGAATCCGTTTTGGTACGGCGGATCACTCGCCATGGGCGCGTTGGCGGGCACACTCGGCGATAAATGGAACCTTGGGTTTCTTGCGGAAACCGAACGCCAAGTGACATCCCACCTGGCTGGACATTTAAAACGCTTGCCGCATAACGATGGGAAAAGCCGCGCCATCGTCGCACAAATGCAAATCGACGAAGCGGGTCACGCTACCGCCGCCATGTCGCAGGGCGGCGTGGATTTGCCCATGCCGGTGAAGTTGATGATGAAGCTGGGGTCTAAAGTGATGACGAAAACGGCATATTGGGTTTGAATCAAAGGTTTGAACCTGCATCCCGCAGTTGACGCTCATCTTTTAGCTCATTTGTCAGCTCATTTATCAACGCCCTCATCCCAAGGAATTTTTGTGCTCCCTGAACCTCACCTTTTTGGTGAGCCCACTCCACTCCTTTCGATCACCCTTCCAACCTGCGGTATTCGGGTTTAGCGAAGAGCTTCAGCTCTCCACGATTTCAAAGTCATGTGTCAGTTGCGCCGTTTTTCCCAGCATTATAGAGGCTGAGCAGTATTTTTCCGCGGAAAGGACGATCGCCCGCTCTACTTGCTGGGGATTCAGCTTTTTTCCGGTCAGGATGAAATGGAAATGAATGCGGGTGAATACCTTGGGGTCTTGCGGAGCCCGTTCCGCCTCGATTTCCACTACGCAATCGTTAATATCCTGGCGGCTCTTTTTCAGAATCAACACTACATCGAAAGCTGCGCACCCGCCGGTTCCCATCAGCAACATTTCCATTGGACGCGGCCCGAGATTTCTCCCACCGGCTTCCGGGGGCCCATCCATCAGTACGGCATGGCCGCTGCCCGATTCGGCCAGAAAACTCATGCCATCGTTCCATTTAATACGTGTTTTCATGCTGGTTTTTCCAAAAAATATGCGGGTGTTATTTTAATCCTGGTTCAAGGCAACAACGAATTTCATAAGCTGCTCATCACTGGCGCATTTGCTTGGCTTATTGCATTGCAGTGTGCTGCAAAGATGCGCGAGTAAATGGAATGGTTCGCTCGAAGAGTGGAGTTTACCCGGAAGCCGACGTCAGCCGATACCACGCTATGCCGATGACTTCATGAAAGAACAAGCTGCTTTTTTGCAGCGCGGCCGCCGTGGGAATGAATGCGAATATATCCGTTTTATAGCGGGTAGTGTACGCAGTCGCAGCAGGGACAATCTTGAAGCCGGCCTGTTCGAATTCCCTGGCTGCTCTCGGCATGTGCCAGGCGTGAGTGACGAGCGCGATATGACTGATCTTGTCCCTGCTAAGTATCGCAAAGCTCTTGTAGGCGTTTTCACGAGTGTTTCGCGAAGCACCTTCTGTCCACTTGACCGGAACCTGAAACTCCTTTTCCAGCACCGCTTTCATTTGCGCCGCTTCAGATGACTTGCTTCCCAGAGGAGTACCGCCAGTCGCCAGGATAGGTTTGCCCGTTCGGCGATGCAGTTCTGCCGCGTAACGTATGCGCTGCAGGCTATATCGTCCGACCGTGTCGTTGCCATATTCTGGCGCCTGATAGTAAGTGCCGCCACCCAACACGACGATTGCCTGCACATCGTTATCAAAAGGGCCGCGTTCGCGCGGCGTCTCCAGCCTTTGCAGAAGGGCCTCGGCGACGAACGGAATGGACAGCAAATAGAGCAAGGCCAGCGCGGACCATACCATAAGCTTACCTAACCTGGGCCGGCGTTTGAGAAGCAAAAACCCCATAGCGCCTAGAAGAATGGCGTTGAACGGCGGAAGCAGGAATGCGCTCAGCAGGTTCGACGCGAACCAGCTCATGTGTTATCCGTGAACAAGCACACAAAAGCATTTTTTATAATTCGGAATAAATTGCAGGAAAGCATCTTTACTCCACGCCACAGCCTTGTGCAATGGCAAACAAAAAAGCCGGCACATCAAGCGCCGGCTTTTTTAACTCAACCCCGGTTTATTTGAGCGACAGAATAAACTGTGCCAGAGTTTTGGCATCGGCATCATTGACCTTTGCATTCGGCGGCATGGGAATCGGACCCCAGACCCCCTGGCTTCCCTTCTGTATTTTCACTGCCAGCTTGTCTGCGGCAGCCGGGTCAGCTTTATACTTGGCGGCGATATCCTTTAACGCGGGTCCGACCAATTTTTTGTCCACCGTGTGGCAATTCAGGCAGCCACTACTTTTTGCCAAGTCCGCGTTCGCTTGCGCGGTACCCACCATTAACAGGGCTGATGCCGCAACCATTCCTATCCAGACAGCTTTCATACTCTCGCTCCTTTATCCGTTGATTAATTTTAGAAAGGCGGACCTATCTTACCTCATTTCGCAGATGCTCAGCAATTGCTGCAAGTCAGAGATCTCCGGTAAGCATTTAACGCCGTGGCAGACCCAGGCGTTGACAGCATTACTTGTTGATACCGGTTTATTCAGACTCGGCGGTAGCCCGACTAGTTCCAAAGGCAATGCAAATACAAGGGTGCAGGGGGAAATGCACCGCAACGCATTTTTCCATTCTGCCAGCGCATGCCTCTGCCCGCGCAAGATGACAATGTGCGGTGGCGTCAGCGATTGCTCCAATGCCATCAGCAGGCTGCAAGAGGAACTCGCAAAATGGGAAATGGCAGGATAGAACAAGCCCAGGGTGCGCTCCGCCGCTTGCGAATAGCGGAATTCTCCAAGCAGATGCCCTAACCGCTGCAGAGCATACGCTGCCACGCCGTTGCCTGAAGGCATGGCGTTGTCGTGAGCAGGCTTGGGACGATATATCAATTTTTCATGATCATGACTGGTAAAGAAAAAACCGCCTCCCTGCTTGTCTTCGAATTGCTCCAGCAACACATCTGCCAGCGCAACGGCAAATTCCAGGTCAGTTTGGCGAAACTCAGCCTGCATCAGTTCCAATAACCCATCCAGAAGAAACGCATAATCGTCGAGATACGCGTTGAGATGCGCCTTGCCATCCTTATGGGTTGCAAGCAGGCGGTTGTTTTTCCATAGTGTGGAGCGAATGAAATCAACCGCCCAGGTGGCCGACTGCACCCAGTCGTCCCGCTCGAATACGCGGCCGCAGCGTGCCATTCCCTTAATCATCAGCCCGTTCCAGCTGGTAAGGATTTTTTCGTCACGGCCGGGATGAACGCGCAATTCCCGTTTGTGGAAAAGTTTGCTCCGAGCCGACGCTAGCCTTTGTTGCGCTTCCTCCAGGCTGATGCCGGCTTTCACGGCCAAGGCCGCAAGCGGCTGTGCAATTTCCAGATTCCAGTGCTTGTGCTCGAAGTTGGGGTTATCCAAAAGACCGTAATAGGGTGCAATGACGGTATATTCGTCCGGCGACACGATTTGCGCCACTTCGTCGCGGTCCCATATATAGAACTTTCCTTCCTCGTTTTCGGAATCGGCATCCAAGGTCGAGTAGTACCCGCGTCCTATCGATTCTCCATCGGTTCCGTCTTCCCCTTGCGCCTGCATCTCTCGCATTACCCATTCGGCTGTTTCCTCCACCGCTTGTTCAAACAGCGGATTACGGGTGGCAAGCCATGCGTCGGCGTAGAGTCGGAGTAATGGTCCGTTGTCATAAAGCATCTTCTCGAAATGCGGAATATGCCAGCACTCATCCGTGCTGTAGCGGCAGAAGCCGCCGCCCAACTGATCATGGATGCCGCCTTCCGCCATCTTTTGCAGCGTGTAGGATGCCATGCGCAACGCTTCGCCATTCCCTGCGACAAAGTAGCGACGCAAACAAAACTCCAGTTCCGTGGGGTGGAGGAATTTTGGTGCGTCGCCAAAGCCGCCATTGACTGAATCGAAGCGGTTTTCCAGCTCCGCCAGCGCCTGGTCAAACGGTTGCTCCGAAAATACCGGCGCATCCAGGCGTTTTGACGGAAGCATGTTGGCAAGTGATTTCAGCAGCGATTCGCCCTGTCGCTCGATCTCCACGCCTCTAACATGATATGTCTCTGCCACGCGCGGCAACAAATCGAGAAATCCCGGCAGACCATGCCGAGGTGTCTTGGGAAAATATGTGCCGCCGAAGAATGGCTTTTGATCCGGCGTCAGAAACAGTGTGAGGGGCCATCCGCCGTTACGCCGGGTCAGTATATAAAGGGCCATCTGATAAATCTGGTCGATATCGGGACGTTCTTCGCGATCTACCTTGATATTCACGAAATGCCGGTTCATCACTGCGGCAACCGAAGCGTCTTCGAAACATTCATGCGCCATGACGTGGCACCAATGACAGGCCGAATAGCCGATTGAAAGCAGTATCGGCCTATTTTGCGCACGAGCGAGTGCTAGCGCTTCCTCCCCCCAGGGATACCAATCCACCGGGTTGTTTACATGTTGAAGCAGATAAGGACTGGTTTCACCGGAGAGATGGTTGGGCATGATAATCCTAAATCTGGTAGTTGACCGCTCATTTAATAGATCAGTGTTATGATTAATAACAACATTTCACGTTATTTGACGCTCACCTTTTGGGTGAGGGCGCTACGGGGGGAATTGCACAGTTTTTGGGGCACACGGCTGCGTTGCAACTTCTTGGAATGGAACGACGCCCCGAAGCGTCGCCCGAGGGGCCCCGCGAAGCGGGGATCGGGCAGCGCAGGGGATGCCGCGATCGCGTTCCACACGCACGGGGGCGCCCGCGTCCCGCTTCGGGGCCGCACCTTCCTGCGGAAGGCACCGCTCTGCCCTGCGCGGTCGCATTCCGCGTAGTCGCGCCTTGCCCTGCACCGCAAAAACCATACACTTCCCTCCGTCCAACTACCGGATTTAGGATAATTGGACCACGCGGAGAAGCTTGCGATTAATCCGTTATTGCCCCCCGACTGGCGCTCGAAACCGATTTCGCATATTTTGCAAGGACGCCTCGCGTATAACGCGGATGCGGCGGCTTCCATTCGGCGCGGCGTCGTGACAGCTCTTCTCCGGAGACGTTGAGCTGCAGCAGCCGCTGTTCGGCGTCGATGGTAATCGAATCGCCTTCATGCACCAGCGCGATAGTGCCGCCTACGAAAGCTTCGGGTGCCACATGGCCCACCACCATCCCGTAGGTTCCCCCGGAAAAGCGGCCATCGGTGATGAGTCCGACCGTATCTCCTAAACCTTCTCCGATCAGGGCGGAGGTAGGGGAAAGCATTTCGCGCATTCCAGGACCTCCCTTGGGGCCTTCGTAGCGTATCACGACGACGTCGCCGGGTTGAATCTGCCGTGCAAGAATGGCCGCCATACAGGTTTCTTCGGATTCGAATACCCGTGCCGGGCCGGTAATTCTTGGTGTTTTCACCCCGGTGATTTTGGCTACACAGCCTTCAGGGGCGAGGTTACCCTTGAGTATGGCGAGGTGGCCTTGAGCATACATGGGATTTTCCCATTGCCGGATCACATCCTGATCCTTGCGAGGCGTCGACGGGATATTCTTTAATACTTCCGCCACGGTCTCACCACTTATGGTTACGCAATCGCCATGCAACAGGCCGTGTTCAAGCAACATTTTCATTACTTGGGGAACACCTCCCGCTTTATGCAGGTCGGTGGCCACATACCGCCCCGAGGGCTTCAGATCGCACAACACCGGGACCTTGCCGCGCATGCGTTCAAAATCGTCGATGGTCAGCGTCACTTCCGCCGCATGGGCAATGGCCAGAAAATGCAGCACCGCATTGGTTGAGCCACCCACCGCCATAATCACGGCAATGGCATTTTCTATCGATTTTCTCGTGATGATGTCGCGCGGGCGGATCTGCTTCCTGATGGCATCAACCAAAACTTCCGCGGAGCGCGCTGCACTCACGTACTTTTCGTCATCCTCCGCCGCCATGGTGGAAGAGTAAGGCAGGCTCATTCCCATTGCTTCGAAGGCCGACGACATGGTATTGGCGGTAAACATACCGCCGCACGAACCGGCGCCGGGGCAGGCGCGGCGCTCCACTTCGAGCAATTCTTTCTCGTCTATCTTGTGCGCCGTAAACTGCCCGACAGCTTCGAAAGCGCTCACAATGGTGAGATCCCTCCCGTTGTAATGGCCGGGCTTGATGGTGCCGCCGTACACGAAAATGGCGGGAACGTTCATTCGCGCCATTGCAATCATCGCTCCCGGCATGTTCTTGTCGCAACCCCCGATTGCAATTACTCCATCCATGCTTTCCGCCTGCACCGCAGTCTCGATCGAGTCCGCAATCACTTCGCGAGACACCAGCGAGTACTTCATTCCTTCCGTGCCCATGGAGATGCCATCGGATACCGTGATCGTGCCGAACATTTGCGGCATCGCGCCCGCTTCTTTCAACGCACGCTCGGCATTAAGGGCTAACGCATTCAACCCTTTGTTGCAGGGGGTAATGGTGGAAAAACCGTTAGCCACGCCGACGATAGGTTTGTCGAAATCTTTATCGCCGAAGCCGACCGCACGCAGCATGGCGCGGTTGGGAGAACGCTGCGCCCCCTGGGTTATCGCGCGGCTGCGTTGATTGTCTGGCATAAATACTCCTTGAGAATATTGATAAACTTTGAAAAGCCCCTGAGTCGCGGGGGAACATTAAGGAAGTGATTTAACCTTGATCAGTGAATAACCCAGATAATTCATTAGGCGGTTCTGCGATCCTACGCGAGCGCTGGCGTCGGTTTGCGGCCATTTTCGCCGCCATTTTTGCTACCTGCGCGGCGTCCATAGGCCAAGCTATGGACTTCTCTCAACCGGCAAAACTGCCTCGCAACCTGCCGCGCCATCATCTCGCGTCCTAATGGATTATCTGGGATAAAAAGAAGCGTGTTCTTTTTATATATCCTCTGCGGTTAATAGCTATTGGCCGTATGTATAATCATTGCCCAAAGAGAAACGCGAGTTTCGTGATTCTGGCTTAGCCCGGATCCATACAGCCAGCAAATAAATTTTATATGGTACGCTTTGGATACCGGCCTTCGCCGCTATCGCGGCTGAAGCGGCTATATTGTCCTCTCGCCAAATCAACAGTATTTTACCTCAAAAAAGCGGAAGCCCATGCTCGTTCACCCGCAGTTTGACCCTATCGCCATCCATCTCGGGCCACTCGCCATTCGATGGTATGGACTTATGTATCTCATCGGATTCGCGTCGTTCATCCTGCTGGGGCGCTATCGCATCAAACATAACCCTCAAGGCGTATTTACGCGCGCCATGCTTGACGACATGCTGTTTTATGGCGTGTTGGGCGTGATATTGGGCGGTCGCCTGGGTCACGTATTATTTTACCAATTCGGCTATTATCTACAGCATCCGCTGGAGATCCTTGCGGTTTGGCAGGGCGGAATGTCCTTTCACGGTGGCTTTCTTGGCGTAATATCCGCAATGGCGCTGCTGGCCCGAAAATATAAGTTGCCGTGGCTGGCCGTAACGGATTTCATTGCGCCGCTTGTACCGCTGGGCCTGGGCGCCGGCCGGATCGGTAATTTCATAAACGCCGAGTTGTGGGGGCGCCCGACCGATGTCTCCTGGGGCATGATTTTCCCCAACGTGGATAACCTCCCGCGTCATCCTTCGCAGCTCTACGAATTTGCATTGGAGGGGTTGGCTTTTTTTGCGCTGATATGGATTTATTCGGCGAAACCGAGGCCGGTCGCAGCCGTCTCCGGCATGTTTCTTATCGGCTATGGCGTATTTCGTTCGGTCGCCGAATTTTTCCGCGAACCGGAGGATGGCTTCATGGGGGTAATGACGCTCGGTATCAGCATGGGTCAATGGCTATCGCTGCCGATGGTTGTTGCGGGAATAATCATGATTACTTGGGCCTATCGCACCCAGCCTATCCTGCCACAGAGACCTGCGTGGTCCGATAAACCGGCCAAGCCTGTTACGGCAGGGAAGCGGAATCGAAGCTAGGAAAAAAATTTCTCATGTCCTTGCGCCATTCCTACACGATTATCGCCCCGCTTTACGATGCTTTTCTGGCGGCTGCAGGCACGGGCCTGCGTGCAGCAAGTCTTGCACAACTACCGCAACAGCCCCGGCAAGGTGGCCTCAACATCCTGATCAGCGGTATTGGAACGGGCCTCGACTTGCCCTATCTTCCCCCGGGCCATACTTATACCGGTCTGGATCTTACCGCCGCTATGCTGGAACGCGCCAAACCCCGGATCGGCAACCTGCATTTGAATCTCGTTCGTGGCGACAGCATGGCTCTTCCGTTTGCCGGCGCTTCCTTCGACTATGTGGTGCTGCATCTCATTCTGGCGATCGTTCCCGATGCGCGTTCCTGTTTGAAAGAGACCGCGCGCGTGCTGAAGCCGGGCGGCCACGTGCTGATACTTGACAAATTTCTCAAGCCGGGCGAGACCGCGTGGTTGAGAAGAGCGCTGAATCTGCTGTCGCAGCATATTGTTACACGGCTCGATGTTATATTTGAAGAGGTGCTGGAAGGCGTTCCGGAATTGAAAATGGAAGCGGATGTGCCGGTGCTGGCGGGCGGCTGGTTCCGTAGTATTCGCCTGACGAAAGACTGACCGGATGCCGAATAGAAGTACTTTTTATACGATGACGAAGCCGGTACCCACGTATTTCAAATATTTATCGGGAGTCTTATGCGCCGCATTGTTGCTTTCGCTGCCGCTGCCGTATTCGCTGCCACACCAGCGCAGGCGTTCGACGTGAAGAGCCCAGGGCCGGACTGGACGGAGGCTTATCACACCAGCGAACTTACCATTTTTATAAAGGACGTGGATGAGGGACGTAGAATCGTGGCAACCACCGAGGTGGTTGCCCGACCGGAGATTATTTTTGATGTTCTCAGTGACTTCGAGCATTACCCCGATTTCATGCCTTATGTAAAAGAATCACGCGTACTCGGGCGCGAGAGCAATGGCGAGGTCATCACTTACGCGCGCGTAGCACCGCCCTTCGTAAGTGAGCGTGACTATCTGCTCAGGGTCAGGATGGTGCGCGGCACGGCCTCGAACACCGGCGTATTCAAGATCGAGTGGAAGGCAATCCCCGAGATGCAACCCGAGGTCGAGGGGGTCGTGCGTATCAAGCTTAACGAAGGCTCATGGCTTGCGGCGCCGCTTGATGGCGGCACGCGCACAAGGCTGACCTACACACTGCTGACGAATCCCGGTGGGCTGATCCCGGATTTTGTCGCAAACATGTCGAATACGATTGCAATACCTGAACTCTTCAAGGCCGTAGGAAAGCGCTCCGTTCAAGAAGCGAAAGCAAAAGAGGAGTAGAGGAAAAATGGCAAACCGCGCTTCGAATTAGGCGTTGCACCGCGATACCGCATGCACTTTATTTGCATAAGGTATCGCTCAGACGGAACTGTTGAGGTGCCGATATGTTTGAGCTAAAAATTCTTTTTCTTTTCCTGGCTACGGCTGTTGCCGAAATTATAGGCTGCTACCTGCCTTATCTCTGGCTCAATCAGGGCCAGAGCGCCTGGCTGCTGATACCCGCTGCTGCGAGCCTCGCGTTATTCGCGTGGCTGCTCACTCTTCACCCTACAGCCGCAGGCCGCACCTACGCCGCGTATGGGGGTGTTTACATTTTCGTCGCGATTCTCTGGCTCTGGGCTGTCGATGGTATCAGGCCAACGGTGTGGGACGTGGCAGGCTCTCTGGTGGCGCTTGCGGGCATGGGCATTATCATGTTTGGGCCGAAACATGCATAATCGGTGTAAGTGTGGATTACATCTCTTACAATCGATCTCTCACGATCAGTTTCCTCTTGATGGCCGTTACTCGTTGAATTTGTACTACGCTTAAAACATGCAATCTTTTTTTAAAAATTGTTTATGAGCCGGTTCCAAACAGGGCGCAAGCGGGAATCCTGAAATCTTTTCTACAACTGCCTGATGACCGGCTCCATGTTTCAGCGAACGATAATCAAAAGACCAAAAACATCATAGGAGAGAAAAAGATGATCATGAAAAGAGGTGCTGCGGTATCAGTTCTTTTTCTTGTCGGCTGTTCAGCGATTTCAACGACGCCGGAAGGAAGGTCCGTGGAGCTTCTGACCGAAAAACCAGCAGGCAATTGCAAACCGCTCGGCGACGTCGTCGGCTCTCAGGGCAATTGGTTTACCGGCGACTATACATCAAACAAAAATCTGCTTATCGGCGCCCGGAACGACCTGCGCAACAAGGCATCTAAAATGGGCGGAAACTACGTTTGGGTGCAAGACTCCAGTAATACCAATGCATGGGGAAGTAAAGGCACATCAAATACCACGGTCCTGGGGGTTGTGTACCGCTGTGAGTGAGCGATAACCCTTGCGTTTAAGGTACTCTTTTCCTGTTTCGTTTGAAATAGAGGGTGTCAAGGAAGATGTCCAGCAAGGTCTACTACAACAGCGCATGTCCCGTTTGCAACGCGGGAATCAAGGATCAACGCAAGCGCATGGAAGCGTCCGGTATCAAAGATATCGAGTGGGTCGACGTACATGCTCATCCGGAAGCGGTAGATGAGATAGGGACGCCGCTGGAGCAGGTGCGGGAGCAGCTTCATGTCAGGAGTGCGGATGGTCAGCTCAGCGTAGGCGCCGATGCATTCGCTCGTCTGTGGTCACAGACGCCGGGTCAGCGCTGGTTGGCAGCATTGTTGCGTTTACCGGTATTCAGGCAACTTACGCAGTTGGCATACAATTTGTTCGCCCGCCTGCTGTATCGCTGGAACCTTGCAAAGAGGCACTGGTAATGTCCACGCCTGATCAGGTGGTTCAGGCGGGAACGTACCGAAAAGGCGAGCTTTTTCTTTTTCAAATAAAGATCCATTCTTCGAAGTTCAAGCTTGGCGGTGGCGCAGCCATTCGTTGTCAGGCATACGCAAGCGATAGAGGTCCGGCGACTTCGAGAGAACCTGCATGAAGGAGGAAGAGGCTTCCGTTTTACATAGCGGTCCAGTCTGGAAAAAGCTGGGCCCCGGGCTTATCACCGGCGCAGCGGATGATGATCCCAGTGGAATTGCTACCTACTCCCAAGTGGGAGCCGGATTCGGCTATTCGATGCTGTGGACGACATTTCTGACTTTTCCTCTCATGGTGGGCATCCAGATTGTCAGCGCCCGAATTGGACGGGTTACCGGTAATGGTCTCGCAGCCAATATTCGCGAGCATTATTCTCCTTGGATCCTGCACGGCCTCATCTGCTTGCTTGTGATCGCAAACACAATCAACATTGCTGCCGATATCGGCGCAATGGCTGCAGCGCTCAAGCTCCTGATCGGTGGCCCGGCGCATCTGTATGGGGTGGCTTTCGCCGTGGTGTCCCTTGTGCTTCAGGTTTTCATACCGTTTCCGAGATATGCGCCAATATTGAAATTGTTGACGCTGTCGCTTTTTGCTTACGTCGCCACGGTTTTCGCCGTCGAGGTTCCATGGGGTGACGTCTTTCACAGCATAATCATTCCGTCCGTCTCTTTCGAAACCGATTATGTGGTGGCCGTTGTTGCTGTGTTCGGCACTACCATCAGTCCCTATCTATTTTTCTGGCAAGCTTCGCAGGAAGTTGAGGAACAGCGGGCCTCAAAGGGTGAGAAACCGCTTAAGGACGCACCGGAGCAGGCGCGCCATCACCTTCAGCGTATCAAGGTGGATACTTACATCGGGATGGGATTTTCCAATCTTATCGCGTTTTTCATTATGCTGACGGCAGCGGTTACCTTGCACCAACACGGCGTCAGGGATATCCAGACATCTGCACAGGCGGCCGAGGCGTTACGCCCGATAGCGGGGGAATATGCGTTTCTGCTATTTTCGGCAGGCATAGTAGGCACCGGGTTGCTTGCCGTGCCAGTTCTCGCAGGCTCGGCCGCCTATGCCGTGGCGGAATCCTTCAGATGGCGTATTGGCTTGGGCCGCAGGCTCCTGGAGGCCAGGGGTTTTTATATGATCCTGATCGTCGCAACGCTTTTAGGCGTGATGCTCAACTTTACTTCCATCGATCCAGTCAAGGCACTGTTCTGGAGCGCGGTAATCAACGGCGTTATTGCTGTGCCCATCATGGTAATAATGATGTCAATGGCGGCGAAACCGGAAATAATGGGGAAGTTTATAGTCACGTCTCGGCTTCGGATACTCGGTTGGCTTGCGACAGCTGTGATGGCGCTTGCGGTGCTTATGATGGCGGCAACGTCGCTGGGATAGCGAGCCCACCACAAAGGTGAAGCTCAGGGGTAGGAAAAATCATTTTCGGTTATATGCGCTTAGATGACAAATGAGCGGTCAACTGCCGGATTCAAGATTATTACCAGCCCATGATCTATGGAACAGGTACGTATCGCGTCCCACCCGCTATTTTGCAAACCGCGCGTCCTAATTGCTGCTGCCAGAAACACCACGTCCGGCCAACACTTCAATAAGTACATTCAGCAGCGCGGTAAGCTCTTCCATATCGACGGCTTCACGAGATAGTGGTCGAAACCCGCGTCAAGTGTTGGCAGAAAAGCTGGAAAATGCTTTCGTTCTGGCCCATTTTTCATGAAAAGCATCACTATGTGACTAAACGCACGGTGGCATCCGGGATTAAATGCAAATATACAAGTGGGTTTAATAGCCTATTGCGTGCGTTTACTCGGCATGTGTTGACCGGAATAGAATCGGCATCACCTCACAAAAAAGGTTATGAATGGATAGCAACGGTCCTACGCTTTTCGGATTGAAAATACTGATCGTGGATGACGAACCGGATGCTCTGGAGTTTACCAAGCTCATACTGATTCTTAACCACGCCTGCGTGATTGCGGCCGGCAACGCTGCCGACGGATTGGAACAGGTACAAATACACAGGCCGGATGTCATAGTCAGTGACATCGGCATGCCCAAGGTGGATGGCTACCAATTTATACGCGAAGTAAGGAATCTGCCTGCGCATACCGGCGGCCAAACCCCTGCGGTTGCCCTTACCGCGTTCAATCGCGCGGAAGATAAAATAAGAGCGATCAACGCCGGTTTTCAAAAGCATCTCTCCAAGCCCTTCGAATTACGGGCATTAATTGACATGATCGCAGGCATGACAGGGAAAATAAGCCGTTAAAACGGATGTCTTGCATTCCTGCTTCACAACCCTATTAAGACCTCTTGATACCTATATTTTGTGAATAGGGGGAAACTACTTTTAACTCATCCAAGGCGGCATTCATTCGTGAGACATATGAATGTTTATGCGGTTTTGGTTATATAAGGCAAGCGATATGAAGCGATTGATTCCAGGTGTGATGATTCTCCTCAGCTTGGCGGGTTGTGTCTCCATCACTGAAGGATCAGCAGGAGAAAGCATGCAAAAAGGTGCTGCTGCCGAGGATCAGGGAGATTGGGATGCAGCACGGCGCATTTATGCCCAAACATTCGCTGACAAAAAACTCGCTCAAACAAGCCCCCGCTACAGAGCCGTTTTCCACTACGAATATGGACGATCTCTCGGCGTTACATGCTTTTTTACGGAAGCAGAGCACGAACTCACTCTTGCTCACAACCTTGATAAGAAAAATAGCGGCGTTTTCTATCTTTCGCTAGCAGAGTTGGCCCGGCTTAACCTGGCCCAACAAAAATTTCCTGAAGCTTTGTCTTACTTTGAACGCGCTCTAGCTGAGCTTGACTCCGCCATAACCGCAAAAACCGCGCCCGTCTTCTACGCCAACGTACTTGACGATTATGCCTTGGCTCTTTCCGGAGCCGGGCATCCCGGGAAGGCGAAAGCAGCAACCAGGCAAGCTGCGGAGGTTCGAGCAAACATAATCGGGGAGCAACGGAACGGTGACACGACTCCTTATGGCAAACAATGCGGCAAGTCGTAGGCGCACGCCGAGAGTCTGATAAACGGTCATAACAATCGGATAGGCGAGGAACCAGCGTTTTAACGGTTCCCAGCTTCAAGTAATAAAGTAGAGATATATCTTAATATAATATGCAGGTCCAGGTCTGTCATGCTGCGCCTCTTGTTCATCTCTCTATGAAATGATTGCAGAGGACCGCTTGCAGACGGAGTGAAAATATCTTCCTCAAGCGGTTCGCATGTCCTCGTTTACCGTACGTGCCATTATATAAACATCGCATGCATATCCATAGCAGAGAAAACAAGGCTTGGCTTGGGATCATCTTATGTACGCCGATTTTTCCGAAAACGGTAGTTCATATATCACCTCGGTTAGGTCTTCCGCGTCAGAAATGGATGATGCAGGCGTAGGGGCTCTACGGCTGAAATTTACGATATGAATAAAAGAAAGGAAGAAATATTGTTGTACTCCGCAGCCGTACGGTCTTCTCGGGCAAGCCTTGAAGCACGAAAACGGAAGCGCGCGGAGCATGAGCTTGATCAGATAAAAAAAACGTTGGCGAAAACGATGGCGGAACGTGACCGTTCTCTTTCCCTGTTGCGAGCCACCATAGAGTCTACTGCCGACGGACTCCTCGTTACAGATGAGAGCGGCGAGGTGCTTTGCTATAACCAGCTTTACCTGGATATGTGGCCTATCCCTCGTGAACTCATGAAAACTGTACGGCATCAAGCACTCATCCAATATTGTTGCTGTTATTTAAAGGATCCCGAGCAGTTCGTGCTATCAACTGACGAAATTTATAAGACACGGCCGCAGGAAAGTTTTGACGTGCTCCAGTTTCATAATGGCCGGTTGTTTGAGCGATATACGAAGGTCCAGTTTGTGGAAGGACGCGAGATCGGCCGCGTCTGGAGCTTCAGAGACATCACGGAACGCCGCCAGGCCGACTCTTATAAGGCACAGTTGGCCGCAATCGTGGAATCCTCAAACGATGCGATCGTTGTCAAAGATCTCAACGGCATCATTACCAGCTGGAATGCCGGCGCGGAACGTATTTTTGGATACCATGCGAGCGAAATCATAGGTTGCTCGATATCTAAATTGATTCCACCCGACCGCGTGGGAGAAGAAATCAAAATCATGAGCCTTATCAAGAGCGGGAAACTCGCAGATCATTTTGAGACGGTGCGGTGGGCGAAAGGCGAGAAGCCGATCGATGTCTCCGTAACGGTATCGCCAGTAAAAGACGTTACCGGCAAAATTATCGGCGCCTCCAAGGTTGCTCGCGATATCACCCAGAGCAAGGAATCGCAAGAGCGCATCCGGTATCTCGCCCATTACGACCCGCTCACCGGTCTTCCCAACCGCACGTTGTTTGCGGACCGCATGAGAGTGGCCATCGGTAATGCTGAGCGGTATTCCTTTCGGCTTGCGTTGCTATTCATAGACCTGGATCGTTTCAAGCTGGTCAACGATTCCCTCGGCCATGAAATTGGCGATAAGCTGCTTAAAATTGTCGCCGAGCGCATGCACTCCGTCGTGCGCCTTACCGATACGGTCAGCCGGATGGGAGGTGACGAGTTTATTGTCTTGCTCAGCCAGATCGAGGCGCCAGAGGATGCGGGACGTGTCGCCGGGAAGCTTATTGAAGCGGTGTCTCAACCTTACATAATAGAGCTGCATGAGCTGGTATTGACCGCCAGTATCGGGATCAGTATTTATCCGGATCATGGTAAGGAAGCGAGCAGCTTGTTGCGTAACGCCGACGCCTCGATGTATTCCGCCAAAGAGGCTGGACGGAATCTGTATCGATTCTACTCTGAAGAGTCGACATCCCGGGCTACCGAACGGCTCAGCCTTGAACGCGACCTGCGTCGTGCTGTTGAGCAGAATGAAATCTATTCGGTGTACCAGCCGCAGATAGAGCTTGCAACCGGTCGTGTTATCGGCGCGGAAGCGTTTACGCGCTGGCGGCATCCGAGCCGGGGATTGGTTTCTCCCGCTATTTTCATTCCTCTGGCAGAGGACACTGGCTTGATTCTGTCCCTTGGGGAACGTGTGCTGCGAGAATCCTGCACGCGGGCCCGCCAGTGGGGTGAGCGCGGGTTCGATTTTGGCGTCTCGGTAAATGTCTCAGCCGTGCAATTTCGCCAGGAGGATTTTACCGATGTTGTACTGCGCGTGCTTGTAGATACCGGCCTTTCACCAGAACGCCTGCAGCTCGAGGTAACTGAGAGCGTAGTGATGCAAGGAGTGGAATCGGTCGTTCAGAAAATGGGTATCCTGGACGCCCACGGAATAAAAGTGGCCATTGACGACTTCGGTACCGGCTATTGCAGCCTATCCTACTTGCGGCAGTTTACTGTTGACCGGCTGAAAATAGATCAATCTTTCATTCGTGACCTCCCGGAGGATGCCGATGCTAGGGCTATTGTCGGCGCTATTGTGGCCATGGGGCGCAGCCTCGGCTTGCGCGTGATTGCCGAAGGTGTCGAGACGGAAGCGCAGGCTGATTTTCTTCAAAGCATCGAATGCGATGAAAGCCAAGGCTATCTATATGCACGGCCCATGATGATAGATGATTTTGAAACGTGGCTGGCGACCTGGACGCCGTGTCAATAATTCTACGATTCGAGCCTTCGCTAAAAAACTGAATGGAGGATATCGGCCGAACGGTCGATCTTTAGCTAATAAGCCAGTTGGAATGCGATTTCGTCGGTTTTGGACCCATTAAATTTCGCCCATACCCTGTAAGCCAATCCTGATGTGCCCCCGGTAGTAGTGCCAAGGGCGTTCTAACCCAGTCCGCAGCCTGACCTGACCCCGAAATCAGTACCGGTCTAAAGTAGAAATTTCCGACTCAGTAGGCCTGCCGGGCAAGGCATTTTCCCTTGCCTGGCGGGCGAAT
>NZ_FRBV01000027.1 GCF_900142705.1 Nitrosospira sp. Nsp11
CCGAATTTGTACCACCTCGAGTCATACCACTCCGACATGTCGTAGTCGCGACCACTTGCCTTGGCGTGACCCGACGTTCCTAGTGTTGTTGCCATCTTGTTTCCTCCTCTGACAGTTGAGAATAACTTCCAACATTCAGTTGGCGGCAACGATTAGTTTCCGCCAGCGAAATTTAGACTTTACTGCTTACATCGAGTTCCCATTCTTTTTGATGCGGCATGATGTAGCCTCCCATAAGAGAAGTGTTGGTAATGGACTTGAATTAGCGCTTGCAGAGGATACTGGCAAGCCAGGCTTCCTAAAAACGGCGTGCTCCGTCAGAGCGCGCACCGGGCCGCGGAAACCTTGCGCAAAGTACGTGGTTTCGAAAGCTGGTAGTTGATTTTTAGCAGAAGAATATTGCAAATAGTTTGTGCAACCGGAATTAGGGATCTTGAACGACAGGTGTTTACTTTGTATGTTTGATGTGGACTTTCCCCGGTGGGGGTGGCAGTGAGGACTACAGACGGCTACAGGAAGCATTTAACGGAGGTTTATGACTCTGGAGGAGCAGAAGCGTTAAAATCACTACCGCAGCGGTAAGCCGCTTCCTGTTCCGGTTTCCAGTTCCGGGCTCCGCCGTGCTGCAGGTCAAGCAAGTGAATTGAGCCCACCACGCCGACCAGAACAGCTGTTTTTTGATCCTTTACGCCAGGAAATACTCATGAATTTTTCGGAACGATGCTGGTTTTTTCTCCTGTTCTTTTTATTTAGCGCCGCTGCCGAGGCAAGTGCGATAAATAGTCTCAAGAATTTTATTCATAATACCTGTACTGTTAGAGCGGTATTTTTACAGACTGTTCTCGACAGAAGTGGACGTGCGGTGCAAAAAGGCGGCGGTACAATGCAATTCGAGCGTCCGGGCAAGTTTCGATGGATTTACGAGAAACCGTACGAGCAGCTTATTGTCGGCGATGGTTCCCGCATATGGTTTTATGATCGCGATCTTAATCAGGTAACAGTGCGCAAGCTGGATGTCGCTATCGGCAGCAGCCCTGCGGCATTGCTTGCGGGGAGCAGTGATATTGAAAATAATTTCGATCTAACAGAAATCGGCTTGCTGGGAGGCACAGAATGGCTGGAAGCCAAACCCAAAGCCAAGGAAAGCACGTTTGAATGGGTACGCCTGGGGTTCGCGCCGGAGGGCACCCTGAAGAGCATGGAGTTGCATGATAACTTTGGCCAGACTACGGTGCTTACCTTTACCCGAGTGGAACAAAACCCCAGGCTTGCGCCGGAATTGTTCAATTTCAGCCCACCGGAAGGTGCGGACGTGATCAGTGACTGACCTGTTCGGGCAACGTGAAGCCGCCGCGCCGCTCGCCGAGCAGTTGCGTCCTCATGAACTGAAGGATGTTGTTGGGCAGCCGCATTTGCTCGGTCCGGGCAAGCCGCTACGTCTTGCGTTTGAATCTGGCAAGCTGCATTCGATGATCCTGTGGGGGCCGCCCGGCACTGGCAAAACGACACTGGCGCGACTGATGGCGAGGGCGTTTGACGCTGAATTCATCGCCTTGTCGGCGGTGTTATCGGGCGTCAAGGATATCAGGGAAGCGATTGAACGCGCGCAGGCCGTGTTGCAGCAATCCGGACGTCACACGATTCTGTTTGTGGATGAGGTGCATCGCTTCAACAAATCGCAACAGGACGCGTTTCTACCCTATGTCGAACAGGGATTGGTGACATTCATTGGCGCCACCACCGAGAATCCTTCGTTTGAGGTTAATAGCGCATTATTATCCCGGGCACAGGTTTATGTCCTCACTGCCTTATCCGAAGATGAGCTCGCTGCGCTGTTCAAGCGAGCGGAGCATTTTGCATTGCAGGGATTGAATTTTGCCGATGACGCTAGACGCTTATTGATCGAATATTCGGACGGTGATGCGCGGCGCCTGCTCAACTTTCTCGAGCAGATAAAAACTGCAGCGACGACCGAGGGAATTGCGGAAATAGGGGCGGAGTATGTGCATAATGCACTTTCTCGCGCCCAGCGCCGCTTTGATAAAGGCGGAGATGAATATTTCGACCAAATTTCAGCGCTTCATAAATCGCTGCGTGGCTCTAACCCGGACGCGACGCTCTACTGGATGTGCCGGATGCTGGACGGAGGCGCCGATCCACGCTACATAGCGCGGCGCTTGATTCGAGCATCGGTGGAGGACATCGGTCTGGCCGATCCGCGTGCATTACGGGTAGCGCTCGATGCCTCGGAGACTTATGAGCGGCTGGGCAGCCCCGAGGGGGAATTGGCTTTGGCGCAAGCAGCACTTTATCTCGCTTGCGCGCCCAAGAGCAATGCCGCCTACCTTGCGTATAATAAAACCCGATCTTTTATCGGCGGTGATAAGTCGCGCCGCGTACCTGAGCATTTGCGCAACGCACCTACCCGCCTCATGAAGGATCTGGGCTTCGGACGAGACTACCGCTATGCTCATGACGATCCCGAAGCTTATGCCGCGGGAGAAAATTATCTCCCGGAAGGCATACCGGAGATTAAATTTTACAAGCCCGTCATGCGGGGATTTGAAAGTAAGATATCCGAAAGGCTGACGCACTTGCGCGAGCTGGACAGACAGGCAAAGAAAAAATCTAAATAAGGCTGTTATTGCCCGGCAAACGTTTTTTGGAGTTAGGATGTTAGACATTCAATTGTTGCGTACCGATCTGGCCCACGTGGCCAGGGTTCTCGCCACCCGTAATTATATTTTTCCCACTACGGAATTCAGTGCCCTGGAGGCAGAACGAAAGAATCTGCAGACCTATACGGAGGAGCTTCAGGCGCGGCGAAATGCCGCCTCCAGACAGATTGGTAACGCCAAAAGCAGAGGGGAGGACGTTTCGAGTATCCTTGCGGAGGTGGCTAGTCTTGGCGACGAACTAAGACAGGCGGAAGCTCAGCTACAAAAGACTCAAGCCGCGTTGCAGCAAATATTGCTGCAGATTCCCAATCTGCCCCATAGCAGCGTGCCGGAGGGCATTAATGAAGCCGATAATCGGGAGGTACGTCGTTGGGGAACCCCGCGGGCATTCGATTTTATGGTGAGAGATCATGTGAGCATAGGTGAAGGTCTGGGATTGCTGGATTTTCCGACCGCCACGAAACTTAGCGGCGCACGTTTCAGCTTGATGACGGGCGCGCTCGCACGGCTTCACCGTGCTCTCGCGCAATTCATGCTGGACACACATACACAGGAGCACGGCTATACTGAGGCATATGTCCCCTATCTGGTCAATGCGGAAAGTTTGCGGGGCACTGGGCAGTTGCCGAAGTTCAAGGAGGACCTGTTCGAGATCCCTCGAAAAAAAGCTGGTTCGGTTGAAGTTCTTTCGGGGCAAGAGAATTATCAAGATGCATTAACGAGTAATTCGACCTATCAGCCCGAAGATGATGATCTGTATCTGATACCCACTGCCGAAGTTCCGCTTTCCAATATGGTGCGCGATCGAATTGTTGCTCTCGAATCGCTTCCCATCAAGCTCACGGCGCATACGCCATGCTTCCGCTCAGAAGCGGGAAGCTATGGCAGGGATACGCGTGGCATGATCCGGCAGCATCAGTTCGAGAAGGTAGAGCTGGTGCAGATTGTGCATCCACAACATTCCTACGAAGCACTGGAGGAGTTGACCGGTCACGCGGAAACGATTCTTCAGAAACTGGAATTGCCTTATCGCGTGATGGCGTTGTGCACGGCCGACATGGGTTTCTCGGCGGCCAAAACATACGACATCGAAGTCTGGTTGCCGGAGCAGAATGCTTTTCGCGAAATTTCTTCATGCAGTAATTGCGAAGCATTCCAGGCGCGGCGCATGCAGGCACGCTTTCGTAAAGAAAAAGGCAAGCCGGAATTATTGCATACCATCAATGGCTCGGGGTTGGCGGTGGGACGGACGCTGGTGGCGATTCTGGAAAATTTTCAAAATTCCGATGGGAGCGTATCCATTCCAGAAATTCTGCACCCTTATATGGGCGGCCTTGTTCGGCTTACAGCATAGAACACTATTTTTTCACATCACTTAGGGGGTTTTTATCATGCAGAACGTAACTGGCGGTGAAGCTTCTCCTGACACAATTTCGGATACATCCGCGCTAGAGGCCAAAGTGCGCAACAGCATTGCGCAGGGAAATAACGTTCGCGAAGAAGTACGGGACTTCACAGTGAAAGCCTTGAGTAGGGAGGACCAGGATCAGAAATCGCTACGGAAGGTGGTGACGGCGGTGATGAAAGGAGTGAGTGAAGGCGCTCAGCAAAAGCTGCAACAAACACCTGCGCAGACGCAAACAGTACTTGAGCCTATACGCGACGCAGTCGCTGGATTGGATGCCGCGCTCGCGCAGCTTGCAGAAGCTTCAAAGCTGGCTTTGGAGGAGGCCGCAGGCCGGGCGCAAAAATTTTCAAATGAGGAGCTTACCCGCGCCCGCGCGGAACTGGAAAGTGTTGAGGGCCTTTTTCTGGATATCGTGCAGGCATCGGCTTCCGCCGCTCAGGAACTGGTGAAGGAAACCTTGGGGGATTTGATTAATCACGCCAAACGCAACGGGACCGCAGTTGGTTCTCAGGTGAAGGACACCCTCATGGTTTTTAATCAACAGATAACCTCGGTCGGACAGAACCAGCTAGAGGCGGGCATTGAGCTGACTCATGCCATCACCAATCTGATGCGTGAGGCAACTGCCGGGGTACTTGCCGAGATTGCAGAGCGCGTTAAACCGGACGATATACCCAAGGCAGATCGAGGTTAACTAATTTTTTGTAAGTGAGCGGTTCGGGAAAAATTCCACCAGCTGATCATTGGAATGGCGGCATTGACTTCCCGTTAAAAGAACAGGCCCTGCAATAGCTTTATTCAACCTGCAAATCAGACACTGCAGCCGTCCGCATCGCAAGCGCCACTTCCACTACTTGCTGGAACGGCCTCACTTGCCGGGCTAGCTTCAGCCGCTCCAGAGGATTCATCAATTTCTTCGGAAAGCAGCGCACCGATCGAGAATCCAATCGTAAGGTCGCTCACGTGTCCGAATTTATGCAGACGGATGTGCCCGGTTCTGTCGATCAGAATCAGCGTTGGCGTGCCCTGCATCTTATAAGCGTGCATGGTCAAGGGAACGCCTTTTGGTTCGCCATCATACTTGTCGATACCAATCGGAAATCGCAGCCGATACTCATGTATAAATACTTCGAGGGCGTCGGGGCCCATCACGGCGTGATGTTCGAAAACCGTGTGCAGTCCGATCACAGCTACGCGAGCAGGATCAAATTCCTGGTATATTCTCTGCGCCTGCGGAATACCTACCTGTACGCAACCGGGACAAAAGATCTGAAAAGTATGCAATACAACCACTTTCCCCCGCAGCGAGGCAAGCGTAATTGGTTTGGGTGTATTGAGCCATCCTGACGTTTGTAGCTCCGGAGCCACGCTTGCCGTAGCGGCGTTACTGGTTTCCGCCATTCTCATACCCTCTGGAAAATCTCATCAAATAAAACTGCTGAATAATTAAAACAGAAATGGCATCGCCGCGAAATTCTCCAGTTTTATAATAAGGAGCCCGGTTTGGTGGGCTGATGCAAGTATTATGAAATTCCGGAACGCGGATTTGCTGTTATCCATGTTTTTCGAAGCACTTCCTCACTTCTTTTTGCCGCTGCAATAATAGGCGGAACCCGCTTGCTTCGTCAAGCAAGCGCGATTTTTCTTCGATAGCAATCAGAGGGACGCCACTGATCAAGCCTGGCTGTCATGAATTTGGGCATTTCACGTTTCAGCCTGATAGGCGGAGCCACATCTTCATCGGTACCCTTTCGCCACAACCCGCTCGAGCTTCAGCGCAAGCTCATTTGTTTCATTTTTTTGCTATCTGGACCCATCTAATCATCTAAATAACGATTGAGATTCAACAATGGCAAGCTCAATGGTAAACTGCGCCGTACGAAGCGGGGCCGCGCTATGCCAAAAGGATAAATCGGCGCCTGAATACTCGTATTACCATAATTCAAATAGGGTAAAATTACCACAATCAGAAGAGGGGGAAATACCGTTTTTTAGAATAGGGGCATTATTAATTTTGCTTAACGGGATAAAGTTTCTTTCTTGTACGCTCCATTTTGCTGTGGTAGAATTTTTCCGTTTCAGTAGTGGCGATTCGGATAATAGTTGAAACAGATGTTGTGAAATTCTGAAGAAATTTGATCGGCGCCAACAGAAAATCGGAATAATTTCAGCCTGAAAACCGCATAAAATATGGGTTAAGGCAATTTCGGCAATTTATGTACTATGCTTAATACGATAAGCATAGTACATAAAATTTTCATGATATAAACGTAACCCGGTTTGATGAGCTTTCGTTCGTTTCCTGTTTTGATGATCCGGTATTGAGTATTAATCAGGAAATTAATTGTTTAGATTTTATTAATGACTGCGCATAACAAATTTTTGTTTTCAGTTGAAACTTTGAACTTATGGGCATGCCATTATTCTTAATGTTTAAAATCGGCATAAGGCCGTAGAATAACACAATTACCGACATTCGCAACATGGCTATTAGGCAGAAAACATCCGGTAATCAGGATGCTTTTTCCCGGCTATCAGGTAGGCGCCGAGCTAAACAAAAATGATCTGGAAGCCAGTCCGTGGGACCAGTCAAAGGTCGTAAAATTTTGGAATTATTGGCTCGTACTGTATTCAGCAATCAAGTGGGGGGAGATATGAGTAGCAAAGCAGCAGCAACCATAGTTGGGATTGTGGCGACCGCATTGTATTCCGGACTGGGAATGGCGGCAGCGGCGGA
>NZ_FRBV01000020.1 GCF_900142705.1 Nitrosospira sp. Nsp11
TCGCGGCACAGATCATCACCCGCTACTCCAACCTGACCGACGTCGTCTGGAATGGCCAAAGCAAAGTCATCCTCAACAACCGCATCGTACCGTAATCGGCTGGGTAGTTAACTGAGCCCATCCAGACCGCCCGCTCCCCAAGTCAAGGGGACGGGCGGTCTTAATTTAACTTCGTTTCAGGCATCAAAACAAAAGCAAAAGTAGCAGACCAGGCATTCTTGCATTCGTCGTGACGTCGTCTTCATTGATGAGTCATAGACCTCGGCTAGTCGTTGCGCGCCGGAACCAATACCTCTCGATTACCGTTGGTTTGCATGGCCGAAACAAGTCCTGCGCGTTCCATTTCTTCAATCAGCCGCGCAGCGCGGTTATAACCGATACGCAAATGCCGCTGTACCAGCGAGATTGAAGCGCGGCGCGACTTGAGCACCATCGCAACTGCGTCGTCGTAAAGCGGATCGGCTTCGCTGCCTTCCTGGCCTGCTATGCCAGCGCTTTCGCTCACGCCGCCCTCTTCTTCGATGGAGTTTAACACCCCATCCACATAGCGCGGCGCACCGTGCGCCTTCAGGTATTCCACCACTCTGTGTACTTCCTGATCGGCGACAAAAGCGCCATGCACCCGTTGCGGATAACCGCTGCCGGGAGGCAGATAAAGCATGTCGCCCTGCCCAAGCAGCGCCTCCGCCCCCATCTGATCCAAAATGGTGCGCGAATCCACCTTGCTGGATACCTGAAACGCCACACGGGTCGGAATGTTGGCTTTGATAAGGCCGGTAATCACATCCACTGAAGGCCGCTGCGTGGCGAGCAGCAAATGCACGCCTGCAGCACGTGCTTTCTGTGCCAACCGAGCGATCAATTCCTCGACTTTTTTGCCCACCACCATCATCAAGTCCGCCAATTCATCTATTACCACTACGATCAATGGCATCTCTTCCAGCGGCTCTGGCGCGTCCGGCGTCAAGCTGAATGGATTGGTCAATGGCTGTTCGCTCTTTATTGCATCCCGGACTTTCTGGTTATACCCACCGAGGTTACGCACACCCAGTGCAGACATCAGCTTGTAGCGCCGCTCCATTTCCGCCACCCCCCACCGCAGCGCGCTTGCCGCCTGACGCATATCCGTCACGACGGGCGCCAGCAGATGCGGAATGCCTTCATAAACCGACAACTCAAGCATTTTTGGGTCTACCAGAATCAGGCGCACCTGCTCAGGCGTAGCCTTATAGATAAGGCTCAGTATCATGGCGTTGATAGCCACCGATTTGCCTGATCCAGTCGTTCCCGCAACCAGCACATGGGGCATCCTGGCCAGGTCCGCTACTACCGGATGGCCGCCGATGTCCTTGCCCAACGCCATGGTCAGCGGCGACGCCATCTCGGCATAAGCTTGTGAACTGAGAATTTCGGACAGCCGCACCACTTGCCGCTTGGGATTGGGAATCTCCAGGCCCATACTGGTCTTTCCCGGAATGGTTTCCACCACGCGTATGCTCACAACCGACAAAGAGCGCGCCAGGTCTTTCACAAGATTGAGAATCTGGTTACCCTTTACGCCCACCGCGGGCTCGATCTCATACCGGGTAATGACGGGACCGGGATAAGCCGCCACAACCTTGACCTCCACGCCAAAATCGATCAGCTTCCGCTCGATCAGGCGCGAAGTGAATTCAAGCGTGTCGGTCGACAGGATTTCCACATCCTTTTTCGCCGGCTCATCCAGCAGTCGCAACGGCGGCAAAGGCGAATCGGGTAAATCGACGAATAGCGGCGTCTGTTTTTCCTTGATCACCCGTGGCGACTTCGGAATCATGGTGGCGGGCTGCTCGATATGTAAAGGCGGATTTTCCTGGAAACGTTTTTTCCCGACCTCGACCAATTCATCCCGCTTGATTGCCGAGGCCAAGCCCGCGCGGCGATCCTGCCAGTCTTCCCAGCGGCGCCTGACGATCATGCAGCTTTCCTCCATCACCGCGCCCAGTTTCTCGACAAAACGCAACCAAGACAGGCCGGTAAACAAGCTGAAGCCGATCGCGATCAATGTTACCAGCGCCAGCGTCGTGCCGGTAAAGCCCAGCATCTGCGACAGGTTCTTGCTGATTATCAGGCCCAGCACGCCGCCCGGCGTCTGGGGCAACGTTATTTGGAGCGTATAAAAACGCAATGCTTCAAGTCCGCTGCTGGCGAATAGCAAAACAAGAAAACCGGCAGCCGAAACAAACAATGGGCGACGATCGAATATGCCCCCATCGATACGGTGATAAGCCCACGTTACGAGAAAAGCACAAAATAATACCCACCACCAGGCTGAAACGCCGAATAGATATAGCAGCAAGTCCGCCAGCCAGGCCCCCGCCATCCCGCCGGGATTTTGCACGGTCGCTGCGCCACTGTGGGACCATCCAGGATCGGCACGCTCATATCCATAGAATATCAGCACCAGGTAAAGCGCCACGCCGAGCAACGCAAGTCCCGTTGACTCGCGCAGCAGCCTGACAACCCTCGGCGGCAAAGGATTGGGACTGGATTTTTTCGCCATAGACTTGACAGAACTCATGGATAGTCTCGGGCTAACAGAGGAATACGGAAAGAAATCCGATTATATAGGGTTACATCAGCGCAAAAAAGCAGCGTCATTGCCCGCGGCATCGTATGGAAGAAGATGAAGAAAGACGATTACAAATGCATCGCTACCTGGCGACACAAGGCTAAATAATTTTACTCGATCTCATTACTTTACTTGCGCGGCGGATTCAACTGTCCGGGTGTCCTTGTCCCTGAGTTTTTCATCCAGTATTTCGATCCAGTGCTCGACCGGCAACGACGTACCGCCTCGTACGTGCATGAGGCATCCTATGTTGGCGGTCGCGATCCGGGTTGGCTCTCCCGACTCCAGCGCCGTTACCTTGTTTTTCAGTAGCTGCTGCGACAGTTCGGGCTGCAAAATGGAGTAGGTGCCTGCCGATCCGCAGCAAAGATGAGCATCCGGCACATAAGTCAATTCAAAACCTGCGGCAACCAGAATTTTCTCGGCAACACCCCGAATTCGCATTCCGTGTTGCAGGGTGCAGGGGGAATGGAAGGCGAGCCGGGGTTTTTTTGCGTCGCCCGTGTTCGCCAACGGTCTGGCGAGGAGTGACACGAGCGCTTGGGTCTCGGCTTCCACGATTTCGCTGATATCTTTAGTCAATTCGGAAATCCGTGCCGCCCTTTCCGCGTAGGCGGGATCATGGCGCAATAAATGGCCGTATTCCTTTACAGTCACGCCGCAACCACTCGCAGTCATGACAATGGCTTCCACTCCAACTGCCCCTTCTCCTCCTGCGTCACCTTCCATTCCGACATACGGCCACCAGGCATCCACATTGCGGCGCATGTAATCCAGCCCTTCCTGCTGGGCATTAAGGTGGTAAGACACCGCACCGCAGCAACCTGCCTTCGGCGCCTTGATGAGGGATATGCCGAGCTTGTCTAATATCCTTGCGGTTGCGGCGTTAATGTTAGGCGCCAGTGTCGGCTGTACACAGCCTTCCAGCACCAGCATTTTGCGTCGATGTTGTACAGGAGGCTGAGATAGCGTTGGTCCCGCAGGCCGGGAATTCTTTATACGCGGTATTGAATCCCGAAGAACACCCGGCAGTAATGGGCGGGCAGACCGCCCCAGCTTCAGCAATGAAGCAAACACCCCTGCGTTAGGTAGAGTTTGACGCAATGTGTATCGAACCGCACCTGCAGCGAAGCTGCGTCCCACTTTTTTTTCAACAATACCACGACCAATATCCACCAGTCGTCCATATTGCACGCCGGACGGACAAACCGTCTCGCAGGCGCGGCAGGTGAGGCAACGATCAAGATGCAACTGGGTCTTTTGCGTGACCGGCGCGCCTTCCAGCACTTGTTTTATCAAATAGATACGCCCACGTGGGCTATCCAGTTCGTCGCCCAGCAACTGATAAGTCGGGCAAGTGGCAAGGCAGAAACCGCAATGAACGCAATTCCGCAGTATCGCCTCCGCTTCCTGTCCTTCCGGAGAGTCTTTGATAAAGTCGGCGAGATGGGTTTGCATTTTATATTTCCGGGTATATCCGGCCGGGATTAAGTATACGCATGGGGTCGAATTTTTCTTTCAGGCCGCGAGTGATATTCATCATAGCCGGCGTGAGCGGATGAAACACGGCAGCGCGCGATCCGTAACCGCGAAATAAAGTAGCATGGCCGCCGGCGCCTTTCGCAGCACTGCGTATGGCGAGATGCACGGCCTCGGCATCCGCATCAGCCGAGTCAATTACCAGCCAGCGCAATGCTCCGCCCCATTCGATCAATTGATTCCCGGGCAGCGATAGTGGCGGGGTTGTGGATTTTATGGATAGGCGCCAGAGCGGCTTCCCCGCTTGGAAAAATGGGTGAGTCTGTTCACGGACGGTTTCCCAGAAAACGGCGCCGTCATCGATCTCCTCGCCCCCTATTATCGCACGCGCGGCGCGCACGGCAGGTGCTGCGCCCGAGAGTCTCAAAACAAGGATGCCGTCGCAGAAACAGGTTGCGGAGACCGGTAGCGGCTTACCCGCCCAGAAATTCATCTTTTCGATGGCTTCCGCCTCGTTCATCGGTAAGCGCAGCGTAAGCTCCATTGCCGGTAGCGGCAGCACTTTGAGTGAAACCTCGAGCAATAAGCCCAGCGTGCCCATCGAACCCGTCATTAAACGCGAGACATCGTAGCCCGCAACATTTTTCATGACCTGGCCGCCAAAACGCAGATCCTCTCCTCTACCATCCAACATGCGCACTCCCAGCACAAAGTCACGTACTGCGCCGCCGGATGCCCGGCGCGGACCGGACAAGCCGGTAGCAACACAACCACCGAGCGTAGCGCCAGCACCAAAATGAGGGGGCTCGAAAGCCAGCATTTGACCGTGCCTGGCCAGTTCGGTTTCGAGATCGGAGAGCCGCGTCCCTGCGCGAGCGGTGACCACGAGTTCCGTAGGCTCGTAATCGACTATGCCGGCGTAGGCGGTAGCATCAAGAATGCCACCACGTGAAGGAAGAGGATCGGCCAGGGCCAGGGCGACAATGCGACTGCCATAGAAGTCCTTGGTGCCGCCGCTGCGTATTATTAATTGCTCGTCAGCGCCGCCGGCCGCTTGAATGGTGTCGGCAAATTGATCGATGAGATATTGCATTGTCTAATCGTCGCCAGTCTTCAGACTATGCAAAATCGCCTCATCAATTTTCAAAACCTCGGCAGCTCAGGGAATTTTTCTTCGCCCCGATGCACGTGCATTGCGCCATGTTCGGCGCAACGACGTAGCGTCGGCACGGCTTTTCCGGGATTCAGCAGTCCCTCAGGATCAAAGGCCGCTTTTACCGCATGAAACATCTTCAGTTCCCCCATCTTGAATTGAGAACACATCTGGTCAATTTTTTCCATGCCGACTCCATGCTCGCCCGTAATGGTCCCTCCTGCCTGGATACACATCTCAAGTATCCTTGCGCCAAATTCCTCGGTTAATTCAAGCTCTCCGGGCCGATTGGCATCGTAAAGAATCAGCGGATGCAAGTTGCCGTCGCCAGCATGGAAGACATTCATGCAACGCAGACCATACTCAACGGAGAGCGCTTCGATTCCAGACAATACGTTTGCAAGACTCTTGCGGGGAATGGTTCCATCCATGCAGTAGTAATCCGGTGATATGCGACCCGCCGCCGGGAAGGCTGCTTTGCGTCCGGCCCAGAATTTAAGCCGCTCGGCCTCATCGCGCGACGTCCTGATCTCGATAGCGCCGCTTCTTTCCATGATTTCATTAATATGCTGGATTTCTTCCGCCACTTCCTCCGCCGTACCGTCGGCTTCGCATAGCAGAATCGCGGCCGCATCAAGGTTGTAGCCCGCATGAACGTACTCCTCCACTGCGCGG
This sequence comes from Nitrosospira sp. Nsp11, assembly GCF_900142705.1. Lineage (GTDB taxonomy): Bacteria > Pseudomonadota > Gammaproteobacteria > Burkholderiales > Nitrosomonadaceae > Nitrosospira. The sequence goes on from NZ_FRBV01000020.1 coordinate 5,919, forward strand.
GTGGTCATTTTATCCATCATCTCCATACCGGCCGGAATAATTCCTGCACCGATCACGTTCGCCACCGCATCACCGGCACTACGCAGGTCATTAAATGCAGCAAGGACCACTTGGGCTTTTTCAGGCTTGGGCGTGAGTTTTACGGTAACTTCAGTCACGACGCCCAACATGCCTTCGCTGCCCGTCATGAGCGCCAGCAGGTCGTAACCCGGCGCATCCAGCCCATCAGCGCCGATTTCAAGGATCTCGCCGTTTATGGTTATGACGCGCAGTTTGAGAATGTTATGCACGGTGAGCCCATATTTCAGGCAGTGTACGCCCCCCGAATTTTCGGCCACGTTGCCACCGATGGAGCAGGCAATCTGCGATGACGGATCGGGTGCATAATATAGTCCATACGGTGCCGCCGCTTCGCTGATAGCAAGATTGCGTACCCCTGGCTGCACTCTCGCGGTACGTGCTGCCGGGTCAAGCTCAAGTATTTGCCTCAACTTGGCGAGCGACAAAAGCACACCCTCAGCATGCGGCAGCGCGCCCCCGGACAGGCCGGTTCCCGCCCCTCGTGCTACTACCGGGATTTTTGCTACATAACAGGCCTCTAAAATTTCGATCACTTCATTTTCGGTTCGCGGCAGTGCCACGATCAAGGGCATTTGCCGGTAAGCTGACAAGCCGTCGCACTCGTATGGCCTCAAATCCTCGGTCTCATGAAGCACCGCATCGGATGGCAGAAAGGTGCGTAGCCTGGAAACAAGCTCGAGCGCATTCATTTCAATTATTAAACTCGGTTAATTTGATTCTTTTTGTGAATTCTGAGTCGAATCGTTAATTTTATGATTCGACAAGTTTTCCAGCACTTGTATCATTGCTGCGCTGTCCAACTTTGCGCCGCCGTGGGCGATGCATGCATTAAACATTTGCTGAACGGCGGCAGTATTGGGCAAACTGATACCCAGCGCGCGCGCATTGGAGAGTGCCAGGTTCAAATCCTTCTGATGCAATTCTATGCGAAATCCCGGCTCGAATGCGCGCTTGATCATACGCTCGCCGTGAACTTCCAGGACGCGAGATGAAGCAAACCCACCCATCAGCGCCTCGCGCACCTTGGCAGGATCGGCGCCGGCCTTGGACGCAAACAACAGGCCCTCGCCAACAGCCTCGATAGTAAGCGCAGCGATGATCTGGTTGGCAATCTTGCAAACTTGACCTGCGCCGTTCTCCCCGATTAACGTTATTGTTTTTCCCAGTAATTCGAGAACAGGCCTGATCTTCTCGAATACCGGTTCCTTTGCGCCGACCATAATGGTAAGGGTTGCATTCATTGCGCCGATATCGCCGCCGGACACAGGCGCATCCACATAGTCATGACCGAGCTTGTTGATAGCGGCAGCGAACGTTCTGGTTTCGATGGGAGAGATGGAACTCATGTCCATCACGATCCTGCCCGCAATTGAGCTTTTGCGCTTCGTATCGCTCAACTCGCTGCGCAACCCTTCCACCACGCCGTTCGTGCCGAACAGCACCTGTTCCACATCCTGCGTATCAGGCAGCATGGTGATGACAATGTCGGCGTTTTGTGCGATTTCCCCGGGCGAAGAACAGGCGTTACCGCCCAGCTTGAGCAATTCATCGGGCACGCCACTGCGAGAATGCAGAAACAATGTGTGGCCGCCCTTGATAAGGTTCCTGGCCATGGGTTTTCCCATGATGCCGAGGCCGACGAAACCGATACTTGTCATTTTTTGCTCATCAGCATTTTAAAATCCTGCCGGTTATCTCAGCTATACTTTTGTGCTCGCCAGCCTTGCTGGTGCCATTCACGGATTTTTTCGCGGGCGGAGAAGTTTCGCTAGTGTAAACTTTCTCGCGATCCGGATGCCGAATACGGGAGCGTATTTCGCACGCATGCTCATATTTTTTAGCTAGCGCAGGTGTGCATCCAACATTCTCGCACTGGAAATAAACGTTGGGGTTCCTTCGTCACCCCAACCTGCGAGATAATTTTTTGGGCCGCGTCATTGCTGCGTACGGATAGGACATGGGACAACCAAATGATGGGTTATGCTTCGCTCCACCCATCCTACAAGAAGGCTTTGCCGTTGCCCGCTTAAATATCAGGATACCAGGCGCCGCGTTTCAAAACGCGTGTTCATATTTTTAACGTCGAAATAGAAAAGAATATTGCCATTTGATAATTACAAGGAAACAGGATGATCAAATTTCAACAGGATAGGGGTAAACAGTGCATTTCTACCTATGTTAATACAAAAGTAGCTCGACGCAATATGAGCGCACTCGCCTGCGTGGAGACCATGCGCGAAAAAAGACGTAACGCTGCGATGACGAGTGCTGGTCTTGAACTACTGGTTGCGCTGACATGAGCAAGGAACCCGTAATTATAATCGGCAGCGGTATTGGCGGTTATACCGTAGCCCGGGAATTCCGCAAGCTGGATGCGGAAACGCCTATGCTGATCATTTCCGCGGATCACGGCGGATTTTATTCCAAGCCGATGCTTTCAAACGCGCTGGCGACGGGTAAGACGCCTGCGTCCATACTGAATGCCAGCGCCGAGAAAATGGCCGCGCAACTGAAGATGACCATCCGGCCCTATAGCCGGGTATCGGCCATAGACCCATCCAATAAAACAGTGACATTGCAGGATGGAGAGAAACTGACCTATAGTCAACTCGTCCTGGCCATGGGGGCTGATCCGATCCGGCTGCCTCTGGAAGGGGAGGGAGCAGAGGATATCCTTTCCGTAAATGATCTCGATGACTACCAACGCCTCCGTGATGCGCTGGAAGGAAAAAAGGATGTAACCATTCTGGGCGCGGGCCTGATAGGTTGCGAATTTGCCAACGACCTGACCATGGCGGGTTACCGGGTACGCGTAATCGATATCAGCTCCCAGCCTCTGGGGCGGCTGCTGCCGCAGGCCGGCGGGGCCTTCATGCAACGCAGGCTGGAGGCTGCCGGTGTGGTTTTTCACTTGGGCGCGGCGACTCAGTACATTGAGCGGATTCATGAAAGCTTGCGCCTGACTCTCGCCAATGGAGAAATCATCCAGACGGATATCGTGCTCTCTGCTGTTGGGTTGCGTCCACGGACTGCGCTAGCTCAAGCAGCCGGTATTGCGGTGAATCGCGGTATCTCGGTCAACCGCTCGCTGCAAACCTGTTATGAGGATATTTATGCTCTGGGCGATTGTGCCGAAGTGGAAGGTAGAGTTCTGCCGTTCGTGATGCCGATCATGCACGCGGCACGCGGGCTCGCCGCTACGCTTGCCCAAACGCTGACTCCGGTACGCTACCCTGCCATGCCCGTGCTGGTCAAAACACCGGCTTGTCCAGCCGTCGTATCGCCGCCCGATATCTCTTTTCAAGGCGAATGGCTGGTCGAGGAAGATGAAAACGGCGTCAAGGCCCTGTTTAAAAGCGCAGAGGACAAACTGCTGGGTTATGCGCTGCTAGGCACGTCAACCAAGGAAAAAAACGCGCTCGCCGCGCATTTACCGGCAGTGATGGAATAAGGAAAGCAGGCATTTTCCATTATTTCACGCCGAGCAAATAATGGTGTTCAGGCGTTATGCAGTTGTCAAACAGGTATGGCAATGATGCAGCGTGCGAGTCACGCCACATCATTGCTGGTTCTAGCCGGTCAGGCTCCGGAATGATAAATTTCGTCTTCTCCTCACAGATAAATATTCGAGGACTCGAAGGGCGGTTTTCCCTAATAACCCTTCGAACGCATGCAGGAGGAATAAGCAGCCTGATATTGCCCATCGCGTGACTTGGTTTCGTTGAGCCCGTAAAGAGTTCCGCCCGCTACCCCGGTTACGCCGCCGATGGCAGCACCCTTCCCGGCACCTTTTCCACCGCCTGCGATTGCGCCACCCGCGGCACCGACTGCAGCACCAATTGCAGCACCCAGCGCTGCGTTCTTGAGCACTTCCTCGGTTTTGCTGCTTACCTGCTCATTCGCATATCGGTTGCATGCTTCCATGACTGACTGCGGAGGATAGGCCGGTTGGGGTGGATATGCTGCTTGCGGCGAATACGGCGGGGGCGGCGGCACCGCAGCCGACGCGTTCCGGCTTGACTGGGCAGTACGCGCGCTGCGTCCAGTTGGTGCAGCGTCCTTGACCATCGTGTCTGGCGCCCCAGTCTTCTCCGCTGCGTCCGCGATTGGGGTTTTGTCGACTTGCGCTGTGGAGGATGTCGGCTCAGTCTTGGAATCGCTTCCTGTAACCATTAGTGTGGCGGCAACGGTTGCGCCGACCAGCAGTATTCCAACTGTCGCGAATTTCCAATAATTAACGGATTCGTTTGACATCGTAACTCCTTCTGAAATGTATTGCTTTTGTCCTTAATCTTTTCTGCATCTATTCAACCACCACCTTCCCGCCTACTCAGTGAGACCCGTGCTTGCCGCCTTTTCCGTTTTTATTGCCATCGCCGCTATTGCCCTTGTTGTTCTTATCACTTTTGTCCCTTGTCGCATGCTCATGCCCTTTGTGCTTACCTTCTCCACGATTTTGGTCATTGCCTCCAGCTTCATGTCCATGATGGTCCTGATTCCTCAAGTCGGAACGCTCCTGCCCCTTTGTTGCCCCGACAGCCCACTGTGCGTTTGAGTTCTCGGTTCCCTGCTGACCCAAGTGGCCGGACGCCATTCCACCCGGTTGCCCATGTTGACCAGCGTCAGCCATTCCGTGATGACCATCATGGTGCCCACCGCCACCTTCGCGCGCTACCGCCGTATTGCCATACGCCAGAACAACACCCAAAAACAATACCGATAAACCTTTATGCATGTTCGATCTCCTCTTGTGCTTATTAAACTATTTTTTATTGACGACAACTTTGCGGCAATCTGGCCCTTAACCGCAGGAACGTCATATTCTCTTCAAAACATTTTTCGGCTTTCTCTATCTTTACTTACTTCGGTACCCCCTGACTATTGGACTGAAGTACAACCAGCAGTTCATGAGCAATATAAGTCAACCCATCTGGACTACCTGTTCGCAATAACGCAGATCGGCTTGGCCCGTTTACTCTTCAACCTTGAACACCATCTTGGGCACAACATATTTTTCAACAGATGAATGCATAGCATGAAGTTGTGAATTTTTTGTGAAGTTTATGTAACTATACGACAACCGATTGTCTATTGATGCGTTATATCGATTAAGAGCACGAAATTGTTTTCTGACTTGTTTTCTGGCGGGTTCTTTATCAATTGTGATCCTTATCGAGGAAATGGAGACTTTCATGACAAAAATAAAACTTGCCTGCATCGCTCTTATCATGGTTGGGATGGCTCCCGTGAGTTCAGTTTGGGCGGGAAGAGGCCATGGCCACGGTCACAATAACCACGGTCACCACCGCCATCATCACGGCCACAACCACCATCACAACCACGGAGGAGGTAATGGCGGATATGGACTCGCAATAGGGATGGGATTGCTAGGTTATGGCCTGGGCTATCTGAGTAATAGAGCACCCTCCTACCCACCCCAGTATGGCTATCCATCCGCTGGCTACGCGCCCGGTTATGGATATGCCCCCGTTATCGTTCCTCCCGCACCGCCGGTCTATATCCAGCAGGGATGGCGATAAAGGGCACTCTTCCTTGATTAAACACAAGCACTACCTGGGTATGGAGACGTAAATGGGAAAAATGAAATTGATGTGTGTGGCGCTTATGCTGCTCGGGTCGGTTCCATTAGCATCGGCGGGCAGAGGCCATGGGGGTCACCATGGCCATCACAATCACGGGCATCATCACCACCGCCATGGAGGAGGTTCAGGATATGGACTGGCGTTAGGCATGGGATTATTGGGTTATGGCCTGGGCTACTATGGCAGCAGGGCGCCTTATTATCCACCTTCGTATGGCTACGGAAACCGATATGGCTATCCTCCTGTCGGGTACGCACCTAATTATGGTTACGCGCCTAATTATGGTTACGCGCCCAATTACGGATATGCGCAGCCTTATGGATACGCCCCTGCTGTTGTGTCTTCCCCCGCACCATCCGTTTACGTTCAGCAGCAGGAGGTCGTGCAGGTCCAGCCACAAGCTCAAGCTGCCAACTATTGGCACTACTGCCGAAACCCGGAAGGATATTATCCCTACGTGAAAAAATGCCCGGACGGGTGGCTGCAAGTCGCGCCCGAGCCCAGCCAATAAAAGGTACCGCCGGGATGCGCAAAATACCTGGATTATTTGCTCTGCTGGCAATATTCTTGCTGGCCGGTTGTACGAGCATACCGACAGGACCCAGCCTGATGGCGTTGCCAGGCTCGGGCAGAAGCTTCGAGCAATTTCGCTACGACGATTACTATTGCAGGCAATACGCTAATGAACAAATCGGTGGCATGGGTCCGAATCAGGCATCGATATCCAGTGGGGCAGGCAGCGCCGCGATAGGAGCGGCGCTAGGGGCAGCGGCAGGCGCGGCCTTGGGTGGGGGACGCGGCGCAGCTATTGGAGCCGGTACCGGTCTGGTGGCTGGAGGCCTGGCTGGAACGCGCACCGCTGGAGCCTCGGGATACGCCAGCCAGCAGCGCTACGACAATGGCTACATACAATGCATGTATGGAAAAGGCCATCGCGTCCCCGTACAAGGCCAGGTCATCAATGGGCCATATACAAATGGCGGCAACCAATACATGGGTACACCTTACCCATCTTATCCCCCCGCCAGAAGCATACGGCGAAGTTCGGTAGTTCCGCCACCGCCTCCACCGCCTCCGGGTATCCCTCCACCGCCGCCCCCGCGCTAAAGCTGCATACCCCGGATCAGGGGAAACTGAACGGGCATAATCTCCGATAACAGCTTCGCAACCTCCATTTCCCCGGCAAACCGTCGGGGATTTGCTTTAATGAGGTTATGAAACGCCGCTTCGCTTTTGGCGCACTCCTTTTTTTCTGCTGGATTTTCCCGTCCCAAGGCGGGGAATTCGAAGGGTTGCGCCATAAAATGATGGAAGAAGTTCTGGCCACATCCGGCAGTTCCCCTCCGGGTCCCAGTGTCATGGCAGCGATGGAAAAAGTGGAGCGCCATCGTTTCGTGCCTGCCTGGCTCACTCCTTTTGCCTATCTCAATCGCCCTCTCCCCATCGGCTACGGCCAGACGATTTCGCAACCTCTCATCGTCGCACAGATGACCGAACTGCTGAAAGTCAAGGAGGGTGACAAAGTACTTGAAATCGGTACCGGCTCGGGTTATCAGGCGGCTGTACTTGCGAAAATAGCCGGCTCGGTTTACACCATGGAAATTATAGAACCGCTCGGGAATCAAGCGGGCAAGCGGCTGAAATCCCTTGGGTATGACAACATAAAAACAAAAGTGGGCGACGGTTACTACGGGTGGCCCGAAGCGGCGCCCTTCGATGCCATTATGGTGACGGCTGCCGCAAGCCATGTGCCACCCCCTCTGCTCAAGCAGCTAAAACCAGGCGGGCGCATGGTGATCCCGCTCGGTACGCATTTTATGACGCAATATTTGATGCTGGTGGAGAAGCAGGCGGACGGCTCGGTAACGACCCATCAAATGGTGCCGGTCAGTTTTGTTCCGCTTACCGGCGGACATTAGCCGTGAATGCGCCGCGCCCGCCATTTATTGCCATTGGATTGCTCTCTGCCTGCGTATTGGCGTATGAGGTGCTGCTGACGCGCTTGTTCAGCATCGTGCTGTGGCATCACTTCGCCTATATGATCATCAGCGCGGCGATGCTGGGCTATGGAGCGAGCGGAACGGCGCTAACGTTGCTGAAGGAAAAAATCATTCCACACGTTGGAACAGTCTACGTCATGGCTGCCACGGGGATGGCTTTTCTGATGCCTGCAGCGTTTCTACTGACGCAACAGGTTCCGTTTAATCCGCTCGAACTGCTGTGGGACAAAACACAGTTAGCCAAGCTGCTTGCCATTTATCTCCTGATGATGCTGCCCTTCTTTTGCGGAGGGTTGGGCATCGGCCTCGTCTTGTGGCACTTCGGCAAAGAAGCAGGCCGTATTTATGCCTTTGATATCCTGGGCGCGGGGGTGGGCAGCCTGGGCGTTATCGGCGTATTGTTTCTGGCGCCGCCGAATAAGGTGCTCATCATCCTTGCGGCGCTGGCGCTGCTGGCGGCCGCCGTTGCTATCATCGAGCTGAAGGCGCGGCCGAAATGGTTGGCAGGCATGTTTGCAGGGCTGGCTTTTCTGGTGGCTGTAGCGCTGCCGGGCGACTGGTTGCAAGTGCACCTTTCGCCCTATAAGGACCTGAGCGAGACATTGAATGTTGCCGGGGCAAAGGTGATCGAGCAGCGTTCCAGCCCACTGGGGCAGATCACCGTGGTGGAAAACACCCGTATTCCCTTCCGCCATGCACCGGGGATGAGTCTCAACGCAACGGACGAGCCACCGCCTCAGTTGGGGGTATTCGTGGACGGCGAGGGGCCGTCCGTCTTAACGCGGTTTGATGGCAACCTGGCGCCGCTGGCCTACTTCGACCAGTTTACGTCAGCACTGCCTTACCATGTGCTGGCACGGCCGCATGTACGGCCACAGGTGCTGGTGCTGGGCGCGGGAGCCGGCAGCGACGTATTGCAGGCGCTCTACTTCCGCGCAGCGTCTGTCGATGCGGTGGAACTCGATCGCAACGTCATCGATCTGGTTCGGCGGCGTTTCCATGATTTTGCCGGTGACCTTTATGCCCAGCCTGGGGTACACGTGCACGAAGGCGAGGCGCGTGGCTTCGCCAACGCCAGCCGGGAGCACTACGACCTTGTGCAGGTAGCGTTGCTGGATTCGTTTGGTGTCGCCTCGGCAGGACTTTATGGCCTGAGCGAAAGCTATATCTACACGGTGGAGGCACTTCAGGCCTACCTGAATCGCCTCAGACCCGGCGGCATATTGGCTGTCACGCGCTGGCTGACCCTGCCGCCACGCGATGCGCTGAAGCTTTTTGCTACGGCAGCGCTCGCGTTGGAGCGGAACGGCGTGCCCAACCCCGGCAAGCGGCTGGTAATGATACGCGGCTGGAAAACCGTCACCTTGCTGGTGAAAAATAGCGATTTCACAGCGAGCGAAATCGAGGTGGTCAAGGAATTCAGCCGCAAGCGTTCTTTCGACGTAGCCTACTATCCGGGAATGCGCGCCGACGAGGCAAACCGTTACAACGTTTTGGTGCAGCCATATTTCTTCGAGGGAGCTGTTGCATTGCTAGGCCCGCAACGGCAGAACTTTATAGACCGGTACAAATTCCATATCGAACCGGCAACTGATGACCGGCCCTTTTTTTTCCATTTCTTCAAGTGGGAAGCCGCCGCTGAATTATTCGCCCTGCGCGAGCGGGGGGGCATGCCGCTTCTCGACTGGAGCTACCCGCTTCTGGTGGCGGCTCTGGTACAGGCATTTGTCGTCAGCGTTCTGCTGATCCTGGCGCCGCTGGCGGTATCGCGGAGCCGGCATACATTACCCACCGGGCGGGTGGCACTGTATTTCCTCGGCATTGGCCTGGCTTTCATGTTCATAGAGATCGCCTTCATCCAGAAGTTTTTGCTTTTCCTGGCTCACCCGCTATATGCCGTGGCGGTCGTGCTGTGCGCGTTTCTGGTTTTCGCGGCGGTGGGAAGCTGGCTTGCCGGACGGTGGCAAAAGCGGACGACGGGCAGCGGCCACCTGATCGTGGCTGTAGTGGTCATGAGCGCCTTATCGCTACTCTATCTCGTTATTCTGCCGGGCCTGTTCCAGGCGCTCATACACTTGCCGGATGTGGCAAAGATAGGGATTTCGGTGTTGCTGATCGCGCCGCTGGCGGTGTGCATGGGAATGCCTTTCCCTACCGGCATGATGCGGCTGGCGTCTACAACCCCGGACGCCATTCCGTGGGCGTGGGCGATCAATGGTTTTGCCTCGGTTGTCGGCGCCGTCCTGGCGACCTTGCTGGCTATTCACCTGGGTTTTGCCGTGGTAATTCTGTTGGCTGTCCTGATCTATGGCTTGGCCGCTGTCGCGTTGCGCTGAGGGGTTTGCTTGAGCGAACCATTCTCCCTGCGAAGCAGACTTGCGAGATTCAAGACACAGATGCAGAAGAGGGGGGCGAATGCTGATACCCGGATTAACGAGAACTTCCAGTGGTTGGTTTCGATTCCGTTTTTAAGTGGAATAAGGGCGATCCCGGTAAGCGCCGCTACGGAGCGTGGGCACGGTGGTTTTTCCGATCCAGGATCACGGGGTTGGGCAGGTGGAAAATATGAGTTGTTATCGAACCCTGCTCAGCCTGAAAGGCTAAGCAGGGGGAGTGAAGCTGTCTTCAATCATCTCGAAATCGAAATTCGAATAATTGCTTGATTCATATAGGTCGTAAGCGTCTAACCCTCGACCCACGGATCGACGTTTTGCTACGACAATAAGATGCAATGCACAACAGAACCAGCATCCTCAAAGCGGCTGTCGTGCCTTTTTTTGGTCGTTTCTTTGCTCATACGACAGACACGACAGACGCCTTACGAGAATCTTGGTACGAGAACCCCTAGCGCGACCTGATATTCCCGCTATCGTCGGATATGATCACCTCCACCCGCCGATTCAATTGCCGGCCCGCTTCGTTGCCGTTACTGGCGACCGGAAAGCTCTTTCCATAACCTCGCGTTGTGATGCGAGTGGAATCAATGCCCATGTTCATCAAGGTATCGCGCACCGCCTCCGCCCGCCGTTCGGAGAGCTCCTGGTTGTGGCTTTCGCTGCCGGTGCTGTCGGTGAACCCCTCAATTGCAACGTTGCGTTGGGAATTCTGCTTGAGAATGTCAGCAAGTTTCTGTACCTCGCGAACGCCACCCGACTTGAGCTGTGCACGGTCGATATCGAACAGCACATCGCCGAGAGTAATGACCATACCCCGGTCTGATTTTTTTGCGTTCAGCTCTTTAAGCTGCGATTCAAGCGCGCTTGCCCGCATTTCTGCGCTTTGTGCCTGCTGCTGAGCCTTCTCCGCTTCTTCTGTTCTTGCAGAAAGGCGAATTTTATTGCGCTCGGCATCGGCGGCAGACACATCTGCTTCAGCGGCTTTGCGCTTTGCGGTTTCCTGTGCGATTGCAACCTGCTTTTGTGCCATATCAGCCAGATGATCCACTTCGGCAGAATCTTTTCCTTTATTCCACGCGTTGTCGGCTTCCGCCAATGTGTCGCCTGCCTGCTTCAGTTCCAAGGGCGCGAGATTTGTAACTTTGGGGTCGCTCTGGGCACTGCGATAGCTGCTACGGGCGCTATCCAGATGTGCGTTTGGCGTCGAGCTACAGCCCGCCAATGCTGCGATAACGATAAACGAGATGGTTAAATAGCCATTTTTTTTCATGAGTGTATCTCCTCCAGGTAATTACTTTAGTTTGCGGTTCATTTCGTTTTGTAGTGTTTGATCGCTTTCCTTCAATGCGTCTGCTGCTTGCTTTGCTTTCGCCGCGCGCGCTTTAGCGGTCGCTAATTGCGCATTTGTTTGCGCGTTTTCACCTAACTTTCTGGCACGTTTGTAGTCATCATCCATCGCTGCCTTTTCTGCATTCTCCAGGTTGTCCTGGGCCGTTTTCAATTCCACTGGAGCAAATTCCGGCGCCCCGGCGCTTACCGCGTCGGCAACCGCAGTTTTCGCGACGGCAAGCTGAGCCGCCATGTCTCTTTTTTCCGTGGTTGCGCAACCTGCTGTGAACACAGCGGCAAGAACCATTACGCTCATCATTTGATACCATCTATATTTCGAAAAGTCTTTCATCGCTCACCTCCTAAAGATCAATAGAATCCAATTAACAGAACTACTGATGAGTTTATGGAGAAAAATTTGAATAATCCGTCTGCTAGCGCACGTAAGGGCTGGTAGACGTCGCATATGAGCCAGACGATTAAACGGATCGGCAAGCCTGGTTAGCAAAAACAACCGATTTCTTCTCCACAATTGCTGTGGATAAGTTTGTGGATAACCTCTGGACACGCGGGGTAAGTCAGCTTTCTGTAACGCTATTTACTTAGTTGACCGTTTTTTAAACTAAAAAAATGTAATAGTATTATCAGATAGTTAGGTGGAAAGCCAACGTTCATGCCGCTTTCCACGGACTTATTATGGGCATTTGTGTAGCCTGCGTTACAGATGTGGATTACTGCCAAATGTCAATAGTCTTCGCTGTAGTACTTTTGGGTTCAAGTATATATTGGAGCAGCTGGAATCAAGCTTGCTGGTATTCTGGTCCGTTGTGACCCGGGGTTCTGGACGAACGTGACGGTTATTCTGGTTGTTTGTGACCAGCTATTCCGGGCGAACGTGACTTTGACCTGGATAATCCTTTGGCACGTCCGGGCCAAAATGTGGGAATTTGGCGCATACTCTTCCTACTGGATCACGCGTGGATGGCCGCCCCTCTTGAATGCGTGAATGGCCTCTTCCCTGCTTCCCACGGTAATATCAGACGGACAAAAGAAATATCTGGAAAGCGCCCGCTGCGCATAGTGCTGTGATACATCTTCGAGTTCCTCCCACTTTGATACCCGCGCTCGTACCCATGTCCTGTCGTCACGAGCTACCGCGTATAACCTTTTTGCGGGACCCCGTAATTTAAATATCAACACTTCCGCTCTCACGTTCTCTCCAGCACCACCGGTCGCACACTGCATACCCTCGTAGCTTATGTTCGTCGCGCCTTGGGGGGATTTGATCACCAATGTGTAGCGCACGATATTGTCTTTTCCCACAACGATGGAAGGAGCGTCAATATAGTGAAGGTTATCGCTTGCAGGGCCAGCGTCAAAAGGCAACAGATTCTCAACTTTAGGGTAGGCGGGTAGCTGTACCTGCAGCTCGGCCCAGGTTTTGCCGCCATCAAAATCACTATCGAATCCCTCCAATGCCTTCTGGGGAGCGCACGCCGCGAGCAGCAGGAAGCATAGCAACAACAAAATTCTTTTCATGATAACGTCTTAAAGGGCACCGCGAAACATTGTTCAAACTTCTGTTGCAGATTTTGAGAATGAGGAGGATTGGTCGATGCCTTTGCTTCAGGAATTGGAATACATAGGCTCAACTTCAGGATACTCGCTCGCGGACAAATAACTGGGGATTATGTGAATGTGCCTAATGAAAGCATGAGCTTTTCGTTCGGATACCTTCAAATGCAGAGTTTAAAAAAGGTATTGCACGAGCCTATCGCAGTATTGGTCAGGAGATCAGATCAAGGAAGAGATTTAGAACGAGGAGAAGGACGCTTCTGCTTTATTGGCCTTATCTCGTTGGATTAACCACCAGAGAGCCGCTTGTTGACTACAGTTACCAGATTTGTCCGAATCGGCAAGCCAAACAAATGAGGCTTGCAGCGATTCAAGCACTTTTCATTTTAAAGCCGGGTTAGTACCGCCGGCTAATTTCGATACACCAAACTTCAGAAAATCGGCGATATCTTTCCCTCTTCGCCGCCACTCGATCTGTTCAGCGCAAGAGCGAGTCAGATAGCGGGTGTCGGTTTCTTTTTAGGTTTCTTTGCTTCTTTGTTTTTCCTTTGCTGACCTTTTGCCATGATGCTCTCCTTGCATTGATGATGCTCACATAGCGATAAACAATCGCTCCATAGCTAACGGTTCCTACCTGAATCGTTATTACTTTGCCGCCGTTGACCGCAGTTTTCAAGTCTGGCTTGAACCATTCTATACTTATCTAGCGTTGCTGCCGGTCGAATATTGACCAGCGCCAGCACTTGGCACATAGAATCAGCTTGCTGGGATCAAAGGCACTGAATTTATCTCGCTTGGCTGAATTGCTCGCGCAAGTCCTTTATGGCATTGGGCTCGCCGCGAACCCGAAAGAAGGTGCCCTCATTGTCCGAGTGCTCCTCCAGCACCTGACAGCTTGCGTATATTCCTCCGCGCAGTTGCTGTGCCGACCAGGGAAGAAAAAGCTCGGCCTCAACCAGATCCTGCTGGAAAAACGCGATGATCGTCTGGCGGAGCTTCGCGACGTCGTCGGGGCGGCGTGCGCTCATTACCACGCAATCCGGGTACTGTATCCGCAAGGCGGCTTCGCGTTCAGCTTGTGCCGCCGCATCGCCGACATGGTCGATCTTGTTGAAGACGCGGATGCGCGGCACGACATTCGCACCGATCTCCTCAAGCACGCTATCCGTGACCTCAAGCTGGCGCTCAAACCCGGGGTCGCTCGCATCGATGACGTGGAGCAGCAGGGATGCATCCAGCGCTTCGTCCAGCGTTGATTTGAACGAGGCGACAAGCCCGTGTGGTAAATTCTTTATGAAACCGACGGTATCACTGACGAGCACACGCGGCACGCTCTCCGGGTAGAGAGCACGCACCGTGGTATCAAGCGTAGCGAAGAGCTTATTCGCGACCAGCACCTCGCTTCCCGTGAGAGCCCGCATCAAGGTCGACTTGCCGGCATTTGTATAGCCGACGAGCGCCACGCCAGCGAACCCTTGGCGCTTTTGCCGGCGAACACGCTGCGTCTTGCGCTCGACATCCATCGCGGCGATTTCCTGTTGAAGTTCGGCGATGCGGTCACGGATTTTGCGTCGATCCAACTCAGTGTGCGATTCACCACCCCCCCGGCCGCCGACGCCGCTGCGCTGCCGTCCTTGCGGCCCGGCAAGCTTTGCCGCCTCGCGCAAGCGCGGCGCCATGTATCCAAGGCGCGCAATCTCCACTTGGGCCTGCGCAGCACGAGAGCGGGCGTTGCGATGAAAAATTTCGAGGATGACCATAGTGCGGTCCATTACTTCGCAGCCGACTTCCTTCTCAAGGTTGCGCGCCTGCGATGGTGAAATCTCATGGTCGACCAGGATGACATCGATATCCCGGCTATCAGGGCTAGCGGCTATTTCCTCGAACTCGGCGGGTTCGTTGTTCACGAAGCTGCGTATCTCCTGCCGCTTGCCGGCACCAAGATAGCCCGTGACGTCGAAACTTGAGCGCTTCTGCACGAACGTGCGGACGACCTCATACCCCAGTGTTCTTGCGAGCTCACGCAACTCGCTTAGAGACGCCTCGAACTCGCTATCGCTCACGCTCGGCAGCTGCACGGCCGCCACCACAGCGTACCTGGATTTCACTTCAACTTCTCTTTGCATTAGGGGATTGCATATCTCGAGTGGGCGAATTCGGATAGTACCTGCAAATGTGATAACCGGTGCTGATTATGCTATTTACAATTATGCTTGTTGCTGGCGGTTGAAAATTAATGTGATGGACGCCCGCTACTGTAAATGCTGTTATTGCCGACTATATATTGATAATCTATGCGGGCTGATTATCTATGCAGGCTAAGCTCTGACCAGACGATTTCATCCTAATAGTTTATTTTCTATCGGTTCGCTCATCGTCAGTTGTCGACCGGCAACGATTCAAAATTTAATCAATTCTTATCCGGCGCCAACACTCTATTCGCTTGGGAAGCAGCCACGATCCGTCTGGTCAAATGCTTTCCACGATTTTCCTCTGACGACTCAAGCATAAGAGGGACAGATCACGTTCGCCACGCCTCGCCTAGAACACCCTCAGTTGATCTTTTTTTCCTTTACTGCCCTTGCGGGCCGGCCCGCCTTGCCGCGTGTGGCACGTTGGTTGAGTGTGGATTCAATTTTTTTTGAAAACGCTCAGCCCCGAGCACAAAGTTACCATTGGTGGAATCCCGAATCTGGCTAAGCACGTCTGCGTCCAGATCCGTCTTGAACAGGTCGCGGTAGGCTATGCAACGCTGGGTATCACTTTGCGCCAGGCAGAGATATTGATAGTGAGGTCGAATGAGACGATTCGGTCTGCCCTCGGCGTTCGCCGCATAGCTCGACCAGCGATAGTCGCAAGGATGCCGTACCATACCGGCGCGCACCGGGTTGAGTTCGATGTAGAGGTAGCAGGCAAGCAAATAATCCTCGGTCTGAGTAAGGCAGGAGCAAAAGCGTCCTTCCCAGAGGGTACCGTTGCGCCGGTAGGTGCGGTTGACGTACTGCACGTAACGCTGGCCCAGGTGTTTCATGAGCAGACTCGCACTGTCCGCCTTTTCAACCATCCCGCCCGGCGTGATTTGATGCTAGGGCCACCGTAACTTCGGGAGTACGGAGCGGCAATTTAAGCCCTAAGGTCGAAATCCAGGCAAGGATTTTTTCCTTGTCGGCAGCAACCGATTTCCCATCAAGCATCCACCTGGCTATATTGTCTGCCGGTTTGTTGTCCTTTGAAACCAGGAATTTCCCCAGAAACGCGCGTTTCTATCGGGCCCATGGCTCAGGAGAGCAAAATGGCAGTCGGAGGCGCACCTTGATCGCTTCGGTGCGGCTCTCGAACGACGGCGCGACTACGGCAGAAAGCAAGCGCGGGACCGGCAATGCTCGCCCCCGAAATCAATATTTTTATTTCAGTTCTTTAACTGCGTCTAGCGCGGACTGGGCAGCCAGTCCCACTTAATCCGCCAAAACCTATGTGAAGAGGCACTAGTGGCTGAGGCGCGAATTAAACCTGGTCGGCGCCATCGTCGGCTAGCTGAACTGATACGCGCGTGCGAGAGCGCAGCTCTTTAAGTGGAGGCGTGCGATGATGCGGATCAGCGCGTTAGCACGAGGTGGGTCGCCAGCTCCGTTGGGACCACCTCTGTCACCCGATATCCAAGACCTGGTAGATCAATGCCTGTGAACAGGGATTCACCACGGCCCAGGAAGGTCGGCGACATTGCCAGATGCATCTCGTCGATTGCGCCTGCGAGTAGGTACTGGCGGACTGTCGAAACGCCGCCGCCGATCTTCACGTCCAGGTCGCCCGCGGCCGCTTTGGCCTGAGCGAGCGCCGACTCGATCCCGTCGGTGACGAAATAGAAAGTCGTCCCGCCCTCCATCACGATGGGCGCTCGGGCGTGATGGGTGAGGATAAAGGTCGGCGCGTGATACGGGGGATTGTTGCCCCACCAGCCTTTCCAGTCGGGTCCGCCCCAATCGTCGCCTGCCGGTCCGAACATGTTGCGGCCGAGGATGAATGCGCCGAAGCCTTCCGCCGTGGCGCGGGCGAAGCGATCATCAATCCCGTCGTCCTTTCCCAACATCGATCGGAACGTCCGGGTCGGGTAGAACCAGTTATGCAACTTCCGGCCTCCCTTGCCCAACGGATGTTCCAAACTTTGGTCTGGGCCGGCGCCGAAGCCGTCGGTGGACACTGCAAAACCTCTTACGCGCACCTTGCCCATGGGAATCCTCCGTGTGGTAATGAACGGATCTGATCAAGAGTATTAGCCAGTGACAGCTTAAGCGGCTGACGGGCAAGTTATGTCGAGAAGAAATTTTGCCAGTCTATCGAATGAAGCTTCGATCCCCTTAAAACCGACCCCAATATGCCACAATAGGCGGAAGTACGACAAGTCAGAAAATCGCTGTAATGCAACGTTGGATAGGACTTGTTGTGTTGGCGCCCTGATGAGGATAGAACGATTTTTAGCTGTTTGCCAACTTACGGTTAATCATTGATCGAGCCAACATAAAATAAAGTATGGCAATTTGTTAGTATGTAATCGCTTAGTCAATATCCGTCGGCAAAGCAGTCCGTTTTCGAGGTCACTAATAAGCTAGCGTCGTAATGATCCCGTGCCATTTTATATCAAGAATTTCTTGCAAAGTTACCCTGACGTTACCCTGAAAAATAACAAAGGACTAGCGTTTAAGCTAATCCTTTGATTATTGGTGGGTCGTGAGCGGCTCGAACGCTCGACCTACGGATTAAGAGTCCGCTGCTCTACCAGCTGAGCTAACGACCCGGAATTTCTAAGTAACCTGGGGCGGAACAACGAAATACAACTTATCGTTGTGTACCGACCTCGGCGATGCAATGCTACCACATCCATCGATAAATTCGAATGGGGAACACGACGAACATCGGTGTAATGTTACGCGACAAGAAGCTTTTTATTCGATCAGGCGGACAGCTCGATTTTCAAAAATCGCCTATGTAAATTGTTCAGGAGGATTGGCTGCCCGCCATGCACTCATCCAATAGGGCAAGCATGCGCTGCCAGTGCGAACCTTTCCAGAAAATACGCTGGCAAGTATCGCAAGTACTGAAGTAATTGAAATGCTCGCGTATAAAGGGTGGAATACGCATCAGCACTTCTGTTTTGTCAATGGAATGCAATGCCGTATTGCATTCCAGGCATAGCGTAAACGGCCGTACGCTTCGCGCGAGATCCAGCCGGCCGAATATTTCGCGCAACTGCTGCGCTGGTTTTAATGCGTGCACGTAACACCCATGGGTTATGGTGCGGCGCTTGAGCAGTTCGCGGTCACGCGTAAGCAGAATGCGTCCGTCGCGCGCGACGATAGCCTCTATTTTGCTATCCTGGAAATTGTTATCGTAAAGCGTATTGAAGCCTGCCATGCGCAGTAAGCGGGCGAGCCCGCCCATGTGGGCGTCTGCAATAAAGTGCGTCATGCGTAAGGGTTTCTCGCGCACTCGCAACATGGGGGTGATGTCGAGCATCTCGAACCTGGGAAAAACCGCGACCTGGTCGCCATCTTTCAATAACCGCTCGAAACCTACCGATTCTCCATTGACCAGCACCAATTCGACCTCGGTATGGGGCACGCCCAGCGCTTCTATCATGTGCTTGGTCGTCGCCGCTCGGGCGCAAGGGCAAGCAAATTCGCGCTTGCGCCGTTCTGGCGCGAGAAAATCGTTCAGTTCCTCGTAGAACCGGAATGTTGCGGTGACCATCTGGAAAGTATTGCACTTTTAGGGAAAAAGCGCATGCCGACGTGATGATGGGGGAAATCGCAAGCTTGCTCAGAGGTTTCCCGCAAACCTTATTGGTGAGCGACTCTGTCTGATGTTAATGCTGGCGACCCGGGTGCTTGCCGGTGAGCACCCACGCTTCGGTAACAGGTCGCAATAACGTGCTTACGTATTCGATACGCACACCCATTTTGTCTGGTGCGGTAATAATCGCGTGAGCACGCTTGCCGGGCTCCGAGCGCAGAATTGCTTCAATGCCGATACCTTGCTGCTTTAATTCTTCTATTTTGCCTTCTATATCTGATTCCCAGATGCCGAAGTAGAGAATTTGCCCTGCGTTCTTTTCCGAAAATATTCCATTACCGGTGGCGTGGAGCAGTTCCAGATAGGGCGGGCGGTTTCGGGAGTACATCGCGGTCAGTTTTATGGTTTCCGCCTGTTGTGTTTCTGGATTTTCGATATACACGACACTCTCTGCGGGTTCGGTAAATTTTACGTCCAGCACCTTCGAGTAGTGCTCGGCGGCTTCATGATAATCACGAGCGACTATGCCAATATGGTAGTAGATGTGCTCCAGCATATTTTTTGCCTCATTTTTATCAAGAACAGCCGTTATTCATTTATCCGGCAGGAAAAAAATATTAGATTTCGATGCCGCATTCCCTTGCTCTACTATGTTTTGTAGGTCATTCCGGCCAACGCGTCAAGGAAGCCTGAAATTCGCTCATCGATAATTTCAAAATCGCTTGATGCCGGAGCTCAACGCTGATCGGTATGGCAATAAGGGTACCTTTGAGCCTCGGTATATTGTAAAGTGCGATCCAGATTACTAACCGCCAGCTCATGACTTCTGCCGAACCCACCACCATCTTCACACGCTCCTGGTCGCTTTATGACTTGCTCACCGAACACAACTATATGTTTCACCATGAGATATATAGCGGGATCAGGGATCTACTGGAGCTGCGAAACGATAAGGAACATTATCGTCTGCTGGATCTGGGCTGCGGCAATGCACGCTACCTGACGCCCTGCCTGAAGCGATCGCCCCCCGCGTTGTATGAAGGGGTGGACTTGTCCGAAGCGGCGCTGGCAGAGGCGCGCGAGTACCTTGCGGAATTGACCGGCCAGGTCATTTTGACCCATGGAGACCTTCTGGAAGCAGTAGAGTCGACGGGGAAAACCTGGGATATCCTCTTCACGGGATTTGCGATTCATCACCTGATGCCCGATGAGAAAGCACGTTTTTTCCGCGCTGCGGGGCGCTGCCTTTCGGAAAACGGCTGGCTGATCCTGGTGGATGTCGTGCGGGAGGAAAATCAGGACCGGGAAAGCTATCTGGACGGCTATCTGAAATTCATGCGCGAGAAATGGACGCACGTGCCACAGGATCAACTGGAGGAAGCCTGTACCCATGTCCATGACCACGATTACCCTGAATGCCTTTCAACCTTGCAGGAGATGGCTGGAGCAGCGGGTTTGAACTGCACCCGGCTGATCAGCCGCCACGCGCAGCATTACACAATCCTGTTCTCACGGTCTGCTCCGACCAAAGGCTGAGGCTTTTCCCCCACCGCCATGCTCCAGAAACTGACCCTTCTATTCCCGGTCTGGATGATTCTCTCGGGGGCAATCGCCCTGTGCTGGCCGGCGTGGTTGGTGGCTATGAATCAGGGCTCCGTAATGGTCCTGGTCCTTGCCTTCATCATGCTGTGTATGGGGCTGACACTGACCCTTGAGGATTTCCGCAGAATCGCCCGCATGCCGAGGGCGGTGGCGATCGGTTTTGTGGGCCAGTATACGATCATGCCTTTGTTGGCCTGGGGCGTGGCTAATGTGCTGAACCTGCCGCCGCACTTTGCCGTAGGCCTGATCCTGGTGGGCTGCTGCCCCGGCGGTACGGCTTCAAACCTGGTGAGCTATATCGCAGATGCGGATGTAGCGCTTTCAGTGGTAATGACAGTCTGCTCCACTTTGGCTGCTATCGTCCTCACACCGTTGCTGACCAGATTCCTTGCGGGAACCATGGTCCCCGTGGATACCTGGCTATTGTTCACGCAGACCCTGCAAGTCGTGATTATCCCCGTCGTGCTGGGCATCCTGCTCAACCGCTACATTCCGCGCCTGGTCATGCGCGTGATGCCGATGGCGCCGCTGCTGTCGGTGATAGGGGTGTGCTTCATCTGTGCCGTGGTGTTTGCCGCCAATGCAGAAGCCATACTGAGCCATGGCCTCGAACTGATTCTCGCCGTTGCGCTGCTACATGGAGGAGGTTTCCTGCTTGGCTACAATTTCGCCTGGATGCTGGGCTGCGAGCGCCAGACCGCCCGCACAATTTCCATTGAGGTCGGCATGCAAAACTCCGGGCTTGCCATTGTGCTGGCCAAGCAGGCCTTCCCGTTGCTGCCGCTGGCGCCTGTTGTCGGTGCTATTTCAGCGGTAATGCATTCTTTGCTGGGTAGTCTGCTGGCAGTGTTGTGGCGCACGCGCTCATTAGAACTCAAAACCGAGCTAATCCAGGCTGCTTCTGTACCGGATCGAAGCAATATTTAGTCCGTCACTACTTCGGCATTCTTGAATGAGCCAGGCGGCCGCCTTTGCAGGACGTCGAATGGCCCAGAGCTGTTTCTAATTCTTCTATCAGAATGGCGGACACTACATCAAACCGGCGCAGGAAAACTTACATCAGGAACGCAATCGCTTTTTATAATAACGGCGGGGTTACCACTGACAATTGAGCGCGGTGGCACGCTTTCGGTAACAAATGCGCCCCCGGCAATTCGACTGCCGCGACCAATTGTCACGCCGCCTACAACGATAGCGTGCGGGCCAATCCAAACTTCGTCCTCTAATACCGGATATTCAACCAGTCGTTCTCCATCTGGCGCAATACGGTGGCGCGCGCCAAGGGTGATACCGTGAAACAACGTAACGTTCTTTCCGATGCGCGCATTTGGACTAATGACTAAACCCCAACCGTGCGTAATCGCCAAACCAGGTTGTATATCCGTTCTCCACGAAAGATCCAGTCCCGCCAACTGCGTGCTTAATTGATGAAGCATCCTGAAAAACAGCAGAAAAACTCGAAGTGATCCGCGAGAAGAATAAGCCATCTGGCATAGCCGCATTGTAACAACCACCCGAAAAGCCCGTCTGCTTACAACACCGTTGAGAAGGCAACGCCAGCTAAATTCTCCGTACTGCCGAAATGTATCCGCCTTCAACGCTGCCCATGCATCATTCATTTGAATCCCTGATTATGCTCAACCGATATCCACTCAAGCGGCGCTACTCTCTATCCATAGTGATCGAACTGGCCGAAAGAATATATGTATATTCCGCACCACGGCGCTGAGGTCAATAAAGAGACAGGGCAAAAAAATAGCTGAAGTTAAGAAAAGGCTCTGCGTTCCTGAAGTTAGTCAGGCTTTACTTTCATCGGGAATTCCATACTAAACTGATCCTGGATGCGGTTGGTCCCGCTTCTCAAACAAGGCCTCTGAATGTCAAATTCATCCGCATCACATTTCCAGATTAATATACAGGCGCCATGTTTGAGCGTCAATTGACAGGATCCGGCGAATTCTTACGCGTGGTTACATATTGCTGCTGCTCGTTTCGGAACTTTCCGTTGCCGCCACTAGCACCTGTTGTAGGCGCGACTTCAGCGGTAATGCATCCTTTGCTGGGTAGACCTGCCGGCACTGTTGCGGCGTGCGCGCTCACTTAAACTCAAGCCCGAGCTAATCCAGACTACTTCTATACCGGATCGCAGCAATATTTAGTCCGTGACTACTTTAGTATTCTTAAATGAGCCGTGCGCTTTGTAAGAATGTAATACCGTCACACCAAAGAAGGAACGTGGCCAGTGCAGAGCACCTTGCCCATCCGCTTTACTTGTTGCTCATACGTCCACCCGCTGCGCACATGCTGGAAGGCATGGCAGCACGGGTTACTGCCGGATCGGAGTGGGAAGTTTACGCCATTGCGGCTGACCAGAAATAACGTGCCCAAGAGTGGCGATCTGTTCCGGTGATGACAACGCACTCAAGTTGGGAGCATGTCCCGAGCTTTATTTTCCTGCAAAAGATTGGCATTTATCAATAAATGCTTGCCGCTCAGCTTCACTGTCGAAAGTTGTAAGTACCGACTGCATTCCTACGCCAGAACAATTCGTTGAATTTACTTCGGGAACTCCGCCACCACAACTAATCAACGTGGCACTAAGGGTAATAATAAATACAATATATTTGAAACTCATTACATTCCATCCTCTTTAAAAATCATTAATATGGCGCGGATTCAAATAAGTGCAACAACTAGCAGTTGCTTGATGCAGCTCACGGCACCCCGAAGGATACCTTAAAGGATTCTAAATTCCAGCACTTTGCGTAGTCGCTGGTTGAATCGCTTTACATCGCTTTCGCCAACCATCTATACCCAGAACCTATCCCGAGTAGTATTGTTTTGGTCCGTCACCCCGCGTCAGAGTTAAAAGTTCCGACATTATCTGTCAGATGCTAACACACTTAAGATGAGCTTCAGTAACGCAAGATCTGGATACTTATTTGTTTTCTTTCCACGCCCGGTAAGTTTCTTACGCCAAGCAGCTTAGGCGCTGGAAGCAACGGATTATGCGCCTTTCCACCTTGCCGCCCCGTGATTCATGTTGATATTTTCCTTTGTACCCGGATAATCAATCAGCGGAGATCCTAACCAACGGAGAAACACATGCGCCAATTAGAATATTCACTGAAATCGAAGGACGGAACCAAACCTAGTATTGGCCCGGTTATCCTTCAGGCAGTATCTGATGATGAAGAAATACGTACCACAGCAATGCAGTTGCTTCAAAAAGATCATCCCGAGGCTTCGGCTGGTGATTACGAACTCCATGTTACATGGACCGATCTGGATGCTCTGCCCTCGCCCTGATACCTCTTGGAGGGTAGCGTTTTCTAAATTTGCTTAGCATTCAAGCTGATTTATATCTACCTCGTCAATAGACGGAAAGCCGCCCCTCCATTTAAATCGATTGCAGGGCTTCTGGTAGAGTCTTACGGGAATCTATGGGGTCACCCATTAGCCGGTTCTGAATCAAGGGCGAAACCAAATTTCCCCTGCTGTTTTTCTGACTGCTATTTTTTTTCTTTTTGCAGACCTGTTTGTTGTTTCCAGTCGAACCCGTTTCCTTAGTATTGGCTACGATCGAGTCGTGCCTGTCACCCATGTGGATCAAGCAGTGCTGAAACGCCGGGCAAAGTTGGCTGCTTCAATGAAAGCCAATAAAAGCCCACACCAGGTAGGCATTGCCGTTTTTGGTGTTGCCTGCGCCTTTTTTCTTGCCGCTGGAATAATGAGGATGTTTTCGACCGCCAGTACATGCTGTGTGCGCGGGCCGCTTCTGCGCCCCTTTTTTGACGGGATGAAGATCACCTTCAACAGCCACTGGAAGGCAACATTTGATCTGGTTGCGCGTAGCCTCCCGCGCAGAGCCAAAGCCGATCTCATTGAAATGTCGTTTTTTAAGGCTTGCGGGCCAGGCCAACAGCGTCCATCTCAATAAATTTTTTCACTACCTTGCCTTACATATTAAGGTTTATCCTACTTTTTGCGCTGCGTTACAAGCTGGATCAAATCAACACCAGTCGCTCCAACTTGGTGACGGTCGCGCGCTGCTCCGCGGAACCGTAAAGATCCCAATTCACTGCAGTCTTGCCTTGATCATTGCGCTGAACATTAATAATCGCGAAATTGTTGGTCTTGCAAGGCTCCATGAGCAACTGGAACGCAACATTAGGTTGGCTATTGTCCTTATCTCTCTGCAATAGACCATGATCGTTGACAACCAATGCCAATGCGGAAGCTTTTGCCCATGGCAGATCGTAGGTTATGGCGCTCGATGTCAACTGATAAACGGTGGCATCCGGATACTTCTTATGAGTCATGCGGAACGCCGCGCCGATATGCACATCACCGCTCAGAAAATAAAGTGATTTTCCGTTATCCTTCGCTGCGGCGAAGGCGGCATCCAGCAGGACATCGCGCTCCACCCAGTTACTCTCGTGCTCCCACTCATCGCGCATATCGTCAGCCACTCTGAGAACATCGAGATAATTGACGACGAAGCTCTTTGCGTGCACGACGGGTACTGGCGAAACCACAAAAATCGACTCTGCGTTCTTGACGGCATCGGACTCAAGCCAATCCTTGAAGCGCTGCATCTGGGCCTTGCCCAGAATTTTATCGTCGGTTGTACGGGTATAGTCGCGCTGTCCACGCATGTCGAGAACATAAAACGCCGCCGTGCCCCAAGTGAAAGGATAGTCGAATTGATCCGTTGATGTGTCAGGATTGTGCGAATGGCCATATTCGTAATAAGTAAGCTTGGCGGCCTCATACATCTGGTTGAGGAGCAGGAGTTTCTCGCTATCGTCACCCCAGTCCCACCAGGAGTCGAGGAGATTCCGCCTTTCCTTGGCATTGTAAGAGCCCCAGCCATCCAGAATCTCATGATCATCCCACATCATATAAACCGGAAAGCGCGAGAATACATTGCGTAGTTGTCGATGACCCCAATAACCCCGGTAAATATCCCGGTACCACGAGCGCATCACCTCGACACGATCTTCCGGCTTTACTTCTCGCATGAATTCTTTGCGGATTTTTTTCAGCCACTCCCATATGCTGACATTGGAATTCCCATCAACGTAGACTTGATCTCCGACGCCCAGGATAAATTCGCCGCTGCGTTGATCAAGTTCGCCGCCGAACCGATCCCACATGTGAATATTCACGAGGTCGAACGAATTTTTCCTGTATGGCATATGGCAACTGAAGAGGCCAAAAGTCATGGAATCCTGCGAGCCGCTCTGTGTTTTAAAACGATTGACTTTATTATCCGGGGCGATTTCCCACGGGGTTTTTCTTGTCTTCAGGTTCAGGGCAAAGGCCGCGTAATAATAGCGCTGACCAGGTTGCAGACCATCGACTTCCCAGACTTTCGTGATGTCGTGCTCAAACGCCAAGTCCGCCTGATCTGTGAGCAAGGCATTCGCAATCCCGCGTGTATCGCCATTATTCGCATTCTCAAGGAAAAAAATCTCTTTTCCGTTTTCAATCTTCGTTTGCGGGTTCCAATCGGTGGCAACCTCTCCATGATTCAATATGGGTTCGGGGCATAGCAGCATACGATAGCTGTTCGGCTGGTAGGCGCGCATCCATAATTTGGTACTGGTGGCCGTTGTATGCCCGACTATCACCGTGTTGGTGAGCATCGGGTTAATCCAGGGACGATCGGAGCCTCGATCGTAGAAATCAAAAGTTTTCATTCATTATGAATCATCATAAAATTATTCAGTCGAGCCTACTATAACCGTTCCAATCACAACCAATTTCTCAAACTGCACATGTAATAGTAGACTAAATTAATCGGATAATCAGGGCAATTCGCAAGCGACTTTCTTTAGGAAAAAGCTACAACTATCAGCTATGTTTATAACGTGGATGTTCCAGGTCGACACATCGGATAGGAAAACGGTCTGCTCATGTACTTAATCATAATAACGAGATAATTTGGAGACGGTAATGGGAACAGGAGGATGGCTAATAGATAGCTTCAATACGATTACAAGCTTCGCAGATGCAGTGAGTAAACACTTTGAAAGCGAACTTGAGAAAAGGAACCTGTCCAAGAGCGTTATAGAGAAACAGTCGCTTGAAGAATTGGAAAAAAGCCTCGCTGAAATCGATAATGCGCTAAGAGATAAAAAATCCTTTGGAACTGTTCGACTTAATCGAACTTCAGATGGAAGATTTGTAGAGGATGAAGCGAAAGGTATCGTGGCAGATGCAGGGACTGCACTTCTCGCAAGAAAAGCACTTATAATTCAACGAATCAAGAAATTACAAGCAGAAAAGATAGGGACGCTCAAGATAGTAGAAAAATACGTAGTGGACTCGTCTGAGAAGACAAAGCTCCTTGGAGAAATAGATGAAAGCGAGAAGAAGATCCAAATATTAAGCCAAACGGCGCACGATATAGATAGTGCTCAAAAGCAGGCTGCGGTAAAAACAGGGGAGCAGATTAAAGCAGAATGGCAAATTCAAGTTTTTAAAGAAAGGGCGGCAATCTGGAAAGAATTGCTTCAACGAGAGTCAATTGCTTCTGTTGTTGGAGCATTACTTCTTGTTTTAATCGGATTGGCGCTTTTAATAGCAATGTTCGCCGGGGTGCCGACTACAAATATCATCGAAAACTCGTTTCTTGTACTGCTTGGCTATTTCTTCGGACAGACAATCAGCCGAAAAACCGAAACGCGTCGCGATGATTCTCACACTCTATAACGAACATACGCTTTGCTGCGTGGGCATCTGGCCTCCCACAATCAATCGGACTCACGCAGCAACTCCAGCTCTCCCGCCCTCTCCTCGGTTTCTGCTTTTATCTGGGCGCGCAAGTCTATAGGCATCGCCGAATCTATGGGCTTGGAGTTTTCCAAACGTGGCTCTCAACACCATCTTTCTTCCGGATGTCTGAAATGACGCAACACATCTCGTTGAAAGCAATGGAAGCGTCATGTAGAACATCTCCACATCAGCCAAACCGTTCGGCATCACTTCAAGGTACATGCCCCCACCGTCCGCTATCTTGTAGGGCTTGGCCTTGCGCACCGCCACATCATTTCATGACAAAAACCTGACTGGGGGCATTGATTCTGAATTGGGATTATTTATTATTAAATTATTCCCCCTTTAGGCGCGGAATTCAATAGAACTAGCTTGGACGGGATAAAACATATAACCAATGAAAAAGCCCGCTGGACGCGGGCTTCTAGGACTTCATGGAACTGGTGGAACATCTTATTGGTGGAGACGAGGACAATCGAATAAGGCTGTGATACCGCATGAATAAAGGGTCTGAAAAACTTCCTAATAAATATGCCCCCACTTATGCCCCCATCAATCCATGGGATTGATGTTAATCAATCAAATGTAAGGTTTTTCTTCAGCTCTGCCAACTGCGCCTTTTGCCTTTCCACTTTAGCGGCTTGAGCCTCACTCGCCTTCTGGTGCGAATCGAGCATTTCATGATAGTAGGAATTCGCCTGGGTAATTGCATGCTTAAGAGCTGCCAAAAGCTCTTTTTTCAGTTCATCAGGTGTGCAGCGAATTTTTAAACGTTCTCCGGAAACGTTAGCAGTTCTATCGAATCCGTACATTTTAGATGACCACCGACTATTAAAATAGTCGGCCCATTTTCCGGGCGCAGGTGAAGACAAGTCGAAGACTATATACATAAGCTGCTCGGATTTAGGGTCGGCGCTTACCGACAATTTGTCGTTCAAAGATACTATCTTTATGTCTTCAAAGTTATTGCTCACGTCATTTCCTTATATTTAATTCAGGCGTAACAAATTGTTTATCTGCATTGGTTTTTAACCGATATTGTAGCTAAAACAAGGGCAAGTTATACCAACCTGCCGAGCTTATTTCTGATTTTTCATTTTGCGGATGTGAAAAAAGAGGGAAGCGCACGGTGTCCAAGGGAAAAGCCGGGGACTTTTTATGCCCACCTTCCCTCATATTAAAAACCCCCAGCCTTTGGAGCTGAGGGTTTGTTTACCTGCCACGCGAAAGGAAACTATCGCTGCAAGCTGTCGGGGTTTACGCACTCACCGACTAACCGAACCGCTTGAAAGGGGCTTAGAAGGGGCTTCAGAGGGGCTTATCGCTTCCATGCAAAATTTCGATTTAGCTGCGTCAATAGCTTGGCCAGGTCATTTTTATGAATGAAATCGCCGCCTGTGGTATGAATATTTATGGTTCCACCGCCGCCGGTCATATTTCTAATTGCATCCGCGTGCTCGGCAGGTAGCACCATTTCGCGCTCATGCAGTTGAGTGACTGGATTTATACCGGCGGGAATGTCATAGCCGCCTTCGGCCGAGGCTATCTGACCCTTGGCGCCCAATATCATTGCCATAGTCCCAGCGAAGGCTAGCGCCGCCAGGGCAGGACCTACAATTGGAATATCAGCGACCGCAGCAGCCGCACCTGACGCACCTTCTGCCGCATTCGCGCCAACTACCGCAATAGCCTCCCCCGTTTTAATCGTAACGGTTGCTGCTGACGCCGCTCCCTGTGCGGCTACCGTAGAAAGCAAGCCCATCTTTTCGAAGAGTGCCCGCATCATGGTACCTGTCTGGGTTGCTGCCGTCTTCCGGAGTTCAGCGGCCGCCCAGGCTGTCGCCATGTTGATCCCTGACTTGACGAACGAAGCCGCGACGTTGTCACCAATATTCAGCAGCGCCTTTTGCCATGTCAAAGTACCTTGAATCATCCCGTTGATGGTGCGGTCGAATGCATCCTTGATGGGGAAAAGGATGCCGTCCCACTTTTCCTTGACGTCGAGCTGCATGGCGGAATTGATCTTTTCCACGTCGAGCGCGTGTTTGAACTGAATCTCCGCCATTTGATCCAGCAGCTTCTGCAAGGCGACCGGGTCATAATTGGGGTCGCCCTTCATTGCGTCGATGCGCGCTTGCTGAGCGGTAGTTTGTATCTGGAAACGCTGCTCTTCATAGTTACGCTGAATATCAAGCAATTGCCGCTTGCTCATGTATCC
>NZ_FRBV01000010.1 GCF_900142705.1 Nitrosospira sp. Nsp11
CCGAATTTGTACCACCTCGAGTCATACCACTCCGACATGTCGTAGTCGCGACCACTTGCCTTGGCGTGACCCGACGTTCCTAGTGTTGTTGCCATGTTGTTTCCTCCTGTTGCGTTGATCATGTGCTGCGCGCTCTACCGGCTTGTCCTGCCCCTTCCGTTCCTGAACTTGCCTCTGTTCCTGAACTACTCTACGCCGGTAGAAACTTCGATAATTTGTTGCCGTCCTTCTTTCCTTCAATCTGGTGTTGCTCGTTATGTCTGGTTTACTACTCGATACTTCGGGTGTTGCTCGATACTTCCGGTGTTGCTCGATACTTCCGGTGTTGCTTATGCTGCGGGTGTTGCTCGATACGGTCCAACTTGTTTCATCTGTTTCTCTATCCCTGCGTTTCTGAATACGGTGTTACCAATACGTTACATACCCATAACCCTATAAAGACTATCCCCGAAGATGCCCTAAGTCAAGCAGTTTGTCGGGACTACAATAGAGCATCTTGTATAGCAATTTCCATGCCAAATTTGTCGGGGTTTACATACATTCTTCGCTCATGCTGATCTTTATTTGAAGCTTAAAAAAAGTAAAATTTTGAATTCAGTCTGTTACCGCAAAACTGCATAAGTAGCATCGGCTCAGCTTCTGCTACGGCTGTGCATTGTTATTTCCGCAAGCATATCCCGTGCCAGCATTTATATATATTTTATATCAATAACTTGTAACTTATTCTCGAATTTTACGCAAATAACTGTAAAAAATGCGACATTTTAAGTAATAGCTAGGCATGGATGAGCCTTGAATGACCGCTTTTCATGCCACGGATCATATCCGCCTTGAATTGTTCCAAGTACGGTATGCTTTGTTTGGATGTGCGCGCAGCGATTACAATTTTTTTGGCCCCCTCTTGACCTCTGTAGTTTGCCCAAACAGGCTGCTAAAACCCCATGGACGAGAAACGAGCAGAACAACATTGAATGCGCGTAAAGGTTTATTTATCAAGCGGGCCGGACGGATCTCTGCTCAATGTTCAAGCTGCCGTTGCGCCGAATCAGCAAGAACCTGGCATGCTGTATTTCCACGATTCTTGCACGCCAATAAACTCAAACTCGTTTTCAATACACTCTTACCCGCATGCCCATCGTACGCGTCGCGCTTGATGTTCCCCTGAATATTCTGTTCGATTATCTTGCACCGGATACCGAGATAACGGCGCAAGATATCGGCAGGCGCGTGAGCGTTCCCTTCGGAAGAAATACGAAGACAGGGTTGATTATGGAAGTGACTACTCACTCTTCTGTGGACCCCGTCAAGCTCAAGCATATTACCCATATATTCCGGGATATTCCCTCTCTGCCCCTGGCATTGCTCGATCTATTTCATTTCTGTAGCGAGTACTATCATCATCCTCTGGGGGAGGTGGTCATGAATGGACTGCCGACCCGGTTGCGCAGCAATAAACCTTTTACGCAAAATTTTCCATCTGCATTTCACTATTGCCTCACCACAGCGGGGCGCGCCGCTGACCCCTCAGCGATTCCGGCCCGCAGTATCGTCAAACGAAGACTTTTAGCAAAACTGAGAGAATCGGGTGTGATGACCGGCAGTGAGGCAAAGCAATTTTCCCAGCGGGCTCCCAAGGCGCTGAAGGAACTGGTGGCGCTCCGGTGGGTTGAAGAAATACCCATTATTCCTTTCGAAGCTTCAGCTTCCGTTACCAATACTGCGCCGATGCCCGTCCTTAACCTTGCGCAGCAAAACGCCATTGATGTGATTGCTCCAAAAATAAATACGTTCAATACATGGCTGCTGCATGGGGTTACCGGCAGCGGGAAAACAGAGGTATACCTGCGACTGATTTCGCTGCTGTTGCGACAAGCGAGGCAAACGCTGGTGCTTGTTCCTGAAATCAATCTGACGCCACAGCTGGAGGCTGTCTTCCGTGCGCGCTTTCCCGCAGTGAGGCTGGTGAGTCTCCATAGCGGACTCAGCCCTTCCGAACGCGCGACCGCCTGGCTGCAAGCGCAACAGGGCGATGCAGAAATAATATTGGGCACTCGCTTGGCAGTATTCACGCCATTGCCAAAGCTTGGGCTGCTGATAGTGGATGAGGAACAGGACGCCTCATTCAAGCAACAGGATGGCTTACGCTATTCCGCGCGCGACGTGGCCATCTTTCGTGCCAAGTATGCCGGTGTGCCGGTAATACTTGGCTCCGCCACTCCGTCGCTCGAAAGTTATTACAATGCCATGTCTGGCCGCTATCTCAGGCTAGCGCTACCGTCGCGCGCAGTAAAGAACGCCGTCCTGCCAATGGTCCGCTGTATAGACACCCGAGCTGTAAAAACCAAAGAAAGCTTTTCCGAGCCCGTGATCGCCGCGCTCGAGAAATGCCTGGCGTTAAACCAGCAAAGCCTTGTTTTCATAAACCGGCGCGGCTATGCGCCGGTACTGCTATGCAAATCATGCGGATGGACGGCGGTCTGTCACCGCTGCGCCAGCCGCCTGGTCGTGCACCTGCGCGAGAAAAAATTGCGTTGTCACCATTGCGGTCATCAGGAGCGATTTCCCGGCGTCTGTCACGAATGCGGGGATCAGGACATTGCCCCCTTCGGGCACGGCACCCAGCGGGTGGAGGACGCGTTAGGCCAACGTTTTCCCGACGCTCGGATCATGCGTATAGATCGCGACAGCACAAGCCGAAAAGATGCCTGGGGGCGAATGCTGAAAGACATTCAGGAGCACCGCGTCGACATCCTGGTTGGGACCCAAATTCTCGCGAAAGGGCATGATTTTCCAAATTTATCGCTAGTGGTCACCCTGAATTCCGATGCCTCGCTATTCAGTACGGATTTCCGGGCCTCGGAACGCCTGTTCGCGCAATTAATGCAGGTCGCGGGCCGAGCCGGACGTGCCGATATTCCAGGAGAAGTACTGATTCAAACCGAGTTTCCGGACCATCCGCTGTACCAAGCATTACGGCAGCATAATTACGATCTGCTCGCGCAAGCGCTGCTGGAGGAAAGAAGGACGGCGGGGTTCCCGCCATTCGTCTACCAGGTTTTATTGCGCGCCGAAGCGCCCAGGATCGCTGCCGCGCTGGATTTTCTCGCTAGCGCGGCAGCACTAGCCAAGGCGCCAAAGCAGGTCGAGGTATTCGACCCGGTTCCGGCGCCAATGGCACGCCTGAAGGGAATGGAACGCGGCTATCTGTTAGTACAATGCAGGTCGCGTAAAAAATTGCAGGAATTCCTTGCCGGATGGCGGATAAAACTTGACGCACTTCCCAGCTATAAAGTGCGATGGACATTGGACATAGATCCGCTTGAGTTCTGAGCCTGAATAATTCTTTTTACCACCACAAGAAATACTTCCTGCTGACCTGTTTACGGATACCGAAGATCACAGACTTCCATCTACTTGGCTATAACGCATGGCTATAGAAGGGCCTCAGAGACATCTTTTGATTTATACTCATCGTTTTTTAACACGATAACGAAGAACGGCTTGGAAAGGTTGTGTATTTCTTTGCCCTTCCATTCTGATGAGCGAAACAAATGGCAGCCTCAAAAAAGATCAGCGCACCGGTTGAAAAAAAAATAAACACATGGTCGGGCCGATTTAGCGAGCCAGTTTCCCAGTTGGTGCAGCGCTACACCGCTTCGGTGAGCTTCGACCGGCGGCTGGCGGAATACGATATCCAGGGATCTCTTGCTCACGCCCGTATGCTCGCGGCGACGGACATTATTGGCGCGGATGACCTGGCGGCTATCCAACTTGGCTTGGACCAGATCCGGGAAGAAATCCGCAGTGGCGAATTTGTCTGGCTACTGGAACTGGAGGATGTGCACCTCAATATCGAGAAACGCCTGACTGCCCTCATAGGCGATGCAGGGAAGCGGCTACATACGGCGCGATCACGCAACGATCAGGTGGCTACTGATATACGGCTCTATCTGCGCGCTTCAATCGACGACATTGTCAGCCTCATCCATGCGATGCAGCAAGCGCTGCTGGACCTCGCGGAAAAGCATACTGATACGGTGATGCCGGGTTTCACTCATTTGCAGGTGGCCCAGCCTGTGGTCTTCGGCCACCATCTCATGGCATATTTTGAAATGCTGAAGCGCGATGTCGAACGATTATCCGACTGCAGAAGGCGTGTAAACAGATTGCCGTTAGGGGCGGCTGCGCTGGCAGGGACCAGTTATCCGATCGACCGTGACAGGGTTGCGCAAGAACTGGGGTTCGATGGCGTTTGCGAAAATTCGCTGGATGCGGTTTCCGATCGGGACTTTGCCATCGAGTTCTGTGCGGCTGCGGCACTGATCATGACACATCTGTCCCGATTATCCGAGGAACTGATTCTATGGATGAACCCATCGTTCGGCTTCATCGATCTTGCCGACCGATTCTGCACCGGTTCGTCCATCATGCCACAAAAGAAGAACCCTGATGTACCGGAGCTGGTACGCGGCAAGACGGGGCGCGTCAACGGCCACTTGGTTGCACTGCTTACCCTGATGAAGGCCCAGCCGCTTGCGTACAATAAGGATAATCAGGAAGACA
This sequence comes from Nitrosospira sp. Nsp11, assembly GCF_900142705.1. Classification (GTDB taxonomy): domain Bacteria; phylum Pseudomonadota; class Gammaproteobacteria; order Burkholderiales; family Nitrosomonadaceae; genus Nitrosospira. Next base: position 4,564 of record NZ_FRBV01000010.1, read on the forward strand.
AGGAGCCTTTATTCGATACTGTAGACACGCTCATTGACACGTTGCGTATCTACGCCGACATGTTGACGGGGGTTCGTGTCAACCGGGAGGCAATGTATAAGGCGGCGATGCGCGGTTATGCAACCGCGACTGACCTGGCGGATTACCTGACGAAAAAAGGGCTGCCTTTTCGTGAAGCGCATGAAACCGTCGCGCAGGCAGTGCGCTTTGCCGATGACAGCGGACGGGACCTGAGCGCGCTTACCCTGCCGGAGTTGCAACAATTCTCACCACTCATCGCGAATGACATTTTCGCTGTGCTGACTCTGGAAGGCTCCGTCAGCAGCCGCAACCATATTGGCGGAACGGCGCCGGCACAGGTAAGCGCCGCCATCGCGCGCGCAAGGAAATGTCTATCCTGATACAGTGGCCCTTCAAGTGGCCACCTGCTACTCATGCCTGCCTGGTCTGAAATCTCGGCACAAATCAGTCGCACCACCGGTATTCCATTCGCCGTCGAAACCATTTCTTCCGTTGGTGGCGGATGTATCAATCAAACGCATCGGATCGAAGGCAACGGCCAGCGATTTTTCGTCAAACTGAATAATGCCGAAAGCCTGCCGATGTTTGACGCGGAAGCGGCGGGTCTTCGGGAAATCAGCAATACCCGCACGCTCCGCGTTCCCGTCCCGATATGCTGGGGAAGAAATACATCCGAGGCATGGCTGGTACTGGAATATCTGGAGATGGGCAGGGCGCCTCGTGGCAGCGCGGCAGCCCTGGGCTCGGGGCTTGCAGCGATGCATCATATTACCTCGGGAAAATTCGGGTGGACGCGCGATAACACGATCGGTGCCACGCCGCAAATCAATCAATCCTGTTCCAACTGGATTGAATTTTGGCGTAGATACCGCTTGGGCCATCAATTACAGCTCGCCAGCGTTAATGGCTACACCGGAAGGCTACAGGCGCAGGGCGAGCAAATATTGGAGAAGCTTCATTTCTTTTTTCCAGGACCGCAACCGGTGGCGTCACTGTTGCATGGCGACTTATGGAGCGGCAACTACAGCTTTGATGACACAGCACAGCCAGTGCTATTCGATCCGGCTGTATATTATGGGGATCGCGAGACGGATATCGCCATGACCGAACTTTTCGGCGGTTTCTCCCAAACGTTTTATGCCGCTTATCGAGAAGCCTATCCGCTTGACTCCGGCTATGAAACGCGTAAAACGCTTTATAACCTCTATCACATACTGAACCATCTCAACCTGTTTGGCGGCGGTTATCTACATCAGGCACAGCAAGCGATCAGCAGGCTGCTTGCCGAAGTCAACTAAACGTTAAACCTAATCCGGTAGTCGAACGCTCATTTGATGGATCAGCGTTATGATTAGTAACAATATTTCATATTATTTGACGCTCACCTTCCGGGTGGGGGCGCTACTACCGGATTTAGGTTAAATCATTTTACCTGTCGAGATGAGTCTGGAATAACAGCCCGGCATGCTCTCGCATTCGATGGAATTGAACATGCTTCCAGCTTTCCTCGGCTACGCTCAGTTCCGCTCCATATGAAGCCAGGAAAGTAGGGGCATCGACGACGTCATAGGCTATCCGATGCGCGTTGGTATCGATGAACCGCTTAAGCTCGCGGGAGTCGTCCGCGGTGACCCAGCGGGCCAACTGGTACTTGGCAGGCGCGAGCCTGGCATCGACGCCATACTCATGCTTGAGCCGGTGTGCTACCACCTCGAATTGCAAAGTGCCTACCGCGCCCAGCAGCAAGGTGCCGCCCCAATGAGGACGAAACACCTGAATCGCACCCTCCTCGCCCAACTGTGCCAGTCCCAATTTGAGCTGTTTGCTGCGCATCGGATCGGCGAGCTCGACCGTCTGGAAGATTTCGGGCGCGAAAAACGGCAAACCCGTGAATTGCAATCGCTCGCCTTCGGTCAGTGTATCCCCCAGCTGCAGTGTTCCATGGTTGGGGATTCCGATGATATCGCCGGGATAGGCGATATCGAGCAAGTCGCGCCGCTGGGAAAGAAACGACACCACGCCGTTGGTGCGGATATCCTTACCGTTACGCACAATCCTGAGGTTCATGCCGCGATCGAACCGGCCCGAGCAAATTCTCACAAATGCGATGCGATCCCGGTGAGCTGGATTCATATTAGCCTGAATCTTGAACACCACCCCTGAAAATCTCGGTTCACCAGGTTGCACCTGCCGCTGCAAGGCCATACGCGATCCGGGCGGCGGGGCAAGATTAACCAGCGCGTCAAGTACTTCTCGCACGCCGAAGTTGTTGATGGCTGAGCCAAAAAATACCGGGGTCTGCCGGCCAGCGAGAAAGGCTTCATGGCTGAATTCGGGTGAAGCGCCGCGTATCAGTTCGATTTCCTGCTGCATAATAGCGGCGCCATCCGCAAAACGCTCTTCAAGCACCGGGTTATTCAGCCCTTTGATGATTTCGTCTCCATCATCCAGTCTGTCCGATCCAGGCTGAAAAACGCGCATGCTATCGCGCTCCAAGTCGAATACACCTTTAAAGCTGCGACCCATACCCATCGGCCAGGTAAAAGGCACTGCCGCCATGCCCAGCGTTTGCTCGATTTCATTGATAAGATCGAGCGGTTCACGTACTTCGCGATCCATTTTATTCACGAAAGTGAGGATGGGTGTTTTGCGTGCACGGCACACCTCCAGCAGACGCAGTGTCTGGGCCTCGACACCATTGGCGGCATCAATCACCATCAGCGCGGCGTCAACGGCGGTCAGAACACGATACGTGTCCTCGGAGAAATCCTGGTGGCCGGGCGTATCCAGGAGATTGATGACGCAATCGCGGTATTCCATCTGCATCACTGAACTGGCTACCGAAATTCCTCGCTGCTTCTCGATCTCCATCCAGTCGGAAGTGGCGTGGCGACTCGCCTTCCGTGCCTTGACGCTGCCTGCGATGTGAATGGCGCCCGCAAACAGCAGCAACTTCTCGGTAAGCGTCGTCTTACCGGCATCCGGATGAGAAATTATGGCAAACGTGCGACGCCGCGCCACTTGCTGACCGACCATCATGAGATTTTCCTTATGCTTGTGATTCGAGGTGCGCTGCTGAGTCTAGTTCCTGGGGATAAAGATAACAGTGCGCGGTATGCGTCGGGCTGAATGAGCTTGTCGCTGGGTAAACTTCGCGGCAAATTGGCATGACGTGGGGGCAACGAGGATGAAAGTGACAACCGGCCGGCGGATTGGCGGGTGAAGGAAGGTCTCCGTGAAGTCGGATAATATGACGTTTCGATTCAAGCTCGATCACAGGAATCGCCGCCATCAGAGCCTGAGTATATGGATGCCTGGGACTGATCAAGACTTCGTCCACGCTCCCGCGTTCTACAATTCTTCCAAGGTACATGACCGCCACTTCATCCGCGAGATATTCCACTACGGAAATATTATGAGTAATGAATAGATAGGCCAATCCCAGATTGTCCTGCAATTCGTTCAACAGGTTCAGAATCTGGGCTTGAACCGATACGTCCAGTGCGCTGGTAGGTTCATCGCACACGATCAGCTTGGGGTTAACGGCCAAGGCACGTGCGATGGCGATACGCTGGCGCTGGCCGCCGGAAAATTCATGTGGATAGCGCCATTTTGCTTCTGGCGGCAACCCGACACTTTCCAGCAAGGCATCGACTTTATGCCTCTTCACGATATCAGGCTGATGCTCCGCGTCGCTCGCTTTGCTGTCGTCTTCGACATTCAGGGCATTCATGCCCTCCTCGATAATGTCGACGATGCGCATCCTCGGATTGAGCGATGAATACGGGTCCTGAAATATAAGCTGGAATTCGGAGCGTAATTTCCGCAACCGCTTGCGTTCCAACCCAACCAATTCGAGCCCGTTATAACGGACACTGCCGCCAGAGAGCGGGATCAATTGCAGGATACCTTTACCGACTGTCGTCTTCCCGCAGCCCGATTCTCCCACCAACGCTAACGTTTTGCCCAGGCCGATTTCCAGTGAAACGCCATCTACCGCCTTGACATGGCCCACCACATGTTTCATCAAGCCCTTACGGATGGGAAAGTAAACTTTCAGATCATTGGCGGATAATAAGCATGAATGGGAAACACGAGATTCAGGAGTCAGCGATGTGATCTGGGTGTTGGACTCATCCGCAGGCCGGGAGTTCAGCCCGGAGTTTAGAGTCAGGGCTTCCGGTTCTGCACCCCTTGACCCTTGCTGCCCTTGCTCATTAACCCGTGACCCCAGGTTCTGATTAAAAAGATGACATCTGACGTGGTGTTCGCCAGCCAACGCCGCCCACCCCGGCGCCACATCGTGACATAATCCCCAAGCCTGATCACAGCGGTCGGCAAACCGGCAACCTACGAATTCGCGTGACAATGGCGGCACATTTCCGCTGATCGCGGCCAACCGCAAGCCCTGCCGGCGTCTATCCCGCCCTGGCAGCGAAGCAAGTAATTTTCGCGAGTAGGGATGCGCGGGCTCGCGGAAAAAATCTTCGCGCGTCGCCGTCTCTACCATTTCGCCGGCATACATTATTCCCACTCGATGCGCCATTTCTGCCGCCACACCGAGATCGTGAGTAATCAGCAGGATACCCATCCCCTCACGTTGCTGCAAATCACGCATGAGATTGAGTACCTGGGCCTGAATGGTGACATCCAACGCAGTAGTCGGCTCATCGGCGATGAGGAGTTCCGGTTCTCCCGCCAGCGCCATTGCTATCATCATTCGCTGCTTCATCCCGCCCGAAAACTGGAAAGGGTATTCGTTCATGCGCTGTGATGCGTCTGGTATTCCCACCTCATTCAAAATTTGCTGTATGCGTTTTTGCGCAACCGCGCCGCGTAGGTTGAAGTGCCGCCGCAGGACCTCGCCAATCTGTTGCGCCACGGTCATTACTGGATTCAGGCTCAGCATCGGCTCCTGGAAAATCATGCTGATACGCTTTCCGCGAATGCTGCGCATCACGGTCTCCGGCAGCAGAAGGAGGTCCTCTCCATCGAGCTTGACAGAGCCCCCTACGATTTCGCCTATTTCTGGCAGTAACCGCATAACGGACAGCGCAGTCATGGACTTGCCGCAGCCGGACTCGCCCAATAGGGCGAAAGTCTCGCCTCTCATGACTTGCAGCGTAAGCCCGTCCACAGCCCGAACCAGTGTTGCCTCCGTATGCAGAATGGTTTCCAGGTTGCTGATTTGCAGCACGGCGCTCATGACGAAAAAGGATCTTCGATCCCGGCGGAAACAGCTTTGCCTTCCGGCGCTTTCCTGAGTTTTTTGCGCCTCAATGTTCCAATTTTTGCCGACAAGGTTCTCACGCGTGGGTCAAACGCATTTTGTACTGCATCGGCAAATAGATTAGCGCTCAATACCAGCGCAAACATAAAGCTGAAAGCCGCGAGCAGGGCCCACCATACCACCGGTTCACGCGCCATCTCCATCCGTGCCGCATTGATCATGGTTCCAAAACTAATCGTCGACGGATCAACCCCGACACCGACGTAAGACAATACGGCCTCCGCCAAGACGAGGCCGCTGAAATCCATAACCGTCGTAATGAGCACGATATGCATTACGTTAGGAAGAATGTGCCGGCTGATAATGCGCCAATGGGAAACACCAAACGCGTGAGCCGCCTGAATATACTCCATTTCGCGCAACTTCAATGTCTCGCCGCGCAGTAGACGGCACAGGCCGGTCCAACTCGTAACCCCGAGTATGATGCAGAGAAACAGCAGGCGCAGATCAGCCCGCGCGGCGATCGTATCGAACAGCTCGGGGCGGGTCTCGATGTAAACCTGCATCATCAATACTGCCGCCGCGATGAGCAAAACACCCGGAATTGAACTGAGTGTCGTATAGAGATATTGAATCACATCATCTATCCAACCTCGAAAGTAGCCTGCTGTAATACCCAGAAGCAGCGCAAAAGGAAGCATCATCAACGTAGTCAGTGTTCCGATCACGAGTCCGGTACGGATGCTTTTGAGCGACTGGTAAAAAACGTCCTGTCCTACCTTGTCGGTACCTAATATATGGTAGTTTCCGCATAATGTTAGGGCCGCGCCGCACAGCAATAATATCAGCAAGAGTACGATGGCTACCGCGTTCCAGGGAATTGCGGTAGTGCCACGCCTGATGGCGGAAAGCGCTGATATGAATGTCTCACCGCTGCGGCGCGCCACCAAGGCGCCCAGTAAAATTAACAGCAGGCTCCAGACAAGTAGCCCCAAGCCTCCGCCCGCTCCCGCTCTCAAGGCAACGTCGGTGATAAGCTGCGCTTCGGGATCCTGCAAATGCGCCCCGCCAAATTTCAGTCGGGGAAATTCCCGTGTCTGCCTGCCATCCGGGAACTCCACTGTTTCTCGAGCGTATAGGTGCGCGGCAAACGGCGCTGAGTAGGTCTTTTCCACACGTACGCGCAGGGGGGTGGCGATCAGATCGAGCAAACTCAGCACTTCCACGCTGTAAGCCTGCTCACGGGCGCCGTCGTTGGCGTTTCCCACTGCGGGACGTAAATGCACCGTATCGAGTAGCCCGATAATGATAAAGAACATTAATACCGTGAGAGCTGCCATACCACTCGCGCTATGGCTTACGCGCCGCCATGGCACAAGAAGGTGCTGGTTTCGCCGCACATGCCAGACAAACAGGAGTACTACTGCCACAAGCAGATAGATCAGCGCATCTGTCCAGAGAACTACAGGTTTGAAAGCCATGTATGGTTTTACCGGAGCAGCATTATTCCAGCCTTACCCTGGGGTCGACCAAGGTATAGGAAATGTCCGTCAATATAAGGCCGACGATATAAAGCAATGATCCCAGAAAAACCATCGCCCGCACTACCGCGAAATCCTGGGAATTGATTGCATCGATTGTATAGCTGCCCAGGCCGGGGATACCGAAAAATGATTCGGTAATGAGGCTACCTAAAAATAACAGGGGGATCACCACCACTGCCCCCGTGAGTATCGGAATCATGGCGTTTCGGAGTACGTGTCCGAACAGCACGAAACTTTCCGGCAGGCCCTTGGCACGGGCGGTGCGGACATAATCCTTGCCCATTTCTTCCAGAAAAATGGTACGGTACCAGCGCGTGTTCGCTCCGGCGCCGCTAATCACGCCGATAATAACCGGAAGAATCAGGAACTTGCCGGCATCCAGCCCCTGCCCATATCCAGAAATCGGCACCAGATGCCATAATTTGCTGATCAGGAATTGTCCGCCAATAATATAGAATAAACTGGAGATCGACATTAGCGCGACGCATAATACCACGCCCCAGAAATCCACGTAGGTAGCCCGAAAAAAAACCATTGTCAGCGCGAAAACGATATAAACGCCCAGCCCCAACAAAAATACCGGCAACGCGATAGCCAGGCTGGGCACCATCCGTGTTCTGATTTCATGGGCAATGTCGCGTCCGTCGTCGGCGGGGCCGAAACGAAAGGCGAACATGGCAGCGGACTTCTCGAAAAAAATAGTATGCGTAAATTTTGCAAGCCCATCCTCTGCATGGTTAAACATCAGCGGTTTGTCATAGCCGCGCTCCTGCTTCCACTTGTTGATAGCCTCGGGCGTGACACGCTTGATGCCCAGTTGCATCCGCGCCATATCGTCGGGTGTATTCACTACGAAGAATAAGGTGAAGGTAATCAGGTTGACGCCGATGAGAATGGGGACAGCGTAAAGCACCCGCCTTACGATGTAATTAAGCATTTAAGCGCTTGACCTCGATATCTTCATTTGGCCCGGCACGCCTTATACCGGCGTTTCGCTCCTTGCGGCGATAAACGATCGCGGCCGGAAGCAGGCTGACAGCCAGCAGGATCAATCCTCCACCGACCGGCCACAATACCGGCTTATTCCATTCGCGCCGCTTCTGGTCCCTCATGCCGGCGTCGATGCGAAGATATTTGACATTATTGTTTGATAATCTGTTCGGCTTAACATTGCCATACCATGAGTGATACAACCCGTAGTCCTTGGGATGATAACCCCAGAGCCAGGGCGCGTCGTGACGAAGAATATCGACCATCCTGTCGATGATTTGCTGACGCCTGGGGCCATTTTCCATATTCTTCATATGGTCGAAAAGGTGGTTATATTCGGCGTTGGAGTAATTAGCGGCGTTTTCACCTTCGTTACCGACTTTCTGCTGAGGGCCATGCAGCAGGAATAAAAAATTCTCCGGATCAGGGTAGTCGGCATTCCAGCCCCACTCGAAAATTTGAGCATTGCCCTTGCGAATCTTGTCCTGAAAACGGTTGTAGTCGGTACTTCGAACCACGAGCTGGATGTTGAGTTTCTGAAACTGCTTGCGCATCCAGTCGAGGCTGGATTTGTCCTCGGCCCCGCGGGCAGTGACATCGAAATAAAGCACCAGCGGCTCACCTGTCTTTCTACTCATCCCGCCTGGATAGCCTGCCTCAGCCAGCAATTCTCTGGCCGCTTCAATTGGCTTTCGCTGCGCCCGTCCGTTCACCCAGTCATACACTACCGGGTTAATTCCTTGTTTACCCTCGCGATGTCCAGCGATGCCGGGCGCAATAGGTCCCTGCGCGGGAATGCCACGACCATTGGCAAATATCGAAACATACTCTTCATAATCAACCGCGATCGAAATAGCCTGGCGCAGCTTTCTGGCGGACTCACGTCCTTTTTTATCCGTTCCGCCCACTACCGGGTCCAGCATATTGAAGCCCAGGTAATTCGTGGATGCCGCCACCGCAGTCTCCAGGCGAATACCCTGCGCTCTCATCGCCTCGGTTACCGTTGCTTCGCCCTGTCCACCTGTCAGTTGGATAGCCTGATCGAAGCTATCGGACCCGATTGCGGATGCGTCGTAATAGCCCTGCAGGAATTTGTTCCAGCGGGGAATGCTTTCCCTTTCCCGGCTGTATATCACTTTGTCGATAAAAGGCAGCGGCTCTCCCGCGTCCTTCAACAAACCCGCTACCGCGTCACCCGGCATACCTTCAGACGGATAAGCCTCACCATGAAAGTTGGGGTTTTTCTCCAGTATCATCACACGGTTCGGATCGTTCTCGGTGAGCATATAAGGTCCGGTGCCGACTGGATACCAGTCAAGGGTGATATTTTTTTCCGATAATCCGCGTTGGCTGTAAAAGCGCTCTGCTTCCCAAGGGATAGGGGCAAAAAAAGGCATTGCCAGCCAGTACATGAATTGCGGATATTTCCCATTGATCTTGATGCGATAGGTGTAAGGACCCAGCACCTCCGCGCCCTCGAGAGGATAACTGCTCAGATCCAGATAAGCATCTTTGCCCTCCTTCTTGAACTGCGCGTCGGCGGCAGCCTGTAGCGTCGCCGAATATTCCTTCAGTCCAACAATGTAATCGGACATCAAGCCAAAAATGGGCGAATGCAGCCTGGGATGTGCCAGCCGCTTAATCTGAAAAACATAATCCTCGGCAGTCAACTCGCGGGAACCGGTATCTCGAAGATCGCCCAGTTTATGAATATCAGCTAGAGCCTCAGCGGTGAGATTATGATAGCTATAATCTCCCAGCTCGTTTCTGGCAAAGGCAGGGTGAGGCTGATACCGAATACCAGGCTGGATGGAAATTTCATAAATCGTATGCGCGATTTTCTCTGCATCGGCATCGTCATGCAAACGTACGCCGTTCTTGTCGAAATATTGCGCCACCGGCATTCTCGCCGCCGCTGATGGGATCAACTGGTAGGGGCGTTTCAAATAATGATATTGCAATGGCGGTTCATAGATCTGCGCTGTCATAAGAATTTCGTTGGAACTATAAGATTGCACCGGATCCAGATGCTTTGGGCGCTCTGCAAAGGCAGCATAGAGGATGTTTTTTTCGGCGTCGGAGGCGGGATAGGGATTGTTCCATGGATTGCCGCTACAGGCGCACATAAAAACGACGAGCGGCGCCAGCAGGTATTTAGGGAGTCGTCGGATAACTCCTCCAGGCGGAACGGTTTCGGCAAGATCGGGCGAAGGACAACTCATGAGTACCGCCGAGAAAGAGGCAGTGGTTCGCTACTAACATAATGGTCATACCATGACGTGTAACGTGATGGACACACAATTTTACCGTAGATTACAAGGGATAGCGCATGGACAGATACTGGACGATCTGTTGCGACAGGTTTTTGCCAAGGTCCACTACCAGGCGGAATGCGCCATTGACTTTTGGACTTACCGTTTTTTGGGATATTTCATACTGAGAAGCGATTGTCATGCTCCCCGTTTGCAAAACCCAGACGTGTTTCGATATCGTAAGCACAGCTATCATTGATGTAATTATATAGCACAGCGATTGGGGAAAGCTGATCGGTACCCAGGCGGCATTTGATGATTTTACAAGTATGAAAGACTTGAAGCTATAATCCCAAGTCCGGCAATGGACCGGCTTTTTTCAGCTTGACGCGCCTACCGGCAACAGCTTTTCGTGTCATTCGGTCCTTTAGATGCTCGCTGCCAGTACCAATTGCCGGATGGATCCAAAACCATTCAGCTATTCAACTTCGTAAGGTATATTACATGACACTTCTTGCCGATAAGCGCATTCTCATCGCCGGACTACTGAGTAATCGTTCCATTGCCTACGGCATTGCAAAAGCAATGCATCGTGAAGGCGCGCAACTGGCTTTTACTTATCAGGGAGAAGCGGTGCGCGAGCGGGTTAAAAAAGTAATCGCAGAGTTTGACAGCGATTTACTTTTTCCATGCGATGTTTCGAATGATAACGAAATAGCGCAATGTTTCGATGATTTGGGGAAACATTGGGACGGTCTTGACGGTATCGTTCATTCTATTGCCTTTGCTCCACGCGAGGCACTGAATGGGGATTATGTCGAAAGCGTAAATCGTGAGGCTTTCCGCATAGCCCATGATGTGAGCTCCTACAGTTTCACTGCGCTGGCGAAAGCCGGCACACCGCTGATGCAAGGCCGAAACGGCTCACTTCTCACGCTCACCTATCTAGGTGCAGAAAGGGTAATGCCGAATTACAATGTGATGGGATTAGCCAAAGCGAGCCTTGAAGCAAATGTGCGATTCATGGCTTCCAGCCTTGGTCCCAAGGGGATACGGGTCAACGCGATTTCAGCAGGTCCGATCAAAACCTTGGCAGCGGCTGGGATCGGCAACTTCGGAAAACTTTTGAGCTATACCGAAAAGGTATCACCGTTACGGCGTAATGTTTCCATTCTGGAGGTCGGGAATGTCGCGGCATTTCTGTGCAGCGATCTGGCAAGCGGTATTACCGGCGAGATTACCCATGTCGATGCAGGGTTTAACACAGTCGCGTTTGATATCATGTAGCCGCTGATAACGGCTTGTTTTCTGCTACTTCTCCAGGTTCTCGTTACTCACGGAGACGTCGTACCGCTTCCTGACCCCGGCCAAATAAGCCGAGAGTTCCTCCTGCGCGACCAATTGCTGCAATTGCCTGGCAAAAGCTTGTTGTTGATCCGCCTCAGGCGGGGCTGGTTTGGTGACATGTTCGACACGAATCAAGGTAAAACCGCCCTGGGGATTCGCAATCCCGGTATAGGAGGGAAGTTTCGTAGCGTCGGCCTTGAAAACCGCCCGCAGGGTTTCGTTGTCAAGACCATGGGGCTCTTTGCGGGAAATCTCCTGGGTAGCGCCCCACTTAACGACCCCATCTTTGCCCTCCTGCAGTTGCGCGAGCTTCTCCTTTCCCTCATTGATGGCCGCCTTGGCAGCTTCCTGCCGCGCGATAAGCCCGGCAATTTTATCCTTCAATGTCAGGGAGAGCGTAGTCGCTGGTCGGTAATTCAATAGTCTCGCCGAAACCAGCGTGTTCGGCGAAACTTCGATTGCTTCTGTGTTGCGTTTGTCCTTGATGACGTCGTCCGAAAAAACCGCTTGCTGCAGCCTTTCGTTATTGAAATAGGGTGGTTGGCCGCCACTTCTTCCAGTCCAGTCGCTCTGCTGCATGGATAAGCCGAATTTTTCGGCGGCAGGCTGCAGGCTATCACTCTGCTCATATACCATATTGCTGAAGTCGTCCGCCATTTCACCGAAAGCTTTCTCGGCTTTCTGCTTCTTCACTTCCTGCTCGACCTGATTTTTTACCTTATCAAAACTGACCGGTTCTGCGTTCTTTATGGCGGAAAGCTGGATAATATGGAAGCCGTGATCGGTCTCGACCACCCCGCTGATCTCATCCTGTTTCATCTGAAAAACCGCGTCTTCAAAAGACTTGACCATCATATTGCGTGCGAAGAAGCCGAGGTCACCCCCTTTGGCCGCCGAACCCGGATCTTGAGAATATTCTCTGGCAAGATCCGCAAAGCGTTCCGGCGCTTTTTTAATTTCGACAAGCAGCTGCTCAGCTTTGGCGCGCGCCGCGGCTTTTTCCGAATCCGGCGCCGTGGCAGGCGCGCTCAGAAGTATGTGGCTTGCCCGGCGCTCTTCCGGTTGCCCAAATTCGGCCCGGTGCTCGTTAAAATATTTCTCTGCTTCATCAGTACTGACATTCGATTGTTTAATCAGCTCATCCAGGGATAACACCAGATACTCGAGCCGTACTTGCTCCGGCAACTGAAAGTCGGCTTGGTGACTGTCATAGTATGCCTTGATGGCCGCATCATCAGGCTTAATATGGCCCAGAAACTTCTCTGGCTGTATTTGAACCAGACTAACTTCACGCTTTTCTTCACTCAACCGAAGAACCCGATCCGCTACTGTATCGGAAATGAAGCCGCTTTCGCTGTAGGGCGCGATCAACTGCTGGCGCATCAGTTCCTGGCGCACCCGTGCTTCGAATGCTTGCGGACTTAGCCCCTGTCCACGCAGCAGTTCTTCGTAGCGCGGCTTGGAAAATTTTCCGTCTTCTTGAAATGAAGAGATATTTTGTATTGTTTCCACAAGCTGGGCATCCGGCACAGCCAATCCCACACGAGATGCCTCATGTTTCAGTAAGCGCTGCTGAATCAGTCCTTCCAATATTGCAGATCGCACTTCGGGCTTATCCAGCAGCGCGTCGTTAAAGCCCTCTCCCATCGAAGCCCGCATGCTGTCCTTCTGATTGCGCACGGCCTGATCGAATTCCTGGCGAAGGATCTTTTCGCCGGCCGCGAGCGCAACTTGATCTTCGCCCTCCTTGCTTTGATATGATTCGAGGCCCCAGAACAGGAATGGCAGCGTGGCGAGCGCCAGAATGACCTGAACTATACGTCTTTTTTTATGGACAAAATCAAACATTGAGGGACAGAAAATGAATAAAAAAGGCGAACTTGCGTTCGCCCTGGTTTAGGCAAAAATCTGGCGGAGTGGACGGGACTCGAACCCGCGACCCCCGGCGTGACAGGCCGGTATTCTAACCAACTGAACTACCACTCCAACGATCAAACAGCTGCTGGTGGGTGCTGACGGGGTCGAACCGCCGACATTCGCCTTGTAAGGGCGACGCTCTACCAACTGAGCTAAGCACCCCATCTAAAGAATGCTAGTTTACTGCATCCTTGAGCGCCTTGCCAGCGCTGAATTTCGGCACCTTCGTAGCTTCAATTTTAATAGCTGCGCCGGTACGGGGATTTCGCCCGGTGCGGGCGGCGCGCTTTCCCACTTTGAAAGTTCCGAATCCAACCAGGGTTACACTTTGGCCTTTTTTCAAAGCCGCTTTAATAGCAGACAATGCACCATCCAGCGCATTTCCCGCGGAGGCTTTGGAAATGTCGGATGATTTGGCGATGGCATCGATAAGTTCAGATTTATTCACGTGATTCCCCTTTCGTTATTGTTAAAGAGTTACAAAAACCCTGCAATCGGTTTTATATCAAGCCGCTTGTGCTTGGTCAAGCAATTGTAAAAATATTTCAGAGAACGTTTCATACCAAATTTTCCGCAGGAATCTTATCCAAAATGAAAGGCCGAAAATAAAAATTGTCTATACAGCTTGATGTCTGCCTCATCGACTGACAGGAGGCAGACATCATCCTAGTGCTTGATAACAACGCTAGGTACGCCCCCTTCGGCCGCAACGGGACCAGGACCGGATACGGGTGAGGCGGAGGGAAGCGGTTCCGGTTTGCGCTCCAAGGCCAACTCCAGCACCTGATCTATCCATTTAACCGGATGAATATCCAGTCTATTTTTAATATTTTCCGGAATCTCCGTCAGGTCTTTGACATTGTCCTCCGGGATCAGTACCGTTTTTATGCCGCCACGATGTGCCGCCAGCAGTTTCTCCTTGAGGCCGCCGATAGGCAGAACCTCGCCGCGCAACGTGATCTCCCCTGTCATTGCGACAGCCGCCCGAGCTGGAATACCGGTCAGAGCCGACACCATCGCAATGCAGATGCCAATGCCTGCGCTCGGGCCATCTTTGGGTGTCGCGCCCTCCGGCAAGTGAATATGAATGTCGTTCTTCTGATAAAAATCGTCGGCGATACCCAAGGTTCGTGAACGACTGCGCGCTACCGAGAGGGCGGCCTGAACGGACTCCTGCATCACTTCACCCAATTTTCCGGTTGTGATGGTTTTTCCCTTGCCGGGCAACACCACAGCTTCAATGGTCAATAGTTCGCCCCCCACTTCGGTCCACGCCAGCCCCGTAACCTGTCCCACTTGGTTCTTTTCTTCAGCAACGCCATACGTGTAGCGCCTTACGCCCAGATATTTGTCGAGATTCCGCCCGCTGACCGTAATCTTCTTTTGATCATTTTTCAGCAATAATGCCTTCACGACTTTACGGCAAATTTTCGAGATCTCCCGTTCCATTGCCCGCACACCGGCCTCGCGTGTGTAATAGCGCGTAATATCGCGCAAGGCAGACTCGGATACCGCCAGTTCGTTTTCCTTCAAACCGTGGTTTTTTATCTGTTTAGGCAGTAAATAGCGCATTGCAATGTTCAGTTTCTCGTCCTCGGTATAGCCCGACAGCCTTATTACCTCCATGCGGTCAAGCAGCGCCGGCGGTATATTCAGCGTGTTCGCGGTAGCCACGAACATGACGTCGGACAAATCGTACTCAACCTCGATATAATGATCAACGAAAGAATTATTTTGTTCAGGATCAAGAACTTCCAAAAGCGCGGATGAGGGATCGCCACGAAAATCCATACCCATCTTGTCCACTTCATCCAGTAGAAACAAGGGATTCTTGACACTCACCTTAGTCATATTCTGCAGGATCTTGCCGGGCATCGAACCAATATAAGTGCGGCGATGGCCACGTATCTCGGCCTCGTCACGAACACCGCCCAGTGACATCCGCACAAATTTGCGATTGGTGGCACGCGCAATGGATTGGCCCAGCGAAGTTTTGCCTACTCCGGGAGGGCCTACCAGACAAAGTATGGGTGCTTTCAACTTATCCACCCGCTGCTGCACAGCCAGGTACTCGACGATTCGCTCCTTGACCTTCTCCAACCCATAATGGTCTTGCTCAAGCACTACCTCGGCAGCACTGAGGTTTTTACTGATTTTGCTCCTTTTTTTCCAAGGCAGCGCGACCAGCGCATCGATATAATTACGGACGACCGTGGCCTCCGCAGACATTGGCGACATCAACCGAAGTTTTTTCAGTTCTGCCTCTGCCTTCGCCCGAGCTTCCTTCGACATCTGGGCTGCCTGTATTTTCTTGTCGATTTCTTCCAGGTCAGCGCCATCTTCGCCCTCGCCCAACTCCTTCTGGATAGCTTTCACCTGCTCGTTGAGGTAGTAGTCCCGCTGGCTTTTCTCCATCTGACGCTTGACTCGCCCACGAATGCGTTTTTCCACCTGGAGTATATCCAACTCGGTTTCCAGTAATCCGAGCAGATGTTCCAGGCGTTTGGGTACATCAAAGATTTCCAGTACTTCCTGCTTTTGCTCAAGTTTCAAGGGTAAATGAGCAGCAATCGTATCAGCAAGACGCCCTGCTTCATCTATGCCGCTAAGCGAAGTCAGTATCTCGGGAGGAATTTTTTTATTGAGCTTTACGTATTGGTCGAATTGCGCCAGCATCGCGCGCCGCATCGCCTCAACCTCATGGTTATCCACAGCATCCGGAGGTAGCAATGCAGCCTGGCCGGAGAAATACGTGCCATCGTCGGTTACATTGATAATCCGCGCACGGCGGCCGCCTTCTACAAGTACTTTGACAGTACCGTCCGGCAATTTAAGCATTTGCAGCAGATTTGCAACGGTGGACACGCCGTAGAGGTCTTCCGGCGCCGGTTCGTCCTTGGCCGCAAATTTTTGAGCCACCAGCAAAATGCTTTTACCAGATTCCATGGCGATTTCCAGCGCCTTTATGGACTTGGGCCTTCCAACGAAAAGAGGAATTACCATATGCGGAAAGACGACGACATCGCGTAACGGTAATAGCGGTAATGAAATTTGAGTGGGATCGTTCACTGGAGAAGACATGTCGGCTCACCTATAAGAGACAAACAAGAGTTATGGGGACGCCGCAGAGAAATTCAACGGACAAGGCAAATACGAAACGTGCATTAACAGTTAACAGCTCTTGGCTACCTTCGGCTTATCTGAATAGATCAGGATGGGCTTGATATCGCCATTGACCGAACCGTGATCAATCACTACCTTGGCAACATTTTCCAGTGATGGAAGATCAAACATCGTGTCCAGCAGAGCGCTCTCCAGAATGGAGCGCAAACCACGGGCCCCGGTCTTTCGCGCCAGCGCCTTCTTGGCTATTGCTTTCAGGGCCTGCTCACGAAATTCGAGATCGACGCCCCCCTCCATGTGAAACATTTTCTGGTACTGTTTGATAAGCGCATTCTTTGGTTCGGTCAATATTTGAATCAATGCTGACTCATCCAGTTCTTCCAAAGTCGCCACCACGGGCAGACGCCCGACGAATTCCGGTATCAGGCCGTATTTGACCAGATCTTCAGGCTCCACGCCTCGCAACACTTCACCGAAGTCCTTCCGGCTGTCGCGGCTTCTCACGCTGGCGCCAAAACCTATCCCTCCCTTTTCGGAGCGGGCGCGTATCACCTTGTCGAGCCCATCAAAAGCACCGCCGCAAATAAAAAGAATGTTGGTGGTATCCACCTGCACAAACTCTTGATTTGGATGTTTTCTGCCTCCCTGGGGCGGCACAGAAGCAATGGTTCCTTCGATCAGTTTCAGCAAGGCCTGCTGTACGCCCTCACCCGAAACGTCTCTGGTAATTGACGGGTTGTCAGATTTGCGCGAAATCTTATCAATTTCGTCAATGTAGACTATTCCTTGCTGCGCCTTTTCTGCATCGTAATTACATTTCTGGAGCAGCTTCTGGATGATGTTTTCCACATCCTCGCCGACGTAGCCTGCTTCGGTCAGCGTGGTCGCGTCGGCCATCACAAAGGGCACATCAAGCAACCGCGCCAATGTCTGCGCAAGCAATGTCTTGCCCGAGCCCGTCGGTCCGATAAGCAGAATATTACTCTTCGCCAGCTCGATTTCATCGGCGTCCGTCGCCTTTGCCAGGTTTCTCAAACGCTTGTAATGGTTGTAAACCGCTACTGACAGGATTTTCTTTGCCTGCTCCTGGCCAATTACATAGTGATCGAGAATTTGGCAAATTTCATGCGGCACCGGCAAATCCGACTTCGTAAGCTTGGCAGCTTCAGCGCCTTGTATTTCCTCACGTATGATGTCATTGCAAAGCTCGATACATTCATCGCAAATGAATACCGATGGGCCAGCAATGAGCTTCTTCACTTCGTGTTGACTTTTGCCGCAGAAGGAACAATAAAGCAGTTTTTCACCGCCAGTTTTCTCTGACATAGTTTTATCCCGCATTATCCGAGCCGTTGCGCTCGTAGCTAGCAATCACTTCCACCCTGTTTTTTTCAACTCGTGCTTTCACTCCTGGAGGTTAGCACAGCATCGATCAAACCGTATTTCTCCGCCTGCTCGGCGCTGAGAAAGTTATCCCGGTCCGTGTCCCTCTCTATGGTCTCTATACTTTGACCACTGTGCTTCGCCAACAACTCATTCAACCGGTTTTTTAAAAATAGTATCTCTTTCGCATGTATCTCAATGTCGGAAGCCTGCCCCTGGAAGCCACCTAGCGGTTGATGGATCATAACGCGCGAGTTAGCGAGGCAGAAGCGCTTGCCCTTGGCACCGGCCGTCAGCAACAGCGATCCCATGCTTGCAGCCTGTCCTATGCAGAGTGTGCTGACATCGGGTTTAATGTATTGCATGGTATCGTAAATCGCCATCCCGGCAGAAACCAGTCCGCCAGGAGAATTAATATAAAAATGAATATCCTTGTCCGCGTTTTCGGATTCCAGAAACAAAAGTTGCGCCACGATCAGGTTCGCGGAGCCTTCCGTAACCGGGCCCACCAGGAATATGACTCGCTCTTTCAGCAATCGGGAATAGATGTCGTACGCGCGTTCACCTCTCCCGCTGGTTTCAATGACCATGGGAATCAGGCCCAACCCGTTCGGCTCGAGGCTCCGTTGCTTCCAGTGAAGTTGCTGCATCATGATCTTCCCATTAGCTCATCTAAAGTCATTAACTTATCCACCACCGTTACCTTCTCCAATACCCACATCACGACGTTGTCTTCCAGCGCTGCTGACTCGACCTCGTTAAGACGATCCGGCACGGAATAGTGCCATTTGATCACCTCCGCCGGATTCTCATAACTCTGTGCGAGATCCTCTACCACCGCACGCACCTGTTCGGGTTTCGGATGCAAGCTGTGGCTTTTTACCAGTTCCCCCAAAATCAATCCCAGGTTTACACGGCGTTGCGCCCTTTCCAGAAGCAAATCCTGCGACAGCGGCAAATTCTTGGCACTCAGGCCGCGCGAAGTCAACTCTTCGCGCGCTTCCTGCATCAAGCGCTCCTGTTCCATTTCCACCAACGCTTTAGGAGGTTGAATGCTGGTTACATCAAGGAGCGCCTGCATGACCTGTTCCTTAAGCCTGGCCTTTACACGCCGGGACGCCTCACGCTCGAGATTAGCCTCAATTTCGACGCGCATTTTTTCAGTATCGCCATCGGCGACCCCCAGCGACCTGGCGAATTCCATATCGGCGTCGGGCAGCCTTGAAGACTCGACCCCGTTTAAACTGACTTCAAACGTGGCGGTCTTTCCGGCGACCTCTTTACCATGATAGTCTGCCGGAAAGGTAACTTCAAATGTTTTAACCTGCCCCGCGCTCATGCCGATCAACGGTTCTTCGAAGTCTTTGAGAAGCTTCCCTTCCCCCAGCACCAAGGTAAAATTCTCGGCTTTACCTCCTGCAAACTCTACTCCATCGATGATGCCGTGATAATCGATATTGATACGGTCACCCGGCAGAGCTCCCCGTTCCGCCGGTTCATACTGAACGCGTTGCTTGCGCAAAACATCTATGGTTTTATCGATATCGGATTCGGAAATGTTGACGACGGGTCGTTCAATACGAATTTCACCCAGATTTCCCAGAACCACCTCAGGATAGACCTCGAATGTCGCGCTGAATTCAAACTGAGTCGCATTTTCTGCCGCCTCCCTGGGTTCAAAGCGAGGATAGCCAGCGATTCTGAGGTTCTTCTCGCGCACCGCATCGTTGAAATTCTTCTTCAGCACATCGCTGATCACTTCCTGGCGCACCTGCGGGCCATACTGCTGCATCACGATTTTCAACGGCACTTTTCCCGGTCGAAAACCGGGTAACTTCGCCGTGCGCGCCAAATGCTTCAAGCGGCTTTCAATTTCTGTCTCGATTTTCTCCTGAGGAACCGAAACGTTAAGGCGGCGCTCCAGCGCACCAAGGTCTTCGACATTCGTTTGCATTGCTTTTCCTGACTGGTTGATAACATTATGCAGCGTTAGCGACCAGGGGAACGCGACAGCTGTCAAGATGCGCTATCGCTCAGACCGCTTACAACTCCCTGGTGCGAAAGGGGGGACTCGAACCCCCACACCTTTCGGCGCCAGAACCTAAATCTGGTGCGTCTACCAATTCCGCCACTTTCGCAGGCTGCTTTTTTTTCATTGGTGCCGAACGATTATACCTTTTTCTTGCGGCTACAGCAGCCTGTACTACTCGCGGCCTTGGCAAAATACGGTTTCGCCACTGAATGCTTTACTATCACCACCCATCAGGTACAAATAGTACGGCATTAAATCCTGCGGCTGGAGCATGTCACGCTTGACCTCGCCAGGATGGGTCCGGGTTCGTTGCGGTGTATGCACAGGCCCGGGGATCAAGACGTTGATGCGCAGATTCGGAAATATTTCCCATTCCTGAGCCTGAATTTTTACCAACGCCTCTATCGCCGCCTTCGCCACTGCAAAGCCGCCCCAATAGGCGGCAGGCGCATGGCCATGCGTATCCGAGGTCATAACGACGCTCCCATCCGGTGAAGCTTTCAGCAAAGGCAGGCAGGCTCGGGTCAGCGCAAACGGGGCAATGAGATTGACACGCAGCAGCGCCAGCCATTGGTCCAGTGTCTGCGCCTCAAGCGGAGTCAAGTTGAATAGAAGCGCCGCATTGTGCAAGATGCCATCCAACCGGCCTAATTGCAGTTTAATGGCTTGGGCGATTGCGGCGAAATCCTTGTCTTCGGCCTTTTCGAGGTCAAGTGGAAAAATCGACGGCTGAGCCCCGCCCGCTGCCTCGATTTCATCGTACACGCTTTCCAGTTTCTTGACATTACGCCCGTGTAATATAACGGTTGCGCCATGCGCGGCATATGCCAGCGCTGCAGACCGGCCCATTCCCTGCCCCGCTCCAGTGACAAGGATCACGCGACTCTTGAGCAAGTCCTTTGACGGAGTGTAATTTTCGAATTGATTCATGGAAGAATTTATCGGTTAAAAAATCCCAGTGGCCGAATACTAAAACAGGTTGCCCGCCAGCGCCGATTCCAGAGGTGCTTACTGCGTACCTAGTATGTCGCCGTAATTCTGGTAATAGAGAGTGCGCATGGGGCACTCCAACTTAGCTATCGCTACCCAGAATCGTTGTGTCGACATGCTTACCCTCTCATCCAGGTGGTCCACGCAATCCATAATTTACGCATCGGCGTCAGTCTCACACGCTGGCGCAGGACGTGGCAGCCGTCCGCCTTGATCTCCTTCAGCAAGGCTTCATATATCCCGGCCATGATGATTCCCGGCCGCTGGTTTTTGCGATCCTCCGCAGGCAACGCGGCGAAAGCCCGGGCGTAATAACCTTCTGCACGCTCGATCTGAAACTCCATCAATTGCCGGAAGCCATCGGTTTCGCGGGAATTGAGTATGTCTTCGCTGGTTACTCCAAAGCGGGCGAGGTCATCCTGGGGCAGGTAAATGCGGTCGCGACATGCATCCTCCCCTACGTCCCGTATGATATTCGTAAGCTGGAACGCGAGCCCCAGATCTTCCGCATATCTCAGGGTTTTCGGATTTCGATAGCCGAATATCTCAGCGGAACAGAGTCCTACCACGCTGGCCACGTGATAACAGTAGTGCCGCAAGGTTTCGAAATCCGCATAGCGGTTATAGTTAAGGTCCATTTCCATGCCGTCTATAATTTCCTTCAATCGCTGAGCAGTGAGATTGAATGTTGCCGACACATCGGCCAGCGCTTTCGCCACTGGATGGCTCGGCTTATTTCCCTGCCCATCGTTGAAGATAGCGTCGACTTCTTGCCGCCACCATGCAAGCTTCGTGCGCGCCACCGATACGTCGGTGCATTCATCCACCACGTCGTCTACTTCCCGGCAAAATGCATATAACGCAGTGATAGCGCGGCGTTTTTCCAAGGGTAAATAGAGAAAACTGTAATAGAAGCTGGAACCGCTTTGAACAGCTTTCTCCTGGCAATACTGGTCTGGGGTCATGATAAGCAATTATGGAAAGTATATCGGCCGCGATCCGGTCGCCCTAACATCGGAATATCCATCATCATCTCGACTGCTGCCTCACACTCTGTCGTCTCGCGCATATCCATCCAATCGCAAGCCTGCAGGAGATGAAACCCATTAATGCGATATTCAATGATGGCGCCAAAATCTTAGAACAGCCCGGTTCTTGCAAAAATAGCGAATTCAAAAGGAATTCTGAACAAATCTTCTCGGATAGATAGCTTATTGCAACTGCGCAGGCAAAGGGGGCAATAAATTATTCAAGGGTTCTATATGGGCTGCTGTAAAGATACCGCTCATTTTCTTCAGAACGCTTTATACAATAAAAAACCCCACCGGAGCGGGGTTTTTTATTGCGTGCGTTTTATTACGACTGGGGCAAACCCTACATGTCCATGCCGCCCATGCCGCCCATACCACCCATTCCACCACCCATACCACCTCCGCCACCGGATTCCTCCTTAGGCAGTTCCGCTACCAGGGCGTCGGTAGTCAGCATCAGGCTCGCCACCGAAGCAGCGTGCTGCAGGGCGTAACGCGTGACCTTCGTGGGGTCCAGCACGCCCATTTCCACCATGTCGCCATACTCGCTGGTAGCAGCGTTATAGCCAAAGTTGCCTTGGCCTTCCAGTACCTTGTTGATGACCACCGAGGGCTCATCGCCGCAGTTGGCCACAATCTGGCGCAGCGGTTCTTCCAGCGCTCGCAGAACGATCTTGATACCCGCATCCTGATCGGCATTGTCGCCTTTGATGCTGGCCAGTGCAGCACGGGCACGCAACAATGCAACACCACCGCCGGGAACGATACCTTCTTCCACCGCCGCCCGAGTTGCGTGAAGCGCATCTTCAACACGCGCTTTCTTCTCTTTCATTTCAACTTCCGTAGCCGCGCCAACTTTGATCAGCGCAACGCCGCCTGCCAGTTTTGCCACGCGCTCCTGCAATTTCTCCTTGTCGTAATCGCTGGTCGCTTCTTCAATCTGGTTGCGGACCTGCTTGACGCGGGATTCGATGTTCTTGGTATCGCCCGCTCCATCGATGACGGTGGTTTCTTCCTTACCGATCTCAATGCGCTTGGCCTGACCGAGCTCCTGCAGTGTCGCTTTTTCCAGAGACAGGCCGACTTCCTCGGCAATGACGGTGCCACCTGTGAGAATGGCGAGATCCTCGAGCATGGCTTTACGGCGATCGCCAAATCCTGGTGCTTTGACTGCACAGGTTTTGAGGATCCCGCGGATATTGTTCACCACCAGTGTCGCGAGCGCTTCACCGTCCACATCTTCAGCAATTATCAAGAGGGGCTTGCCTGCCTTGGCTACCAGTTCCAGCACCGGCAGCAATTCACGGATGTTGGATATTTTTTTATCGTGCAGCAGGATAAAAGGATTGTCCAGCAATGCAATTTGTCTGTCCGGATTATTGACGAAATAGGGTGAAAGATAGCCACGGTCGAACTGCATGCCCTCGACCACTTCCAGCTCGTTTTGCAACCCGGATCCGTCTTCGACCGTGATTACGCCTTCCTTACCTACTTTCTCCATTGCGTCGGCGATGATCTTGCCGATTTCAGGATCCGAGTTGGCGGAAATGCTGCCTACCTGAGCGATTTCCTTTCCGGTGGTACAGGGTTTGGAAAACTTCTTGAGTTCTTCAACCGTGGCGGTAACCGCTTTGTCGATACCCCGCTTGAGATCCATCGGGTTCATCCCGGCGGCAACATACTTCATGCCTTCTTTGACGATGGATTGCGCCAATACGGTAGCAGTCGTGGTGCCGTCACCGGCCACATCCGAGGTCTTGCTGGCGACTTCCTTCACCATTTGCGCGCCCATATTCTCGAACTTGTCTTTCAGCTCGATTTCCTTGGCTACTGAAACACCGTCCTTGGTGATGGTGGGCGAACCGTAAGAACGCTCCAACACGACGTTACGACCCTTAGGACCCAAGGTAACCTTGACTGCGTCGGCCAGTATGTTGACCCCGTTAACCATTTTTTGGCGGGCTGAATCGCCGAATTTTACGTCTTTTGCTGCCATAATCTTTTTCTCCTAATTCCAGAAAATGTTGTGTAAGGGTAAAAATTAACCTTCGATAACGCCCATGATGTCTTCTTCGCGCATCACGAGAAGTTCGTCCCCGGATACTTTTACCGTTTGTCCGGAATATTTGCCAAACAGCACTTTATCGCCGACTTTCACTTCCAACGCACGGATGGTGCCATCGTCGCCGACCTTGCCTTTGCCAACCGCGACAATTTCGCCTTGATCGGGCTTCTCGGCGGCACTGTCTGGAATGACAATGCCGGATGCGGTCTTGCGTTCTTCTTCCAGCCGCTTGACAATGACGCGGTCGTGTAATGGACGAATCTGCATGTTTTCTTTCTCCTGTTTTAAAAAATCAAAACGACGAAATCTTGGAAAAACCGTATTGACGGCCTGATCCTGGATTTTTCACAAATCTATTAGCACTCACTGCTAACGAGTGCTAATAATATGGTCTATGAGGGTGAATTTCAAGTAGATGAACAATAAATACTTGCAGGAACGCAGTTTAAAGACGGTGTGGCACCCGTGCACCCAGATGAAACAGCATGAATCGATGCCACTCATCCCTATCGTCCGAGGTCAAGGCGTATGGCTTTACGACAATGAAGGCAGGCGCTACCTGGACGCTATCGGTTCGTGGTGGGTCAATCTGTTCGGTCATGCCAACCCTCGCATCAATGCCGCCATCCGTGACCAGCTTGAAAAGCTGGAACATGTCATGCTTGCGGGCTTCACGCATGAATCGGTAGTGGAACTCTCTGAGCGGTTGCGCAAACTGGTATCGGAGAAGCTCGGCCATTGTTTCTACAGCAGCGATGGCGCATCCGCGGTGGAAATCGCGCTGAAAATGAGCTTTCATTACTGGCACAACATGGGTCATCCTGAAAAAAATCGCTTTGTAAGCTTGCAGAACGATTATCACGGCGAGACGCTGGGAGCGCTGTCAGTCACCGACGTGGCGCTGTTCAAAGATATCTACGCCCCGTTATTGCGCCAAAGTGCGCACGTTCCAAGCCCGGATTGGCGTTATGCGGCTGAAGGGGAATCCCATGGCGATTATGCGCTACGCGCTGCCGCCGCGCTTGAAGCATATCTCGTGCAACACCATACCGAAACAGCGGCGCTTATTATCGAACCGCTCATACAGGGGGCGGCGGGAATGGGCATGTATCATCCCGATTACCTGAAGCTTGCGCGAGAGCTATGCGATAAATATAAAGTACATATGATTGCCGATGAAATCGCGGTTGGCTTTGGCAGGACCGGAACCCTATTTGCCTGCGAACAGGCTGATATCGTTCCGGACCTATTGTGTCTCGGAAAGGGCTTGAGCGCGGGTTACCTGCCCTTGTCGGTGGTGATGGCCACTGATGGGATTTATAACGCTTTTTATCACGACAAGCCTGCACTCGGTTTTCTGCATTCCCATACTCATGCGGGTAATGCACTTGCCTGCCGCGCCGCACTGGCTACGCTGGATATTTTCGAACAGGATAAGATCATTGAAGCCAATCGCATCAAGGCCAGCTATCTCAATCACGCAGCACAGCCGATCGCGCTCCATCCAGGGGTAAAAAACTTTCGTAACTGCGGCATGATCTGGGCATTCGACGTTGAGACGCCCGACCCGGATTTTTCCGGAAAATTTTTTCGGGCGGCCCTCAAGCAGGAGTTATCGTTGCGTCCGCTTGGAAATACAGTCTACTTCATGCCGCCGTATACGATTGACGAACAGGAAATGGATTTGCTGGCAGCAGGAACCTTACGGGCACTTGCTTCATGGTAAAAATCGGCGCAAGCAACACGCATCATGCAAATCGCTCGCTCGTGCGTAAATAAATGAAAATCCTGCATCAGCATGTACTTGCTGTCCTGTGTTTTATATCGGCCGCCGTGCCGCTGTCCGCGTGGTCCCAAAATCTGCCGGCATCCGTCAATAGAGCGCTTAAACAAGCACGAATTCCCGAGTCTGCAATTGGTGTTTACGTTCATGAAATCAGCGCGAGCAAACCGCTGCTGACCGTTAACGGCAACGTGGCAATGAATCCGGCATCGGTGATGAAGCTTGTCACTACTTTCGCCGGGTTGGAACTGCTGGGTCCGGCTTATACCTGGAACACGGAGTCGTACGCCAGTGGAATAGTGGAGGATGGCACGCTGCGCGGCGACCTGGTGATCAAGGGTTACGGGGATCCCAAGCTGAATCTCGAAAATTTCTGGCTGCTCACGCGGCGCCTGCGCCAGACGGGATTACGCGAAATTGCCGGTGACCTGGTACTGGATAGCAGTCATTTCGATCTGCCCAATGGCGACCCTGCGGCCTTCGATGGCAAACCCTACCGAGCTTACAACGTGCTCCCCGAAGCGCTGCTGGTAAACTATCGGACGCTGGCGCTGCGCCTGATTCCTCAGCCCGGAAGCAAAACCGTTCGGATTGTTGTCGATCCACTGCCGGCCTCGCTGGACCTTCAAAATAGCCTGACGCTTACTAATGGCCCATGCAGCGAATGGCGCGATGCGCTGGGTACCGATATTCGTACCGCAGTCAAGGACAACGGTCGCGTATCGGTCTCGCTCAACGGGAATTATTCCAGCGATTGCGGCGAAAAAACCCTGTTTCTCAGCGTACACGATAACGCCCACTATATCTTCAGCCTCTTTCGGCACCTATGGGAGGAACAGGGCGGAGTATTTCACGGCAAGGTAAGAACGGGCACGGCGCCGGAAGGAATACCGCCACTTGAAATCCATCAATCCCCTCCACTCACGGACATCGTTCGCGATATCAATAAATTCAGCAACAATACCGCGGCACGGCAACTGTATCTTGCACTTGGGCTGACTACCGGCCTGCCGGCCGATATGCTTGGGGGCATGTCGACAGGTGTCCCTGCCGGTGAGAGTATCAGCGCAACCAACGGTACGGGTGACAGTAAAAATAAACGGCGCGCGACACTGGCGAAGTCGAACACGGCGATTCAACAATGGCTCGCATCCAAACGGTTGAGTTTTCCTGAATTGATCATGGAAAATGGCTCGGGGTTATCACGCAACGAGCGAATCAGCGCTCGCCACCTGGGAGAGCTTTTACTTGCGGCATTTCAAAGCCCGGCAATGCCCGAGTTCATCTCCTCCCTGCCGATCGCGGCAGTGGATGGCACCATGAAAAAAAGGCTGAACGGCAGCGCTACGGCGGGCCAGGCTCATATCAAGACCGGCCTGCTCGAGGGCGTAAAAACCATGGCCGGCTATGTACTTGAAAAATCAGGCAGGCGCGTGGTTGTGGTTTTTTTGGTCAACCATCCCAAGGCGGGAGGTGCTCAGCCCGCAATGGATGCGCTGCTGGAATGGGCTTATGAAAGGCAGTGATGGCTACCGATTAATTCTGCTGCGAATTCGGGGAGTCAACATATGAAGTAGGTAAATATGACTTATTTCTACTGCATCGCTACCCTGATTGCAATGAGCTGCCACAAGCACATGAATAAACTCGACAGTCAGTGGCGTACCCGGCTTCCAGGTTCCGTCCGCCGTAGCGCGGCAATGACATCACATTCTATTCAAACCTTGCTATCCAAACCCGCTTCTGCGATCTCCGCCGCCCGCAATAGCGCCCTGGCTTTGTTCTGGGTCTCTATCCATTCACTTCGCGGCACGGAATCGGCAACGATACCAGCGCCCGCCTGTACATACAACGTACCCTCCTTGACGATACCAGTGCGAATGGCAATAGCCAGATCCATATCTCCGTTGAACCCCAGATAACCGACTGCGCCGGCGTAGATTCCCCGTTTCGAAACTTCCAGCTCATCGATAATTTCCATTGCCCGAACCTTGGGGGCGCCGCTAACGGTTCCTGCCGGGAAGGTGGCACGCAGTACATCCATTGCATTCAGGCCGGGCTTGAGTTTGCCCTCTACATTGGAAACGATATGCATAACGTGGGAATAGCGCTCGATCTGCATGTTCTCGGTGACTTTTACCGTGCCCGTCTGTGCAACCCGCCCGACATCATTACGCCCCAGATCCATCAGCATCACGTGCTCCGCACGTTCTTTCGGGTCAGCCAGCAAATCGGCTGCCAGCGCCGTATCTTCCTGTACGGTTTTTCCGCGCGGGCGGGTACCTGCGATAGGACGCGCCGTCACGGTTTCGCCTTCCAGTCGCACCAGAATCTCGGGTGAGGCGCCTACCACGTGAAAGCCGCCGAGATGATAATAAAACATATAAGGCGATGGATTGAGGCTGCGAAGCGCACGGTAAAGCGCCAGCGGTGAAGCACCGTAAGGCTTGCTGGTGCGCTGCGATAGCACTACCTGCATGACGTCGCCATCGAAAATATAACGCTTGGCGCGCTCCACTGCCGCAATAAAATCTGCTTCGTTGAATTCCGAGACAGCCTCACCGGATTGATATGACGCTTCTGCCGGAATCTCCACAGGCTTGCGCAAATTCGCCAGCAGTTCTTTCAGGCGTTTCTTGGCGGCGAGGTATGTGCCGGGCACACCCGGGTCAGCGTAGACGATAAGGTAGAGCTTGCCGGAAAGATTATCCACGACCGCCAGTTCTTCGGATAGCAGCAATAATATGTCCGGTGTGTCGAGCACATCGGGGGGGGCGCCAAGGCGAACATTACCGGCCAGCTTGCGCTCGATATATCGCACTGTGTCATATGCGAAGTAGCCCGCGAGACCCCCGCAGAAGCGTGGTAAAGCAAGATATGGCGCCGCCTTGAAATCCGACAAATAGGATTCGACGAACGACAGCGGATCATCCACCTCAATTTTGCTTAGTCCTGCGCTATTGATAAGTCTGATGTGGTTGCCGCGCGCCTCGATGCGGGTCGAAGCAGGCAAGCCGATAAATGAATATCGCCCGAAACGTTCGCCGCCCTGCACCGATTCCAGCAAATATGAATAAGGCTGATGGGCAAGCTTCAGATAAACCGACAGGGGTGTGTCGAGATCGGCAACGGTTTCCAGTACTATTGGAATGCGGTTGTAGCCCTGTATTGCAAGATCGTTGAATTCAGTTTCGGTCATGATTTACTCCGAAAAAAACAGAAAAAGAAAGAAGGCCGCAGCGGGATCAAACACGCCAGCGAGCAAAGCTCTGGCGCCAAGGACCCCAGGTTTTGCCCCTGCATCTTCCAGTTTCAGTTTTTTTGGCTATCATGACAATTTCCGGATCAACCTCGTTGCCTCATAAATCGACGAGACCACAGCGTCGCAATCGAGCTCATACACATCCCGCCCCTCGTTATAACCATATGGCACACAAAAGATGCGGCAATCTGCCGCGCGCGCTGCTTGCGCATCGTTTAATGAGTCCCCGATCAGCAGCATCTCACGTGGCTGAATTCCAAAGTGCTTGCAGGCATGCAGCAGAGGCATTGGATCGGGTTTTTTTCTGGGCAGGCTATCGCCTGAAACGACAATGTCGAAAAAATCGAGTAACCCAGTCGCACGAAGCAGCGGCAAGGTAAAGACTTCAGCTTTATTGGTAACGCAAGCCAGACCAAATCCGCTTTCGCGCAAGGCGTTCAACCCTTCCAAAACACCTGGATAGGCCTGCGTGTCATTGCACAACGCTTTCGCGTATTCACGCTCATATATCGGCATCGCTTTGCCGAGTAATTCTGCGCCAGGTTCGCCGTCAATGCTTCCAGTAAGAGAACGTTTCACCAATTTTTCTACGCCTTTGCCGATGTAGGACTGGATGGTTTCCAGCGGAAGCTCCGCTTTGCCCAACTCCCTTAGCATCATGTTGGCAGCAGTGGCCAAGTCCCGCGCGGTATCGAGAAGAGTGCCATCCAGGTCGATCATCACGGCCTTTACTGGCAGGGGAAATTCCATTTCAACTTCAGAGGCATCCGCCATCGGAGAAAAACTTTTGTTCATGAGTGGTTCCTATTGTGCGATATGATTCATGTTGCGGTGAAACGCCGGGAACTCGTGAGTTGTGAATTCCCCCTTAAAATCTGATTGAACAGATCACATAGCTTGGGCATAACCCATTGTCACTTTGTTGAGCCAGAACGCCGCCAGTACGCGCTCTCAGAACGCATCCTGGACGTCGATCATTTTCAGAGTGACGTAGGGAAATGGAATAAATATACTATTCATGACCGGCGTTCAACGAGCTTTTCTGCCTTTAAAAGCTGTTGTCAAGCCTTTGCCAACTCTGCGCGTAAAGCAGCCACTACCGAATCATAGCGGTGCGGATCGCTGTCCCTGCCTGCGCCGTAGATAGCAGAACCCGCAACGAAAGTATCAGCTCCCGCGCGAGCAATTTCAGCGATGTTATCCACCTTCACCCCACCATCGATTTCAAGCAAAATTTTCTTCCCCGTCTCATCAATGCGCTTCCGCACCGCCTTGAGTTTTTCTAATGCTTCGGGAATGAATTGCTGTCCGCCGAAACCCGGATTTACCGACATTATCAGCACCAGATCCAGCTTTTCGAGTACATGGTCGAGATAACTCAACGGTGTTGCAGGGTTGAATACCAGGCCCGCCTTACAACCCTGTTCCTTGATGAGCCCTATAGTACGATCTATATGGCGGGAGGCTTCCGGATGAAACGAAATGATATTGGCGCCGGCCTTGGCGAAGTCAGGAATAATACGATCCACCGGCTCGACCATCAGATGCACGTCGATAACCGCGTCCGTCAGGGGCCGGATCGCGCTGCATACCAGTGGGCCAATAGTAAGATTGGGCACGTAGTGGTTATCCATCACATCGAAGTGAATAAAATCCGCTCCGGAATCGATTACAGCAGTGATTTCCTCGCCTAATTTGGCAAAGTTTGCGGAAAGAATGCTCGGGGCGATGCGATAATTAGCCATGGAGGGCTTCCTTGTAAACAAAAAACTGGATTTTAACCGCAAATGACGGCTTGACGCTAACAGCTTCAGCCGTTAAACCAGCTCTCCCCTCGAATTTCGTGCGCCTGGACAATTTTATGACGCGCCACCCTTGCCGTCAGGTGAAAAATAGTGTGCAATGCGGTTATGACTGAAAGTACAAAATACGAAATTAAGGTAAAGGTCCACACAACCTATCTTCCTGAACAATCAGACGAGGCGCTCGATCGGTATGTGTTCGCCTATACGATCGTCCTTTCCAATACCGGCACGGTTCCGGCACAGCTGATTAGCCGCCATTGGATTATCGCGGATGGAGGCGGCGGTGTGCAGGAGGTGCGGGGTCTCGGCGTAGTAGGTGAGCAGCCATTGCTGAAGCCCGGTGACAGCTTTGAGTATACGAGCGGCACTGCCATTTCAACGCCGGTTGGATCGATGAAAGGCAGTTATCAGATGGTGGCTGAAGACGGTCTTCGTTTCGACGCACCGATTCCGGAATTTATCTTGAGTGTGCCAAGGATATTACACTAACATCCTGTCGAACTTGAAGGAAATCGGCTGGAAAAGCGTCTGGCTTGTTCATATTTTCCGCTTTTTCGCTGGGATTCTTCAAGTCCGAAAGGCTGCTACATATCCGTGAACCAGCCTTGGCGCATGCGACGAGGACGAGGCGTTATTCAGAAATTTCCCATGTTCTACTGAGACCCGGAGCGAAATCAATAATTATCCATATCTCTTTCGGCCGTATCTGCGGCGGCGATGCGCTTGTTTTGCTTCTGCCTCGCTGAGTGGCGCCGGGCTTTTTCCGGCGTAGGGATTGTGGCCAGTCTTGAATTCCACCCGTAAAGGCGTACCCTCGAGCTTGAAAGTCTCGCGAAACATATTCTCGAGATAACGCTGATAGGTTTGGGGCACATGATCGAGGGACTTGCCATGGATCACGATCAAAGGCGGGTTTGAGCCGCCCTGATGGGCGTAACGCAGTTTTGGACGAGACATGCCCGCACGCGGCGGTGGCTGCCTCTCTACCGCCGCCATCAGGACGCGGGTGAGTTTGGGGGTGGATAGCTGTGCCATCGCGGCGGCATAGGCGGCGTCAATCGATGGGAGTAGTCCTTTTAAACCGGTGCCCCGTAATGCCGAGATGTAGTGGAACTTCGCGAAACTCACCAGGAAAGGCAGTTTTCGGGCGATTTCGCTCTTGATAGTGTCGCGTTGATACTCGCTTAGGCCATCCCACTTATTAATAGCCAACACCAGCGCACGGCCCGCCTCCAGAATAAATCCGGCGATGTGGGCATCCTGGTCCGAAATTTCGCTGCTCGCGTCAAGGACCAGTACAACCACGTTGGCATCCTCTACCGCTTGCAGGGTTTTCACTACCGAAAACTTTTCTATCGCCTCAAGCACTTTGCCGCGTCGCCGCAAACCCGCTGTGTCGATAAGCGTATATGTGCGGCCGTTACGGTCGAAATCGATATAGATACTGTTACGCGTCGTACCGGGCTCATCGAAGGCGATAACCCGCTCCTCCCCCAGCATTGTATTCACCAGCGTTGATTTCCCAACGTTGGGGCGCCCGACAATGGCAATTTTCGGATGCTTGTCTTTTGTTTCGTCCTCTTGCGGCGGAGGAAAATGCAGCAGAGCCAGTTCAACCAGATCATTTACATTGTCGCCATGGATGGCGGAAATAGCGCACGGATCTCCCAAGCCCAGCTCGTGAAACTCAGCGGTAACGACAGAAGACGCCATACCTTCGGTTTTATTTACCACCAGTATGACTTTGCGCCCCGTTTTGCGCAGCTGCTCCGCAATGATTCTATCTTGCGGCGCCAGGCCCAGCCTCCCATCCACGATGAATAGGACCATATCAGCCTCATCGATCGCTTGTCGCGTCTGCTTGGCCATCTCATGCAGGATGCCTTCCGTCGCCATGGGCTCGAAACCTCCGGTATCGACAACCAGATAGGGCTTATCTCCCAGTCTGCCGTGGCCGTAGTGGCGATCTCGTGTCAATCCCGGTATATCCGCCACGATCGCGTCACGGCTACGGGTCAAGCGGTTGAAGAGCGTTGATTTCCCGACATTGGGGCGGCCGACCAGCACAAGAGTAGGTTTCATTATAGTAATTTTCCGAAAAAAGCCGGTTCCTTGTCGCTCTCGCGTTTCTTCTGCAATAAAGATTTTTCTCGGATTTTTACTCCTGTTTGTCGGTTGTAATTCACTTACTACGGCGTACAGAATGGAAGCAATGCGCAGAGAAACTGGCTTTGCGGTGATCGCAGTATCGAAGATGACTGACCAGGCAACAGGGGTGGCACTGCCATTGATTCTGTGCTGAATGCATAAATTCCACCTTTCAAGGTTTGTACCGCAAAACCATCAGGTAGCGGCACCGGGCGAGTAACGATGGCGCCCTCGTCAGTGAGGCTTCGCGCAACGATGGCGCCGTTGTCGTTCCTGATGAGATTCACATATCCCAGGGAATCTCCGACTATGATACGAGCGTCGCGAACGAGCGGTGGAGACAATCGGATTCCATCAAGTAGACTTTGCGTCCAAATGCGGGTGCCGTCCTTTTTATCGTAAGCTACCAGCGCGCCTTTATTCTCGCTTACGTAAAGGTAATGGTTATCCATGGCAAGGCCGGCGTTGCTGGATACGTCCTGTGCCCAAATCTGGGTGCCGGTCGTTATTTCGAAGCACGCAACACGTCCCTGATAGGCGACAGCGCATACCTGCTGTTCATCCATTACCGGCAAACTGGTGATATCGGCGATCCGCTCCAACTCGGACGCACCTTTTGGCCGTGCTACAGCGGCTTCCCAGCTTACACTGCCCGTCAAGGAATTTATCGCCACCAGCTTACCTCCAGCGAAACCGGCATAGACGGTGTCATCCGAGATCAGAACGCCCGCGAAACTTCGCACCGTCAATGAGGGGGTGGCGCCTTGGTAAATCCACTTGCGCTTACCGCTGCTCGCCTCCAGGCTGAAGATTCTGCCGTCTCCGGTACGAATCACTACCATACCGTTTGCCGCATGCGGTGGGCTTAGCACCTCGGTGGATACCTGTGCTTTCCATAGCCGGTTACCGCTTTTCTCATCAAACGCCAAAACTTCGCCTTTGAAGGTTCCAACCAGCAACAGGCCTTCACCCGTGCCAACGCCGCCCGACAACTTGTGTTTCGTATCGATAACGCCCGACGCTTTGCCTGTCGTCGCATTAAAACGCACGAGGAGACCATCCGTGCTGGCTACATATACCGTGCCATTCTCGAATACCGGCAGAAATACCGCCGCCTGGCCTTCTTCGACCCCGGCTTTCCATAAGGAACGTGCAGGCGGAATAACCTCCAGCTGAGCAAGCTGCTCCGGACTTAACTCAGGCGCTTTGCCAACGAACATCTCGGTGACACCGGAAATGTCGATATCCGCCAAGCTGCTCGCCACATCGCGCGCCATATCTATCATACCAGCGCATCCGGAAAGCAAAAAGGATGACGTCAGCAGCAGAATATACTGCCTATACTGCGAGACGGCGTCAGCTATCCCGGCGAACCTCCGGATAATTACTCTTCCGGCGAGCATTGCCAAGGGCATCAGTTTGCTTGGGGACATTTTCGAGGTTTACAATAAAAAATGATTGCACGTCGACAGGGTGGCCCCGTCATATCATTTTCCTTGAGGGTCAAAATTACCACTCCCCTCATCTTCGATGATGGTCCTGATTTTGTTGCAGACTCAGATTACTTGCGGTTTCACAAAGCGTCCAATTTCATTTGAATGATATTGTGATACGTGCCTTGTTTGCCCACCTTGTCGATTGCTATTTGATAAGCGGCACGTGCTTCGGCAACCTTTCCGGCGCTGGCGAGCAGATCGCCTTTAAGATCGGCATAGAGTCCATCAAAAGATTCGCCGTGCTTGGCTTCCAGCACACGCAGGCCGTCATCGTATTTTTTCTCATCCAGCAAGATGCCTGCCAACCGCAGCCCCACGAGATCCTTCAATTCCTCTTCCTTCGAATTATCCAGCACCCACTGCAGACGGCTTTTTGCATTTTGCAAATCGCCTGCGTCCAGGCTGGACTGGGCAGAGATCAGCGCTGCGCGCGATGCGTAGCCGCTGCTGGCAAACCCCGCCATTACCAGACCAGCGGCATCACTGATTTTCTTGGCATCCCCGCTCCCCCGAACCTGCAACAACGAATCGTACAATTCCACCGCCTGGTCAATCTGTTGCCGCTGGTAGTAATTCCACGCCTGCACGCCCGCTATACTCGCGATAAAAACGGCTATAACCACGATTACCTGCGTGCCATATACGCTCCACCACGTCTTCAGTTCGTCTATGTTCTCTTGTTCTTCCGGATCATATGTTGCCATTTAGCTTCCCGAATTAATAATTTTCTTTCTTGATTGCTTTTTTTTTCAATTTCCTTTGAGCAGGTCGACTGCTTCCGCGAGCCCGACCCTCACCTGTTCAGCCGCTTCGCGCAACGGCTTGATGCTTATTTCGCCGGCTTGTGCTTCCACGTCGCCAATGATGACGGCAAAACGCGCCCCGCTGGCGTCCGCTTTTCTCATCTGGACCTTGAAGCTGCCATCTCCACAATGCAAAATTGCCTTGAGCCCTTTGTCCCGTAAGTACCTGACAACCTTCCAGGCAAAGCCATCTGCAATTTCGCCACGATGTATTACGTAAGCATCCGGTACGGAATGCGGTATGTCGCCTGCACTTTCCATCGATATCAGCGCCAGCACACGCTCCACCCCTAGCGCGAACCCACAAGCCGGCGCCGCCGACGCAGCCCTTCCGCCGATCTGTTCCACCAATCCGTCATAGCGGCCGCCGGCACATACTGCGCCTTGTGCGCCAAGCTTGCCGGTTATCCACTCGAACACGGTACGATTGTAATAATCCAGACCCCGCACCAGTCTCGGATTGATCTCGAAATCGACTCCCTGATCGCGCAGCAGTCGCTGTAACGCCTCGAAATGCGCCAGTGAATCCTCGTCAAGGTCATCCAGTAACCGCGGCGCGCCGTCGATAACCTCTCTCATTTCGGCATTCTTGCTGTCGAGTATCCGTAACGGATTGCTGTGTAACCGCCTGCGGGCATCGTCATCGAGCTTGTCCAGATGCCGCTCCAGATATCCGATCAATCGAGACCTGTGCACAGCGCGGGACGCGGTGCTGCCAAGCGTGCCAATTTCCAGGCGCAGATTGGAAATGCCCAATCTTTTCCATAATTCCGCACACATGATTATGAGCTCGGCATCGATATCCGGACCGGCGTAACCCAGCGCTTCGACGCCTACCTGATGGAATTGCCGGTAACGGCCTTTTTGAGGACGCTCATGGCGAAACATCGCGCCGGAATAATATAGTCTTTGGGAACCCGCATAGAGCAGGTTATGTTCCAGCACTGCACGCACACAGGAAGCGGTTCCTTCAGGACGCAGCGTCAGACTGTCGCCGTTAAGTTGATCCGAAAAGGAATACATCTCTTTCTCGACGATGTCTGTTACCGCGCCAATCGACCTCACAAACAAGTCGGTCTGTTCGACGATTGGCATGCGGATGTTCCGGTAACCAAAAGCCGCCATACAGTCATGCACGACTTGCTCGAAAAACTCCCACAGGTATATCTGATCAGGCAGGATGTCATTCATCCCGCGAATGGCTTGCAGCGTTCTACTGGACATCGACCGTTTTCTTCGGATATTTCATCTGCACATATTCGTCGACGATCTGGCGAAACTCCCCCGCGATATTATCGCCTTTTAAGGTCACAGACTTCTGCCCATCCACGTAAACCGGCGCCACCGGCCTTTCTCCCGAGCCTGGCAGGCTGATGCCGATGTTGGCATGCTTGCTTTCGCCGGGGCCATTGACCACGCATCCCATCACAGCCAGCGTCATGTTTTCCACACCATCGTATTCTTCGCGCCATATCAGCATCTGGCTCCGCACGTAGCCCTGGATACTTTCAGCCAGCTCTTGGAAATAGGTGCTGGTAGTGCGGCCGCAACCGGGGCATGCCGCCACCAGAGGCACAAATGCGCGCAACCCCGTGGTCTGCAGAATTTCCTGGGCAACGATGACTTCACGTGAGCGGTCACCGCCCGGCTCAGGGGTGAGCGATATGCGTATGGTGTCGCCTATGCCTTGCAGAAGCAGCACGGATAGCGCGGCGGTGGAAGCAACGATTCCCTTGGAACCCATGCCTGCTTCCGTCAATCCCAGATGCAGCGCATAGTCGCATCGTGCCGCGAGGTCGCGGTAAACGGTGATCAAGTCACGCACGCCGCTCATCTTGCAGGACAGTATAATCCTGTCGCGGCCCAAACCAATCTCTTCCGCCCTGGCTGCGCTTTCCAACGCAGAGGTGATCAACGCCTCATGCATCACGAGCGATGCCTCCTTCGGATCGGGGGATTGCGCGTTCTCATCCATCATGCGCACCAGCAACTCCGGATCCAGACTACCCCAGTTGACGCCGATACGCACCGGCTTGTCATATTTACAGGCTGTTTCTATCAGAATGGAGAATTGCTCGTCGCGCTTCTTTCCATGCCCGACATTACCCGGATTGATACGGTATTTTGCCAGCGCCTTCGCACAACCGGGATAATCGGTCACCAGCTTGTGGCCGTTGAAATGGAAGTCGCCTATCAGCGGTACATCGCAACCCATGTCATCGAGGCGAGCCCGGATAGCCGGCACCGCTTTTGCAGCGGCCGGGGTATTGACGGTAATACGCACCAGCTCGGACCCCGCGCGCGCGAGTTGCGCCACCTGTACCGCGGTGGCAACTTCATTTTCGGTATCGGTGTTGGTCATGGATTGCACCACTACCGGGGCACCACCGCCAATCCTGATCTTATCTACGCAAACGCCTACACTGTTTCTACGTGGGGGGAAAGCATTTTGAGACATGGTCATAATAAATATGGGAATCTTATAAATGTTGAAATTCTATTCGAGCGACAACCGCGCCGTTCCACCAAAGGCATTGGTATAAGGCGCCAGATCAACCGGTTTGCTATTGTAGACCAGCTTGACCTCAGCCGCGTTCCCGATCGTCAGGAAGAATGGCGGCGTACCTTGCAGAACATGCTCGGTGCCCCGGGGATTAATCCGCGAAAGGAGCAATCTGCCTCTGCCATCTTTAACTTCGGTCCATGATTCTCCTGCAAATATCAAGTGAATACCATTCGCCCCGCCGTTCACGGCTGGAGAGGCAACGGTCGTATTCGCCGCTTGACTCGCCGACCTTGGGGAAACCGTGCTCGCCGATTCAGGCACAGCGGTCGCCGGAGCAGCTTGCCGCGCCAGCGGTGGAGACAAAACCGGAGCAGGAACAGAAAGCTGCGCAGTACTTTCTTGCTTGCCTGCCGTGGCTTCCTCGGCAGGCAAGTCGGCGTCGCTGTTTGAAATTACGTCAGGAGATTGGAATTGCGGCGGCTCGGTTGCTTCTTCAGCTCCAGATCCAGTTTCACTACTTACGCTGGGCTGCTTGCCTATATTGGCTATATTAGCCTCGTTACCACGATAAATTTCATAAATCAGCAGCAGCAACGCCAGAATTATCACCCCCGCGACAATCAGGTTGCGGGTTCCCGATTTCTGCTTCGAAGGAAACGGAACACCTTCAGTCTGATAGGTAATGGTTTGAGGGGCGGACGGCGGAAGTGACTGATCCAGTTGTTGCAATAACGGCGCAGCATCGATCTGCAACAGCTTGGCATAATTGCGTACGAATCCGCGCGCGAATGTTCCGCCCGCAAGCTTGTCGTAGTCATCCTCCTCGAGCGCCGTCACCTGCCGCACCGCCAAGCGCAGTTGCCGTGCCACATCCTCGATGCTCAAGCCGCGCGCCAGCCGTTCCGCTCGCAATAATTCGCCCACGCCTGTTCCAGTCCGGGCTGGTTTTTCATCCACCCCAAGGGTGGTATCTCCGTTATCAGGCGCGTCCATTACTCGAATCCGTCATTGTGCCAGCCTTGCCTCTTATTCGGAAATCAGCTCTATCACTGCATGTGAATACTGACTGTAGAAATCCGTCGAAGTTTGCGTCACGAAGTCTGCGTCATCTTGCCACTTCCATCGATCCCCGGCTTGTCCGTCGGGTTTTATCATGGACTTTCCCCGCCAGCTGACCACATGCAGCGGCAATATCGTCGCCGCGTGTCTTGCGTACCGTGGCCACCAGCCCGGCCTGCATCAGCACATCCCGAAATGAGGATACCGCTTCCGGCAATGAGCGCTTGTAACCGGAATTCGGAAACGGATTGAACGGAATCAGGTTGAACTTGCAGGGCGTATGCCGTACCAACTGAACCAATTCACGTGCATGAGCCACACTATCGTTAATCCCATCCAGCATGACGTATTCAAAAGTGACGAAATCTCTCGGCGCGGATTGAAGGTAGCGCTCGCACGCCGCCAGCAATTCCTTGATGGGGTACTTCTTGTTGATTGGAACCAACTGGTCGCGCAGCATGTCGTTGGGCGCATGCAAGGATACCGCCAGCGCTACCGGGCAACGCTCCCGCAAACGGTCCATGGCCGGTATCAAGCCTGATGTACTTACTGTCACGCGTCGCCGCGAAAGTCCATAGGCGTTATCGTCCAGCATCAGGCTGAGTGCGGTCACGACATTTTCCAAATTAGCCAAGGGCTCGCCCATGCCCATCATTACCACATTCGTGACAGCCCGATCGCGGACCTGCTCGCCGCCGAACTCTTCCGCCAGCGCTTTATTTGCCCACCATAACTGACCGATGATTTCCGCTACCGTCAAATTCCGGTTGAATCCCTGCCTGCCGGTAGAGCAAAAAGTACACGCCAGCGCGCAGCCAACCTGACTGGAAATGCATAACGTCCCACGGTTGGTTTCAGGTATGTAAACCGTCTCGATTCCATTACCTGCACCCACCGACAGCAGCCATTTTCGGGTACCGTCGGCTGCGGTATGATCGCTGATGACCTGCGGAGATTCGATCACGGCGGTTGCAGCAAGCTTATCGCGCAATTCTTTCGCCAAGTCGCTCATGCCATCAAAATCCACCCGGCCACATCGGTGTATCCAACGCAGCAACTGCTTGGCACGAAACGGCTTCTCACCAATTTCCGTAAAGAAGCCGGAGAGCCCTTTCGCATCGAAATCGAGAAGATTAACGCTCATGGCGGAGCTGTGGTTTTCCTAGCGAGAATAAATGTTGAGTTGCGGAAAAAAATAGGAAATTTCAGTTGCTGCAGTTTCCGGCGCGTCGGAGCCATGCACGGCATTGGCGTCGATACTATCGGCGAAATCTGCGCGGATAGTACCATTCTCGGCCTTTTTCGGATCCGTCGCGCCCATCAGTTCCCGGTTTTTGCCGATTGCGCCTTCGCCCTCAAGCACCTGCACCATTACCGGCCCGGAAACCATGAACTTCACCAGATCGTTAAAAAATGGGCGGCTGCGATGCACTGCGTAAAAACCTTCCGCATCAGTCTGCGACAGGTGCAGCATGCGCGCCGCGATTATTTTCAATCCCTTGCTTTCAAAGCGGGAGTAGATTTCGCCGATCACGTTTTTAGCAACCGCATCAGGTTTGATGATAGACAAAGTTCTTTCGACAGCCATTAAATACTCCACTAAATTAAGAAATTAAAGCGTATTTTAACAAAAAAACCGCCCTTACGCCGGGAAATCGGAAACCGGCGGTTGGCTTGGCGATGGCTTCGATAAATTAGGGATCAGGTGAAAAACGATTCTTTCCATCGACTCTTCCATCTAAACATGCCTGGATGGCTTCGGGATCGGTGGACGCCGGTGTAATACGAGCGATTGTTTAGCGGGCAGGAAGTGGATCGAGTAGTTATCGAGACATAGAGCATGAGACTGGTGCAGAGATCAACCGTTCATGAATCGCGGCCACGCCCCTACATCAGGCATTTTTGGGCCGTCAATACCGCTGGCAGGAATGCGGCACGGATTTCCGAGGCCCCCCGCAGGCTCGGCTCGATCGTATACGTAAACCATGAGGGATCGCCGCCTAGAAAATGCCGGTGCAAATCGATGAGTTGCCCATAGCGCACGGCGAGCTTGGCAATGATCGCGTTTACCCGATTAAAATTCGCACGTGCAATGCCCGCATCGACACCTAGAAAGTTGCGCGAATCGTCACCGAACGTCGGATCGTAGACCGTGCCGAGCAGAACTGGCCGCATTGGGAGCGCGTGCAGAAACATATCCAGACGCCGCTCGAAGCGCAGTATGCCATTTCCCCGGTCTGCGGCAAGTCCCGCAAGAAGATCGTTGCCGCCGATCGTCACCAACGCCACCCCCGGCCCGGCAACCTGGAGTCCTAGCGCTTGCCGCGGAAGATCCTCCACCCCGCTGCCGTCACGCGCCCGATGGTCGAGCTGTGCAAACGCGAACGACAAAAGGTCATTACCGCGGAACTCGGGAAACAGATGATCGTCATTACGCAGGATCAGCTGCCCTGGATGTACGCCATATTCATTGTATCGGGCGCAGTCCAGGATGGAATCCCCAAATGTGAGAACAGTGAATCCATTACGCCGCCTGGTTGCTCCTGTCGCATCCAGTGCGATCATTGCGGCGCCGGCTATGAGTGTCCGCAGCCAGCAGCGCCGGGTGCTCGACTCGAACCCATCATCCGGAGTGCGGCGACTAGCCATATTTCCCGGTCATCATATAACGAGTCAACGATATACAGACATGGATGAGCCGTATCGAAATGCACTACAATCCGTTGTGATGATTGCGCACCCATCGATTGTTCCGCCCCCGCTGGCAGCGTGTCGAGCTTAAAGAATCGCAGCGAAAAAGTGACTGGGTGAAGGCGGATTTTGCAGATTTTGAAGGCCAATAGTTATTCTATTGGTCGAAAAAGCGGCGAAATATGAACAGCCTCGACATTTTGCGCTTTTACAGCGATTTCCTTTTAAGCCCGGCAGGTTGCTGGATAACCTCACAGTCGACGCATCGCACCCCCCAACCAGGATCGTAGAGGAGAGGATAAACCAGGCGCCGCGTAATTATAGCCCGTCCGGTTAGCCCCTTGATACCACTCCGATGAAGATAACCGCGACTGGAAGGCGCCGTTATTTCTCCGGCTCCGCGCCATATCGTGACTCATCTTCGACGCTTTTCAGCTCATGAGGAACTTACTATTCCCCCGTTCCTGAAGTGGCTCCCGGAGCAGTTGATCCTCCGCCCGGCGCTACTCCGGTAAAGCCGTAACCTTGCCGCTCCGACCCACTTGTCGGGGAGGTCGCGGGACTTGGCGGCGCCTCCCCCGAAACGGCGCTGCCCGATGCGTAGGGGGGGCGTCCTCCCATGGGACCGTGTTGTCCAGTCATCGAATCAACCGCCTTCGGGCTAACCATGCCACCTGCGCTGCCTGCGTCACCCACGCCGCCTGGGGTACCGATGGTACCTTCGTTAGCCGCACCCGGGACACCTACGCTGCCTGCGTCACCTGCGCCGCCTCCGATACCTGCACCGCCTCCGATACCTGCGCCGCCTACACCACCTCCGCCAGCCCCGCCAACTTGAGCAGAAACAACGCCGGCGAGCCCCAGCATCATGCCGGCGAGCACAACGAATGTAGCAGTATCTTTCAAGAAGGAAATAGATTTCATGATATGCCTCACAATAATTCAGCGAGATTGCTGTATCGAAAGCGTACGCTCGCCCCTGAGTTATTCCGTTCGTTTCCGCACGAATGCACGAATACAACCCGCGCTTGAAACCGGCCAGAACCAGGGGTGAGCATCAGAGGAGTATAGGGCTCGCTCCGGCTAATACAGAAATTGTATTAGCGAGGGATTTCACGATGGATCAGTCGCGTCCGTATTGACGATAGGGGAGGTCGAATTTTTGATGTACGGCTTTATGATCTACGCCGATAGATTTGCGTCACTGTGGGCTTCATCCATGAATTTCCCGAATCTGTCCGCCGCCAGCGGTTCGGAGAACAAATTGCCCTGACCATAATCGCACCCGGCGAAGGCCAGAAGGTAACGTTGCTCTGATGTCTCTATCCCTTCAGCGATCACTTTTATCCCCAGCTTATGTGCCATCACGATGATGGCCTCGCATAATGCGAGATCATCGGAATCCGGAGCCAGGCTTTGCACGAAGGATTGGTCTATCTTCAGGTGATCGATGTCGAATTTCTTGAGGTAGCTCAGGGAGGAATAACCGGTTCCAAAATCATCCATGGAAACCTCGATACCCGCCTCCCTGAAGCTACGCAGCTTTGAGGTAACGTCGGGGCTGACGTCCATCAGCAAACCTTCAGTAATCTCGATGGCAATACTTTGCCCAGGCAACTCCAGTTCCTGTAAAAAATCGAGCCATGGCTTGTGGAGATCGACATTCTTGCGAAACTGTACGGGAGAAGTATTGATGCTGATCTGAAACGAAGCAGAGTGCGATGCACGCCAAACCTTGGCTTGCTGCGCTGCCATCCGAAATACCCAATCGCCGATATCGATGATCATTCCGGTTTCTTCCGCGATGGAAATAAAATCGACGGGACTTACGAGGCCAAGCCTAGGATGGTGCCAGCGCAACAACGCTTCCGCCTTATGAACTCGCCCGGTTTCGAGTTCCACGATAGGCTGATAGTGTAGTTGAAGCTGGTTGCCAGCCAAAGCGCTACGCAAGTCTCCGGCCAGGCGCATGCGGATCTGTGCAGCTTCCTGCAGTGTATGGGTAAAGTAGCTAAAGCAGTTCCGGCCCTTATTCTTGGCGGCATACATGGCTTGGTCGGCATTCCTCACCATGGATTCGGCGTCGGCGCCGTCATGCGGGTAAAAAGTTACGCCTATACTGGCGGACACATAAGCTATCTCATCCCCTAACTTGAAGGGTTCGGACATCCTGTGCAGGATGTCCCGGATGACGCGGTTGATACTGATGAGGCTTTTTAGCGACCCAAGGATCACGGTGAATTCGTCCCCGCCAAGTCGCGCCACCGGATCAACGCCGCGAACGCAACTGCTCAGGCGCCACGCCGCTTCTTTGAGCAAAAGATCGCCAACGTTATGTCCGTAGGCGTCATTGACTGCTTTGAAATTGTCCAGATCCAGAAGAATCAAAGCTATCGATGATCCAAAGCGATCCGCTTTCCTGATTTCCTGCTCCAGCTGGTTATGGAACATATGGCGGTTGGGCAGACTCGTCAGGGGATCGAAATTGGCTTGCTGCCAGATCAGTTCTTCCGATTTCTTCTTCGCGGTAATGTCCGAGAACAAGGTTACCCACCGATGTACGGAACCATCATCATTGTAGATGGCATTCATCGTACGCCACTCGATGTAGACTTCCTTGTTCTTGCGCCGGCCTGCCATTTCTCCCTCCCAATGGCCGTTAGTCTCCAAGGAGGTTTTCATTGCTAAAAGAGAAGAC
The DNA here is from genome assembly GCF_900142705.1 of Nitrosospira sp. Nsp11. GTDB lineage: Bacteria > Pseudomonadota > Gammaproteobacteria > Burkholderiales > Nitrosomonadaceae > Nitrosospira. Next base: position 48,740 of record NZ_FRBV01000010.1, read on the forward strand.
TCTCCTTGAAGGCCGGCATTCAGAATGTCGGGATTCTGTCCCGAGATTTCATCAAACGTATAGCCCGTCACCCTGGTAAAGGCCGGGTTTACGGCGACGACGACATTTTTGGCATCGGTCACTATCATTGCCTCGCCGCTGTTCTCAAATATCGCGATAGCCTGCCGCATGGATTCCTCGGCTTTCTCGCGCTTGCCAATGTCCTGCTCGATTGCCAAAGCCATGGAGTTGAATGCACTGCCGAGCTCGGCCAATTCATTATGCGTTTCAATATGGCAGCGGGCAGCGTAATCGCCTTGTGCGATATTCATTACCTCGCTACGGAGCTGGGCCAATGGAAGCAGTAGGGCGCGGCGGGCGTAGAAAATCGTGGCGGCGACGGCAAGCATCGCGATAACGATGAGCGCCATTACTAACAGAATGTGGCGATGCAGGCGAGCGAGTCCATCCTTTACTTCCGCTTGCGTTCTTGTATCAAGCAAATCGGTAAATTGCTGAATTGGCGCCATGACGGCGGCTTTTTCAGCGACGTAGCGTTCTCCGAACAAAAGGTCAATGGAAAGTTGCCGTTCAGGTAGCCGATGGTTTGTAAGTTTATTCTTGCTACCCCTCTCTTGTATCTCGTCCACCACGGCGATTGCCTGTTTCTCCAGCATGGTTAATTTATCGGAATTTATTTTGGCTTCCCAAAGCAGGGCGGTTTCCTCCTTGTCGAGACCTTCTTTACGCATCATCTCGAATAAGGAAACAGGCCTGCTCAGCTCAGCGGCAGAACTTTTTCCCGCACCTGCAAGATGCCAGTATGTGTTGGGATAATTTTGCAGGCGCGGCTTGATACCTTCCCGGATGTCGAGAATATCAAAAAAATAATGCTTATAAATCGGATTTCCTGTGGTTGCGTAGGTGCGGGCCATACGCGTGAGGTCTTCAGAGCTTTGAAAAAACTCTCCAGCAAGCAGCAGAGAGCGATAGCGGTGATCCTCGCTGGCGGCGACGTCGTCGCGGATACCCAACGCCTGGAAAACCATTATTCCAATTGCGAAAAGAAGCAGCATCAGGATGAAGGTGAACAGCTTGGTAAAAAAACCAATTCTCATGAAATCGTCCCCCACCTCGTCAAATTAGGCTTTCGCAATTCTTGTCATCTTTTTCTTGCATCGCAGATGTTGTACGGATTGAAACATGAGCATGCCCCGCTACTCATATTTTGAGCTGCATTGCCAATAACGGCTGCAATACAGGGCCGCTAAAGCCGATGGTAAATTTACCTCGAAGCCGAGAGGAATGACCTGCTGTAAAATGCTGCGCCTGAGTCTTTATCTCCATCTTCAGGTAGTGACTCTTGCGCCCGATCGCCACACCTATCCAAATGGAGGTTTGCGCCTTAATAGCCCAGGTCCAGCCATACCGACCTGTACCGCACCTGCACAAGGAGAAGCAATGGCAAGCGCGAACTCCTGCGCTAGTCGGTATTTCTTACAGTATATGAAGTCAGTGCGAATTTATTTGCTTGCCTATTGATCCAACAAGGTTTTTTTTCTGGAATGATTTTTGCTTAACAAAAAAGGGCCCATCATCTCGACATTTCATTCAATTACCTACTTAGGCAGATCTATCGCAAATGGTTATTCCTTCCTCGTTCTCTTTTCCGTCCTCGCTCTCCGACGAACATCTTGAACGGTACTTCCGAGTTATCCGCGAAGGAATAGCTGTGCAGAGCCATTCCGACCTTTTGAAGTGGCTGCAGGGAGAGGTACAGCATTATCTTCCCCACGAAATCATGCTCGCGGTCTGGAATGATGCTGGCGCGAACCACCTCCGACACGATCTTGTTTCTGTATTGCCCGGAGTCAGAACCGAGCATTTACATTCGGAAAATCTTCGGGCCTTGCAACGAGGGCTGTATAGCTGCTGGGTCGAATTGGGCAAGGCGCCCTATAGATTAAGCCTTGGTGCATGCGGCTTTCAATTTGGCGACCGGGGGCCGCTATGCGCTTTTCGCGAAGCATTGCACGACATGCGGTCTCTGCTCGTGCACGGTATCAGCGACGAACGCGGAGGCCAGGATTGCCTCTATGTAATATTCAGTTCAGCCGGCAACCTCAATGATTCCCCGCTGAGCGCAATGGAGAACCTGCTGCCTTATCTTGACACTGCATTGCGCCGGGTCCGACCCCTGGTTCGTCAGAATAGCGCTGCACCATCCTCGGCAGATGCGTCCCAAAACAGCGAAAATTACGGATTGAGCACGCGTGAAGTCGAAATACTCGATTGGGTAAGGACGGGTAAAACGAACGCCGAGATCGCATCCATTCTGGCCATCAGCATTTATACGGTTAAAAATCATTTGCGGCACATCTTCAAAAAGCTGGATGTTTACAATCGGGTGCAGGCCATTTCCAAGACTGGCCCGGTCCCACATATGCCTGAAGCTAATTCGGCGCTTCCCCTTCAGTCTGTTTTCACCTTAAACCGCTAAAGCTCATTCGACATTAAGTATTGAGCCTCCACCACGCAGTTCCGCTTACAGGTTTAGGGCGGAGGGACCATTCACCATCCCAGACTGGCAACCGTTTATCTGGCTGCCGGCCTCGCTTGGGCCATCGGTTTACACCAAACCTTTCTCAAACTCCTATCTGTTCTTGTTTTATAGCTCCCAAGCATAGTTCTCATATCACTGACGAGCTATTACTCCCGACTAGTCGTGCTATTTCATCTTCCTGTTTTTACGCGAATAATAGCCACCGAATTAATGGGGCCAAGCTCGGAAAGTCCGTCAAGCAAACTGTGATGGCTTCCGCGTGAGGCCAACCTACTCCGCACGGTGCCTTTACCGGCCATGGGGGTGTATTCGCTGACAGCGTTTGATGGGAGAGTTTTACGGCAAAACTAAAAATGGCTACGACGTCTCATCGGAAACATTTCCGCGGATGTTTCGAGGCATTAGTCAAACACCACAATTGAAAAATAAGGAAGATAAAATGAACAAAAAAAATAAATTCTTTTCCACGATACTCGCCACACTGGTTGGCACAGCCATCTGGATACCGTCTGCACAAGCGGCTTTCATACCTTACATACTTGACATCAAAATAGGAGAGGCTCGTCTTAAAGACTCCGGAGATGCGACTGAGCACGCCAAAATGGAATTTTTTGCCGGTAATACCAATCTGGTACAAGACCTCAAGGACAAGTCGTTCACCGCTGTTGAGAACGGTACAGATTCAGGTCAATGGTACCTGGATGTCGGCCCGACTGGGCCAGGTTATTTTCTTTTGAAATTTGGCACCGGTAACGACAAAGATATCGCGAATACTTATTTCTTTCAAAACACCGGGGAGATGACAAAACTGGTATGGTCCAACGAGCAGGTGAATTTCCTTTCCGGAGGGGGTAGCATCAAAGGCAATATTGGTAAGCTAAGCCATTACACAACGTATGACGCTGCATTTGGCCAAACTGGCGAGATCCCGGAACCAGCGACTCTTGCCCTGGTTGGGCTCGGCCTTTTTGCTATCGGGGCCGTACGCAGGCGTAGATCATCACATTCCTGAATCGACGAGCGAACAAACCCGCTTCGGCGGGTTTTTTTGTTATCGCAGATAACACCGCATCTTGTAGAACTTGTCAGAGCGCGAACAATTCGGGCCGCTTTAGCTATTGCCTATCGATCCATTCGCGGGCTGCTACGTTAGCAGCTTCACCCGCCTGATCCTGATCGGGCAACGGCTCGACAAAGCTTTCATAAACAACGATTCCTTTGTCATCGAGAATCCTGTAACGGCCGTTCCAGAGACCCGTGGTATCGTCGTGATCCGCCCCGACAACAATACTGTATCCTTTATAATCAGCGTTCATATCCTCTCCATAAAGAGTAAGTGTATGAAGAAATAATAGTCAAGTTTCACTGAAACATCCATGTTCACAGATAAATCCTTGCCTCTATGGCCAGTCGCATCCTCGCGATGGCCGTTTTCTTTCTCAGCTCTATTACAGTTTCAATTGACTTCGCATTAGAAAGGAGCGGGAGCGAAGGCGGGAAAATGATGCGAATCGCTAAATTCACAATTGCGGCGCAGGTTTCCCGGTCGCTGCGCAGCAGACAGCACAGCCGGAAACAACGTATAGCGTGCCGCTAGTGGCTATTAGTCGAGCTTTACCATCGGCGCACGTGTTGGCCATGCGCCGCGTCCGATCACCTTCGAACCATTGAATATTACATAGCTCTGGCGGCCATAGTGCGGTAGCGGCCGCGTTAGCGCAGCGAGAGATTCGGTATCCCGCGCCGATATTACTGCGAGTGTCACGCCATCGGGACGGCTCACCGTCCAGGCTTGCGCCGAACCTTTGCCGCGCACGATGTCAGGCCGTGCAGGCAATCGATGTCTTGCGAGCCAGGTATCCACTTGCTCTTCGAGACCGATTACCAGCACCGGCACAGCCGGTGGCGCCTCCTTTCCCGGAACCAGGTTTGGGGTGCGCTGTTGAAGTTTTTCCGCCAGCGTTCCGGCGGTACTTTGCGCATCCCCGCTTTCGGGAAGCAGAACGGTAGCGGCTGTCCGGTCCACCATCACCTGCCGCAGGATCGGGGGCGCCTCATCGGGCATCAAGCGCCGGAACAACCGTAAATCCGGATCGAGCGTTACCTGCAGCGGTCGGGCCCCAACGTCAAGCGTGAATACCTGGCGCGCTTTCTCAAGGTCAAGCGTGTGAAATTCTTCGCCTTCGGCGGTACGCACCGCGACAGGTACGCGTAATCGGTATGCAGGCTCCGCTTGCTCAAGCGTCACCGTAACACGATGATTTGCGGAAGCGACCGGGTCTGGCTTTGCGCGTTTCGCCTCTGCAATGCGTATGACCGGCGCACCTCCACGAGTGAGCCACTGGTCGAAGAAACCACCCAGGTCCTTCCCTGAAGATGCCTCGAATGCGCGCTGCAAATCCATCCATGATGCAATGCGGAAGCGTTGCTCCTGCCAGAATGCCTGAAGAGCACGATCGAAAGTTTCGCGCCCCAGCATATCGCGCAGCATGAGGAAGACCATTGCCGATTTGTTGTAGCCAACTATCTGGGTCGCCCCATGCGTACGCGAGGTGAATGTGCTGAGCGGTGCATCTTGCCCGGACGATAGCGCGGCGAAGTCCCGCAGCCACCCGCGTCGCATGTCCAGCGCAGCTTCGGGATTTTCACGCTCCTTATATGCATAATCCGCCATAAAGGTGGTCAATCCTTCTGACCAGTTGCCGTGTGCGTAATCGGTGTATACCCCGTTTCCCCACCAGTTATGCAGTACCTCGTGGCCCAGCGACGTGTAACGAATGAATGGAAGCCGAAGCACCTCCGTTCCCAGATAGGTGAGCGTCGGCATGCCGAAGCCTGTCGGCGTAGGGCTGGAAACGACACTGAATTCGGTAAATGGATACTCGCCGATCCAGGATTCGTAGAGATCGATATAGCCCTTCACCGAATCGAGATAGCCGCTTGCGAGATCCGCGATCTGCGGGTGGAAGTAGGTTCGCAACTGGATTGGCTTGCCGCCGGCGCCGCGCATCGTATGCGTTTCGATGCTATAGGGGCCGGCCATGAGGTCGATACCGCCCGTCGGTGCCAGGAATTCAAAACGTGCCCGATATCCGTCAGTCGATTCGGATTCTTCCACCAGACGGCCTGGAACAATCGCCCGTTGCCCCGCCGGAAGTTTGATGCTCACGCGATAACTGGCGAGCTTTCCCGCAATGTACGGATACCAGCCGCTTGAATCAGGCAGGAAGGTTCCGGCCTCGCCACTTGTCGGCTCGTCCCGTCCCAGCGTTTGCGCATGATCGAGCGAAGTATCGAGCGGCGTTAATTGGCCGCGCCAGTAGACTTCGATACGGCGCGGCAGACCCTTGTCGTTGAAAACCCGCCAGGCCCGGACTTTCCCCATGCTTGCAGCCGGCCCCAGCGATGTGCCATTGACCTGCGCACTCAACACGCCAAAACGACGGCCCAGCACGAGAGTCAGTTCTTCCGACGAGTTCGCCACGATGACGCTGCGGCCCTCGATACTGTGTGCCACCGGATCTATTTGAACCTCAATTTCATAGGTGACCTCAACGGCGTCGGCCGCCTCGGGGGATGTGGCGGATGCGCTGTTTGAAACAAGTGCCGACAAAATCAAAAACAGAAAAGAGACGATCGAGACGTTGCTTCCATGGATATTGAAAATATGCCGCCCTGTCATCAGCCTTGTCATTCGCCTCCCTTCAGCATCGCCGGAAACTTGGCAATAATCTCGATTGTATCCCCGCCGCGCTTCAATTTAAGCGGCAGCCACGTTCCCGGGGCCTGTCGTTTGACTATTTCGACGATATCATCCATTTGCGTGACCGGCACCCCGGCGGCTTCCCTGATCACGTCACTGTCACGTATACCCGCCGCCTCGGCAATGCTTCCCTTCTCTACCTGCAGTACTCGCGCGCCGCCATCCTGTGCCATTTCAAAACGGATGCCAAGGCGCTGCCGTGGACGTTCATGCGATGCCACCGATGGCAAGGCAACACCAAATACTGCATCGGCCAGCCCCGCGGTAATTTGTCCGCACGCGATACCGCTATTCCAGGGGAGTAGCGCGCCAACGTCGGTCACCCCCAGGTCTTTCAGCTGGTGGGGAACGCCATAACCGTATTTGATATGCCCCGAACCCATGATTCCAATGACAAGAGGACGCTCTGCGCGGCCCACCGCTGAATTTAACGCTTGAGCCATGGCCCGGTCCCAGAGCTGCTGGCTCTCGACAAAACGCCGGAAATTCGGATTATCACGGCTGGCCTCGCCGTTCTTCTTACCGCCGCGCTCGTGCTCACCGTAAATCGGCAACAGATAGTCAAGATAAGCCGTGCTCGCAGCAGCGGGGGCCATTACGCCTTCGCGTTCATTCTCCGGCACGCCAGCCAAACCTTGTGCCGCAACCGATTTTCTCAAACGCGTATCGATATTGAGAGCCAGCATCGGTATCCGATTCATGCGCGCAAAACGGAACAACGGCAGGTAGAGATTCGCATCCGTGCTCCAGACGGCATTCCAGTCGGAGGCAGCAAGAAACTGCGATTCGGTAAGCTCGCCGGCTACCCATTGGTCCAGGGCCTTCTGTACGCGTCTCGGAAACATTTCAAAACCGATAACCATGTCCGGCCGCAACGCGTGCAGCGCGGCCAGCGTCTGCAATTGCCAGCGGTGGTGCTCGGGGTTGTCGTGCATCTCACCCAGCAGCACTACCGAACGCTTGGCAGCGCGATTGATGACTTCAGTGCCGGATATTTTCCCATTGCCAGGCACGACCCAGTTCCCGGCCGGCACGCAGTCCGGGTTGTCCTTCGCAGGGGCTTTCGTCTGCGCGGACGCGATATTGACGGAGAGGCCGGAGGCAACCAATGCAAGACTGACATAGGCAAAAAAGGGAGCAAGGAACGCGCTCCGAAAGATTTTCAAACCGGATACTCCTTCATCGAACTCTCCTTTTCATATCCAGATTATATGATCCGGCAAACACCGGTGGCCAGCCTTAACAAGCACCGGGATGCAGATGCCTCAGCCCACCCATTTACGCGCATTCCTGAACATTCGCATCCATGGCGCATCCTCACGCCAACCGGGATGCCATGAATGCTGGACAGCGCGAAACCCGCGCTCCGGGTGAGGCATGAGTATGCTGAACCGTCCGTCTGCTGTCGTCACGCCGGTAATACCTTGAGAAGAGCCGCTGGGATTAAGCGGATAAATCTCTGTGGGTGTACCGCGATTATCCACGAAACGCAACGTAACCAGCGGCGAGATTAACGAGATTTCGTTCTTATCGGTAAATTCAGCATAACCTTCACCGTGCGCAACGGCAACAGGCACCCGGCTCCCCGCCATGCCGTCGAAAAACAGCGAAGGACTTTGCTGGACCTCCACCATGACGAGTCGCGCCTCGAATTGCTCGGATTTATTTCGCACGAACCTTGGCCAATGCTCAGTCCCGGGAATGATTTCATGCAGGTTGCTCATCATTTGGCAGCCATTACATACACCTAGTGCAAAGGTGTCATCTCGCAAAAAGAAAGCCTCAAACTCATCGCGGGCACACGCGTTAAACAGGATTGAGCTGGCCCACCCTTCCCCTGCCCCGAGCACGTCACCATACGAAAAGCCGCCGCAAGCGGCGAAGCCCTTGTAACCACTCAGCGAAACACGCCCCGCAACGATATCGCTCATGTGTACGTCGGTCGCATCAAATCCGGCACGATCAAACGCTGCGGCCATTTCGACGTGACCATTCACACCCTGCTCGCGCAAAATCGCAATTCGAGGTCTGGCGCCGAGAGCATAAGGCGCCGCAATATCACTGTCCACATCGAAGCTCAGTTGCGCGTGCAGTCCGGGGTCACGGACATCGAGTATACGATCGTACTCCTGTTGAGCGCACTCGGGGTTATCGCGTAGCTTTTGCATCTGATAAGTCGTCTCCGACCAGGCGCGATGCAAGTCCACGCGCTTCTCTGAGAATATCGGCTTGTTGTTGCGCAAAAACCGGATTTCATCCCCGCCATCGACGCTGCCGATAATAAAGCTCAGGTCGCGTAAACCTTCTGCCGATAAAATATCGAGTACATGCTGGCGCTGCGTAGCCTCTATCTGGATCACGGCGCCCAATTCCTCATTGAACAGCGTTGATATGATGCGCTCCAGGAACCTTCCACCCAGCACTTCCGGTTTCAATTCGCTGCCGTCGATGTCGTTTGCCGCCGCATCGAAACATAACTGATCCAAATTGATGGTTATGCCAACGCGTCCGGCAAAAGCCATCTCGCATAATGTGACAAACAGCCCTCCATCCGAGCGGTCGTGATAGGCGATTATCCTGTTTTCACGATTCAGGCGTTGTATGGCGGCAAAGAAACTCTTGAGTTGATCCGCCCCCTCCAGCCCCGTCATGTCCGGCGCATCATTGCCCACCTGCTTATAAACCTGGGCCAGGGCCGACCCCCCCAGGCGGTTTCTGCCCGCACCGAGATCGACCAGGATAAGCTCGGTCTCGCCGCAATCCGTGCGCAATTGCGGCGTGAGCGTTTTACGCGTATCCGCTACTCTCGAAAATGCGGAAACGATCAACGACAGGGGCGCAACCACCTCTTTTTTTACTTTCGCATCCCCAGGGCCGGCTTCAGCTTCCCACAACGTCTTCATCGACATTGAGTCTTTGCCCACCGGGATGCTGATTCCCAACCGGGGACACAATTCCATCCCTACCGCCCGTACCGCGTCGAACAAAGCTGCATCTTCGCCAGGATGCCCCGCCGCGGCCATCCAGTTGGCCGAAAGCTTGATCTCTCCGATATGTTCAATCAGCGCCGCTGCCATATTGGTGACGGCTTCGCCTACCGCCATACGGGCTGAAGCGGCGGGGTCAATAAGCGCCACCGGCGTACGCTCGCCCACGGCGAATGCTTCTCCGAGATAGGCGCGGTAATCCATCAACGTCACCGCCACATCCGCTACCGGAACCTGCCACGGCCCCACCATCTGGTCACGCGCCGTCATTCCGCCCACGCTGCGGTCGCCAATGCTGATGAGAAAAGTCTTATCCGCTACCGCCGGCAGCCGAAGCACCCGATATGCGGATTCCCGGAGATTCAGTCCCGCCACATCAAATGACACCAGCGTTTTTTTGATATGCGTCGCTTCCCGGGTCATTTTTGGCGGTTTGCCCAGTAGTATGGAGAGATCCATATCTACTGGCCGATTGCCGAAAGCCGGATCAGTCACGATAAGCTGCTCTTGCCCGGTCGCAGTACCTACTACTGCGAATGGGCATCGCTCCCGCGCGCAAATCGCCCTGAACGACTCCAGCGATTCGGGCCTGATCGCAAGCACATAACGTTCCTGTGCCTCGTTACTCCAAATCTGCATTGGCGACATGCCCGGCTCTTCCGAGGGAATATCACGCAGGTTGAAATAGCCGCCCCGTCCGGAATCGTGCAGCAGTTCGGGCAACGCATTCGATAAACCGCCCGCGCCAACGTCGTGAATTGAAAGAATCGGATTAGGCTCGCCCCGTCTTTCCAGTTGCCAGCAATTGTCGATGACTTCTTGCGCACGCCGTTCCATTTCCGCATTGCCGCGCTGCACTGAATCGAAATCAAGGCTCTCGGTATTTGTCCCCGTATCCATGCTGGAGGCCGCGCTACCGCCGAGGCCGATCAGCATTCCAGGTCCGCCCAATTGAATAAGCAGCGCGCCGGCTGAAAATTTTTCCTTGAAAGAATGCCGCTCGACAATGTGGCCGATGCCTCCCGCCAACATGATGGGTTTATGGTAACCACGCATCTCGCCGGCGATGGATTCCTCGAATGTACGGAAGTATCCCGCCAGATTGGGCCGCCCGAACTCGTTATTAAACGCCGCGCTCCCAATTGGGCCTTCAAGCATGATTTGCAGAGCAGATGCGATACGTGCCGGCCTGCCGTAAGAATGATCCGTTCCCGTTTGCGCGTACGCTTCCCAAGGGTGAATAAATCCCGGGATATTCAAATTGGAAACTGAAAAACCACTGAGCCCGGCTCTTGGTTTGGCGCCGCGGCCGGTGGCCCCTTCATCGCGGATCTCCCCGCCCACGCCCGTGGCGGCACCTGAAAAAGGCGAAATAGCGGTGGGATGATTATGCGTTTCCACTTTCATCAATATGTGTGTCTGCTCATCAGCATAACCATATACATTATCCTTGCCGGGGTAAAAGCGCGCGATTTTCGCTCCCTGTATTACGGAGGAATTATCGGCATACGCTACCACTGTGCCTTGCGGATGCTGCTGGTGGGTATGGCGAATCATCGAGAATAACGATCCCGTTTCGGGTTTGCCGTCTATCACCCAATCAGCATTGAAGATCTTGTGGCGGCAGTGCTCCGAATTAGCCTGGGCGAACATCATCAATTCCACATCGGTGGGATTGCGTCCGATGCGCGTGAAATAGGCTGCGAAATAGCCGATTTCATCGGGTGAAAGCGCGAGCCCCATTTCGTCGTTGGTCTTTTCCAAGGCTTCTCGTCCGCCTCCCAGCACGTCCACTGACTGGAGTGGCGTTGGCTCGAAATGCCTGAATAAACTTTCTGCCGCATCGAGCGAGTCGAACACTGCCTCGGTCATACGGTCGTGTATCAGCGCGACCAGCGCGCCTTTTGCATGAGCGGAAAGCTCGCCCTGCGCCTGATCTGCCGTACGGAAATGAAAGACGACACCCCGCTCCAATCTGTCCACCGCATCCAGTCCGCAATGGCGAACAATATCGGTCGCCTTGGTCGACCAAGGCGATATGGTGCCGGGGCGCGGCACCACCAGCAGAAAATTGCCTTGAAGCAATTGGGTTTGTGGTGCCTCAGCTTCTATCGGTGATATCTCTGCCGGAGAGCACTTGAGCAGCCTCCCAAGGACCGCAGTTTCGTTCTCGCGCAGATCGCGCGTGACTGCGCAAAAGTACCAAAATTCTGCATAAATATGGGAAACTTGCGGAGCGATAACTTTAAGGACGGCCGCCAATTTTTCCAGGCGAAACGGGGAAAGTGCGCTACCGCCGCGAAGTCGAAGCATTCGATAACCTGAACGATAAATTGAGAGCTTCATTTTACACGAGAAGGCAGGCTGCCCGTAGCCGGGGAGGCTTTAAAAAGGGGCGCTTACTCTTTTAAGGACTGCTTGTCGCCATAAGGTTGTCCCTAAGAAAATATTGCGCAGCTTGTAATTAATTACGCAAGCTGATACACAAGAATCAATTTCCTGAAACATCATGTAATGATGAGATTCAGGTTTGTAGAAACATTTTACGGTCAATATCATGAACCTATCAAAACACAATAATTCCAGCGCCGTTTATCTCGCCGCCGAGATCCGGGAGATCGAGCAACTTGCGGCTGCTTTACCCGGATGGCCCCAACTCATGGAAAAAGCCGGTTTGGCCGCTGCCGAAATTGCGCGAGAGAAACTTTTGACAGCCGGCAAAACGAGAGCGCTGGTGTTGGCCGGCCCGGGTAACAATGGTGGCGACGCCTTCGTCGTGGCCCGCCATTTGCACGGGTGGTGGTACAAGGTCACACTGGTGTTCACTGGTGAGCGCAAAAATCTTTCAGACGATGCGAAACAGGCACTGAACGCCTGGCTCGCCGCGAGTGGCGAGGTACTCTCCGAAATCCCTGAAAATGAAACGTGGGATGTCGTAATAGACGGTTTATTCGGGATTGGTCTTGATCATCGCGATGGGCGAAACCTGGCCGCTGAATATCTCGATCTTATCGAGGCGGTTAATCGCATGAATCTGCCCGTGCTCTCACTCGACATTCCGAGCGGCCTGGGCAGCGATACCGGCACGGTGCATGGCGCCGCCATCAGGGCCGCCATCACTGTGACGTTCATCAGCCTGAAAGCCGGTCTTCTGACCGGACATGGCCCCGAGTATTGCGGGGAAATATTTGTACGTGACCTTGATCTGGACGTGTCATCGCTGAAAGAACCCGGCTCATGGATGATAGATCAGGCCAATGCTCAACAATTATTGCCGCTACCCCGCCCCTCGAATAGCCACAAAGGCATGTTCGGCAGCATCGGCATCATCGGCGGCTCAGCCGGAATGGTCGGGGCGGTACTTCTGGCCGGAATCTCGGCGTTGAAGCTGGGCGCAGGCCGCGTCTATCTCGGGCTGATTGCCGGCGATGCTCTCGGGGTCGATCCCGCCCAGCCCGAATTGATGCTGCGCCTGCCCCATGATTTATTCAAACTCGATAACCTGAACTGCATGATCGTCGGCCCCGGGCTAGGTATGGAACCAGACGCCAGCTTCTGGTTGAGTTGCGCGCTGGAATCGGACTTGCCGCTCGTGTTGGATGCCGATGCTTTAAACATCATCGCAAGTGATACCGGAATTGCCACCCTGCTCAAGGAACGTAAAGCCGCTTCCATTCTTACACCTCACCCTGCCGAAGCTGCACGCCTGCTGAATACCGATATATCAGCAGTTCAAAATGACCGCATGACTGCGGTGGCAAATCTTGCGACCCGTTTCAATTGCTGCGCGGTGTTGAAAGGTGCCGGCAGCATTTGCGCTGAACCTGGCGGCAAAAGGCATATTAATACCACTGGAAATCCGGGTTTGAGCAGCGCGGGTACGGGGGACGTATTGTCCGGCATTGCCGGCGCTTTTCTGGCACAGGGATTAAGTCCGGAAAATTCTCTATTACTCTCGGTCTATCTGCATGGCGCTGCAGCGGACGTGTTGCAGAAACAACATGGCGGCCCAGTGGGGATGATCGCGTCGGAAATACCGAATGCCGCGCGAAGCCTGTTAAACCGATGGATTTACAGCTATAGACCCGCTCTATATAGGTGAAGTTTTGCGCTGTGCGGTGCGGCGCACAGATGGCGCTATTGACTTCGGTCTATAATTCAAGACCGACCAACGTAAAAACGTCGAATATATGCAACGTCGAAAGCGCATTTGTGCACATCTATGACGCCTCGATTCCATCAATCAAAAAGGAGAAATATCAATGTCCGTACTCGTAACCCATCTCGCACCCGACTTCACCAAGCCCGCTGTCCTGCCGAATGGCACCTTCAATGATACTTTCAATTTCCATACGGAAATTGCCGGCAAATATGCGGTCCTGTTTTTCTATCCGCTCGATTTCACATTTGTCTGCCCTTCGGAGATTATTGCTCACTCGCATCGGGCAGAAGAATTCCGCAAACGCAACGTGGAAGTGATCGGCGTGTCCGTGGATTCCCAATTCACCCATTATGCCTGGCGTAATACTACCGTGGACAAGGGTGGTATCGGTCCGGTCGGCATTACTCTGGTAGCCGATGTAGGCGGCGATGTCATGCACGCGTATGGCATCAGCCACCCGGATCACGTTGCGCTGCGAGCCTCTTTTCTGATCGATAAAAATGGTGTCGTGCGTCACCAGGTCGTCAACGATCTGCCGCTCGGACGCGACGTGGATGAAATGCTGCGCATGGTAGATGCACTGCAGTTCCATGAAAGCCATGGCGAAGTTTGCCCTGCCGGATGGAAAACAGGAGACCCTGGCATGAAGCCGAGCCCGGAAGGTGTAGCAGAATATTTAGGTGCTCACGGCTCGGCGCTGTGAAACATCACGATACCTTGCACAGCACTATAAGTTGCACAGCGCTATAAGTCTGCTGCAAGGCAGGAAACCGCGAGAAGAAGGTACCGCGACAATAAATCGTTCCGCTGTGCTGCCTGTTATGGGATAGACGTAGCCACCACCCTGCCAATTCTTGCAATCCAAAAAAGGAGAAGCTCATGGACTTCGATAAAGACAAGGCGATCGCACTGCTGAACAGGATCATGGAACTGGAACTTGCGGGAGTGGTGCGTTACACGCACTATTCATTGATGGTCTATGGCTACAACCGCATTCCTGTCGTCGCATGGCTCAAGGAGCAGGCCGAAGAAGGATTGCTGCACGCGCATAGGGCCGGCGAACTTGTCACGCTCCTGGGGGGATACCCGTCACTTTCGATCGGGCCCCTGCTGGAGACACATCACCACGACATCGGCGATATCCTCAGGGAATCCCTGGCTAATGAAAAGGAGGCCTGTGGCGCCTATTACCAACTGCTGGAGCTGACCCAGGGCAAATCGGTGCTATTGGAGGATTATGCACGGGGCCTCATCGTCGAGGAAGAGATGCACGCGGATCAGGTCAACAAGATGCTGCGCAGAACCGGCAGAACCGGGGTTTACGAGGCGCCCCAGAGCGGCGGATCACAGCAGCCATAACTTCGGCAATCGTGGCCCTTTCTCTAAAGGGGGTCATAGCAAGATAACTTTTACGATGGATGAACTGGCCAGCATGAAGGCAATTCCGCCTTCGCTTCAATCGAACCGGCAAAAAAAGAAACGGAATTACTCGCCACTTTCCGTACTGCTATGCACCATGCCGCTTAGCTGAATCATCAAGTCAATCTCACTTTCCCCTTCACTCAGAATTTCGCCGGGTAGACTGGATTCCATCAACACGCGAAGTGCGGTGAGCGGGCTTGCATCAAGTGTGCCGCTGGATTCGGTCGATTGCAAGGCCGCTGCGGCCGGACCCAGGCCCGTCCCTTTAGCACCGGTAATCATTCGGTACCTTTTATATATACCCATGCGCCTGATCCCGTGTATCCAGGATGCCAAAATTCAACTGCCGGAAAGCCCGATGATGTTTAGAAACTCGCGAAGGGTTCACAAGCTTTTTTTTTTGGATTGGGTCGGCCCTTCCTGACACTGATACGAAGTTGTATCAATCGTAGCATTTGAACCTCAGCCAAAACGTTTTTTCCGGATTTTGACGTTTGATTTAGCGGGATAACCACGCCGGCCCAAGCTGGGAGAGCCTACCAGGTCATCCTGGACATTAAGCGATGGCCCGCGAGGGTCAACCTGGCTTTCGCCAGCAGCGCCGCGGCTGCTAAACATTGCAATGATCGGATCAGCGCCAAAATTTCTACGCCCTGATGCAGCACGTCTTTGCCGAGCAGGGCCGACGCCAGCTTGGGTGTTCCTTGTTTCCGTTGACAAAAGCTTCACTAACGCAGGTAATAAGGGATACATGGTTGTCTCCTATGATGAACAGCGCTGCTCAAGCTGATTTGTGAACTGATCAGAACATTCAGGTTACCCGAAATAGATGACGTTACGATGAAGCTTTATCAAGTTTGAAAAAACAACGGAACCTTGCGACTTTCTTCGGTACCCTTCGTGCCGCCAATAGTTGAGAGATTGAATAATCGATATGGAAACCGGAGGCGGAAAATTGTTCTGGCTCTGCCCGCTTGCTGGTCAATATTTTTATCCCCGTCCCGAATATTCAAATGTTATCGGCTCCAGCATTGGCCGCTCGCACTCATCCCGCATCAGGGCGGCGGTTTCTCCCAACGCGATTTCCTGGAGGCGGCAGCGCATATTCAACACCCCATTGCCGGACTCGAAAACACCACAGGTATGCAAAGGCTTGCGGCTCGCTTTATATCGGTCAGACGCCACTTTGGGCGCTACGTCAGAACCCACGTTATTCATCACCGCCACGGGTAGATGGGGATAGCGGCGTCTCGCTTCCCGTATCCATTGCAGGAGATTCACCTGTTGGGTGCAGTCCTGCACCGCCCCATCGACAAGGACCATATCGTAGGCGCCGAGGTCCGGCTCGGGGAAGCTTTCCAGGGACTTTCGCTCGAGCCTGTGTTTTGACTTCTCAAGTAATAGTTGCAGAATTCGGCGGGTATCCTGCTTTTCCCCCATAAGTAAAATATTCATGCTGCCTTCCTTTGCGCGTTCTCCGGTAGCGTGCCGAACAGGCAGAACTCCGTGATTGCGTCGATCTCGATATAACATGCCACGGTTAAAACGCGCCCGATCTTGATGGGCGGCCCTATTCTTGAGACATTAACGCCAAGCTTGCGTATCAATCTCTCTACCGCGACGGTAGTCACGGTTACGTAGCGCTTGATGCCGTTATGCCGGGCAAAACGAAATAAGGTCTGCATCATTTTTACCGGGATCTCGCTGAAGCCGAAACCGGCGCTTTCATACTTCGGCACCGTCACAGCGAACCGGCTCAATTCCCACACATCCGCTTGCTGAGGCGCCGCCTGGCCATGCAATAGCTGAGGGAAAGTATCCTTCAACATATTGGGTCCCATGGTCGGAAGCAAGCGCCAGCAACCCAGCACCTCATCTTCATCTCCTTTTGCCAGGACATACACCGGATTGGCACGATCAAACTCATCATGCTCCATGCCGTTATCGTCGGTAACCTCCCAGCCCAGGCGCTCATGAAAAACTTCGTGCCTCAGCCGATACATTCCTGCAACCGCCCGTTGGTCCATTGACCCGTTTCCGTGTTGCGCAAGCATTATCTGTCCCATTGTTTTCACCCGTCTTTTGGTTGATGACGGTGCTATGAAACAACGGAACCCAAACCTAGAATAGCTGTAGAATCTTACAGGCGAAGGGTATAAATACTTGCGGAAACCGTTACCTATAGCGGGTTTGCGGCGTTAGCATACACCTGTATTTTAGGGGCTTTTTTGGGAGAATTAGTGGTAAAAACGAGCTTGGATAAGGTGCCTTTCGGCAATTGTATTGCTGTGATGTTTCAGGTTTTCACCTGGGTTCGATGCCGTTATGAAAATTTTGCAATGAAACCTGAGCGTACGCGATGACGGTCGATATCGGTTTTGGAAAATGCTTGAAAGGGGGTGAAAACGGGGACGCGAATGAGCGTTTTTTGTCAGAAAATCGGCAAAATAGAGGTGGAGCGGCGAAATGGAAAGCGCAATAAGCGCAGCGCATTGCGCCTTAAACGAGCTCCATCAAATTTCCCGTCGGAAGATCGTTACCGTAACGACGCAGCAATTTTTGGGGAAGGAATCTGTGCTGAACGCATGCCAACCGGGATGATGGTGGCAATAGTTTCGTATCACCTGGACTCCCATACTGGTTGACCCGGAATTGATGGACTCGACGGGCGTCTTCATACGGCGCAATGCGCTGCGCTTATTGACGCCTTACCGTCGGGTTACAGTCGGGCTATTCTCGGGTCTTGCGCAGGTTTAACTACCCCGTATGGTTTAACTTCAGCTCATGAAAGCGTTCAATTAAAGTTGAAGCGGATGCTACCGAACGCGCTGAGGGGATTGCCGGGCAAGGCGCCGGCAAACGTGGGATTGATATAGTAGGTTTTATCCGTCAGGTTCTTTATGTTGAGGGCGAGATCAACTCTCTTTACCCGATAAGATACCGCCGCATCCAACACGACGTAAGATGGCACCTTCAGAAGATTCAAGCTGTCAGCATAAGCATCGCCCTTGTACGTGACACCGAATCCGAACATCAAGCCGCGCGCGAGGCCGTTCTGTATCTGGTAGGTAGTCCAAAGGTTACCCATATGGGTGGCAACGCCGGTTGGCCGGCTTCCGTGGACGCTTCTCGTAATCCCAAGTACGGAATTGCTGGCCACGTTGTCAGCCATATTTTCAGGATCCATCCACACCCCGGTACCAATGATGCTCAACCCGTTGACAGGACGCAGGCCCAGGGAAACCTCTACCCCGCGGGACCGGTCTTTGCCATCCTGAGTCGGTATACCGCCGGAACCCGGCAAAGTGACGAAATAATTGTTGCGGCTGGTTTGAAACAAAGCCACGTTGAAGTCGGCTTTGCCATCCAGCAGCATTGTTTTCGCCCCAACTTCTATCTGATCCGATGTTTCCGGCGCCGTGGACAGTGCCTGACTTTCCGTTGAAAGGTTGATAAACGCGCCGGTGCTATAACCTGCGTAAAAAGCCAGATTCTTGGTAGGCTGATACACCCCGCCCGTGGAATAGGTGGTCAGGGACTTCGTTTGTGCTATTTCGCGATATAGGGTGGGTGATACCTCTGCTGTTGGCGATGCTCTTTGCAAGCCTTTATCGCTGTAATGCACCAGATCATTGCGGATCCCAAGGCGAAGCTTGAACTGATCGGTCAGATCGATCTGATCCTGAGCATAAAATGACGTTTGATTACTGCTGATCCGCCGGTCAAAAGTCTGCGCCCCCCTAATTCCGGGACTATTGAGTGACGCTTCCACTACCGGATTAAAAATGTCTTGCATGTCAGGCAAAACGTAGGTCGAGCGAGCCGCATTGATGTCTGTATTCTTGTATTCGAAGCCGCCCAGAAACGTGTGTTTCACAGGCCCGGTGGCTGTTTTCCATATAAACTCGTTCTGCAATATGGTGTAACCGGCATTATCGAACTGGCTGTAAGCGGTGCGTCCTGTGCTTATCCCCTCTGAGTTACCCTGATTGCCGCCCGCATTTCGCAATAGCTCCAGGGTCCGGGCATCGTATACGAAGGCAGTACGCATGCTCAAAGCTTCGGATATTGCCCAGTTATGGGTAAGACCCAGACGATTGATTGTATGGTCTGTCTTGTTGAATCGACTGTAATAGCGCGTCTCGCGGGAAACGTTCGCTATATTGGAGTTGAAGTCGAAGAGTATGCCGTAGTTATCCGGCTTGATTTTGATCTCCCGATGATCGTAGTCAACCACGAGTGATTTATCCGGTGCATAACGCCAGATGAAACTGGGAGAAACTTCGACAATATTTCGCTCCAGGCCACGAAAACCATCGGTATGCTCCATATCTGCAATCAGGCGGCCGGCAACATTCGGCAAATAAGGTATAGCGCCGGTTACGTCGACATATCCATTACGTGTTCCGAAACTGCCCAGCATGGTACCGGCGGACAAGCTGAAATCATTTCGCGGCTGTTTGGTGATCATATTGATACTGCCGCCAGGACCCGCTACGCCGAAGAGCGCAGAGCCCGGACCTTTTAATACTTCAATACGATCAACATCGTACATCGTGCGGAAATAGTTGTTTTGGTGGCCCCCATCGGGAATATTGTCGCGCAAAAAGCTCAGTGATAATCCGCGCGAAGTGAAAGAGTTCGCGAACCCATAGCCCCCGCCCATCTGGGGCTGAACACTGCTGACGTTGCGCATGGCGTCGTTCATTTCGATTACACCCTGCTCTTTCAGTACGGCGGCCGGCACGACGGTGATGCTCGCGGGAATGTCGCGCGAAGGCGTGTCTGTCTTGCTTCCGGTCGTCGCCACATCCTCAATCGTACCCGGACGGACCCGGCCGGTAGTAATCTTGATTTCCGGCAACTCCGCTTTTTTTTCGGCTTTTTCGGGATTAACGTTTTTTTCTGGATTGCCTGCACTCTCCTGGGCTATTGCGTGCGTTGGTATAAGTACCCACGCCAGTAACAAGGCCACATGGACGCGCCGGAATTCGAACTGGGACAGATTTTTCATTGATCGCTCTGTTATTTTAATTATTGGCTGGCTACAAGCGACGATGGCGTTGGCTGGCTATGGGATTTGTTTGCCCTGTAAGAGCAAGGGAACTATGGATTTACATGGGTAGTGTTTTGTCTCGACCCTGGTTGCTTGGCGATGGGAAAAAAGACAGTCTCATGATAGCGATAGCGTGGTGAGCATAAGAATGACAGCAGAGGTGAATACCGTACCGATCAATCCCGCCGCCATAAGCCGTGGTCCATGCAGACGGCTCCACAGCAAGGTGCCGGTAATCGCAAGAACCAGCAAACCGCAGGCCAGCGTATCCGTCAGCAATATCCACACATTGGACATGCCGGTTCCCTTGTGAAAATTGGCCAATGTCGCCCAGGCATTGGCTTCCTTCTGCTCGATGCGTGTTTCCATGTCGCCTTGCCAATACTCCGCGGTAAGGCTGAGGTTGGGCGTGGTAAGCGTGACGCGCCAATTTTCAGGCTGGTTGATCTGTCCACCACCCCAGGGGACCGGACCGCCGGGTTTTTTCACGATACGCGATTTAGCGTGAGGCATTTTAAATTTCACACGGAGCCAGGCTTCCAGCGCCTCCGCCGATTGCAGGCTGCCGACGGGCGGCATGAGCGTCTGGTGAGTTTCGTGCTGCGCAGCAAGCGGGATTTTCATCTCGCTGCGATGATTCAACAGAATACCGGATGTGCCGAATATCAGGCCGAGTACGGCTCCCCATAGCCCCAACCAGGCGTGCGTACGGCGGAGCCAGACAAGAAAGCGGCCACGCTTCATACCCTGCGATAAAAACAGGTAACCACGTGGCTCGGTAACCGGGCGCGGCATTGCGTTTTCCCTGGCCGCGCTTTGCATGGTTGCAGGTGCGGATGCGTCGGGTTGCAGCGTACTCATCTGTAAATGCTAAGCGTAACCTTGTGGCTCTCGACGGCGTATGCCTTGCCCTCGAAATTGCCCGGATTAATCAACTCATGCTTCGCCTCGACCACATAAAGACCGGGTTCCAGCACGGTAAGCGGAACCTCTCCTTTCTCGTTCGTATGCAAATGCTTTTCCCAGCCATTGGGCGCAATAATGATAATCTCCGCCTTCGGGACGGGCTTCCCCTGGAAGCTCAAACGCAGCAGGTTGTCGCTGCTATGTATATCAAGCGGCAAACTGCCGCCGTTGCCCAGCCGCGCATAGAGAAACCTTCTTTGCACCGGGGCAGGGTTTTCACCCTGTGGCTCGCGTATGGGTTGTTTGAGCGCTTGTACCAGCACCGTCGCTTCACCGCCGGGTATCGCAAAGTGATTATTCTCGCGGCTCGCGTCGACAAGTTTTTCCGCGCCGCTCGCATCGATCACAATAACCAGCGGTTGAATGATGTTGTCGAGCTTGCCGGGTGAGGCTTCGCGCCGATCTTCGGCGTATTCGCCGAAATAAAGCTTCGAGGCCCCAGCCTCGCCCTTGTCATTTTCGAGCCACAATGCGTGCGCCGCGGCATTGAAGCTAAGCAGTCCGCCCAGTAAGGCAACAGCGGTGGCAGGGATAATGGCTGCAATCTTCATAATATTTTTTCCTTTTTTGTTTGTATATCCCGAGGTGGGCTAAGCTATTTCCAGGCTATTCGAAGCTATTTCGAGCGGCTTCCCTTTGTTTCAGGCTGGACGCGCCAACGCGTGGACATCCCAGCCATCATATGGTCGTCTACATGGCAATGCAGCAGCCAGTTGCCAGCCGAACGCGGGGTCATGTCAACCGACGTCATGCTGGCCGGCAGCACCTCAACCACATCGGTGCGGCGGCCATGGTCGAGTACCGTCTGACCGTGCCAGTGCACGGTATGATTGTCTGTTTCGTTGCCGAGCGCGACGACATGCCAGCGGACGCGCTTTCCCAAACTTGTTTCATAGCCTTCCAGATTTCCGAAAATACGGCCGTTGATCGTATGCTTCATGCCGCTTTCTTCCCCGTTCTCTTCATTGAAGATCATGAACAGGGTCGTAAATTCCTGATCTACATCGTGCGGCGCCGGATCAGCAGCGGACCGTGCCATGCCCTGACGCGTGACGATAATAGTGCCGATGAGGCCGAGGTTTGCTTCTTCTTCTTCCATCACATGAGAGTGATAAAGCCAGACGATTGATGAAGGATCTGCCGGGCCGGGGCCTGCGTCTGCGTCCACAACCCAGGTGTAGGTGAATGATTTACCGGGAGGAACGGCCGCCCCTATGCCGGAGCCATCCGCGCCTTCGCTGGATTTGTCATAAAACAATCCATGCGGATGCATGGAAAGCGGCCGGTCTGTTTTATTCAGGAAATGAACTTTGAGGGTATCTCCCACCACGGCTCGGATCTCGGGTCCCAGTATCCCCATCCATGTGGGCTGTGGCAGCGGTTTGCTATAGCTTTTGTCTGCATAACCGATATAACGGTATTTAGGGTATGTCAGCGTCGTACCCCACACCCCGAGCCCCACATCCGGCTTGATCAGGTTTTGCCCGGACGGCGCATAGCTCCAGGAAGTTTGCTCCGCCGCTACCCAGTACTCTCTCACTGCCGCCTGTGCTGCCTGCGCCGGAATCCACATACAAAAGGCAATAATAAAAGTCGCCAATGCCGTGATTCTGCCTTTATAACCAACGCTCATGTGCTTCTCCGATTCCAGGAAACAGTGACAAATAATGAATCGACGGGCCTCCCCCGCCTGGCGTCCGCCCACGCGCCTCTGCCGTGGCTCCGCACGCAAATCATGTTTAGCTCTATCATGGATAACGTTGTTAGACGATGGGAGTGGATTTCGTGGATTGAACAGGGTTACCGCACCCGGCGGGTGCCGTAGCCAACGCAGCCAGCGTTGCCACACCCTTGCGAAAAGTGGGCAGGCCGGAACGGTCGAGCAATACGCAAGGCTTGCCCGAATATTTACAGTAGCGCTTCACAGTAAAATAAGTGTAGTGGTTTATGCAATCGACCGGACAAACTACCAGATCGGCATGGTCGAGCAACGCAGGGAGATGATCTTCACCGTGAAGTGGGCCTCTACGATAGATGAGCAACCTGCCGCCTGACGCCTCCACCATGCGGTGGTACTCCGGGTAGAGTGCGGCGCGGCCGCCTACGCACAGGACGCGACGACCCGCAAGATCGAAACCAGCATGCGCGGCGGCTTGTTTCTCACCAGGACTATCGCAATCCCATGCGGGTCCTGCGGCAGATGCACTGCCAGGACAACCTTGCGCCCTAAGCGTCCCGGGCGCTCCCGGCGTGGCGGAGACCTTGACCAGCGGAACCCAATCTGTTTCTGGCGGAACCGGAATTTCGGCATCGGCGAGCTTGCGCTCAAGCAGATCAATGCGCGACAGCAATGCCTGGTGAGTGCCAACCGGCTGCGATACAGTTGTTGCGCTCTCTGCCGGCAAAAACGAGGGGCTATTCGAAGCCCGTCCGTGGCGCGCGGTCCTGGTGAGCCCGGTATGCTGTAAAAAAAAGGGGCTGCGATTGATCCTGAGAAATGAAAACGACTCGACGACCTGATGAAATTTCCTTTCCAGCAATGTCAGCAACTGGCTGGGAAAGGAATCATCGATATTATGAGCATTGTGCGAACTGGCGCGGCCGGTCCCGTTAACGGCTTCTTGCCGCAGGCCGGACAACAAGTGTGCGCTCAATTCTTCAACGGCATGGAGGCAAGCAAGCAGAATAACGTCGGGGCGGGGTGCTTCTGCAATCATTGGGGTTGTAACGCCCAAGGTCGCTGAACCGGTTGTCCCGGTTGCCCTGATTGTCTTTAGCTGTTCCACAGCCTGCGCTCCATGACAGGTTATAAAAAAATGCTGGCTTGCCCCGTCGGACTGGCTGGCTAAAGCCGCTGGGTAGGAGAACCCAGCGGCACGGATAATTACATCTGGCTCTGCAGCCAGTTCTGTATGCCCACCTTCTGCATTACATCCAACTGCGTTTCCAGCCAGTCGATATGCTCTTCGGTATCTTCGAGGATTTCTTTAAAAAGCTCTCGCGAGACATAATCCTTCGCCATTTCAGAAGCTGAGATGGCGGCAAGCAAAGTCTCACGGGACGCCATTTCGAGCCTGAGGTCGCAATCGACGCATTCTTCAGCCTTTTCACCGATCAGGAGCTTGCCGAGCTCTTGCAGATTGGGTAATCCCTCAAGGAAAAGGATACGCTCGATCAATGCATCGGCATGCTTCATCTCCTCTATGGATTCTTCATATTCTTTCTTGCCCAGGCTTTCAAAACCCCAGTTTTTATACATCCGGGCATGAAGAAAGTACTGATTGATGGCCGTCAATTCGTGTTGCAGTTGGCGGTTGAGCCACTGGATAATGTCTGCGCTGCTTTTCATGTTTATGCCTCCTCAGGCGAGATCTCGTATAAGCGAGTGGGTTTGTGTAGATGATGTTGAGTCATGGTTTTTTGCATCAGTGCTTTTTCCAGCACCTCCTTGGCGTGACAGGCACATATCCCGCATTGCCCACTCACACCCAGACAGGTCTTCAAATCCCGCATCCGGTCGGCGCCTTTAGAGACGGCCTCCCGGATGGCGGTATCAGTTACACCTTTGCATACACAAATATACATGATGAGCGCCTTAAGTCTACTAGTTCCACTACTTGGTTAAAATGAGCTTGCCGTTACGAGTACGCCGCAGGCGATATTGTTCGCCCTGGTGCTGGATAAATACCTCGTCTCCCTGGGAAAACAGGGTATCGCTGAAGATGCGCCTGTTGCGGTCGAGCACGCCGAAGTTCTGTTTATCAACGTTGGTTTCCGGAACTGTAAGTGACTTATCCATTTGGGCCGTTTCCGCGATTATTAATGAGAATGATTCGTATTATATGCAACTTTAAACGAAATGCAAGAGAATGGATAAAAATATTTTAGCGTTGTATTTTGGAAGGAATTTTTGGGCTCGGTACCGCGCCGGCAGGCGCATAGCCAGAACGTCTTTCTCTTGAAAGCTCAATAAGATGCTTCGTTCCAGGTAGAAAGCTAACGGTAGCCTCATCATTTTCACGCAAGCGCGAATCTGGAACGCAACATCGTCTTTTCTCAAGGACTGAATCGGGATGCCTTCTCTAAACCAAAGACCAAAGGCAGCGACTCTCTACAATGATAAAAAAATGAATGCAGCGCAAGCTTATGGGCGCCTGGTATTTCTCCGAAGTTTAAAAGCGGGAATGAGATGCTTGCTGATGGCGCCTAAGCCTGAGAGTCGGCCTCAATGTGTAAAATATTTTGTGTTATGCTTTACGTCTACACGGGTCTACACGGCACGCCGCAAATGAATTCGTCCTATCCTGCATATTTTATTAGCGCCGCTTTCGGAAGCGACTAAATGATGCCGCATGAGAAAGACAATTCCCACTGACAGTGATTCAGCGTTCCTGTCATATGGAAACTGAAACGAAAACTAAAACACTTCCGTTTCGCGATTCTGCGAAACGTCCTGACGCAGCGCGTGAAACGCGCTGCGACTTCTCAACTAATCAATACCCGCCACCTATATCATTCACGTTGTGGCCACAGCGGTACACGCGATACCTCTAACATCCTACCGCATGCAAAACTTCTCCATCCTGCCGCGCGAAATGGCCGCAAGCCTCTGGCGTAATCGCGACCTGATCATTGCATTGGTCAAACGCGAGGTCATCGGACGTTATCGGGGCTCTGTCATGGGCATTGCATGGTCGTTCTTCAACCCCTTGCTCATGCTGGCGATTTATACATTTGTGTTTTCTGTCGTATTCAAAGCACGGTGGGGTGTGGGCGGGGAAGAAAGCAAAACGGATTTCGCGATTATTCTTTTCGTCGGCATGATCGTGCATGGGCTCTTCGCCGAATGCATCAACCGAGCTCCCGCACTGATATTATCCAACGTCAACTATGTGAAGAAAGTGATTTTTCCACTGGAAATACTGCCGTGGGTCGCATTTGGCTCGGCGCTATTCCACACGATCATTAGCGTCGGCGTGCTGCTGATCGCCCAGCTAATCTTCAGCCATCAGATGCCATGGACAGTGGTCCTTTTCCCCTTTGTCTTGCTGCCGCTGATTCTCATTGCAATGGGTTCCGCCTGGTTTCTGGCGGCGTTTGGCGTATTTGTGCGCGACATCGGGCAAGTCACCGGCATGTTCACAACTGTGTTGCTGTTTCTTTCGCCAGTGTTCTACCCTTTAAGTATCTTGCCGGTAAAATACCAGGGCTGGCTGCAACTCAACCCACTCGCATTCATCATTGAGGAAGGACGCAAGGTGCTGGTCTTCGGCCAGTTGCCGGATATTGGACAGTGGTCCATTCTGATGGCAGCGGGATCAATAATCGCCTGGGGCGGGTTTGCCTGGTTCCAGAAAACCCGCAAGGGATTTGCGGATGTTCTCTAAAACCGAAAAAATCCCGAAACCTTCCGCTTCGGTTATGTCATCTCAATCAAGAATGCTGGAGCCAGGGCAGCAGGAGAAACGGAACAGTCCTGATATTGAAAATACCGTAACGGATCCTGGCAATACCACCTTCTCCAGCGATATCACTATTCGCGTCCAGAATCTTTCCAAGTGCTACCAGATATATGACGTGCCGCGCGACCGTCTTAAACAGTTCGTTGCCCCGCGTCTGCAACGTCTGACGGGTCGACAGCCCAGGCAATATTTTCGAGAGTTCTGGGCGCTCAAGGACGTTTCATTTAAAGTCAGGAGAGGCGAGACGATCGGCTTGATCGGGCGCAATGGTTCGGGTAAATCGACTCTGTTGCAAATCATCTGCGGCACGCTGGCGCCCACCGGTGGCGTTGTAGAAACCAAAGGTCGCATCGCTGCTTTGCTCGAGCTGGGCTCCGGCTTCAATCTAGACTTTACCGGGCGCGAAAATATCTACATGAACGGCGCTGTGCTTGGATTGAACAGCGAGGAAATCGACAGTCGCCTCGATGCCATCGTATCGTTTGCCGATATCGGACAGTTTATCGATCAGCCCGTCAAGACCTATTCGAGCGGCATGTCGGTGCGGCTGGCGTTTGCCGTACAAGCGCAGATAGACCCCGATATTCTTATTGTCGACGAAGCGCTCTCTGTTGGAGATGCAAAGTTCCAGGCCAAGTGCTTCGCGCGCCTGAAACAGCTCAAGGATAATGGCACAAGTATTCTACTTGTTACCCACTCAAGTGAACAAATCGTCACCCACTGCTCCTCAGCAATTTTACTCAATAATGGCATGCAGCTTGAAACAGGCGAACCGAAAAGAGTGGTAAATCGATACATGGATTTGCTATTTGGTAAGGAAAAACGCGAAGTTGGTGCTAAACCGCTTGAATCAGCAGATGAACTGGCTCCTGTTATAAAAGCTGAAGCCTTATATCAGCTAAGCCAAGCGTGCGACGCCTTTGCAATGCGTGAGGGATATAATGCCCACGAATATCGATGGGGTGACGGCACAGTTTCTATTCTGGATTTTTACCTGGCTGCGGACGGCGAACCCTATCCTTCGGCGATCACAGCGGGGCAAGCTATCACACTTGCGATCTCCGTGAAATTCCACTGCGATCTGCTGCGTCCCATATTGGACATCAACATCAAAACGAAGGACGGTGTAACAGTATCCGGCATCAATTCAGAGATGGGCGAATGCGATATCGACGATTTTCAGGCGCTTTGGAAGAAGGGAGCCGTAATGCATGCCAAGTCCCACTTCAAATGTGGGCTTGCTCCAGGCGATTATTTTATTTCGATAGGTATTGCTACGCGAGAAGGTGAGGAGATTATCCCCCACGATCGACGCTACGATTCGATACATTTTATTGTCAGACCGCATAATCATTTCCATGGGCTTGCTGACCTTGAACTTAACTTGTCGCTCGTAAAATAACAGCATGAGGAGCGGTTTTGGAAACGAAAGGGTTAATTACGTTCTTCCTGGATTTTTGACGCAAGAATGCGACGCATAAGCTCACGCGCCTCGAACTCTTGTCGCTTTCTTCCCATTGCTGTCAATACATAAAATACAGAACCGATCAGAACCAATAGCTATGGCAACAACAGTTCCCTCGCGAGATCCTTATAAAAATACTTTTCTTGTACCCCATGTAAAAAAACCTGACGGAGTTCGGAGACGTTTTGCGCACTTTTCAAGGTCGCTAAAGCACTCATGTCTGAAACCAAAAACGCTTTAATTTCCAGTTCCAAACGAACGCTGATGAAAAACGAGATTTTAACGTCCGTCTATATAGCTGACGCAAAGAGTGGTATCTGGTCAAGGCCCGGGTATATCGGTATTGCTTATAGCGACGGGGACGAAGTTGAAGACCGCATTGCCGAAGCTATCGATCGAGCAACTGATATTACTGTTCTTTCCGCTGAGCTACGGCAGCATTGCATCGACTGGCCTTCCCTGTATCACCTCTCCGGTACTCGTGCCAATATCTTGCGTCCATTTGACGCATCGCTCAAAGGGGACATTCTGGAAATCGGTTCCGGCTGTGGTGCAATTACACGTTATCTGGGCGAGTCCGGCGCGAATGTCCTGGCCCTTGCGGGCAGCCCGCGCCGTGCGACTATCACCCGCTCCCGGACACGTGACCTTGAAAACGTAACTGTGCTGGCCGAAAAACTTGACCAGTTTCAAAGTGACTACCGATTTGACGTAATTACCCTCATCGGAGTCCTTGAATACGCCAATCTCTTTACGGCGAGCGAAAATCCAGCACTTGCCATGCTTCGGCACGTTCGATCTCTGCTCAAACCTGAGGGCAAATTAATTATCGCCATAGAAAACCAGTTAGGGTTGAAATACTTTGCCGGAGCGCCAGAAGATCACCTTGGCCAACCCATGTATGGCATTGAAGGTCGCTACGCTGCGGATCAGCCACAAACTTTCGGTCGGGCAGTACTTGCTGGTTTACTGGAAAAAGCAGGCTTCGCCGTGGCCGAGTTCCTGGCTCCGTTTCCGGATTACAAATTACCTGTCTCGATTTTGACTACAGAAGGTCTTTCGAGCCAACGCTTTGATGGCGCTGCGTTAGCATGGCAGAGCGTAAGGCGCGACCCCCAACTCCCGTCGAGCACGAATTTTTCGCTGGAGCTGACCTGGCCCGAAATATTTAAGAACGGATTGGCTTTAGATATGGCTAATTCTTTCTTGATTGTAGCGTCAACATTGCAGCAACAAATCGTTAAATCTGGCATCCTGGGGTATCACTACAGTACTGATAGAGCTCCACAGTATTGTAAAGAAACAATATTTGAGCAAACTGCTGAAAATATGATAGCAGTGAATTATCATAACCTGATCGATCGCGAGCAGGATGATAGGACAAATCAAATCATCAGCTTCACAGGGGTGGAAAAAGCACCTTATGTAGAAGGCAAATCCCTATGGTTCGAGTTTGTAAAAATAGTCACCTGTGATGGATGGTCCTTTGGAGAAGTTGGCCTCTTCATTCAACGCTATGTAAATTTGCTCGCAGTTATTGCTAGTCAGAAGGGATATTCGATTGGCAAATTGCAGTTAGCAGATAAGTTGCCCGGGGATTTTTTTGACATGACGCCTCAGAATATTATCGTCAACCATGTCGGGCAACCACACGCAATAGATCCTGAATGGGTGCTTGCAGACGAAGTCGAAGTCGGCTTGCTTCTTTTTCGTTCATTGCTCTGGGGGACCGGATCTGTTTGCTTTGGCAAGCATTCCACGGGTGACCTATTCTCGCGGCAAACATTTATCAAATTGGCTCTAGCTGCAGCAGGCTACGCACCGACCGGTGACGCTTTCGTGCGCTTTGCCGAGCTTGAGTCTGTTATTCAGCAACAAGTAACGGGACGTTCATCGCGGGAATTCTTAATCAGGTGGTTAGAGCAGCCGTTGTTAACTTCTATACCGAAAAACGATGAGCAACTCGCTAGCCTCAGCCAACTCATAGCCAAACACGACGAGCAACTCACCAGCCTCAGCCAACTCATAGCCAAACGCGACGGGCAGATCGCCAGCCTCAGCCAACTCATAGCCAAACGTGACGGGCAGATCGCCGAGCTGCAGCAAGAGATTGCTGAGATATATGAGTCCACTTCGTGGCGGATGACCGGCCCAATTCGTGAGATCAAATCGGCGCTAATGCCTTTAAGCAAAAATTTAACACCTGTAAAGTCGGCGAGATTCACCCGCTCCCTCTGGTTCAACAAGCTGTTGCGCCAAACGTATAAGAGCCTGCCATTGCCTTGGCATATTAAAAAACGGCTCAAGGAAATTTACCTGTCCCGGCCTGGCGCCTGGAAAGTAAATCACAAAGACGTCTTCCAGCTTGACAAAAATCGGGATGCACTCCCTCTGGTGGCGGCGAGCGCAAAACAATTTGATCCAACCGACCCTTGGGTATTAGTGATCGATTTACGAATACCCACACCCGATCGGGATTCCGGTTCTGTACGCATGTATGCAATTCTTCGCTTGCTGGTTGAGATGGGGTTTCGTATTACTTTTGTCTCCGATTCCGAGGAACAATTGCCCGATTATAGGGAGGCTCTGGAAAAACAGGGTATCGACATTCTTTATGGATCTGGTGCAGCTCATAGTCATCTGGCAACCGTGGGGGGCAGATATCATTTTGTACTGCTATCTCGGCCAGAGATTGCTTTTCAGTACTTGCCTTATGTCCGCGCATACGCGCTATATTCCAAGCTCATATATGACACTGTTGACCTTCATTGGGTACGATTTGAGCGCGAGATGCTAATTTCAGGGGATCGCGCCTTAGTTGATGTCATCGCAAGCTTTCGGCGCATCGAACTCTTCAATTGTGCTTGTGCGGATCTCGTGCTCGCGATTACTGATGATGAAAAAGATCACTTACTCGCTGAACAACCCGACGCTAAAGTTACTGTGCTGCCCAACATCCATGAGATTTTTTTTCCCAAAGCGCCTTTCGCGCAACGCAGGGGCATACTCTTCATTGGCGGCTTCTGGCACAAACCCAATGAAGACGCCGTGATATTTTTCGTCAAGAATATTTTTCCGCGGATCAAAGAAAAAATTCCCGACGTGGTCTTTTATATCATCGGAAGCAATATGCCCCCATCGGTGGAATCACTACGCTCGGCCAATGTAGCGCCTCTCGGGTTTGTGCCGGATATCGCTCCCTATTTTGAATCTTGCCGCATATTTGTAGCCCCATTGCGTTTTGGCGCAGGGATGAAAGGCAAGGTTGGCCACAGCATATCCTATGGACTGCCCATCGTCGCCACGCGGATCGGGGCAGAGGGCATGGGTCTTCAGCATGAAAAGCATCTTTTAATTGCGGATGATCCTGACGATTTTGCCGGCCTGGCGGTTCGACTTTATAATGATGAAGCGCTGTGGCGCCGACTCTCTACCGCAGCACTTACGCACCTGGACACAAATTATTCACTTGCAGCGGCACGAAAGCGGATGATCGAAATCTTTCCCAAAACGCGAAATGAGTTGAACCGGGATGAGTCTCGCGATGACAGCACCATGATCCCGCGTTGCTCAACAAGCTCTACAGCGGCGAGGGCGCCGTATGTGTAGTGGTCCACAGAGGCGGTCGGAACGCCGTGTATTGGTAGTTGGAATATATCTTGCGGATAAAGAGAATCTTGCGTCCCATATTACTCGGGAATTTGCTTTAAGCGACAATTGGGACGTAAGGCAACGATGGTCCTCGCTAGGCAAGAATCAGTCAGAGTCAGATTTGGCACCATTCACAGTGCAAGTTATCGATACGTTTTCGCCGAAATTTTTACTGTTAAATCAGCTACTCCAGAAAATTGATTTATACGACTTTGAGTACGTTATCGTGAGCGATGATGACATCCAGTTACCGGCTGGTTTTGTTGATCGCTACCTCGCCATGGTCTCCCGCTATAACCTCGCTGTGGCCCAACCCGCACGGACGCATGATAGCTATATAGATCATTGGTTCGTTGAACAGCTTGATGGCATTGATGCTCGAAGGACGCGTTTCGTTGAAATCGGGCCTCTGTTTTCGCTACATCGGAGCGCATTTGATTATTTTTTGCCATTTGACGAAGCCAGCCCGATGGGTTGGGGTAATGATTTTGTATGGCCGGTTCTAGCAGAAAAACACGGCCTTAGAATGGGCATAGTCGATGCTGTACCAGTGGCTCATGACTTTCGTAAACCTGTAGCGTATTACGACCATGGGACTAGCGCGAAGCACATGAACAAGTACCTTGCCGAACGACCGCATCTGTCAAAAAAAGACGCCTTTTTTATATTGGAATCCTATGTCGGATAAGCCGCCGTTCGCCTGCCCTGCTCTAGTAGATCAATGCTGAGCGTAGTGATTTGCACGTACAACCGGGCAACCCTATTAGATAAGGTGCTGGATAGCCTCTGCAAGCAGACGCTGCCCGCGCATGATT
Source organism: Nitrosospira sp. Nsp11 (assembly GCF_900142705.1). Lineage (GTDB taxonomy): Bacteria > Pseudomonadota > Gammaproteobacteria > Burkholderiales > Nitrosomonadaceae > Nitrosospira. The sequence goes on from NZ_FRBV01000010.1 coordinate 81,031, forward strand.
TCGAGGTTCTAATAATAAATGATGGGTCTGTCGACGATACTCAGGTGGTAGCGGCGTTTTATGCTGCAAAGCTCCCTCTTCGCTATGCTTATCAACGCAACGCCGGGTTAGCCAGCGCCAAAAATCACGGTCTGTTTGCTTGCCGGGGTGATGTGGTGCTTTTTCTGGACGATGATGATATCGCGACAGAAACCTTGTTGGAAGAACATGTCAAAACACACGCTGAATTCCCTGCAGAGCACTTCGCAGTACTCGGATATACCGCGCTTAGCCCGGACATCAGCGGAGACCCACTCATGCACTTCGTTACGGAGATCGGTTGTTTCTTATTCTCTTATCCCTCGCTGAGGCATGGTGATGCTTTGGATTACACTTATTTCTGGGGCGGGCGTTCTTCTTGTAAACGCTCACTGTTACTGGAGTTCGGCGTGTTCAACCCGGTTTTCCGATTTGGCGCTGAGGATATTGAGTTGGGTTACCGGCTTTCCAGACTGGGATTGCAGGTTATTTACAACAAGAACGCCGTATCCTACACAATAAGGAAGATTGACTTCGATGCTTTCTGCCATCGCCTTGAGCGCCAGGGGGCTTCAAGCTATGTCTGTAGTCAAATCCATGCTGCACCTGAAATTCAGCAGTGGGCGGGAACGGCTGACTCAGAACAAAGTTGGGCGACGATCGGTGGTCACTTTGAAGCCATCATTAAATCAGCCCGCTGCCTCGACTCAATGGCCAATCTGAAGCTGGCAACCGGCTTAGGCTTGGATGAAGAAACACGCAATCTGCTCTATCGGGGGTACTGGGCAGCATTCAAGGCGTGCAAGATAAAAGGAATTCAGGGGAAAAAAGAAAGCCTTAACAAGCCGATGGAGGCGCTTGTTGGGCAAGAGAAAACGGTTGACGCAATTTAGGGCTGATTGTCGTCAAATCACGGCAATTTTGTAATTCTGAACAAAACAAAAAGATACCTACAAAACCTACAAAATTCTTTGCACTGTACTGAAAGACATTGTTTCAAGGATAGTGGGTTACAGAACGCTATCTTATATAAAATAGCGTCTTACTGCGTTCAACTATGGCTCACCGAATGATATGAAAATCAATAATATCCATCAAATGTATGATCACCATACTATATTGATCATGAGAATGATTTTGAGCAAAAATTCATCTTGTGTGGATGTTGGTGCTCACGTTGGCAGTGTGCTCAAAGAAATTGTTGATCTTTCCCCCCTTGGAAAACATTACGCGTTTGAGCCCATTCCTTACTTGCTCAACGGACTGAAATCCAACGATGAGTTTCAGTGTGTTAATTTATATGATATGGCCTTAAGTGATCAATCGGGTGAGGATACTTTTTTTCTGGTTAAAAATGCTCTGGCCTTTAGCGGACTCAAGCAAAGACGTTATGATTGCTCAGATCCCGAAATTCAAGAAATTAAGGTCAAAAAAAGTAGGTTGGACGACATAATTCCAGTTGGCCATAAAATAGATTTTATAAAAATCGATGTTGAAGGCGGTGAATTACCTGTGCTACGTGGGGCTGAGCGAGTTATTCGAGAGTCGATGCCTTTCATTGTTTTTGAGTCTGGCCTAGGAGCGTCTGAGTATTACGGGACGACAAGCTCATCTCTGTATGAGTTTTTAACGGATAATTGTGGTCTTGAAATAAACTCGCTAGATGGCTATTTGACTGGCTCAAGTGGGCTAACAAAGAATGAATTGATTGATATTTTTAGCAAAACAGAACGATACTACTTTATTACTCATCGACCACTTCTCGACCATGAACGACATAGGAATTTCAGAAACTATATATTAGATATTGACTCACGCCTCTATTCTTTAAATGAACTACCTGCAAATTTTTTACAGCTAGGTAGCCAGCTTGAGGCGCTATTACCGAGGGCGCAGGTGCGTGATTGGGGCAAAAAGCAAACATTTGTTGGGAAAGGCGTAAATATTCAACCTGACGGAACTTCTGCCATGTGGATCAAAACGGCCAACGTGAGCCTCTTCAGAGACGCATACGTATATTTCGGCGATCAGCGTGCGGCAGGTAGAGCGACAATTCAAGGCGAATTGATAACCACTACTATTCCGAATGAAGTCATCGAAAACGTCGGCGAGTATGAGGTTGTGATTGTAGAGGCATTTGGCAGACGAACAACTGTGGGCGTTTTTATGGTAAAACCATAGCCGAATATCGATTGTCTCTTACTTGCGACAAATTTAAGCATAATGACTTATGGTTGACCACGTTGCCTGACGGTCGTAGCTAGTGATTCACAAAATTCTTTGCGTTGTAGGCACCCGCCCCGAAGCCATCAAAATGGCCCCCGTTATTCTGGGACTAAAAAAATATCCCGATATCGAATGCACGGTTCTGGCAACCGCCCAGCATCGAAATCTCCTGGATCAGGTCTTGCGCATTTTTGATATCAGGCCCGACATCGACCTTGATATCATGCGCCCTAATCAGGCACTGACAACTCTCACCGCCCGCCTGTTGCTCAATCTCGACGATGTGCTTCTAGCCGAGAAGCCTGATGCTGTGCTTGCCCAAGGCGATACAACCACGGTGATGACCGCTGCTCTTGCCTGTTTTTATCACAAGATACCGTTTGGACACGTTGAAGCGGGCTTGCGTACCGGTAACATGGCGGATCCATTTCCTGAGGAGATGAATCGAGTGGTGACGGGAAGATTGACGAAGTGGCATTTTGCACCTACGGAAAGTGCCAGGCAGAACCTGCTAAAAGAAAGTATCGCAGACAAAGACATATTCGTAACCGGCAACACTGTGATCGATGCGCTGTTGAGCGTGGCAGAAAGTGAGGCGCCCCTTCCCTTCAAGGTTGACCCCTGTAAGCGCCTGATCCTCGTGACGACACATCGCCGGGAAAATTTCGGTGAGCCTTTCAGGGAAATCTGCCGCGCCATTCTGGCACTGGTGGAGCGCAATGAGGATGTGCAGGTGCTGTACCCAGTGCATCCTAACCCAAATGTATATAATATAGTTTCTGAGGTTTTAGGTAATCATCCAAGGATTACTCTTTGCGAACCACTGGACTATTTGTCGTTCGTCGCAGCTATGAAACATGCCTATCTGATTCTGAGCGATTCCGGGGGGATACAGGAAGAAGCCCCTGCTTTGGGTAAGCCTGTATTGGTCCTGCGCCGCGAGACGGAACGGCCTGAAGCTGTCCAGGAGGGCGTAGTGCGGCTGGTGGGTTCGGATTTCGAAGAAATCACGGGCATAACGCAACATTTGCTGGACGACGAGATGGCTTATAAAAAAATGGCTCGTGGCGTCTCGCCTTATGGGGATGGCAAGGCAGCCGGCCGTATCGCAGCGGTGTTGCGTGACTATTTCGCGACATGCGGCTGATTTATCTTTCCCCCGTCCCGTGGAGTAGTTTTTCCCAACGACCGCATGAGCTCGTCCGATATTTTCATTCGCTCACTGGAAGCGAGGTTTTGTGGATCGATCCATACCCAGGCCGATTCCCGACCTTGTCCGATGTGCTGGTTCGGCGCCCAAAATGCGGCCATATAGCGCGTGGCATTCCGACCTGGCTGACCGTCGTAAAACCAAAAGCATTACCGATAGAGCCGTTGCCGTTTTCAGAAGTGGTTAATTGCCTGCTCTGGGGAGATGTTGAATTGGCGGTTGACCGATTTGCGGACAGCTCGACCGTACTCGGTATCGGCAAACCCACGGCGCTGGCATTGCGATTGCTCTCAAAGGGAGGCTTCATCTCGTCTTTTTATGATGCGATGGATGATTATCCGGCTTTCTATAAAGGCTGGTCACGTCTTGCAATGGCAAAGCGGGAGCGCAAGATGGCAGGCCTGGTATCCAGGGTACTAACATCATCCTCCGCATTGCGGGATCGACTGGGGCATCTGGCACGGGATGTCCGCCTCGTTCTGAATGCTTGTGCGGCGGAAAGAATGCCTGAAATACCAGAAGCGCGACCGTTGAATGAGGTGCAGCCATTGGTAATTGGCTACCTCGGCACTATTGGGCACTGGTTCGACTGGGAGCTTGTTGTCGCCCTGGCGAACTCGCACCCCGACACAACGTTGCGGCTCATCGGCCCCATGTATGTGAAACCGCCAATACCGCTGCCCAATAACGTTCGTCCGGAACCGGCGCTTCCCCATCCAGAGGCGCTGCGGGCAATATGTCAGTTCGACGTTGGCTTGATCCCGTTCAAAAAAGACACACTCACCGCTTCTGTCGATCCGATCAAATTCTACGAATACCGCGCCTTGGGGCTACCCGTGTTGAGCTCGGCTTTTGGAGAAATGACCTCAAGAGGTGAGGATCAAGGCGTGTATCTTATCGACCGCGATTCCAATATGACTGACGTCGTCAGCCAGGCCTTGGCCCATCGCACGAGCGCGGATAATACGGCACGGTTCAGAAAGGAAAATTCATGGGAAAGCCGGTTTAATCAAGCAGGTGTCTTTGTCCTGTGACACGGCTGAGCCGTTCTGTCTTCTCCTCAAGCTCGTTAGGCCGAGTGGTGGCCATCGATGACGCCGCCGAGCGAGTAAACCTTGCAGAAGATTACCGGGTATTCTGTCGCTATGTTTGTCAGTTTCAAAAGTCAAGTAAACACTACTTCTGAGTGCAGCTAAAAATGCCGGGAGTAACGATAGGTCTTAGAAAACGAGGGGCCTACGGTGTCGTCTTCTAGTTCGGAGTGTTGTGGTGATAAGTAGGGCTAAAATAGCGATAGTGGCAGTTGCGGCATTAACTGCTTTGGGTATCCCGGCATCAACTGCCCTGAGTAATCCCGATATTGAATTTCGCTCAAACGAGGCGACTGCACGTATCGTCTTCATCTCCGATACGCATGCCGTAGATGATGCCAAGGACAGGGACCTTCAATGGAACATTAATTCTTTTGGGCGCATAAAGCAGGTCTTTGGGCATGAGAACGTGCGGCCAACGCATCTGCTTTGGCTGGGCGACGTGATTGATTTCTTGCCTTCCGAATGGGATATAGCGAAATCATGGGTAAATTGGATTATTCGCAATCATGCGTCCGTGAAACAGTACGCATTGATGGGCAATCATGATTATATATATTACAACTACCCGGAGATCCAAGGGAAATTTTTGGCCTTCATGCCTGAAGTCGAAAGTTTTCTTAGAACCTCCGCGAAGAAAGGGGATACCAGACTGTTTGTTAAAGACGCTAAGCAATTCGTGGAGGGGCAACAAATTCTTCTTATAGAGACGCCCGATCGAGACACCTCCAATAGGTCGCATATAGGGGTTGTAAAGGATGTGGACGCCAGACGAAACTTTATCAAGCTAGTAGAACCGCTTCCAGATTCATTTGCTAAATCTTCCACCGCCGTACGCCAGGGCTTCACGGAGGCGCGCGGTATAGCCAGTTTCTTATCGACGTTTGCAGGCACTGAAACACGAAGTACAAATAACATTTTCTTCGTCGGTAATACATGTTTTCTGCTTTTGTCGATGAATAATTTCTTTAGTTTCGATCCACGAACTCTAAAGACGCGCGGGATCTCCGAAGATGACTTCCATTGGTTTGAAGAGCAGCTGGCTAAGCATCACCGGACTTATAACATCATCGTTGCAACCCATGAGATGCCCAATAGTGGAAAGTCTTTGGGCAACTTGCATGATCCCAACGACACTATAGATTTTGACGAGAGTACGAGGAAACGACTAACTGAGCTCATCTTCAAGTACCAAATTTCAGCCTGGGTTTCGGGACACACCCACCCGAATGCGCGCACGGATGTTGTACATTCAACGCAAGCTACTACTCATTTTCTGCTTGTACCATCACTGGGAACGAATCCGGAAGGTCAGGTGTTGACGGTGGAGCTGCATGAGGGAGCAAAATCTTTGGACTTCAAGTACTGGTCTACAGATAAGCAGGTGTTTTTTCGGCAAGTGAGCGTCCCCCTTAGGCATCAGGTAACTTTAACTCAACCGGCGTTTTTCCCTGCTGAATTGTAACGTTGGGATCGATCTGAGTTGTTTCGCGTCGTGGTAGACCCGGGGTCGGCGCTGGAAATGGCGGAAGTTATTCGAAACGCTGCTTACCCATATCGAACAATCAGGTCCGGGGAACGACTGGTGTTGCAGATCTCGCAGACCTGTTATTGGTATCGTGCGAGGCTGTCAGTGACAATACCCGGGATTTCAGATTGGTTGTTGCGGCTGACCTACGCGAATCGCACTTGGGGATTCGGGCTGTGTTTTCCCGATACCAGCTCGAAGCTGTCACGGCAGACACGTTGCGCAGGTTCTGGAGGTCGAGGTCGGAAGCCCGATTTCCCTCATCTAACGCATCTCCTGCAGCGAGTGGCAGCGGCCGGTTGTTACGAAAAGTTTTGTTACCATGGCGAACTGATCAGGTTTGCTACTCGACTGTCCCGGCGTCCGCGCACGCGGACGTAACCCGGAAGTCGCTCCAATGGAAATATCAACTATTCTTTGGCTATTCGTGGCCGCCTTCGGCGCGAGCGCGCTTGGCGGCGTGCTCGGCATGGCAAGCGGTATCTTCATCGTGCCGATTCTCACGCTGCTATTTGGCGTGGACATTCAGGTGGCAATCGGTGCGAGCATCATATCGGTTATCGCCTGTTCTTGCGGTAGCGCAGCGCCATTCTTGAAAGGGCGACTAACCAATATCCGCCTCGCTATCGTTCTGGAGACGGGCACCACGCTCGGAGCGCTGACTGGGGTGTTCCTGATCGGCATCGTCTCAACTTCCTTTCTCTATGGCCTGTTTGCCTTCATTTTGGCCGTCTCTGCAAAGCAGATGCTTACGCGACGCCATGAAGTGATCGATGCAAGCGCACCCGATGCCAGAAGCTGGGCCACCGTGCTGCGCCTGCATTCGAGCTTTCCCGATCATGTGCTAGGTCGGGACGTGCCTTATCAGGTAAGCCGCGTACCGCTCGGCCTATCCCTGATGTACGGCGCAGGCCTGATTTCGGCACTGCTCGGCATCGGTTCCGGCGTACTCAAAATCCCCGCGATGGACACCGCCCTGCGACTACCCATCAAGGTTTCGTCCGCCACGTCCAATTTCATGATCGGCGTGACGGCTGCCGCGAGCGCCGGCGCTTATTTCGTACGGGGAGACATCGACATCGATATTGCTGGCCCGGTCGCGCTGGGATCAGTGGTTGGGGCGCTCCTCGGAGCGCGCCTCCTGATGGGCCTTGCCGCCGACAAGCTGCGCCTCTTCTTTGTCATTGTCCTTGCGCTGCTCGCTGTCCAAATGTTCCTGGGCGCTTTGGGCGTGCATACTCCCGGAGGTCCGGCATGAAGCCTATGACTGACGATTACGAGCGCCATGAACAGATCATTGCCGCGTTGCTCTGGTACGGCACGTGGCTCGCCTCGGCCGTGATTGCTGCCGGGATGGCCTTGAGTGCTCTACAGCAACTCGAGGGTTTGCCTGGCTTCGGCCTCGGCGGCTACGACCTGGTAAAAGCCGGTGTGGCGCTGTTCATTCTTTTGCCGGTGGCGCGCGTGGCGCTGATGCTGGCCATCTTCCTGCGGGAGCGTGACTACGCCTATATGGTCATTTCTGCACTCGTCCTGGCGATCATCGGTGCCGGAATTTTGATCGGTCTTTGAAGTATCCAGGCAAAGAAATATCGCGACCAAGCAAGATCCGCTTTGTGTCGTTTCCGGATGAGGCCGCACCCGTAGAGCGCGGCATGTATCTACAATGTTGACACATTCCGGTTTTGTCGCTATGGTGCCAGCATTGGCTCAACATAGGAGACTGCCATGCGAGTAATCGTTAAAAAGTGGGGCAATAGCGCATCGGTTCGCATCCCCGCCGGGATCATGGAAGCTGTCCGCTTAAACTTGGAAGATCCGGTGGATATTCGCGAAGAAGATGGTCGCATCGTCATCGAACCGATTCACAAAAATAAATATGACCTTACTCAGATGCTTGCCGACATAACACCGGAAAATCTGCATGCCGAGGTTGATTTCGGGACACCGGTCGGCAAAGAGCTTTTGTAATGATTCATCGCTATGTACCTGAGGCTGGCGATATTGTTTGGTTGCACTTCACCCCCCAAGCCGGGCTACTAGTGGTTAGCCCTTCGTCCTACAACGGTAAAACCGGCCTTATGTTGTGCTGCCCAATAACCACTCGGGTTAAAGACTATCCTTTCGAGGTTTTTATTTCAGACGATCGTCCCTGTGCTGTGCTGGCCGATCAAATCAAAAGTCTCGATTGGGTTGCGCGCAAGGCAAGCCACAAAGGAAAAGTCTCACCCGGCGAATTAGCTCAGGTCTTGGCAAAAATTGCTGCCCTCATCGATAAACAATAATTCTCATCACAGCAGGAAATTGACGCGTGCAATAAGCGCCGCTTCCTCGCAAACAAGACTGGCAGGGTAGGTGGAAAATAGATGGTTGCTGAGGTAAATACGCCTACGGATCACCTCCCGGTCTCGGTCATTGTCGTAAATTACAATGCGGGGCAAATCCTGGCAGAGTGCATACATTCGGCATTGCCTCAGGTAAGCGAAGTGCTGGTGGTGGATAATGCTTCTTCAGATTTCAGCCTTGAACTGTGCACGCAACGTTTTCGTGAAGAACCGAAACTCAGGATCATTCGCAACGCTTCAAACCTCGGTTTTGCCACGGCCTGTAACATAGGCGCTGCACAGGCTATCGCGCCTTATTTGTTATTCCTGAATCCTGATTGCGTTTTGAGCGACGATTCATTGCCGCGCATGGTTCAGGTATTGGAAGCGAACCCTTCCGCAGGAATGATCGGCGGACTATTAATCAACCAGGATGGCACTGAGCAGGCTGGCGGGCGCCGTGCGATTCCTACGCCCTGGCGTTCGTTTGTTCGTGCCTTTGGCTTGTACCACTTTGAACGCTACTGGCCCCGGCTGTTTTTTGATTTTCATCTGCACAAGCAAGCATTGCCGACTGGACCGCTTGAAGTGGAGGCTGTTTCGGGCGCCCTCATGCTTGTTCACCAGAAGGCAATCGAAGATGTTGGCCCATGGGATGAGAGTTATTTTATCCACTGTGAAGATCTGGATTGGTGCATGCGCTTCCAGAAAAAAGGCTGGCAGATTCTTTTCGTACCGGACGCCCCGGTTGTGCACTATAAGGGGACCTGCAGCCGCTCCCGCCCTATATTTGTGGAGTGGCACAAGCACAAGGGGATGATGCGGTTTTATCGCAAGTTTTTCCGGCATGAGTACCCAGGTGTCGTGATGTGGCTGGTGGCGCTCGGCGTATGGCTGCGCTTTGGGACAATAGCGACAATTTATAGCGTTCGACGCGCTGGACGGCTTGTGGGTCTGGGACGAGAATAGTGTTACGCCGGATTTCCGGATGCGAGCGCATCCAAAGTTTAATGGTCTTAGCCCAATGCTTATCAAGACAATGCCTGGCCTTGCTTCTCCACATAAAATTATTGTCACGGGCGCAACCAGCATAATTGGGTACTTCCTGCTATCCAGGCTAGTGGCTGCCGGCCATGAAGTTCACGCAATCAGCCGCGATGGCGGAAAATACGTGGGAACAACGAGTAATCAGCTGATTTGGCACGAGGCAGATATAAGTCGTGCAGGGCAATTTCCGCTGATTCACGCGGAGGCACTCATTCACCTCGCCCCTCTCTGGTTATTGCCCCCGCTACTGCCGGTTTTAGCCTTGCAGCGAATTAAACGGGTGATTGGCTTTGGTTCAACCAGCCTGTTCAGCAAGGCGGACTCTGCTGATGCGGGGGAGCGCCAAATCGCATGTCGCCTGGCTGAAGCGGAAGAGGCTATCAGGCGTCTTTGCGACGCCTCAGAAACAAACTGGACGGTGTTGCGTCCAACGCTGGTCTATGATTGCGCTCGGGATAAAAATATAACGCGTATCGCGAGTTTTATTCGGCGTTACGGTTTTTTTCCCCTGCTGGGAAAGGCGTCGGGGCTACGCCAGCCCGTTCATGCTGATGATCTTGCGGAGGCTTGCCTTACGGCGCTTGAGCAGCCCTCCACGTTTAACAAGGCATATAACGTGAGTGGTGGCGAGACGTTAAGTTACCGCCAGATGGTCGAGAAAATATTCACCTCGCTTGGAAAACCTGCTCGTTTTTTAACCGTGCCTCCATGGATGTTCCGTGGCGCGATAAATGTCATGGCGCTGATATCGGATAAGCAGGGCACAACGCTGGAAATGGCAATACGGATGAATGTCGATTTGTGTTTTGACCACACAGAGGCAACACTGGATTTTGGTTTTTCGCCAAGGCCGTTTACCCCTCATTGGAACGATGGGTGAAAATGAGCAATGCATGCTTCCCATATAGGCACGCTCGCCCATCCTGTCAAACAGCGGCGATGTCGAGCATGGCTAATAGAAATCGAAGCGTGGACACCGCTACCCAGGAATAATGATGGAAAATCCCAGCAAAATAGCCGCCGCCATACACGCGATCGAGAACGAGATCGAGATAAAGGCAATTCGGGCACAGGGTTCGGGCGGGCAAAATGTGAACAAGGTCTCCAGCGCGATCCACTTGCGCTTCCACATTGGCGCTTCATCGCTGCCCGACATTTACAAAGAGCGTTTATTGAAACTGAACGACCAGCGAATCACACGAGAGGGCGTGGTCGTTATCAAAGCGCAGCAATATCGCAGCCAGGAAAAAAACCGCGAAGAAGCGCTGCGACGTTTATACGAACTCATCGGGCGCGTAACCGAATTACCTCCGAATCGCAAACCTACCCAACCGACGCGCAGTTCGCAGAAGAAACGGCTCGACAGTAAAACCCAGCGAGGCCAGATCAAGATCATGAGGAAAAAATTCTTGAGTGAGCAGGTGTCGTAACGAGGAGAAGGACTTCGATCCGCTTTCGTGTAAGTCATGCGCCAGGTTAAACCGCTGGCTTTATCACGTGGTGCCGGGATTATTTCTAATGAATAGGTGCTAGATGAGATTCATTTTTGTCGGGCTCAGGCAATTCAACGGGTGGATTCGCCGGACGTGCAATAAGGCTCTCAGTTTGCTGCAAGCTCTTTTCCATAGCGGGGGCGCTTTTCGCGTTGTGAAAGACTACAGAAAAGGTGGTTCCGACATTCTGCTCGCTGGAAACCCTGATGTTTAGTTTATTGTTCTCAGCCACGGTTTTTACTATTGATAAACCTATTCCGCTTGATGTTCGGTTGTGCAACGCTGCCCTGGGGGTATAAAAATACTCGTCGAAGATATGCGGAAGGTCTTTATCGCCGATGCCAATCCCATGGTCGATAATAGTTACTGTCGCGGATAGGCTGTGCTCATCGAAAGAAGACCCGATCTCCACCGAACGTCCATCGTATGAATAGACAATTGCATTTGAAATAATATTCTCGAAGAGTATTTCAAGCTGATTGGGGACACATTCCACCACAAAATCTTCGATCGAAGGGTTGATAGCGATATGATGCGAATTGGCAATAGGTTGTAATTTGTCTATACATTTCTGGAGGACACCAGCAATATTCGCCCACGTCAAATTAGCGGGATCGCGGGCTGCAGCTTTTAACCGTTCAAGCTTGAGCACATCCAGAATCAGACCTGCCATGCCGGCGGCTCGATCATCGACCTTCATAATGACATTCATTATTTCCGGCGAGGCCTCTCCACAATAATTTCCTTTGATCAGACTGATCTTGCTGCGAATCGCATCAAGCGGCGCTTTAAGCTGATGTGTCATCAGGACGGCATACCGGTCTTTCTCCGCTTGCGCCCGGCTGATCTGCTCGTAGGCATCCATAAGGTGTCGCTCGTGGACGCGCACGACGATCGACAGCCGTGAAACGACATACCAGACAATGACAAAGAGCACATCCAGCGTAAACATCCATAAAAACGTATTGATTTTAAGCGAGCTGATGCCAGATGCACCCGGGTCTATCAATACCGACTGAGGCGCCAGAAAAAGAAGCGGATTTTCAAACAACAAAACAATGGAATACATCGCGCAAACCAGAACCGTGACAATCAGACTCTCCACCGTCGAGAAAAAGATGCACGATAAGGCGATATGCAGCACATAAAAGAAGGGAGCCGGAGTCGCAATACTGCCAACGTAATGCACGACGACCGACAGGCAAAGGAGGTCGACGATGATTTGAGCCCAGATGTTTATGGAGGGGGAGTTATATTTTGTCCGCTTGCGAAAATCCAGGGCATAGATGCAGATGATATTTGCGATAAATAACAGGGCTGTTATGACAACAGGCCATCCCTGCTGGTGAGTGATGCCGATTTCGGTAAGCGTATCTGAAGCAACGAGCGCAAATATTTGAAAAATGAGGAGAACAGCGATGACCCCCCATCGAAAAATGATAAACCACCGCGCGTTGCCAATCAGTACTTCGTCGCTCAGCTTCGAGCCCGTTAACCCGGCACGCGGGAAAGCGAAGGCGGTTTTGGATGCAGCCCAGGAAAATTCGGCAATCGCCATGTTAAATTCTGCAGGAAGAATCTGCTGGAAATTCTAAATTACGCAGGCGCATCCAGCCGATGGCGAACAATCGATAAAAAGCTGATCGGGTCGACGGGTTTTTCCACGATTAAAATCCATTCGTCGGATATGCCGGTGAAATAAGGACGGATTTCCTCGCCGAGAGAGGTCATGAATATCATGTGTAGTTGGGGAAAATGCTTTCGGAGCTCCACATAAGCTTCCAGCCCCGAATCCATCGATTCAACCATTACATCAAGGATCGCCAGATCAGGAGGATTTGCAGGATTCTTTAATAGCGATACTATAAAATCGCGCATCGTCTCGTAGCTATCGACTGTATATCCATTTGCATCGAGAATACGTTTTACAGTATCGCGAATATCCGGATCGTCATCGACATGCGCGATTCGCTGGGTAGCACCGCTTTCTTTTGCTAATACCGAACCAGGCAGTTGGCCGCGCAGCTTATCGTTTTCCAGACGTTCAGTGGGTGCATGCATTTGGGTTTCCTCCGGTTTCTGTTTAAATTGCAGATACGTTTACGGGTACCGTTCCCGCAAACAGCATAATATAGTCTAAGTGAAGCGGGTGTCACGCAAGTGTAAAAGTTTTGTGAAGGCTGCGATCTGCGCCCTCGGAAAGGTGAGATGTAAATATTATGCTGCATCGCGCCGGTTTTATTCCGGAACTCCAGTGATCAGCGCCACGGAGCGGATTCAGATTAAAACTCGCTTCAGCCATTTCCCCATATCGGCTATCTCTTCTTTGCAAACGGAGTGCGCCATCCGATACTCATGCCATTCCACTGCATAGCCTAGTTCGGTCAGTTGCCGTTTTGACGCGACCGCCATTGTCATCGGTATGACATTATCGCTTTCGCCATGCGACATGAAAATCGACACGGGGAAATTAGCCCGGTGCGCTTCCGCTGGGAGGGTTTGCGGCAGAGGGAGATGGCATGATAAAGCCATAACACCGGCGAGTTTTTCCGGATAGCGCAAGCCGGTGTGGAGCGCTAGCGCTCCACCTTGAGAAAAACCGGCCAGAACAATATTCTCCGACTTTATTCCCCGCTGGTTTTCGTGCGCGAGCAGCGCCTCGATTGCCCGTTGCGATTCGTACAAGCTTTCCATATTTTCGTGAAGGCCTGCATTCGTATCGATCAGGTCGTAGTCGTACCACGCGCGCATCACCATGCCACGGTTAATGCTCACCGGGCGCTTCGGTGCGTGTGGAAACACGAAACGGACGTGTATCGCCGAAGGCAGCGCGAGCTCATCCACGATCGGGACAAAATCATTGCCATCCGCCCCGAGACCGTGCATCCATAAAATAGTATGAGTTGGGCGAGTCCCGGTTTCCAGTTCAATAGCGGGAAGCAGATCGGTAGGGATTGCGGTCACCAGGCGAGAAAAAAATTTGACAAAATTTGACTAATTGACTAGTTGACTTAACGCGAGGGTAGGATTAGATTCGCTCTTTCGATTTTCAAGACAAAATTTCAAGACGAAACCCCTATAGCAGGAGAAAATATGAAACGCAGGGATTTTATCAAATTAGCGGGAGTAAGCGCCGCATTATTTCCTGTTGCCCCATCCGTGTTTGCTCAACAGGTTATCCCGTCACGGCGGCATACTTATCGCCTGACCTATAAGTTCGATCTTCCCGCCGACGGAAAAAAAGCCCGTTTATGGGTACCATTACCCGACACCGACGATACACCACACCAGTTTTCTCAGGGCAGCGTCTGGAGCGGTAATCCGACGGTTGCCAAGTTCGATACCGTTCCCGGAACATCTTCACCCATGTTTTACGCCGAGTGGCGGGGCGCCGGTCCACGCACCGTCTCGGTGAGCAGCGTCGTGAAGACCGTTGACCGCTCTGTCGACCTGAAGCAGTATTCCGAGCGAGGCACGGCCCCCATCCCAGCGGATGTGAAACGTTTTCTGCTACCGACAAAGAACATACCGCTAGACGGTATTGTACGCAAAACTGCGCTGTCGATCATTAAAGACGCCAATGCCCAGACACCGCTACAAAAAGCGCACGCCGTCTATAACTGGGTGGTAGACAATTCCTATCGCGACCCGGCAACGCGCGGCTGTGGCCGGGGTGATATCAAGCTCATGCTGGAAAGCGGCAATATGGGCGGAAAATGCGCCGACCTTAATGCTTTATTTGTAGGACTGGCTCGCGCAGCGGGCGTCCCCGCGCGAGATCATTATGGAATTCGCATAGATGAGTCAGCGACGCACAAAGCCCTGGGGCAATCCGACGATATCACCACCGCCCAGCATGTCCGGGCGGAATTTTATCTCGCCGGCCTGGGTTGGGTGCCAGTGGACCCCGCTGATGTGCGCGAACTGGCGCTTGAGGAAGCATTGCTGATCACCAATCCCCGAGTGGTTGAATTGCGCGATAAATTATTCGGTGCGTGGGAGATGAACTGGGTGTCATTTAATCACGGCAAGGATATCACGCTGGCAAAAGACAGTGTTTTTAAAGATCTGCCGTTTTTCATGTATCCCCAGGCCGAGATTGCCGGCCACGAACAGGATAGCCTTGATCCGGCCGGGTTTTCCTACAAAATTGTCTCATCGGAACTCGTGGGGACGGGCGTCAAGTTTTAGTGGAAAACTCTGAACACGCCCTGGTTTTGCAAGCAGGGCGCAGTTCGGCTGATACCTGGCGACGCATCCGCTCTCTATTCCAAATTTGTTTCCAATCCGCGTGCTTTCCATAGCGTGCGGAAAGGTGCTATCCAGTTACGCGTCCCGTTCGTCATTCCTTGCTGGCTCTCTCGAACCTTCAGGAATAATTTTTTGCAGTTCTTGAAATAACATACGAAAACTTTTGGGTGGCTTGTTCGCAAGCCTTTCCTTTT
The DNA here is from genome assembly GCF_900142705.1 of Nitrosospira sp. Nsp11. Lineage (GTDB taxonomy): Bacteria > Pseudomonadota > Gammaproteobacteria > Burkholderiales > Nitrosomonadaceae > Nitrosospira. The sequence continues at coordinate 96,413 of NZ_FRBV01000010.1, forward strand.
CCGCGTTGCGCGACAGCAAACGCAATTGCTGCAGGTCTGCGGAAGGATATTTTTGCCCAAGTTCGCCCAGCGCCAACTCATCCGTCAGCAGCCGCTCGCGCCAGCGCTCCAGCAGATGCAGCCATGCCGTATGTTGCGAGCTCAGGCCGTTCCAGGCGTCAAGTTTTTCCTGTATTGGCGCTGCATCTACGTCACGCATCAGCTTGCCGATAAATTGCATCTGCCGGCGAAGCGCTCCATGCTTGCTTATCCGCTTGGCTTCGAGCACGGCGTCGGCCAGCGTTTCCGGCAGGTCAAGTTCGGCCAGTCGCTTGAGATCGAGCTGTATCAGTTGTTCGCCCATGTCCTGGAGCGCATGCATTTCCTGCTTGCGCCGGGTCTTGCTGGCCGGAAGCGGTCCGGAATCGTTTAAGGGGGTTTTCTGCACTGTGCTTCCCAATTCAAGAAACTGCTATCATAGCGCCATTTCCACATAATCTCAGGCCAGTCTGCTGCTGGGCTCCAAGACGGGCTTGCGCGTGCTATTTGCCAGCTAATCAATATAAGGTTCCTCCCTTAAAATGGCCATGAACGATAATGCCCGCCCTTCCCCGCGTTTTTCCTATCCTTTCCCTGTACTTCAAAAAATTGCGCAGGACGTACTGGATTATGCCAAAAAAAATGGCGCCAGCGCCTGTGAAACCGATATTTCGGATGGTTTCGGCCAGAGTGTTACCGTCCGGCGCGGAGAGGTCGAAACCATAGAGTACAATCGTGACAAAGGGCTCTCGGTAACAGTTTATATCGGCCAGAAACGCGGCCATGCAAGCACCTCGGATTTCGCGCCACAGGCAATAAAAGACACGGTCGCGGCGGCCTTGTCGATTGCCGGACACACGGCCGCTGACGATTGTGCAGGGCTGGCCGATAGTGACTTGCTGGCGCGGGAATTCCCCGACCTTGATTTGTATTTTCCGTGGGATTTGCCGGTGGAGCAGGCCATACAGCTCGCGCAAACCTGTGAAGCGGCCGCGTTCGCGGTGGATAAGCGCATCACCAATTCTGAAGGGGCGAGCGTTTCGCTGAGCGAGTCCCAGTTTGTGTATGCCAACAGTCTGGGATTCATGGGCGGCTACCCCGGTTCTCGTCACAGTATCAGTTGCGCGGTGATTGCAAGCCAGGATGATACGATGCAGCGCGATTATTGGTATAGCGTTGCGCGCGACGCCGCTGATCTGGAGCATGCAGATGCCGTTGGCAGAAAAACGGGGATGCGCAGCGTTGCACGCCTGGGTGCCAGGAAAATTGCGACCTGTGAAGTGCCTGTTCTATTCGAAGCGCCGATAGCAGCCAGCCTGATGGGCCATTTTGTCAGCGCCGTGAGTGGTGGCAGCCTCTACCGGAAGTCGTCATTTCTACTGGATAGTATCGGCAAACAAGTATTTGCCCCTGATATTCAGATCCGGGAAGCCCCTCACTTGAAAAAAGGGTTGGCCAGCGGACCGTTCGATGATGAGGGTGTCGCCACGCGTGAACGCAAAGTGGTGGAGAACGGCGTGATGCAGGGGTATTTTCTCGGCAGTTATTCCGCTCGCAAGCTCGGGCTGAGCACGACCGGAAACGCCGGGGGTAACCATAACCTTATTCTGGATAATGGCGCCGGACTCGAATTCTCCGCCCTGCTCAAGAAAATGAATAAAGGAGTGCTGGTAACTGAATTACTCGGTCAAGGCGTAAACCCAGTCACAGGAGATTATTCCCGCGGGGCAGCAGGCTACTGGGTGGAGGATGGAGAAATCCGCCATGCCGTTGAGGAAATTACGATCGCAGGCAACCTGAAAGATATGTTGCTTGGCATTTCCGCAGTCGGCAATGACGTTATTGCGCGTGGTTCCAAGCAATGCGGCTCCCTGTTGATAGACCGCATGATGGTCGCGGGCGGTTAAACATTCAGTAAGCACTCAGCGCTCAGTCTTTCAGCATCCGCTTTTCTGTTTACTCCCTGGGGAATGCGCTTCGATTCGCCTTCGCCCCTTTTGCTCGACTTGTCTAGCCCGGCAATGGTTTCGGCTCACGCGCGAACTCACGATGAATCTACATTTGCTTGTTCCTGCCCTCTTTTGGCCCGATACCGGGTTTCCGGACATTTACCGTGATCTATCGCTCCCCGCACTGGAGAACCTGATTGCAAAATGTTCGAGCGATGAGGATGAGTCGGAAGGACTAGAGGCTTGGCTCTGCCGGGCGCTCGGCGTTGCAAAACAGCAGGACTGGCCAGTTGCACCTCTTACCCTGCTGATCGATGGAGCGGAGGATATAAAAGCAGGAAACGATTACTGGATTCGCGCCGACCCGGTGCATCTGCATATCGAGCGTGATCAGATCGTGCTGGCTGATAGCCGTGTTTTCCAGATTTCGTCCCAGGAGGCCGAGGAGCTTACCGGCATGCTTAACCGGTATTTTGCGGCGAGCAGCCAGGCACTGGTATTCTTGCCGCTACGACCCGATCGCTGGTATATGCGCGTAACAAAAACGCCCGCGGCAAAAACACATTTGCTTGGCGAGGTTGCAAACAGAGGCATCAATGAATTGCTGCCGTTCGGCGCAAACCAAACGTTCTGGCGCGGCCTCTTCAATGAAATCCAAATGCTGCTGCATTCGCATCCGCTTAATCAGTTACGGGAGGTGCATGGCGAACCAGTCATTAACAGTACCTGGTTCTGGGGCGGCGGGATCATGCCGGAATCACCGAGTTCTCCATATACGCGTATATGGAGCAATAATGTCCTTGCCCGCTCCCTGGCACTAGCGTCTCATACAGATCATATACAGCTTCCCCCAAGCGCGGCGATGTGGCAACAATCCGCCACGTCCGGGCATCATCTCGTCGTGCTTGATGCCCTCTACGGAAAAGCCCAGTACGCGGATGCATATGGCTGGCGTGAAAGTTTGAAAGAGCTCGAACGGAACTGGTTCACGCCTTTGTGGACAATGTCCAGGCAAGGGCTGTTCAGCCGAATAACCCTCACCGCACTCAGTGGAGACAGAAGCAAAAATTTTACTGCAAGACGCATTGACTTGAGGAAATTCTGGCGCACGCCAAAACCAATCTCGATCTATGCCGGCTAGGGTATCGGAAGAAAAGCCATGTTTTTTTTGTCTTTTTCAGCACATTAAAAGTGGCTAATATCATTCATAATGAGGCTCCACCCGGCAATGTGATGGGGCAAGAAAAACCGAATCTCCACTACGCTGCAAATCAATAAAACTCGGGATGATTTCGCGTAGCAAATAATGTTTAATATAAGTAACTTGTGGGTAAAATATCCCACGACTCGTGACCGGTGGTAAGAATTTTGCAATAAAAGGGGAATATCATGAGGAGAAAATCATGACTAATTTAAATCTATTCGAGTCGTTGTTGAATTGCAACACTGTGGAAGAGCTGCACAGGGATGCGACAGCCATTGTTGGCCAGATGGGTTTCGAGCACTTTCTATACGGCGTCCAGGTGAATACATCACTTACCCGTCCATATCGATTCATCCTCAGTTGTTATCCGGAAGCATGGCGAAAACGTTATGACGAGGAAGGTTACGCCAGTATTGATCCTACCGTTTCCCACTGCGCCAGAACGTCAATTCCTGTCATTTGGAGGAACGAGATTTTCAAGGGACGCAAGGAGGCAAGGATAAGAAGCGAGGCAAAGGATTGCGGCCTGGCGAGCGGAGCCAGTTTCTCGGTTCATGGTGGGCGAGGCGAAGCTGCAATGCTGAGCCTTGCGACCTCCCGCGACTCTCGTGAAGCTCAGGATGATATTATCGCGACGATGGACAAAGCCCAGCTAGTCGTCCCTGAAATACGTCCGTAAGCCTTGCAGATATTAACGTTGAGGGGTATACAAGGTCTGAGGAAATTGCCAGAATTGGCGTTATTTCCC
>NZ_FRBV01000004.1 GCF_900142705.1 Nitrosospira sp. Nsp11
ATTCGCCCGCCAGGCAAGGGAAAATGCCTTGCCCGGCAGGCCTACTGAGTCGGAAATTTCTACTTTAGACCGGTACTGATTTCGGGGTCAGGTCAACGCCGAATTGACCTGCGATCTGGGCGGGAGTCATGCCGGGTTGAGTCTGTAGCAAGCCCTGCATCTGGGCAATCTGGGGATGAGACAGCTTTCTCGGTCTCCCCAGATGTGCACCGCGTTGACGTGCAGCTTCCATACCGGCCTTGGTGCGCTCCCGGATGAGATTTCGCTCCAGTTCAGAGAACGCATGACGTATCTGGTACATGCATTTTCCCATCGCGGTGGTGGTGTCAATATCCTCAGTCAGGCACCGGAACTCGATACCCCGATTTTCAAACTCCTCCAAGACGTTCAGCGCGTTTTTGAGAGAGCGAAAGGCTCGATCCATTTTCCAGACAACAAAAACATCGCCTGCTTGCAAGCTGGATAAAGCCTGCTCGAAACCGGGCCGCCATTTAGCAGTGGCCGACACGCCCTGATCCTTGAAAATGGCGCTGCACCCGGCAAGCTTCAAGGCATTGATCTGAAGGTCGAGATGTTGGTCTTCTGTCGAGACGCGGGCATAACCAATCGTGCGACATGTGTCTTCCAGCATGCGATTGCGCTTCCTATCCATTCCACTCCCTTAGCGATAGACAAAAGGGGACCCTTTTGACCTATCTTCATAACTGTTCCCCGTCAATTTAAAATGGAAAAAACGCATTAAAAAAACACGCAATATCGACTGTTTTTCTTTCGTAAAGAGATATGTGAATTGTGACAAAATGGTCCCTTTTTGTCACAGCACAAGGTACTGAAAAGAAAAAGTCTTTTCAGTTATTTGATGGTAGTTGTGGGTGCTTTGTTTGTGACTTTTGGCAGCAACACTGGATATGCAAAGGATGCCTTACTATCAGCCAAGAAAGACTATATCACCTGCTGGAAACAGCCTTGTGTGATGGTAGCCGGTAGCGAGTGGTCGGAGAAAAATCCGAACGGTGTTGGGATTGCGGTCGCCATGGGAACTCAGCCGGGCGTTACAGATGACCAAATCAAAACCGTTCTCACGCGGGATTTTGCCGCGCATGGCATGAGGAACATCAAGTTTTTCTTTGAACAAAACGATGCTCCGGCCTTGGGTATTACTTTTCACGTTCGCGGAGGCACGAAGGGTATCTTTACGATTGACGATGTGCGTGAACAGATACCAGCAATAGCCAAACGAGCGGCAAATACAAACCCGGTCTTCCAGTAAACCTACGACAAAAATTTCAAGGCAGCCTCGGAAGAGCGTGCCTGTGAAAGTACTTCATCACGTCTATTGTCTGCGAGGTCACGCATAGATGCTTGCGTCTCGTTGCTTTGGGTCGTTCGATCAGCAAAGGTCATTTCTTCGAAATATCCGCGCTGTTTCATTTCATCGAGGAGTTGTTCCTTGCGTTGCGGGCCGGTGTTGTCATCATCCAGTTCCGCGACAACCGCTCGTGCGCTGTTTAGATGGAATTGTTTCTGCGCCCAGTCTGCATAGTCGCCATATTTCGCATCGTTTTTATATCTATCCTTGATCGTGCCATCAGAGTTGAGCATTTCGTTAATGAGGTGCTGTTCCAGCCGCTTGCGGTACGCGTTAATATTTTCGCCGGATCGCTGCTGCGGAATATCGTCCGCTCCCAGAATATCGAGCGCCAGCTTTTCCCGCCATGCATCGCCGTCGCGCTTCTCGAACGATGCCACTAAAGCTTTAACATCACTTTCCATTTGCTTGATGGAGGCGCGAATTTGCTCAAGCAATTCGACGAACTGCGCTGTGCGGCGCTCCTTGGAATTACGTTCTTCGGCGTGTCTGGATTGACCTGTATTAGCTACCGAATTGCGCTCGATAACACCGGCGACAGAACCGCTGATCTGGCCATGGTGAATATGGTTTTCTTTTTGGGTAAATTCCATACGGCGCAAACGATCAAAATTCTCGTCCGATAGACACGTATCGCAATGAAGGAAGGTAGTTGTTAGGCCGCCAGAAACCCGCAATTTTGCATCGGTCGCCTCAACCATTACCGGCTCCATGGAGGAGCCATGCCGCCGAAAAAGCGCGGTATGCTATAGCATACCGATGGCTCAGAACAACTGCGTTATTCTGAGCCACTGCTGAAGAAATCCCGGACATACTACGCCCCAATGTCCCTGCCTCCCGGTTAATCGAGCTGTAAAAATTGCCCTTTTACGCTAACAGGAATGGGTTAAGAAGTGGTTAATGAGTGAAATAACATTTTCTCGTTTCTCGTGCGGGTGGTCTAGGAGCTGTCCGGTCAACATGGGCTCACCCCTAAGTGACGTACTACGGTATCACAGGGTCTATTGAGCTCTATTTATTAAATTAGTGGGACGTAAAGGTTTGCGGAATATACCATCATATTCATGTTGTAGGATGGGGAGTTCATTAAGAATACAACTACCATCTTTTAGGGAAATCCATCCATTAAGGAACACTTCAAAGGTTTGGAAATAAAGATTATTTCCATGAAGCACGCATGCTTCAAGTTTTTCCCAGCCTTCTTTTGGTAAATTGCCTTCAAAACATCGAGGAATAAATTCAATGCTTCGGGGAACGAAAATTGAATCTTTTATTTTGTCTATTACATATTGATCAGCCTCTGTATCAAAAGGAATTTCATTTAAATCGGTAATAATCTGGTAGGGCTTATGCTGATTCAGAACATTCGAACAAAAAAACTGCAAATAATCTAATGTAGAGCTTTTACCTTCGAAAGATAATATATGGTGATTAAGATCAAAAATAATATCTCTTTTTCCAGTAAGCAATATCGCCCTTGTAGTGTTGAAAACCGCTGAGACAATAAGGATATCTTTAGTCGATGGATCATAAAGCTGTATATCCACTAAGTTACAATCTTTGTAAAAATTTAAGGCCAGACGGCGTGCATATTGACCCTTATAGCCTGTAAGATTTTTGGTTATTCCTAAAATTTCAAATGAGGCAATAAGTCGATCAAGACAGGCTGTTACTCTTTCCTCAGCGAGTTGTTCCCAATGCCCCGCAATAATCGGAGGATCAAATACTGGAACCGCAGCTTGTGAGGGAAGTTTACTGTTTGACCAATAAAAATTTTTATAAGTTTTGTTGTTTTTCACGCCTAGAAAATTTTGTAAAAGTAAGTTGTTTTGAATTCTAGAAATGGCTTTAACGTCTCCAGCACTAACCGCTCGTTGATAAAGATCAATAGCTTTATCCCAATCCTGCTTAATTCCTATGCCTTGTTCATAGCGATCAGCTAGATTAATTAGAGCTGAGCTATCACCTTGATCAGCCGCCCGTTGATAAAGATTTATAGCCTTATCCCAGTCTTGCTCAATCCCATCACCCTGTTCATAGCGATTACCTAAATTAATTAGAGCTGAACTATCGCCTTGATCAGCAGCTTGTTGAAATAATATAATCGCCTTGACTGGATCTTTCGTAATCCCGTCACCTGTTTCATAGCAAGAAGCCAGTCTGATCATAGCTGTACTGTTCCCTCGCTTAACCGCTTGTTGATATAGCTCTATGGCCTTAGATCGATTTCGTACTACTCCATTGCCTTCTGCGTAGCAAAACCCGAGATGTGTCAAGGCGTCGCTGTTACCTTTCTCTGCCGCTTTGTGATACAACTGAAAAGCTCTTGTAGAGTTTCGCTCAACACCTATACCCTTAAGATATAAGAGACCGAGAAAAAACATAGCAGCGGTATCGGATGAGTCAGCAGCATGTTCTAATGCAACGATAAGGTTAGGAGGTATTGTTAAATAATTTCTAAATAACTTAACCCCAATCTCTACTGCGACCTTGGCCAGTGCTGGATAATAGGTTTCATGTGAGGAAGGGTGCGCAAGTAACTTTTCGACTAAATTTCCATTAGGATGCCTCTGGGAAAAATCGATAAAATCTTGTGTGATCCTTTGAAGGAAAATTGCCGTTTCGTTTGGAGAACAATGCCAGGCTAGATCCAACAATTCTTCGAACTTAAGGCCTTGGTAGAAGCAATACAATACAAACCACTCGCCTAATAAATCAGGTTCCAATGCGTGAATTTTCTCGGGACGATTATCATCATTAATGAGATATCCACTGGTAATCGCTATCGCTTCCTTTCTGAGGAGTGAGTCAATGTTGCCAAAATATTGTTCAATTTGAGTGTCCTGAAACTTTACTTCACGAACTATCGTTGCGAGTACAGCTAATTTCATGGCGGAATGAGAATCCCCCCACGTTGGTGATGCCTCGGCTTTAAAAGCCTGCTTCCAGCGTCTTTTGTCCCTTATCAGTTGATAGTTCAGCAGATCGAACTTTGTCCAGCTTTGAAAGCCTTCCTGCGTCTCCCCCAATTGTTGTGCCAGTAAATATGCATACAACGGACGACATTGACCGTCGATTCGCGCCAATGTTTTTTTTAACTCATCGTCAGAGAGAGTAAGGGCTTTCCCGGATAACCGGGTCATCAATTGCTTGACGATAGTTACCAGATAATCAAGATCCAGCCCTTTTAGCTCCTCAACACCGTTATCGAAACGACAGGACCTAAAATTTTCCCCTTCAAGATCCTCTTCTTCGCAAAGCTTTAAAAACCACTCTGCTTTATCGCCGATAGTTGCTGGCTGTCCTCCCTCATCTTTAGTATGTTGATCTTGGGCTTTTATTACACTTCCCCGATCCCATCGCTGCCTTTCGATCAGAAGGATACGAACTTTATGTTTAAATTTATCTTGGTTATAAAACAGCGTTTGAAGAATAGGCTTGATTTTCTGCTCTCGTCCAACCACGTAATCGAATATAAATAAGTGATTAATGTTTGGCTGCCAGTCTTTCCAATGATCCTTGAAAGATTCAATCTCGTATTCTGTAAGAGATCCGGCATGCCAACCAGAATTCGAAGCATCATAGAGCAGGTCAAATGCGAGACGGCTTTTGCCTTGTCCTGCATCCCCCGCTAGCTGAAACCATGCAACATTCAATTTACAGGTCAAAAACTGGTTTAAGCGTGCTTTCTGGTTATTGCGACCAAATACTTGCAGAAGAGAATTAGCGTAATAATTAGCGTTATCTTCTTTTGCTTTTGGGAAGGCTAATTTCAGTTGGGCCGGTTGAGATGAAAAAAAAGATGCGGGCGTGTTTTGCGATGGATTACCGGTTATGTCCTCACGATCCTCCTCCTTTTCAAAATCTGCTTCATTTTCATCAATGTTGTCGCTGTCATATTTCTTTAGAATACTTTTGATGGTTTCATCATGCCCTTTAAAGCCCTTAATGTCATATTTTCTTCTTTTACAACGAACGATATAACTCTCGATATATTCGTTCAGGGATATTTTGAGAAGTTGTGCAGATGTGCAAATGGCAATTTCTGCATTATCTAAAGTTGCCCCTTGGTAGGGCGTCTTGCTTAACGTACCAAAACTTGCTCCGTTTTCACTTAGCAAATTCTCGAAATCTTCTTTATCGTCCTTTTGTAAATTGCTTACAAAATTCCAAAAATATCGACCGTCCCACGCCACATCCTTGGCAGCAGTGTTTGGAGGTATGGGTACTCCGTTTAAAGCATCAGCGGTTAGCTGATCAAGAATTGATTGTAATAGCTCAGAATAATCCTTACCGAGCGAGCTTTTATCGTACCGCGTCCCCTCGTAGGAACGTTTCTTGTCATCAGATTTCATATATTTAGAAACTGAAGTACGTGTGACGCACACGTTTTAAAAATTCTATTAAATCACATTGTAAATAGCTTCAACGCCATTGAACCAGAAAATTATAAAGCACTCGATTGAATCTTCAGAATTTTCTATAGCTCCGGCTTATCTTCTTCCTGTGCTTTCAAGCGATTTTGGTAATCTCTGTATGCTTGAATTTTGTAGTCAGCATGACCTTCACCAAAAGTTTTATTTAACTCTTCACGCACTATCCGAGCAAAAATCTGTGCCGGAGTTTCTCGATGATTTACCCTGCAAATCGCCTTGAATGCGTGGCGACTTTCTCCGCTAATACCTTTGATCACCAAGTCATATTCGTTCTTGTCCGGCTTTCTTGGTTTTTTAAGCATCCGAACATTCCTTTCCTCTGGATACCAACTGCTATCCATACTCCGGCAGCATCCCATCGCTAGCACACAGTTTTCATAAAGTCAAGGAAACTTCTTTCTGTTGGGTTAGAGGGTTCTTTCATTCTAATCCTATGTTTCCCCAAACATAATCTCGTCCGTAGCCTTCGAGAAGCTTTACAAAAATATCGATTTATTAATCCGTTTATTTGGAGAGTAGATCATGAACAGTGATAGCAATAAAAAGGAAAGGGTCGAAACCGGTCACTTCCAGACCGAGCTGCACCGTCACTACACGAAGTTAAACAAACCGCTACAGGCGATGTCGGGCGCTCTGTTGGCGCAGTGTAAAGAGGCCGACGATATCAAAGGCTGTATCAAGCCTGACCAAGGCGGCGACACTTCGCCCAATGCCCAGCTTGAAAGCGTCATTCTCAAGGCTGAGCAGACGCTCCCGCAGAAAGTGCTTACGCTCCGGCAAGCCGAACAGTCGGAGAGGTCTTTCTGCACCACTCACAAACTGATCGATAAATCCGTCCAGCCGAACGCGGTGATATCCATGCTCTGGATTTCCGTTTGCGTGTTTATCGATGCGGCAGTCAACAGCTCTTTTCTGTACAACGCTCATATGGTCAGCGGTCCGTTTGCAGCGCTACTCACAAGCTTTTTGATTTCATTGACCAACGTGACGCTATCGGTTTCCGCAGGATATTTCATTGGCCGTTTCCTTAGCTATGGCAGTAACAGTGCGGACCCGGAAGCACAGGAATTTCGGGCGGTTAGAAACAGAGCCAAATGGCAATGCCGGGTTTTCATCGGCGTAATGGCTTTCTTCATCCTGACGGTGGGACTTGTCCGTTCCATGGGCTCGCTCGACCGCGTAGCGCATTCGCTGGCGCATTACGGCCAGCTATTGGCGACTCCCGAAAGTGTCTTCCTTGTGCTTCTAACTATCTGCATTACCGTTTTTTCTTATCACAAAGGGCGCACGGGCTTCACACATCCATATGGAGATTACAGTACCTACCAGCAAAGCGTTGCCGCTGCCCGTGACGATTTGTACCGGTTTTACGATGAGCTTGTCGAAGAAATAGAAGAGATTTGCGCTGACTCCGAGGATGACGCGGAAGTCCGGGTAACGGCCCAATCGAAAACCGCCAAGCAGTACCACAAGAAAGTCACCGAATGCCATCAGGCATACCGTGAACTGCAAGAAGCCATACGCGCTGCCGAGAATGAATTTTCGGCATCAGTGGCAAGGCTAATTAATTCCCAATCGGTGCTGGAAGGCAAAAATCTCGCCATTCCGGGCGATCTGCTCGCTCCCTTTGCCTTTACCAATATCGCCGCCATCAAGCTGCCCGATTCCCACGAACCATCTCATCCCAGCGCGAGTAGGTCTTTGCTCGCCAAGGAAAAAGCAGCCGTGCTTAAACGATTAAGCGACCTATTCAAACGTGTCCTTCAATCCTGACTCTTTTCAAGGAGACCCCCATGAGACGAAGAAAGAACCGCGATTTACCCAAGATCGTCATGCTGAGCGTTGCGCTGGCTTCAGGTATCGGGGCTTTGGCTTACGCCGCATTGACCACCTTCGATCAACCGGTATCCGACCAGTACGGCTGTTTCGATGGATTCGAGCAACGCCATACCGTGGTGCTGTTCGATGCGAGCGAGCCAAGGCTCAACACGATGCAGACGCGCTCGGTGCGTCATTATCTCGATGAGCTTTACGCCAATCTCGGGTTTAACGAGCGCCTGAGTTTCATCACCACCGAGGGCGACCAGATCAGCTCCGCTCCCAAGGCACGGTTTCATGTCTGCGGTGCGCCGCGTAGTTCCGACGACCTTGAGAATATCGGTGCATCTGGTGTGTCCGCCGGTTATCTGAAGAAGCAAAAGAAAAAGCTGTTTGAGACGGTGTATATCCCCCAGATCGAGGCCATGCTCTCGCCCACGCCGGACGAGGCACGCAGGCAAGTCTCGCAATCGCCGATGCTGGAGATGATCAAGCACGTTTCGGACATGAAGGATTTCGTGCCGGGCAGCCGCCTGATCGTGTTGAGCGACCTGTTGCAAAACTCGGATACCGCGCAGTTCTGCTACAGACAAAACCAGATGCCGCCTTTCCGCATCTTCCGGGAACGGGAAACCTATAAGAACCGGCTTACTCCGCGCTCGTTCGAAGGCATCGAGGTCGAGGTGTTGCTGTTGCAGCGCTACGGCTATGGGCGGGGTCCATTGCAGTACTGCCAGAGTGAGGAAGAACTGACCGGCTTCTGGCGGGATTATTTTATCGGTAACGGGGCGGTGAACCCGGGCTTCACCCGCATTCGCGACGGTCATACCGCTGGATAAGAGCGATGTATTCCCGTCATTCCAGCCGTCAATCCCCCGCCACCCTGCTGGCACTCGCCCTCATTGCGGCGGGGCTGGCGTGGTGGGCCTATCACCTCAATCCGCCGATGTTGGGTGGGCGTATCGACTGGTTTTCCACGCTCATTCATTTGCTGGCGGGTCTGTTTTGCCTGCAAACCGTAATCCGCTCGCTCGACAATGCCGCACATTTGATCGATTTTTTTGCCAGCCGCGAACCTACGGGGAAACATGGCACCGCCGCATGGGCCACGTTCAAGGAAATCAAGGGCGGGTTGACCAGAGACAAGCGCGGGCCGTTCTGGGGGCGGTATGCAGGCGGTTCGCGGTCTGCTTTGTTCTTTGACTTTGCTTCCGCAGCCATGACGGTTAGCCCAGCAGGAAGCGGTAAAGGCATCTATACGGTTGTGCCTTCGATTATGAGCATTGGACATAGCAAGGTAGTTGCGGATTTTAAAGGCGAGCTGGTATGCATGTGCAAGGCCGCGCTGGAAAAGCGCGGTGAGACGGTGCGCGTACTCAACCCCGGCAGTTTATGGGCGGATATCATCGGGCATGGGGATAGTTTCAGTCCTCTGGATATTATTGCCGACAATCTTTCCCGTTCCGGCGGCCTGCGCGATGTCATGGACGATCTGCGGGAAATGGGCGGCCAAGTGTTGCCCGAGCCGGGCGACAAGGAGACGGACGATAGCTACTTCAGGGAGGGTTCACGACGGCTGATCGCCGATGCGCTTCTTTTCGAAGTCATGGTCGATTTGCATGACGCGACGCTCTCATCGGTTGCGCTGCTGATCGAAAATCGAATCCGGCTCGGCGATATGGCTCGGTGGGTCGTGGGAGTAGACATTGAAGACAAGCCGCATCCTGAAGGCCCGTTTCCCATCGAGCAGACCGAATGGGCGCAAGTGCACGATTCAAGGGATGTTGCTGAGTTCGCGGCGCTGGTCAGGGACAGAGCACGTAACCTGATTACCCTGATGTCGGGGGGCGATAGCCGCACCTTCGACAGCTTCATCACCGGCGCTCAGCAAACCTTGGCTCCATTCGCGTTCGGACGGCTCGCCCCGGCGATGGGCCGCTCAACCTTCAGCATGAACGATCTCAAGGAAGGCAAAACACCCACCACGTTATTCATCGTGGCCGATGCCAGCAGGATGGAGGCGTACAAAGCGTTTATCGGTTTGATGCAGTGGTGCTGCATGACGGCGGTGAAGCGCCATCTGAATAAAGAGCGCCCGGTATACGCAGTGCTTGATGAAATAACCAATTACAAGGTCAACGGGCTTGAGAACCTGCTTACATGGGGCAGATCGTACGGGCTTAGGCTTCACTTGATCTTTCAGGATTTCGCTGCGTTCGAGCGTACCTACGGCAAGACAGCACTTGATACTTTATTGAGCGAAACCGAAATCAAGCAATTCCTGCCCGGTCAACGTTCTCCCAAGACATTGGAACTCATTTCCAGACAAATGCTGGGAGATCAAACCGTCATGGCCACCGGCACTAGCCGCTCCATCGACCAGTTCGGCTTGAACGAAAACCTGAGCGAAGCAGCCCGTCCGCTCGCCACCCCGGACGAGATCAGGCGGATGCAACAAGGCATCCTGTTTGTGCGCCAGTACCGTCCCATTCTGTTCGAGCCTGTGTCGTATGCGGAAGTAGAGCCATGGCGTTCGCAGGTCGGGATCAACCCGTTCCACGGCAAGCCCTTCCGCAAAAAAATCAAACTGCGTCTATAGGAGGAAACATGAAAACCTATTTCCCTAAAAAATACCGCCCGTTTGCTTGGCTCTCGGTGTTACTCCGCACCGTGACTTATCTGCTGCGCCACTGGCTGCTGCTGCTCATTGCCATGTGGGTGATCTCGCCTGTCGGGCCGCACCTGCTGGTCTGGTACACCTACAAGCAATATGGCACCTACCGCGACTACAACGATTGCGTCTATCTCGGCGGGCGCGGATTGATCGAGCGCAACGTGGGCGATGACTGCCCGGTAATCGTGATCATCGACCGGCGAACAGGACAGCAAATACAACTGTAAGCGTCGATTTTTTAACTGCTCCCGGCATTTGCCTGCATGCGGGGTGCGGTATCGATACATGCAGGCAACTGACCGAGGATTTAACCATGAGCAATCGAAATTCAAGCGACACGCCGCATGAAGATTCTCCACAAGCGGGACGCAAACCCGACCAGATTGCCTACACGGTAAGGGGTACGCCGGACGGCAAGGAATACTGGAACCGCGTGGGCGCGATGTGGATGCACAAGGACGGACGTGGAGCCGAGCTTATTCTCGATAGCGTGCCGGTTGACGGACGCATTACCTTGCGCGAGCAACGCGATCAAAGGATGCAGGAGTATCAGGACGAGCGGGCTGCGCAACAGCAGGTAAATAATGGCCGAGCGCCGGATCATGGCCGCGAACGGTAACAGATCGGGGGCAACGCACGCGACGAGCTTTGCCGGAAAACACCCGGAACTGGCAAACGATAATCCTGAAAGCTTCCGGCAAGCGCCACCGCTCCACCGAGAGTTCGATCTTGCCCGCGATCCGTACATCGCCAAGCAAATCAGGGCAATGGAGCAAACCGAGGCGCAGCGGCGCGGCGACAGTGAACGCAGCGGGGGCGGCTCTCAGATGGTAAAGAGGGATAAGCCGTTTCCCGAACTGCGGCCTGAATGCGTGCAAGCTCCTATCCGCGAGACATTCAACCGGGCATGGCTGCGCGAACAACGTGACGCCCGGCTGGCCGATCTCAACCGGCAACGCGAGCAACACCGCACGCTTGAGCAGCCCGAACACACCATGCAGATGAATGCGGAGACAAAGATGCAGAAGCAAAGGGTGCCGCAGCGCTAGGAGCGGAAGTTCGATGAATCGTTGCATACGGAAAACCGTTACGGAAAAAATCCGGCTTTCCACCGGAATATCGACAGTAAGGTTAGGATTTTATTGCTATTTCAGGAAAACTATGTTCTATATTTGTTCTTGTTGAGTTGTTTAATTTTTTTAAACAATGAAGGGGAAACGATAGATGAACTCATAGCCAGCAAGGCATCGCCTTGATAACGTAAAGGAGGCAATATGAACGACGAAACGGTAACACAGCGTAAAAACGAACAGGTCATCTCTGCGCCCATCCTCGATTGTGACGCCTATCGTACGGACTTGGCCGATTTCGATCTGACTGCCGAGCAGGAAAACGAATTACTCTCGATCCTGTGGGATATTATGCGCACCATGTGCGATCTCAATCTGGACATGGATGCGGTGCAGATGATCATGCCTACATTTTTGTATGCTGCATTGAATGAGGAAAAGGATGAATCTGAAAAGGCAGCGCAACCATTCAATCGAAGCGCTGACATACAAGATGGCGAAAGGAGCAAACCGAATGGATAAAGCTGTAATTTATTGCCGGGTATCTACAAAACGGCAGACGAAAGAAGGCGACGGATTGGCTTCGCAAGCCACCCGTTGCCGGGAGTTTGCCCGCTATCGCAATCTGGAAGTCATTGAGACTTTTTATGATTCCGAATCTGGCTCGCTGATCGACCGGCCCGGCATGCAGGCGATGCTCAAGTTTGCACGGATGCACCGTAAGGATAATCTGACAATCATCATCGACGACTTGAGCAGACTGGCTCGGGGAATTTCCGCACACATTCATTTGCGTACTGCCATTGCCAATGCAGGTGCAAAGCTGGCCTCGCCCAGCATAGAATTCGGTGAGGATTCGGATTCAGTACTGGTCGAGCACCTGCTTGCCAGCGTATCGCAACACCACCGGCAGAAAGGGGCAGAACAAACACGCAACCGGCGTCGGGCGCGTATGCTCAACGGCTATTGGGTGCACTTCGCCCCCATCGGCTATAAATACGCTTCGAAACCGGGCCACGGAAAGGTGCTGGTACGCAACGAGCCGCTAGCGAGTATCGTGGCCGAGGGACTGGAAGGGTACGCCAGCGGGCGCTTTCAGCTCAGGGCCGAGGTGAAGCGCTTCTTTGAGCAGTTCCCGGAATTTCCCAAGAACGCCAAAGGCGAAGTCAGCAACGAACATGTGAACCGGATTCTCAGCCGGGTGATTTACGCCGGTCATATTCAATCGGACATCATGGATGTGTCCTTGCGTCCGGCACAGAACGAGCCCCTCATTTCTTTGGCGACGTTTCAAAAAATCCAGCAACGCACGCAGGAAAAAGCCAAAATACCGGCGCGTAAAGATTTGAACGAAGATTTTCCGCTAAGGGGGGCAGTACGTTGTTCTTGCGACAATCCGTTGACTGCATGCTGGACCAAGGGGCGCAGTAAACACTATCCGTATTACTATTGTTTTACCAAAGGCTGTGAGAGCTATGGCAAAGCCATTCAGCGCGAGAAGATCGAAGGCGAATTTGAAAGCCTCCTACATACACTCGAACCTGCTGCACCATTATTCAAAACTGCGACAAGGATGTTCGAAACATGGTGGAATTACCGGCAGGCGCAGATTGCGCAGCGCGGAAAAGCGCTTGAGGATGAAATACGCAAGCTGGATGGTAAGATTGGACAGTTGATGGACAGGCTGGTTGAGACGGATAGCAATTCGATGGTTAAAGCTTATGAAGCGCGAATCAAGAAACTCGAAACCGACAAGGCTATTCTGGTCGAAAAATCCGGCCAATCGCTGCGTCCGATGCGTTCATTCGATGCAGCACTTAGAACCGCTTTGGATTTTATCTCAAACCCGCATAAACTCTGGAGTTCCGGGCGATTGTGTGACCGCCGTGCCGTGCTCAAACTCGCTTTTCCGGGGGGATTTCAATATCATCGGAATACAGGACTTAGAACCGCTGAAACCCCGTTACCTTTCAAGGTATTAGGGGGGCTTACAAATAAGCGGATTCAATTGGCGGAGAGAGAGGGATTCGAACCCTCGGTACGGTTTGAGCCGTACGCACGCTTTCCAGGCGTGTACCTTAAACCACTCGGCCATCTCTCCGAATACAAAATCACCTGCCGGAACCGGCACGGGGCGCAAAGAATAAACCAGAACGGCGTTTCCGGCAACTTTTCCGGTATTATAAAGGATTAATGCCGTTTGCCCTCGAAAAACCATAATGCGAACTGCGTTATTGTCAATTTATAGCTGTTTACCTGTTCGGCTTCTCAAATTGAGAGCTCATCATTTTTACGCGAATAGCGGAGCCCCAGGCTATGGCGGCATATAGGCGCTCCCGGGTGTCGAAGAAATTAAAATCAGAAAAACAGGACTTCTTATGCAAATTAAATCCCGCATTCGCACTATCGCGCATTATCCTCATGAAGGCATCATGTTTCGGGATATCACTACGTTGTTGAAAGACCCGGTCGGTTTGCGCGCCACCATACAGGAAATAGCGGAGCGTCATAAAAACGTAAAGATCGACAAGGTTGCCGGGATCGAGTCGCGAGGTTTCATCATCGGAGCACCGGTTGCTTATGAGCTTGGCATAGGCTTTGTGCCGGTACGAAAAAAAGGCAAGCTGCCTGCCGAAACACGTGGCCGCGATTATCAACTGGAATACGGGAGTGATCGCATCGAGATTCATGTGGATGCGATTCAGAAAGGCGATCGGGTGCTGCTCGTGGATGATCTCATTGCCACCGGTGGAACGGCGGAGGCCGCCGCGAAGTTGATAGAGGAAATGGGCGGCGAAGTGGTGGAGTGCTGTTTCGTTATCGACCTGCCGGATATCGGCGGCAGGTCACGTCTGGAAAGCCAGGGGCTGAAGGTATTTGCCCTATGCGAGTTTGAGGGCGATTGAGTACCTCCACGGATATCTTGATAAACTCGATCATGGGGGAGGCATCCGTGGCGACTCATCCGGATAGAATGCCCCCCATCGGCATTTTCAACTTTGCGAACGGTGGTGGTTCTCTAAACAGTTTCATACGGCGCAATGCGCTTTGCTTATTGCGCCCTACGTTTCTTACTCATCCTGAAGCCATATATATTTTTCTCACTTGTCATATTGGCGCGCGCGTTTCCTGATCAATCGTTTAGAAACGGAAGTTGTACTGAACGTAGAAGAGGCCCGGTGAAACGCCCGGTGCTCTTGCCTTTAGAAAATTCCCTGCAAACAGCTTCGAATATCCCACCAGGACGTCCTGGTGCCGGTCGACGTGAACATTGAGACGGAAGTCGATTTCATCACCGACATAGCTGCCTGATCGGCCTGTGGGATCTCGCAAGGTAGCGGCGCCTGCGGCGTTGTATAGAAAGTCGCGCTTGTTTGCCAGATAGAACCGATGATACTGGGCTGTGAAAGTTGCCCATGGCTGGGGATGAAGATTGATCTGGGCATTGAAATCGTGGATGTTCTGCCTGCCAACACGATCGATCCAACCCAGGTAATAGTTTCCGAAGGGGAAGAGCTGATTGAACGTGTTGCGGCTGCCGTCGGTTGAGTTATTATCCCCGGAGGCGAAGTCATAGCGCAGCCAGAACTGGGGATTCATCGGCGTTCCCTTGAAGTGATAGCCGGCGCCGGACGCGACCGCAAAGGCCGAGATGTCCTGATTGGAATACTGGCCAAACTGGTACATGCCTTCCAACTCGTACAGAAAACGGTTGTAGTCGCCTGCAATTCGACTGCCGAGAGTATGCACGATTGAATTGCCTCTCGCATTATTTCTTCCGATCGCCATATCCCTATTGTCGGCAAGGCTCAGGAAATAAAAATCGGCCAGTTGGCCCTTCATGGGCTTGTACGTTCCCCACAAGCCGAAGAATTCACGCTTTGTGTCCCAGTTATCGAATGCATCTCTTTCCGTATTCATCGGGCGTACCCAGAACGCGTCCAGATCGAATGTCGGGGTTCGCCAGAAGCCCTTCACACCTTGAAATGTCCGCCGCGTATTAACCCAGTCCAGGGTGGAGATCAGCCTCTGCGAGCCATAGAGCAATTCCTGGCGGCCGACGCGCAGATAAGCCGGCCCGTCCTTGATGTTGGCGATCTTGATATCCGCAAATAGATTCAGCATGTCCGTATGGTTGACGTCCGTGGCAAGTGGCGTCAGGCCCTGGCCGAAGCCGCGTGCATCCAGAAACTCGGCAAATAGCCGGACCCGGTCCTGGTACCAGAAATCGGCATGGAATCGGCTGCGTATCAAATGGTAATTATCATTTGCGGAAGTCAGCCGCACATCTGATTCCCGCATGTACCGGTACCAGAAGCTGCCCCCAAACGACAGCAGAAAGTCATTACCGATATGGATGCGTTTGATGGGGTCGAAGAGATCCTTTTCATGCCCCGGTTTTTCCAGGTAGCGGAAATCGATATCAAAAGCCGGTGTGGTCATGAGCGCATAGGGCGCGTAAGGCGAGACCGGCGGAGTTTGGCGTTGATTGCCGGTGACTTGATCCAGGATCGAGTAATATCCCGGCCCGGACGGCGCTATCGAGAACAGGCCGGGACGCGATGGAGCGGTGACAGGAGGAACTTTTGACCAATCGAATAGAGCGCTGATGGTTGGGCCCGCCGAAGCTGATGCAGCAGCCGTTGCCGTTGCAGTATTACTGGCAGATATGGAATCCGCCGCCCACACTTGAAGCGTCAAACTCAGCGCGCTTGCTCCGAGGCAGAATTTCAATAGTGGAGTGCGCGTGAGTGGTGTGGATAAAATGGAAAGCATCTTTGGTTCGGCGCCGCCGCTTGTGGCTACCGAAACCGGGGAACTGATCAGGGTCATGGTGGAGGTTATTGCAAATTTCCGGGTTAAAAATTGGCCGCGACTATAGCAGAATCAGGGCAGCCTTTGAACAACTGAGCAGTTGACCGGCATCGGATTTCCTGCCGGACTCGAGGTTTCCGCAAAGTAATTTCAAATTTAAGCAAGTCATGACAAGGTGTAGGGCGGCAATAAGCGCAGCGCATTGCGCCGTAGGAATAGCGGTACGAATCGAATAAATCAATCCGACTGCCGGTATGACTGATGGGTCAAGCAGGTGAGTGAGCGGGCCATGTGTAACCTTTCATCCACTGGATAAAATGAACAGTTATCCAGTGGATCTGCAGAAGCCGATTGAGTGCTGCAGGGCTCTAGCGGTAGAATTTTCCTTCGCGTTCCGGTTGGTAGACGATTTCCACTATCCGTACCTTTATCATGCCTCCACCCGGTCGGGGCCACTCTATTTCATCCCCGGTGGAGAGGCCCAGGAGGGCGCTGCCTACCGGTGCGAGGATGGATATCTTGTCACCGGAGCCGTCAACGTCTTTGGGATAGACCAGAGTCAGGCAGAAGTCATCACCGGAAGAATCGATACTGAAGCGTACGGTTGAATTCATGGTTACCACGGAAGGCGGTATCTGCTCGGGCTCGACGATTTCGGAGCGGTCAAGCTCGGCTCGCAATTCCTTGGCGGGAAATGCATTGGCTGGAAGGGTCTCGAGCAAAGCTTCAAGCCGGTCCAGATCCTGAGACGTTAGTACAACTTGCGGTCTGCTATTCATTTCACCCTCATTTCAAGTTTGGATTTTAATTCAGGCAATCAAGGCAACTGTTTGCCTTGGCCGATTTGCGTTAGAGTCGCTGAGGCCCACGCGAAGGCCAAAGGAAGTAATGCGACTGGGCTTTTCGTTATCTGTTTGACCGGCACTGTACAGATTAGTGCGGCGCCTTACCTCAGGTACATTGCGCAGGTACATCTACCGGCGATCCAAATGTGATAACCCAATTTGGAAAGGAAAAAATACATTCTACACCAAATGGCATCAATATTACTCAGCAGTGCTCTGCCTGCCAGTGCCAGTGATTCGCCTCGTTGGTAAGTAAATATGACCTATTCAAAATATGCGCTCCGGGGGCGCCGGGTAGTGCGTTCAATGCTGTAGGAATGGTCCTCCAATTTCAATTGATTCTGCCATTTAATATCTATACGGCATAGAAATGATTTGAAGGTTTTAGCATGTGAAATGTTATCCATGGGCATGCGCCGGGGGCACGGCCAACCCATGCGTTGACCCCTCCTTGCGTTGAGCGTAGAGTCAATCATTGAACCTGACTCCGGCAGTTGACCGCTCATTTGTCAACAGCTATAACTGAAAAGGATTGCGCCTTGCTCTGCACCCCAAAAACCGCTTACTCCACCCCGTCCAACTGCCGGATTTAGGTTGAATCCAGCTTCAGCGTGCAGTTTCCATTCCTGTTTGTTTCTTGAGGAGCAATCATCGAAATGCAATCTCCTACCGTTTCAAATCCCGTCGTATTAGCCCCGGTTAACCCGGCAATTGAAAAATACATGATCAGCCTGGTCAGCCAGACCGATCATCCAGTTCTGGCCGAAATGGAAGCTGTGGCGGAGAAAAACAATTTTCCTATCGTAGGCCGCTTGGTGGGCGTTTTTCTGGAAACTTTGGCAAAGACTGTTAATGCGAAACGTATATTCGAATTCGGCAGCGGCTATGGTTATTCCGCCTACTGGTTTGCGAAGGCAGCGGGCATGGATGGACGAGTGATTTGTACCGATGGAGATCCGCTCAACAAAGAGCAGGCGGAGCGATATCTCAAGTCTGCGGATTTAGCGCAGCGGGTCAATTTCCATGTTGGGATCGCACAGGAGACATTCACGCAAACCGAAGGAATATTCGATATTTGCTACAACGACGCCGACAAGGGCGATTATCCCCAGATTTGGCGTATGGCTAAAGACCGGATTCGCCCTGGCGGTCTTTACATCGCTGATAACGTGCTTTGGCACGGAAGGGTGGCGCTGGAGCATTATGTTGATATTGTTCCCGGCTGGACAGAAGCCATTCTTGAGCACAATTCACTCATTTTTAACGATCCCGAATTTGATGCTTTTATAAATCCGACCCGTGACGGCGTTGTCGTTGCACGTAAAAAAGAGATGTGACGAGAAAACGAGAGTGTGGAAGCCAATGCTCTGCAGAGACTGGCCCTGTTCAGAGGTTAAGTATTGCTTTTTTGGATGAGGTGTGTAAAATTATTTGTACCTGAAACAGCTGCCTGATTTGCTGTTTATTTAAAGAAATACCGAAACACGCCGCAGTGTAGCGCGGTTGAAGTAAAGCGAAACTAGGGTTCCGGCTTTCGGTTGAGAGTGTCTGGTCCAAGAGTTTCCGGCTTCGTCGTGACGAGGCTCCACGGAGGGATAAAAGCCCGGGAGATAATGTAGGTAATACATTAACTCTTGGAATTTGATCCGCTGATAAAGGAGACTGGTCATGCACTTCTCTTTAGTTTTTTCTCCCCCTTTAGCAATAATCGATAGTGCCCAGGATCGCTTGATCTCATCGAATGGCGTTTTTCCAGCATGAGTTGGCGTGGGGATAATCGGCCAGGCAGGGTCGTACCGCTACTCTCGAAATGGGCGCCATGCCAATGAGGGAGAGCCGGTATACCCCTCCTTCCGCTGCTGAAGCGGCGCCCGTCATCGCCGATAAACTCCACCGTAGCATGAGTGTCTGGAGTAGCCTCATCCTCGGCTTTGCCGTTGTTTCGCCGGTAGTAGGGCTCTACGCCATCATTGGCGTTCAGACTGTCGTGACAGGCGGCGGCTGGTTTGGCGCGCTGATGCTCTGCCTGGTGATGCAATTGCTTGTTGCTACAGTCTATGCGGAGCTTTCCTCGCAGTTTCCAATCGCTGGCGGCGCCTACAAATGGGCGCATCAGCTCGGTGGCGCCATCACCGGTAAATATGCCGGCGTAATTTACGTCAGCTCCACGGTTGCAATGCTGACCACAACTGCTTATACCGGGGGAGTCTGGCTTTCCCTCTTTTTTGGATCAGAGAGTGAAACCGGGCTCAGGTTGGTGACGTGGGGCGCGGTATTTCTATTGCTTTGCACGCTGATCAACGTGGTGCACATCAATATTTTCAAGCTGATCATTTCATTGGGCGTTTATGCGGAAATGATCGGGTCCGTGGGTGTGGCTCTGCTGCTGTTTCTTTTTTTTCGGCAACATTCATTTTCGGAGTTATTTCAGCATTTGGGCACGGGCACGGCACCCAATGAGATAAGCGCCTTTCTGGCGGCGCTCGCCATCGCGGGTTGGGCGTTTATCGGGTTTGACGCCTGTTCCACCATCGCCGAAGAAACGCACGATCCCAAACGCATGGTGCCGCGCGCGGTCTTTTTTTCCCTGTGCATGGTGGGGTCAGTAGTGCTGTTCAATTCCGCGGCGCTGACGCTGGCTTTCGATCGCGATACGCTGATTGCCAGTGCGACGTCCGACCCCATTACGCCCGTGATCATCTCAAGCTTCGGCGCGTGGGCGGAGAAGCCGTTCCTTGGAATTGTCATGATCGCCTTTCTCGCTTGCGGGGCATCGGTGGTGAAGTACACGTCGCGCATCATTTATTCGATGGCCCGCGAAGGCAACATGCCCGCTGTGTTAAGCCGGTTGGCGCCCGATAAGACGCCGCGCAACGCGGTGATATGCACGGTATCGATGTCCGGGCTTGGGTTGCTGTTCGGGCTGAACGATGGCGCCGTGGCTACGGTGATTGCGTTTGGCACAGGTGGACTCTACGCCATGTTTTCCATGACCACCGGGGTTGGGTTGTATGCCCGGCTCTCCGGTCGCTGGAACCCGGCTCTCGGTGAGCTAAAGCTTGGTATCTGGGGCTTGTTGATCAACTCGGTAGCCTTTGCCTGGTCGGTGTTTGAATTCGTCAACATTGCCTGGCCGCGCGCCTACGCGGTTGCACCCAACGCACCCTGGTGGCAGCTCTGGGCGGTGCCTCTGGTGCTGGGCGGCATCCTGGGAATAACGACTCTTCATATCCTGATGTCCCGAACGCAGCAAAAAGACTTTGAAAAAAAGATTTTGTCTAAATGAAGTGCGATGTCAGCCTTCTCGAAATTCATTCAACCGAAAATTTATTACGATGAGGAGAAAAACATGAACCAACCGGATGCATTGATTTGGGAACAGCACATCCCCGGCGGGTGCCACTGGTCTGGCATTGTGCGGCGGGGTACGACACTACGCCTGGTGGATGTGATAGGACGAGCCAATGCCGCCGTACTATTTTTTAATCAGGAGGAAAAACTGGAACGTTACAACATGGCCGATACGCTCAAGTCTCAGCATACGTTCCGTTTGACCAGGGGCCATGCGTGCCATTCGGATATGGGTCGTATTTTCTGCTGCATTACCGAAGATACCGCGGGGTGGCACGACACCGTATGCGGCATGAGCGATGCCGAATTGATACGCCAGAAATATGGTTCGGCGCGGTTCGAGGAGCGTCGTAACGAGATGTTTCGCAACGGGCTGGATGGCATGCTGATCGAATTGGGAAAGTGGGGGCTGGGCACACGTGATGTCGTATCCAATATCAATTTCTTCAGCAAGGTAACCGCCAATTCATCCGGTGAATTGACGTTTCATCCGGGTAACAGCAAGGCGGGAGATTATGTGGATCTGAGCTTCGAAATGGATACGCTAATGGTCTTATCCGCTGCGCCACACCCGCTTGATTCGTCAAAGACTTACCAGCCGGGCGCAGTCAATCTGGTGGCTTTTGTGACGCCGCCATCGGTGGTAGCGGAGTGCACTCGCATTGCCGAGAACGCGCGCGCGCTGCTGAATACCCAGCATTTATATGCTTGTCATGGAGGTGCGGCATGAACAGGAAGCAATTTGTTGAAAGCAAGCTCGATCCCGAGGCAGCAACGGTGGACGAAGTCTGTCCGGCGGGTGAGCCTTGGGTCAGGCTGCTGACAGAGAATCAGGTGCTTCGCATTGTAGATTTGGGGGGTAACCAGGCTGTCGATACATTGTTCTACAACGCATCCCACGCCTTTGAGCGATACAGCGCAACCGATACCATCCGCCGCCAGAAGAAGCTCTATCTGACCACCGGCAGCAAGCTGTATTCCAACTTCGGCAATGTCATGCTCAATATCGTGGCGGACACATGCGGACGGCATGACACCATAGGCGGGGCCTGCGCCGCGGAGAGCAATACCGTCCGGTATGGGTTGGAAAAATTTCCAATGCACAGTTGTCGCGACAACTTTCTGCACGCGCTGGCCCATGAACCGGTTTGTGAACATCTTGACATGAACAAGCGCGATCTGCCCAGCAACATCAATTTCTTCATGAACGTGCCCGTGTCGGAGGCCGGCGGCCTGGAGTTCGCAGATGGCATGTCCGCCCCATTCAAATATGTGGAAATGAGGGCCGAAATGGATGTGATCGTGTTGATTTCGAACTGTCCGCAACTGAACAATCCGTGCAACGCCTACAACCCTACACCGATCCGTCTCCTGATCTGGGATGATCCCGAAGACATGTCGTTTGATTGATCATTCCTGGGTTGCGAGCGGATTACGGAGTGCTCCACGTCGCCATTGTGATTCTTTCAAATTACGCGGGCGACGCGGCTGTTGAGGTTTGCGCGCATCGTGCGGTAGCTTCCAGGAAGTAGAACTGAACAGGAAATAGACCATGTTTAAGAAGGTATTGATAGCTAATCGCGGCGCTATCGCCTGCCGCGTCATCCGTACGCTGCGCCGGATCGGTGTGAAAAGCGTGGCGGTCTATACGGATGCCGATGCGCTGTCGCAGCATGTGATAGAAGCCGATGAAGCATACCGAATCGGCAGCGGCGTCGCGGCGGAAAGCTATTTGCGGGCCGACAAGATTCTGGAGATCGCCGCACACTCAGACGCCAAGGCTATTCATCCTGGTTACGGCTTTCTCAGCGAAAAAGCGGACTTTGCCGAGCAATGCGATGCGCATGGCATTTGTTTCATTGGCCCCACCCCACAGCAGATGCGTGCGTTCGGGCTGAAACATACGGCACGGGAACTGGCTTTGCAGAACCAGGTGCCGCTGCTGCCGGGAACCGGTCTTTTGGAAGACCTGGAAGATGCACTCCGTCAGGCGGCCCACATCGGTTATCCAGTCATGCTGAAAAGCACCGCGGGAGGGGGCGGTATCGGCATGCGGTTGTGCTGGAACAGGGAAGAACTCAATGCTGCCTACGAATCGGTGAAATATCTGGCGCAAAATAATTTCAAGGATGCGGGTCTGTTCCTGGAAAAATATGTGGAGAATGCTCGCCATATCGAAGTCCAGATTTTTGGTGACGGCAGGGGCGGGGTTATCGCGCTGGGCGAGCGCGACTGTTCCATGCAGCGGCGCAACCAGAAGGTGATCGAAGAAACGCCGGCACCCCACTTGCCATCACGCGTACGCCAGGCGCTATGGGATGCGGCGGTACGTCTGGGCAAAACGGTCAACTATCAGTCAGCCGGCACAGTGGAATATATTTTTGATGCCTCCACCAGCGAGTTTTATTTCCTTGAGGTAAATACCCGGCTGCAGGTCGAGCATGGCGTGACAGAGGAGGTGACCGGTATCGACCTGGTGGAATGGATGGTCCGGCAAGCTGCCGGAGAGCTGCCAGCCCTGGATTCATTCGATATCGAGCCGCGCGGCGCGTCAATTCAAGTGCGGGTATACGCCGAGAACCCTGCCAAGGATTTTCAGCCATCGTGCGGTACGCTCACCTCGGCGGAGTTCCCGCCCGCGTCTGTGGCGCGGGTTGAAACCTGGGTGGAACGCGGCGTCGAGGTCTCGCCCTTCTATGATCCGATGCTGGCGAAAATAATCGTGCACGCGGCAGACCGTGATCAGGCTATCGCCAGGCTCCTGGCCGCGCTGGACGCTACTGCGCTGAACGGCATTGAAACCAATGTGGGTTATCTCAAGCAGATCCTGCGTGGGGCGGCGTTTCGCGGTGGACAGCACACGACGAGCTTCCTGAATGGTTTTCGTTATTTTGCTCATACCGTCGATGTGATGAGTCCCGGCGTACAGACTACGGTACAGGATTACCCAGGGCGAACGGGCTACTGGAATATCGGTGTGCCGCTATCGGGCCCGATGGATGGGTTGGCCTTCCGCTTGGCTAATCGGCTGGTTGCCAACACGGAAGACAAGGCCGGGCTCGAGATCACCTTGGCGGGCCCGACCTTGCGTTTCAACTGCGACTCCATCATTGCGGTGTGCGGCGCGCCCATGGAGGTGCGCCTGGATGGCGAGCCGCTGACCTTTTGGCGATCATATCCGGTCAAGGCGGGCGCAATATTACAATTCGGAAAGCTCGTAAGCAATGGCTGTCGCGCCTATCTGGCGGTTCAGGGCGGTTTCCAGGTTCCTGACTATCTGGGCAGTAAATCCACCTTTACCCTCGGACAGTTTGGCGGCCACGCTGGGCGGACCCTGCTTACCGGCGATGTGCTGCATATCGTTGCGGCCGATGCCAGTGATACCTCAGACCATGATGGTACGCGCAGTGCTGGTGCAAACGGTGCCCGGAGCTCACTACCGGCAGAGTTGATTCCCTATTACAGTGATAAGTGGGAAATCGGCGTGCTGTATGGTCCGCACGGTGCGCCGGACTTTTTTACCGAAGAGGACATTCGGACACTCTTCGCTGTCGACTGGGAGGTTCATTACAATTCCAATCGCAGCGGCGTTCGCCTGATCGGTCCCAAACCAAAGTGGGCACGAAGCGATGGCGGCGAAGCGGGGCTGCATCCGTCCAACATTCATGACAATGCATATGCTATTGGCACGGTGGACTTTACTGGCGATATGCCGGTAATACTTGGTCCGGATGGGCCAAGTCTGGGTGGGTTTGTCTGTCCCGTAACGATAGTTCAGGCTGAATTGTGGAAAATGGGCCAGCTCAAACCGGGCGATAGCGTGCGTTTTCGCCGGGTTTCAATGGACGAGGCACTTGCACTCGAAGAATTGCAGGATGCCGCTATCGAAAACCTCCGGGTGTCAAAAGCAGTCCCGCTGGAAATCGAACAAAAAACACGGGCCACAGCAGTAACCAATACGGCAACGACAACTACACCCATCCTCCACGCTATCCCGCCGGCTGGCCAGCAGGTACAGGTAGTGTATCGGCAGGCAGGTGACAAAAACCTGCTGGTTGAATATGGCCCGCCCGAGCTCGATCTCAACCTGCGCTTCCGTGTTCACGCGCTCATGGAGTGGGTTCAGGCTGCCATCGATAACGGCAGCCTGAAAGGTATCCTGGATCTGACGCCCGGCATCCGGTCTTTGCAAATCCATTTCGATTCACGCCTGCTGGCGCGCGATAAGCTGCTGGATTTTTTGATCGCCGCGGAAAAGAAGCTGCCGGACATCGAACACCTGGAGATTCCCACACGTATCGTGCATTTGCCTTTGTCATGGGATGACGCGGCAACGCGGTTGGCGATCGACAAATATATGCAATCCGTGCGAAGCGACGCGCCGTGGTGCCCGAGCAATATCGAATTCATCCGCCGGATAAACGGGCTCGAAAGCATTGAAGAAGTGCAACGCATCCTGTTCGAGGCCAGTTACCTCGTGATGGGGTTGGGTGATGTATACCTGGGGGCGCCGGTTGCGACCCCTGTCGATCCTCGCCACCGCCTGGTCACTACGAAGTATAACCCCGCACGTACCTGGACGCCCGAAAACGCGGTGGGCATTGGCGGGGCCTATCTATGCATATATGGTATGGAAGGGCCTGGCGGTTACCAGTTTGTCGGGCGCACGGTACAGATGTGGAATCGTTATCGTCAAACCGCTGATTTCAAGGATGGCAAGCCGTGGTTGCTGCGATTCTTCGATCAGATCAAATTCTATCCGGTTAGCGAGAGTGAACTGCTCAAGCTGCGCCGCGATTTCATTACTGGGCACTTCAAGCTGCGCATGGAAGAAAACCGGTTCAGCTTGAAGCAATATAACGCCTTTCTGCAAGAGAACGCGGCGTCAATCAGCGCTTTCAAGGCAAAACAGCAAGCTGCGTTTGAGGCCGAGCGTGAGCGCTGGGATGCCGAGGGCAAGGTCGAATATGTGAGCGAGATGACGCTTGAGGAAGCCGATGCGCAAAGCGAACTAAACCTTCCGGAGGGAGCGCAAGCGATCAGCTCGCACGTGACCGGCACCGTGTGGAAACTGCTGGTCGAGGAGAGTCAGCATGTTGAAGCGGGAACGCCGGTTCTTATCGTCGAATCGATGAAGATGGAGTTCGTCGTGGAAGCGACAGTGCGCGGCACGATTGCGCAGTTTTTCTGCAAGGTAGGCGGACATGTGTCCGCCGGCCAGTTGCTGCTAGTAATTCAGGAGGATTAACTTGAACGAATTGATGCCTCTGGGCGATATACCCTCGTTGCTGCAG
Organism: Nitrosospira sp. Nsp11; assembly: GCF_900142705.1. Taxonomy (GTDB): domain Bacteria; phylum Pseudomonadota; class Gammaproteobacteria; order Burkholderiales; family Nitrosomonadaceae; genus Nitrosospira. Next base: position 25,673 of record NZ_FRBV01000004.1, read on the forward strand.
CGCTATGCCAGCGGCGAACTGACGCCCAGCCAGATGGTGGAAGCGGTGCATGCGGCGATCCAGGACGATACGACTGTATGGATACATAAACTGCCGCTTGAAACCTTGAGACGCTATGCTCGCGAGGTGGAGGCCAGGGGCAGGACCATGGATAAGGGGGCGCTGCCGCTGTACGGTATTCCCTTCGCCGTAAAGGACAACATCGATCTGGCGGGTGTGCCGACCACGGCAGGGTGCCCCGGCTTTGCCTATACGCCGCAGCGCAGCGCAACGGTGGTGCAGAGATTGATTGACGCTGGCGCAATTCCCATCGGCAAAACCAATCTCGACCAGTTCGCAACCGGATTGAATGGTACTCGCTCTCCGTACGGGGCTTGCTGCAACACCTTCAATTTCGATTATATTTCGGGTGGGTCGAGCTCCGGTTCGGCGGTGGCCTTGGCGAAAGGCTGGGTATGTTTCAGCCTGGGAACCGACACCGCCGGTTCCGGCAGGGTGCCCGCTGCATTCAATAATCTTGTCGGGTATAAGCCGACCAGGGGCTGGCTTTCCACGCGTGGAGTGGTGCCCGCCTGTCGCTCGCTTGACTGTGTTTCCATCTTTGCCCTTACCGCAGACGATGCTGGGCGAGTTCTTGAAGTAACCGCCAGCTTTGATGCTGAAGACATTTATTCGCGGGAAAGACAAGGCGGCCGTGGCCCTGATTCTGCTACACAACGCTTTTTGGAACATCGTTTTCGCTTTGGTATTCCCCGCAAGGATCAATCGCAATTCTTCGGTAATCGAGAGTATGAACGGCTGTTCAACGAGGCTATCGTAAAACTGCAAGGTCTGGGCGGTAAATCCGTTGAGATAGATTTTGGACCTTTTCTGGAAGCGGCGCGCTTGCTCTATGAAGGCCCCTGGGTAGCCGAGCGTTATGCGGCGATTCAGCAATTTTTTGACTCGCGTAGCGAGCAGATAATTGCGCCAGTACGGGAAATAATTGGCAGCGCCAAACGATACTCCGCTGCCGACGCCTATAACGGTGTATATCGCTTGAATGGGCTTAAACGGCAGACTGATCGAATCTGGACTGAAGTGGATTGTCTGCTGACGCCAACAGCCGGAACCATTTATACAATCCAGGCGATGCAGCAGGACCCCATACGCCTCAACGCAAATCTTGGTTACTACACCAACTTCATGAACCTGCTGGATTATTCAGCGGTAGCGGTGCCCGCCGGTTTTCAAGGTGACGGACTGCCGTTCGGCATAACCCTTTCAGCGCCAGCCCACCACGATGAGGCGCTGCTGCATCTCGCCGGACGCCTGCAACAAGCTTATGCGCTGCCCCTTGGGGCAACCGGCATTCCCCTGCGAGAAGAGGTCTTGCCGGAACATCTCTTGATTCGGAGCTCATCAGAGGCACCGCGATCCGATCAGCAGCCCGGCCACGTACGCGTGGCGGTTTGTGGCGCGCACTTGTCCGGGCTCCCGTTGAACGGACAACTGATCAGCCGCAGCGGACGTTTGGTGTTGAGCACCACGACTTCACCAGACTATAAACTTTACGCGCTACCGGGAGGACCGCCCTATCGTCCCGGATTGGTGCGAGTGGAAAGAAATGAACAAGGAACCGCCATCGAAGTCGAAGTGTGGGAATTACCGACGCAGGAATTCGGCAGTTTTGTGGCGGGTATTCCTGCGCCTCTAGGCATTGGTACCATTACCCTGGCAAATGGCGACATTGTGCAGAGCTTTCTGTGTGAGGGATATGCAGTCGCAGATGCGGAGGATATCAGCCGGTTTGGAGGCTGGCGAGACTACATGCAACAGCTACGCAACACCTGATTAATTACGCTCACGGTGGGTCGGGCTGCGCCCGCCATCGTTTCTTAGATCGTCGGGCGGAGCCCGACCTACTGCCGCAACTCCAAACGCTGTTGATTATGGTTGTGAACACTGGTGAATTTTGCCATTATGGTTATAGCTTACTTTTAGGTGTCGCCATGACCACCATGAATATTCTCGATCGGCGTCCGCGTTAGCATGAACTCGCCGCAAGGATTTAACCGGCAGGATTTCCTGAGTACTCACAAATAATTAGCCATCGTATTTACAGCAGGGTTTCATGAACATTTTCAGGCTTTCTTTTCGGATGCTTCGCCGCGATTGGCGTGCGGGGGAGTTACGTGTACTGACGTTCGCTCTGGTTATTGCGATCGGTGGGATGACCACGGTCGGGTTTTTTGCCGATCGTGTGCAATTGGCGCTTTCCCGCCAGGGCAACCAGTTGCTTGGCGCAGACTTGATCGTTTTTTCAGACCATCCGCTGGCCCCGCGTTATGCCGATGAAGCGAAACGGCTGCGGTTGGCAGTTTCCACCGCGCTTAAATTCCCCAGTATGACCGGGAAGGGGGAGAGCAATTTACTGACGGAGATCAAGGCAGTCACCGCTGGGTATCCTTTGCGCGGTACCTTACGTATCACCGAGGATTTCAGCAATGTATCCCCTGAAGCCACACGGGTTGCAAATGCAATTCCGGCGCCTGGTTCGGCATGGGTGGATGAGAAGCTCATGGTCCGCCTTGATCTCCATCGAGGCGATAAGATAGAGGTGGGGGCGGTACACCTTACTGTTGACGCACTGATAACGCAGGAACCGGATTATTCCATCGGATTCCTCAACCTGAGGCCCCGGGTGCTGATCAATGCGGCGGACCTGCCCGCAACCAAGTTGGTGCAGGAAGGTAGCCGGATCGGCTATCGTCTTCTGGTTTCCGGAGAATCCGGCGACGTGGAGAATTTCAGGAGATGGGCCCAATCGCATTTGATGCTTGGGGAAAGAATAGAGGGGATTCGCGATGCCCGTCCCGAAATCAAAGCGGCGCTGGAGCGTGCGGAAAAATTCCTCAGTCTTGCCGCACTGGCAAGCGTAGTGCTGGCGGCTGCGGCGGTAGCGCTTGCCGTACGCCGTTTTACTCAGCGCCATCTTGACGGTTGCGCGGTGATGCGTTGCCTGGGCGCCAGCCAGGGTTCGATGTTACGCCTGTACCTGTATCATTTTATTACACTGGGGCTGATCGCCAGCGGGGCAGGATGCCTGCTCGGTTTTGTTTCGCAGGAGGCGCTGACTTTCTGGCTTTCTGGGTTGGTGGAAGCTGAATTACCGTGGCCGAGTATATGGCCCGCCGTGCACGGGTTGCTGACCGGCATGGTGTTGCTGCTTGGGTTTGCATTGCCGCCTCTGCTCAATTTGCGAAGCGTGCCGGCGCTACGCGTATTACGTCGCGATATTGGTATGCCGAATACCTTTAGCATTACCGGCTATGCGCTGGGGCTGGCCGCATTGTCGATATTGTTCTTATGGAAAGCCGGCGATGTGCGCCTGGGTGTATCTGTCATAGGCGGATTCGTTGCGGCTATCGCGGTTTTTGGTTTGATTGGATGGCTGCTGTTAAAGGCCCTGACGCACATGCGTGGTCATACAGCGGGCGCATGGCGTTACGGATTGGCAAGTATCCGCCGGCGTGCGACTTCCAGCGTGGTTCAGGCCGTAGCATTGGGATTGGGGCTGATGGCGATGCTCGCGCTGACGCTCATCCGGGACGATCTGCTGCAGGACTGGCGTACCAGCCTGCCACCGGATGCACCCAATCATTTTCTGATAAATATACAGGAAGACCAATTACAACCATTGGCGGCATTTTTCAGTCAGCACAACATGGAACGCCCACCCGTCTTTCCAATGGTGCGCGGACGCTTGACCGAGATCAATGGCAAGTCGATCGCGTCAGGTGAATATGCCGATATCCGCGCCAAACGCCTCGTGGAACGCGAGTTCAATCTGTCCTGGGCAGACGAAATGCAGAGTGACAATCAGATTGTCAGCGGCCACTGGTGGAAAAAGGGAGACAGCGGAAAAGCGGAATTGTCCATGGAGGAGGATATCGCGAAGACAATCGGCATCAAGCTGGGAGACAGGCTGACTTACGATGTGGCGGGCAGCGTATTTTCCGCCAAAGTGACCAGTCTGCGGAAAGTAAATTGGGATTCCTTTCGCGTCAATTTTTTCGTGGTGACGCCGCCGGGTGTACTGGAGAAATACCCGGTGAGCTATATTACCAGTTTCCATTTGCCGTCTCAGCAGATAGAAGTGACGAACCAACTGATCAAGGCCTTCCCCAACCTGCTCGTGCTCGACGTTGCGAACATCATCAGCCAGGTCCAGAAGGTAATTGAACAAGTGACCAAAGCGATCGAATTCGTTTTCCTTTTTACGTTACTGGCGGGACTGACGGTGTTGTATGCCGCCATTGTCTCTACTCAGGATGAGCGAATTCATGAGGCTGCCATTTTCCGCACCTTGGGAGCGAAGCGCCGACAACTCGCAGGCGCATGGGCAGCCGAATTCGCCATATTGGGCGGCCTTGCCGGGCTGTTTGCTGCGGCGGGCGCCAACGCGCTGGGCTATGTCGTCGGAGAATATGCGTTGAATCTGAGCTATACATTCAACCCGTGGATATGGTTGACCGGCTTATTTGCAGGGATTGTGGGCGTGACCGCGGCGGGGCTGATGGGCACTCGCTCCGCACTCTCGACACCGCCGCTTATGACATTGCGTAAAGTTTGATGAAAAACCATCAAACTTTGTTGTTTCCGATTTAGCCGGGAGGCTGTTAAGTGTGCCGGCGTATTGCTCATCTCGATATGGATGCCTTCTACGCATCGGTCGAGCTGCTTCGCTACCCCGAATTGCGCGGTTCGCCGGTTGTGATTGGCGGGCGGGGCGATCAGCAGCCGGAGAAGCTTAAAGACGGCAGCAGGCGTTTCGCCCGGTTGAGGGACTATGCCGGCCGGGGCGTCATCACTACCGCCACCTACGAAGCTCGTGTTTTCGGCGTCTCCTCCGGGATGGGTCTGATGAAAGCCGCACAGCTTGCGCCGGATGCCATCTTGCTGCCTGCCGACTTCAGCGCATATCGCCACTATTCAGGCCTGTTCAAAGTAGCTGTGGCAGAGGTTGCTCACCACATTGAAGACCATGGCATTGACGAGATTTACATCGACCTGAGCGAACTGCAGGATGATGTGTTGACGCTTGCCCAGCACATCAAGCAAGCTGTGCGCGACAGCACCGGGCTTTCTTGTTCCATTGGTGTTGCTTCCAACAAGCTGTTATCGAAAATCTGCTCCGATCTGGAGAAACCGGATGGCCTCGTCATCCTGAATCCAGCGGATATTCCCCGCCGGATATGGCCTCTTCCAGTCAGCAAAATCAGTGGAATCGGGCCAAAAGCCACTCAAAAGTTGGCGATGCTCGGCATTACTACTATCGGCGAGCTGGCTCAAATTGATGCTGCGTTTCTTCAAACGCACTTCGGTCGCAGCTATAGCCGCTGGCTGCAAGAAGTTTCTCATGGCATCGATGAGCGGCCGGTAATAGTGAATTCTGAACCCAAGTCGATCAGTCGCGAAACGACGTTCGAAAGAAATCTGCACGTTCAGCATGATCGCTCCATTCTGTCGGAAATTTTCACCGGCCTTTGTGCAGATTTGGCAAAAGACCTCCAGCGAAGGGGTTACGTTGCCCAAACCATCAGCATCAAGGTGCGGTACGAAGACTTCCACACCATAACCCGCGATATTACCTTATCCTTTCCTGCGGCCGATGCTGTCGCAATTCGTCGGGCGGCGGAAGAGTGCCTGCGGCGCACGCCGTTGAAGCGCAAGTTGCGATTGCTGGGCGTCCGTGCCAGTTCGTTATCTTCAGGCAGCACCTTGCAGAGCATGGGCATGGCGCGCCAGACGGAATTGCCGCTGACTGTACTGGAAGCATGATACTGGGCGCTAGCGATTGCAAACGGCAACTATAATTCATGACGACCCGCCACTTTTGCCACTCTTGCCCAGCAGGCGCCATTAATAATAATCTGGAGCACTACCAGCAGAATAGGTATCGGATATGCAGCATCCCATTGTTACTCTTGCGCTGCTTATATTTATCGCCTTCCCCGGCGTGGCCCGCGCGGACCTCACCGGCAAGGTGGTCCATATCGCGGATGGCGATAACCTTACCGTGATAATAAACAATGAGTGGGTAAGGGTTCGTCTGGCGGGAATCGACGCGCCCGAAACAAACCAGCCCTTTGGCACCCGTTCGAGACAATCCCTAACTGAACTGTGCTTTTGGGAAAAAGTGACAGTGTCTCCGAAAGGCAAGGACCAGTATGGCCGCATGTTTGCGAAGGTTCGCTGCGGAGATGTCGATGCAGGCGAGGAACAGGTGAGACGCGGCATGGCCTGGGTATACGACCGCTACGTAGAAGACCCGACCCTCGACCCCCTCGAGGATGAAGCCCAGGCCGCCAAGCGCGGATTATGGTCTGATCCTTATTCTTCCCCTCCTTGGGAATGGCGCGAAATATGGAATTAGCTTAAATTCATCCAAATCCGTCAGCGCGCCCAGGCTGAATAGCTGAGGTAATACACGCCTGAATCGTAGGTGTGTTAGCCATGCCTGCTGTGCCGGATAAGTTTTCTTGCCGCCATTGCTCTACCTGACCTGGCTGCAAAATCGCGGATTCTTAATCCTTACAAAGACTGCTTGTCTCTGCGCAACCAGCGAAAAAAGAATACATAAATAAAAGCTGGAAGAAACGGCAGAATCCATGGAAACATCTGCGAAAACCATGCAGAATAAAAACTATGCACATAGCGCGCCTTGGCCGAGGCGCAGGCCTCAGCAGCAGGCACGCGGCAGGAAAGCGTGATCTCCAGGGATACCTGGGTATGGGCCCGCCATATCCAGTAGGTCATTGCTGTGGCAAAAACAATCAACAACAGCGCGAGCAGGGTTATGCCTTTTTGTCGTGGCATAGGTGCAATTCTCCGGATACAGGAAGAGTTTGTTAAAAAAGAGGAAATTCAGCAGCTTTGATTGATGCTCGGGAAATTCATGGGATGATAAAGAATCCATGAACGTGTAATTCCGGGTTCAATGATGTCCTCCAGCCACGATGTTGTCAAGGGGTGAGAGAGCACATGAGGCATTTGCAACTGAACAACTGACCTTCAATGAAGTATGGGGCTGGGTGAAATAAATGTTTGCAGCCCGAGCAGTTCAGGCATTGCGAAATCGCGTGCGCTTGACCAGCAGGATAGCCAGTAGCGGCAGCACGAAGCCGATCGCAGTTACCGAGATCAACAATATGCCAAGCTGACTGTAGTCCGCGGGAACCAGGATCTGGCCGGTAAGGGGATCATCTACCTCACGCGTAACGATGAAAATCTGATTCATGTACTTAGTGGCGAGCTGCGAAGCGGACAGGGCAAGATTAGTGAACGAAGCCATCACCGCGAAGAAAGTCGCCTTGAGTCTTTCCGGCGCCGAGTTGGCGATCCACGCCAGCATGGGAATCATTGCGATTTGCCCCAGAGGCGATTCAAGTGCAGTATCGATCACGGCAATAAATCGCGCGTCCACTACGCCACCGGTCAGGGAGGCGGTCCACTCATGCAGCCCGAAGTACATGCCGATTGTAGGCAGCGAAAGCAGGGTTCCCAAAACGGTGAGCGCGCCGATGATATATGCGATCGACCGTTCAGCCATGAAACGGCGAAAAATGAACATACCGGCAAGAGTCAGCGTCGCACCAATCAGAGACAATGCGGCGAGAAACTGCTGGTCGAAGCCCAGGCTGTCAATCATCCACCAGGTGGAACCGGCGCCCGGTCCCGGTATCGCGCGAAATACAAATATCAGAACTGCCGTACCCACCAGTACGTTGCGTGCATCAGGCTCAAGTTCGCCTGTCAGTCGCCACATCAGAAACAAAACAATTGCCATGGATACCGCGAAGATAATTTCTTCCCCGCCGGGGATGCGGCTTAGTCCGACGCTCAGGGACACCGCCGTAAAGGCGAATCCGCCGCCGAGAATCCACCAGTTGACTGGAGGCGGGTCTATATCAATGCCAAGGAGGGCCTCGGCTTGCTGGCGGCTATGTCCCTGCGCTGCAAATCGCGCCATATCCCGCCGCCGCAACCAGGAGGCGAACAAGACGCCGGCTACTGAAACCAGCGGAATTATCAACGCAAGCTCGTAGACGAACAGATAAGCGGCTGCTTTCTGCGCCTCGGGTAATTCGCCCACCCCTTGCAACACGACGACATTCACAACCGAGACCAACACACCGCCACTGATAATCGCAACCCGCCCGAGCGTCTGCATGGTGACGTGCATGGACTTGCGATTTTCAAGGGTCAGCGGATGTCCATTTGCATCCACTCGCGGCACGGCCTCTACCGTCATGGCGTCTGCTACCACATCCTGAACAACATAGCCGATGGGTGCGAGCAAAGCGGCGGTAACGTACCAGGTTTCTACTGTAGCGATAGCGCGCATGGCGTCCAGGTGCCCGAGCAGCCCGATCATGATCAGCAGGCTCAGCGTAATCAGGGCCGCGCCGAGATACACAAGCAGGCTCTTCCATCGCCACACCAGGTCCACCAGATGGCCGAGCGGCATCTTCAATGCCCAGGGCAGCATCATCCAGAATCCGAGCGCCGCCAGAAACTCGGCGGAAAGCCCTAGCCGCTCTTTAACATAAAAGGTGCCGACGATTCCCGTCAGGCTGGAAATGCCAGCGGCGGCGTAGACCATGAGTGGGGGGAGGTAAGACAAGCGCATTTCACGCCCCAGCGCGAAAATGTTGGCGTCGAGCCAACGGCCCACAGTCGCGAAGAGCCCGATGGCTGGGGGAACGGCTGTCATAACAAGGGGCTTCTCATGAGCTTTATCGGTTGGACCGCCGGTTTGGACGTGGGATTATTCTAGAGCCTGTTAACACTAAGGAAAGTTCAACTATTAAAGCGAAGTGAATAAATCAGATAAACATCACGTCAGTTACTTCACTGCGCTGGAAGCGCATCAATGCCGACGAGTTGATGATCCTGAACTCGGGCATTCACCCCAAGCCATTTATCGCTCGACTGAGCTCATCGCTGACGCCTACGGCTCGTCGGACAAATACTCCCGCGTCGATTTCACTGTGGCGTAGCCAAACTCGAAGGCCGCCATCATCGCCGCATGCACGTGGGCGGCAGGTACTGTCACGCCACCAAAGGTGAGATCGAGCGTGGCGCAGGCATCATGCAACACCGTCACCGGATAACCCATGTCGGCCGCTGCGCGCACACCGGCATCGACACACATGTGGCTCATCGCGCCGACAATCACCACCTCGTCGACACCGCGCGCTTCCAACTGCTGCTTCAGGTCCGTCTCACGGAACGAATTGACATGATTTTTGACAACGACTGGCTCGCCTTCGACTGGCGCGACGGCGGGCTGAATCTCGACGCCGTCCGATCCCGGTACGAAGACCGGCATTTCACCATTTGCGAACTCGTGCCGAATGTGGAAGACCGGAATACCGTTGGTCCTGGCATTGTCGATCACCTTGGCCGCATTGGCGGCGGCCGACTCGATGCCCCACAGAGGCAGCTTGCCCGAAGGCAAGTACTCGTTCTGAAGGTCGATCACGATTACGCCACGTTTCTTCATGATTGAGTTCTCCTAGTCAAAAATTTTAGCGGATTTTATCTTGCGGATTTATCTGCTTCACTCGCTCAAACTCGGGCGACTCGCTGCTACGCTGCACCAGCCAGATCCGCTGCTCAGGCAACCTGGTTTCTGAGGTGATCCCAATATGAAGTCGCAACGTAACTGTTGGCGCAGGTAAGCGTTGTCAAGGCCATCACACGGTAAACCACGCTGCGCGGCACTTTGACATTCACAGCCGGATTGAGCAAATCGGGGGAGACCGCGACCCGTTTCAATGTTTCCCCGGCCAATAATATTGGCCACATGCAAGCCAATCTTTGGCGGATTTCGGAGACGGGAAGCGATATCGTATAAAGCCATCCCTGATCCAGGTGTTCCATGGCAAGCCCGATGAGCTGATTCAGGATGGGCCTGAACTTGGGGAGGTTGCCTTCAACCAGCAAATCGGCCGGTTTCAATCCGGCCTCCACCAGAAGCGACTCCGGCACGTAGCAACGACCGTTGTGCAGGTCACGGGCGACATCTTTAACGATATTGGTGAGCTGCAAACCTTTGCCGAATCTGACGCCTATGGCCGACATTTCCGTGACATTCCACCGAGCCATTGCCGGCCGGTGCGCGCAGACCATCCTGGTCCAGAATTCTCCTACGCACCCCGCTACATAATAAGTGTACTGATCCAGCTCGTCCAGCGTGGACAATGCGGCAAGTTGTCCGCTGGACTCACCGGGGAAGCGGGTCAGGTCCATTTTCATCCCCTCGGGTAGCACCTTCATCAGCCATTGGATTCGCTCTCGGTCCCCTGCAGAGCATTTTTCATATAATTTCAGGCAGTCTGCAAGGCGCTGAAGGAGAATGCTCTCCGCAGAGTCTTTCTGGTGGGGAACAAGCGCTGCCTGAATCTCCTGGATGGCCTTCCAGTCAATCTCGGCATGTGCGAACTGCGCAGAGAACTGGTTAAGGTATCTCAGGCGCTGCGGGCGATCGAGCAGATCCGTATCGGCGATGGTATCTGCTGCGCGCGCAAAGAGATACGACAACCCCATCTGGTCGCGCACGCCAACCGGCAGCACATTCAGCGTGAGATAAAACGAACGGGAAACCTGCTTGAGGATATCGTGCAGGAGCTCATGTGTAACCGGGTCAGTACTCAACGATGGAATCCAAAGCCGCTCAATTAACAAGGGGCGAACATTACCTGTTGTGCAACCTTAAGGTCAAGACGTTGTGTTCCTGAAACCTGTGTTTAAGTCGGAAAGCTTCGGATTTCCAGTGGGCAAGAGCTGACGAACCGTGAAGAAACGCAATTGGAGTTTAAGTTGGGCAGGTCGCAACGTTGCGCGGCTTGGGTAGCGCCCGACCAACCGACCGGGCGAGCGTTGAAACATGAGCCTGGCTGTCAGTTTGTGCAGCTTCAGGTGTGGCACCCCGCCGTCTGACGGCGGAGATTGAACCGTCGTGCTGGTATTAGCCTTCCCCGTTGGCGCAAGTAGCAGTGCCGAGAGACTTATGCGGCTGCATTTTGCTGGTGTAGCGGAAATTCTAAGTGACGGCAGCAGCGAACGCTAGCAAGGTGACCGGTGTTAATAATATTGCCGCGGGTACAATCAACTTTGGCAGGAAGAAAGCTGTCAAAGTAGGAAGTGGCGGGTATGGCGTTATACCAGCAACGAGTGTTTGGAACTCAAACTTGCCCGCCAGAAGCATCCGTGCGCGGGAACGCGTCATTATCTTGACAATACAAGGAGGATTTCGTCCCGATGCTTCGGAAAACTGCCTCAGCAGACAGATTAAGCCATAACGTTTATGCAATCGTTTGCAGGGAGAATATTCAGGGGGAATAGCTATTAGCTCCAAAGGAGGAGATTGACATGCGAACAGTTGGCGATGTGATGATTCCGGACGTGCACACCATCAGCCCGGACGCAACAATCGAGGAAGCAGCGCAAGAAATGCGCGATGGGGATTTTGGCCTGATGCCTGTGGGAGAAGAAGACCAAATGCTTGGTGTGATAACCGACCGTGACATCATAATTCGCGCGGTCGCCGAAGGCCAGGGCCCGAGCTTTAAAGTTCGGGATGTCATGTCCAATGAGCCTGTCTGGGCGCATCAGGACGATTCTATAGGTAATGCAGCCCAGATCATGAGGGAGCATCAGATTCGACGCTTGCCGGTAGTGGACGACGATCAACGGCTCGTAGGGATCGTGGCGCTTGGGGCCTTTGGCGTCGAGGACGCCGATATCGGGCCTGTCTCCGAAGCGCTGCCCGAGTCTTGAAATTATATCAATACGGGTATCTGCTTGTGCCGTAAGGGAAGCGATAGCTCTATGACTCCTGCCTTGAAAGCTGGCGGCTAGCGGCTTCTGCCCGTGCAGGAATGGTATTTCTTTCCGGTATTCAGTCCGGCACGTTCGTTGCGCCAATAAGGCGGACGATTATTTCACGCTACCCGAGCGCGACCACTACTTTTTCTTTGTGTCTTGCACTTAGCGAAGCGCCTCACGCGTAGCGAGACAAGGGCCATGCCTGCAAGCATCATAGCCCAACCCTCCGGTTCGGGTATGGCGGTGATCATTCCCACTTGACCATTGATGCTCACCAGATACAGGTTACCGGCAGCATCCTCGCCAAATGAGGAGATGCCATCTGAAATACCGTTAGGAGACAGCAATTCGGCGGTGCGATCGGTAACATCGGCATTTGTAATGGGCGCGCCGGTAAAGTGGAAAGACATCACCTTGTCGTTAATGAAGTCCGCGAAGAAATAAGTGCCGTCCAGCCCATCGATCGCCGACCCACGGTAAACATAGCCACCCGTGATCGAGGCACCGCCGCCATTGTGGTCATATTCGAAGATTGGCAATGTATGATGCGCAAGCGACGGATCATCAGGAAAATTTAACCGTGTGCCCTCGAACTTGCGCCATCCGTAATTGGCGCCAGCAGTGCCAATATTGATCTCTTCGCGATTATCCTGTCCGACGTCGGCAATATAAAACGTGCCGGTTTCCCGGTCGAAGCTGTCCCGGTATGGATTGCGCAACCCATAAGCATAGATTTCCGGGTTGCCGCCAGGAAGGTTGCCCGCAGGGATTGCATAGCCATATTGCGCAGCATCGTTAGGCAAACGATCGGTTGATACATCTACCCTCAACATTTTTCCCAAATTTTCGGAAAGATTCTGTGCGCGATTCTGAGGATCATCGCGAGATCCGCCGTCGCCGGTGCCAATGTAAAGGTTCGCGGCCTCGCCGGGGCGAAAACCGATCCAACCTGCCTTGTGATTGTTGAGCCCGGCTGGTTGAGCGATGGTGATCACCGTTTGCCCGCTTGCGGCATCCGCTATATTGGGTTGCGCCGCGCTGGCCTGATAAGTGGCGACGACCGTGTTGAGCGTTGTCTTGTCTATATAATCGACATAAAAGCGGCGATTGGTCGCGAAATTCGGATCAAACGCCATACCGAGCAGGCCGCGCTCGCCGTCGGTATTGACCGAGCCGGACAAATCGAGAAATGGAGTGGAACGCACCGCCCCGTTCTCGAGGATTTTGATCAATCCACCCTGCTCTACAATGAATAGCCGCGAATCGCCATTGGGTGAAGTAGCGAACAAGGGCCGGCTTAAACCGGTGGCGACGATTTTGGTTTGCAACTGCGCAAGCGCGGGTGGTATCCAGACGGTAGCGGCAAAAGCTGCAGTGAGCAAGAGGGAAAAAAACTTGTTCATGATAGCTCCTTCGCGTCGAGTTATATCGGGCTATACAAAGCTATGCAAAGCCGAAGCAGAAATAACACAAGTGCCCGTTCTTTATTTATATAGACAACGCTCAGTCGGTTGTCAAATGGGTGCGAGTCATGACTATCGTTTTTTTACGCTGCCAATCTCGCCGCTGGTCTAGTCGGCTTGACCGGTTTGTGTGCAGCTACTGATGAAGCATCATTCTGGTGAATTGGAGTTGGACGCGCCGTCTAGCCGGACGAATCCATGCCGGCAAAGAGAAAATGCTTAAGCCGGTGGAAAATTGGTAGCCGGCCTTCATGAGGAAAATGAAAGCAACGTGGTTCCCAACCATCAATTATGGCGTTTTCGTAAGCGGATGCAGGTGCAGTGTCTGTTCGGGTGGTCCCGGGAGAAATGGAGTGGGTATGCCGTTAACCCAATCGGCATGCCCGCTGCCATAATAGGGTGAGAAAGGGTGCCCGCTCTGTCCGCCGGGCATTTCGAAATAACCTCGTTCTTCATTACCGGGGGCAACTGCAAAACGATTTGCGGCCCCGAAGCTTGGTCCCTGCACGCGAGGCATATTGCTGTCGCCGGGCAGCTCATCCTTTGGCATATTCAGCCATACTCCGATAAAGTCAGGTAGAGCACGGCTGAGCGAATGCCTGATGCGGGCGGTGTTACGCTCACCCCAGCTACGAGCCATAATGCCGCCCGGTTGGCTTAGCATACGCTCCGCCACGCGTCTGGCAGAGCTGCCCAGCAAGTCTTCCCAGTCGGCGTACGCAGGCGGCAACAGGTGTTGTGGACGTTGCTCGATCAAGGTCCACACAGCGTGTTCGGCTTGATTCAGCTTTGGCAGCACGAAATCTGGCGACTGACTGCGCACTGCTGCCGCAAAACCGTCGAGTACTCTATTGGTGACCTCCCGGCGGAATGTGCGGACCAGATGATAGGCAACTGACGATGTCGAGGCATGTCCATCCCAATCGCGGAGCGCTTGCTGCATTTCGGCCTGCCAAGGCGCCGTTTCTGTACGGTTCAGCGTCAGTTCGAGAAGTCCCCGCCAGCGCGCCAGGAATAACGCGCGGTCGTCCAGCTGGATTGCAAGCATGCTTGCGGGTGAGAAATGCCCGCTTCCGCGTAAACTATCGCGGATCTGCTTCGAGCGGGCACCGAGGTCATAGCCTCCATCGCCGAGCCGGTCGAGCATAAGGCCGTCGACAGTACGTGCATTCGCCGTCCACAGTCTCTGTTGGGGTGGATTAACGATCAATGGGTACTGGGCGGGCATAAGCCAGCCGCTCCACCCCATACCCGGCTCGCTCCAGTCTGCCGGCATTGTTGGATCATAACCACCGGTTCTGACTGGAATACGCCCGGCAATGGTCCAGGCAATATTGCCCTCGCGGTCACCGACAATAAAATTTTGGGCGGGAATGCCCGCATTCTGGGCAATCATGACGGCTTCACCCACGGTTTCCGCCCCGTCCAGCTGGGCGAGCTCCATATTGATCGCGCCGGGCTGGTGCGCAGTCCAGACGAGCGCAAGCGGCACGCCGTCGTGGTCAGTCGCGAGTATTGGTCCCCACTCGGTCTCATAAATATCGAGTGCCTCATCCGGCGCGCCGCGCGCATGCAGGGTTTCGCGATGAACGGTGACGGAGTTCCACCCGGTTGCGTTGCGGTACCTCGATTTATCCGCCGGGTCCAGCCTGACCCGCACCCAGTCCGTGAAATCACCATAACTGTTTGTAAAACTCCACGCGATACGACGATTCGAACCGACTGCGATTGCGGGCGTGCCAGGAAGGCTGGCCCCGATAATGTCGTGGTCAAGCCCGGGACGCCGCAAGTTCGGGTAGATCAAACGGGTACGGAACCAGATATTGGGAACACGCAGTTCCAGATGCGTATCGTTGGCGACTAGCGCGGCGCCCGCAGCCAACTCGCCGGCCACGGCAAAGCTATTGCTGCCGGGCAAATTATCGCTGTGATCCTCGGTATCGCGCAAAAGGCCGGGGTCGAGCTTGTGCAGGTCGAGCTCATCCGCGGAAGGCGTTCGTGGCCACTGGGATGCGTTGCCGAGAAGTGGCGCATCCCATTCACCGCCACCAGCGGTGAGAAACCGGTAAGCCGCTTCGGGTAATGTTGCATGCATGGTAGAGAATGCAAGCTCGCGAAAATTACTTCCGTCATTCAGCGTGAAATACATCGCATTGACGACCAGTATGCTATCTTCAGTGCGCCACGCAACCGGGAGCGTGCGCGTCAGCAGATATGGGAATGGCCGCGTAGCGAGCGCGTTCAGGCCTCCATTTACCCCATCGCGATATACGTCGAGTAGCTGCCGCTGGCCGGTCGGCAATTCTTGCAATACCGCCGATGCACGCGAGCGCATGCGGTGCCTCCGCGCTTTGCGGTCGGCCGGCAAGGCTGCCGGTCCGAACAACTCTGCCAATTCACCGGCTGCTTGTCGTCTCATCAGATCCATCTCGAAGAAGCGCTCCTGCGCATGGGCATAACCAAGCGCCCAAACCAGATCATGGCGATCCTGCGCGTGCAAAGTCACGCTACCCAGCGCATCGCGCTCGACAGTGACCGGAGCAGACAGGCCCTTTACATTCACTGTTCCGGCATACTGCGGCAAGCTCCCGCGCAGCACCAGCCAGCAGCCACCTGCCAACAATACCGCCAGTATGAGAAATACCAGTAGAACCCGGTAGATCGGGCGGAGCGCAGCAGTCATGTTTAAGGAAGAGCGATTGAAAACGGGTTATTTCTATCTTGGGGCAATGCGCGAAGCGGGTTTATTCATGCTTTCCCCACCGATGGGCGGTGCATGGCGAACCCCCAGCCATTTTGGGCAACGGCTCAACAATCAAGAAGAACCCAGTTTATGACGAATGGATTCGATGCGCTCGCGGTTCACGCCGAGATCCGATTTTCCCAAGCGGGATGCCGAGCGAACTTGAATCACCCCGGCGGCGGGATCGAACCAGAACTCGGAATCGTCCACGTACTTCATGAGCCGGGTAGTGAACTGTGCATAGAGGTAGGCTGGCTCTCTTTTGACTATCTTGGCACCATCCATTGCCCTGATAACATCGGCGATGTGGTCCAGCGTAGCGTCCGGATCGCCTTTCAGCGGCAGCGGTGCTATCTCGGCATACGTGCGTTGTGGATGATCGGGGTAGAGCGAAGCCTGGCTCGACACGCTATTAGGTGTTTTCGAGGGAGGCTTCAGCCTGCCGTCATGTACGCCCAGGTCAGTGGGTGGCGCGCCTTTGAGCAGCCCGAGTTGACCGGCGAGTAACCCCGTAATGACGACAACGGCAATGACAACAAGCGCCCACTTTACAATAACCATGTCAATGCCTGGCGACGCCCCAATGTGATAGACGAGGAAAGCACTGTTAGGCCGCAGGCAGCGGCGGGGTCACAAATGTGGCCGGCAACGACAGCGTCATGTAATCTCGCCGGCAGTGGCGGCGTCACATATTTTCCTTTGCCCATGCCGCTCCTTTATCCACCATGTCATCCGTTTGTGCCCGGCATGGCCGCGTCATCAGTGTCAAAAAAGGCTAGCCAATGGTCAAACTACTTGGTTTTGCTATTTGCCAGGACGAATTCTGCCAGACGTTGCGCCGGTTCGCCTTTAATGTTGGGAAATGCGGTCATCCCCATGCTTCCTTTCTGAACTTTCTGAATAATGGCATCCTTGTTCGCCATTGCGGTGCTTATAACCATCACGCTGCCGCTTTCCGGCTTATGGCATTTTGTACAGTTTGTATAAAATATGTCCTCCCCGCTGATATTCTCGGCCGGCGTGTAATTATCCGTCTTCGAGCAACCCACCAAACTCACCAATGCGGAAACAGTTAGCAATAAGGCCATTTTTTTCATTTTTTGCACTCCAATTTTTATAAGATGAACATTTCTTTAAGCTGCTATGAGAGGCATTATATCGTCCTTACGGATCGTTCAGGTATTATCCTGAATCCTGTAGGTCGACAGCTTATTTTTCAGCTTATTTGCCAGTTCCTTTGTCAATTAAGCGCTATACGAAGAGGTTTTTCGTACCCCTTTTTCGTACCCCATGAGCTTCGCCTTTTTGGTGAGCTTACTCAACCCCGTCCCCGTCCAACTGTCGGAGGTTTATTGCCGCGATTGTCCATATTGCGGTGAGCACGGCAGGATTCGATGAAGAAGAAATGAAGAAAGACCTTACGCCTTATCCGTTGCCGGCAAGTGACCCAAGAGTCGAAGAGCAAGCAGTACGGTGATCGGTATATAAATGAATAAGCCTGTAACCCCCAGAAGCGATTCTCCAATCCAGAAAGTGATGACGAGATTAAAGATCAATACCCCATAATATAGGCCGCAACCGAGCAACACGCGCCCGGTCACCGATGGGGCAGGGAAGAGGCTGGCTTCGGCCTGAAGTTTGCGATCGAGAGGAAGATAGGCGCGAAGAGAGAGGAAGCCAACGACAGCCCAGCCAATATAATTAGCTATCGGGATGCCGAAATGCGTGCCGGGATCGGGATAGTAATATATCCGACCGAGGAACCAACGGTCCCCGCGGAGCGCGACCGGATCGATGACGACGTCGATGAACATGAAAAAAAGAATGGTGAGTACCACTGTCGGCCAGCCGGTCCTGGTTGCGAGAGGGAATCCCATCGGGATCATACTCATACCAGGGCGGGGGCTTGTGCCGGTGGCAGGCAGGAGAAAAGCCAGAGCCATGCAATAGCTCGCATAGAGAAGAAAGGGAAACGAAAGGGAATCCATCGCGGGGACATCCGAGATATACAATTCCTGCCCGACGGTTGAACCGGTATAGTAATACCAGCCGAAAGGAACGCCGGTGCGAGTGGAAGAGAGTTCGCACAGAAGCGCCACAATATATGTAATAGCCATGAAGCAGGCTGTCCTGCGCCAGCCGATCAGCCTGCTCGCGGAGAAGAGGAACGCGGCCAGGAACACAAATACATAGGGGCGAAGGATAACTGTCTTCAGCAGGAGACTAACGAATTCCATCGAATGTTCCATTTGTCCGGCAGATGGGCTCTTACCGGAGGTTGATCTCCTGGAGGTTTGTCTTCAGGAGCAAAGGAGCGCAATACATTTATTTTTGTACTATCTGGGCATCTTCCTGGCGTTTTGACGCCGCCCATCGGCGGACGAGATTATATCCTTCATATTCGGTAATCGGAAACTATAAGGCAACAAGCAGAACCTCTGCCGGATTTTCCCGGGCGAGCAGGGCTGGCAAGAATCAAATTTTCGCATAAAACCAAATAACTCAAACAACTCGAGGGCAACAGAGAGCAACAGTGAACTCAGCGCATCATGCCCTGTCATCATCCTCATTGTTGATTGCGACCGGGGTCCTGTTCTATGAAAGCGCTGTCGTCAGTTGTATTCGAGTCATAATCGATTTGTTGCCGTTTTACTTCGATTTGGCGGGGTTTTACCCCTCAAATGCGGCTGCGAGAAAGATTTCTCCTACCTATACTTGTAAACCTTGTGACTTGGTGTCTTCCATGGATCTTTAGTGTTTTATTATTTTTGATGACTCTATCGTGAGGCGCGTTCTCAGATTTTTTGCCTTTGCAGTTTTGACTCTGCTTCTCGCCGCACTTGCTATTGCAGCCCTCCTTCTTTACCGGGAGGTTCTAACGTCTTCCTATCAAGCGCGGCAACTGTGGAATTTGGCCGATGATCTGCGCTGGGAGATGAAAAGTGGACCGAGCGACAAACCGCCTTTCTCGCAGGCGGGGCCATATGATATTCGCCTGGGCTATAGTCGCCTACCGGAATTGCTTCAGCATCTGGCAAAGCACGGCTTTCAGGTTCATGCGCAGGCACGGGTTTCTGCACGCATGGAGGAACTTGTAGAGCAGGGCCTGTTTATTCCCTATCGCGAAAAATCCCAGGCTGGTCTGCAAATAACTGCCGATGATGGCGAGCCATTGTATCGCGCTGCGTTTCCGGCGCGTGTTTACGAGAATTTCCAGTCAGTGCCGTCTGTGGTGGCGAATAGCCTGCTGTTCATCGAAAATCGTGAATTACTGGACCTGACCCAACCGAAAAAAAATCCGGCTGTCGATTGGAACCGGTTGGGTAGGGCAGTGCTGGATAAGGCGATTCAGCTTTTTCGTCCCGAGCACGATGTATCAGGGGGCAGCACGCTGGCAACGCAAATTGAAAAATACCGTCATTCCCCCAACGGAATGACGATGAATGCAACGGATAAGCTTCAACAGATTGCGTCTGCGTCCGTGCGCACTTATCTGCAGGGCGAGTACACACTGCCCGCGCGCAAACAGATCGTAGTGGATTACCTTAATACAGTCCCGCTTGCGGCAGCTGCAGGTTTCGGAGAAACGAACGGGATAGGAGACGGCCTGTGGGCATGGTACGGCCTGGATTTCGACAAAACCAATTACATCCTTAACTCGCGGTTTGTACAAGGAGACGCTCTTGCCGAAACGGCGCTCCTCTACAAACACGTGTTGAGCCTGATGATTGCCCAGCGTAGACCTTCCTATTACCTGATAGCGGGGCGAAAAGAACTGGGTGAACTTACCGACAGCTATCTAAGAGTGTTGGCTCAGGCTGGCGTGATACCGGATCGCCTCAGGGATGAGGCGCTCAAGCTGCCGCTGAATTTTCGTGTTGCACGTTCTCCGGAAGAAGGCAGGAATTTTGCGTCGAAGAAGGCTGTTAATGCTGTTCGCGTGCGTCTTGCCTCACAGCTCGGGTTGCAACGTATGTATGACCTGGACCGCCTGGATTTGTCGGTGCAAAGCACGCTTGACTTGGAGCTACAGAAAAAGACCACCGATATGTTGCGCCAGTTGAAGGATATGGGACATGCGCAGGCCGCCGGGCTCTATGGACACCGTCTGCTGGGCACGGAAGATCCGGGAAAGATTATCTACAGCTTCACGCTTTCCGAATTGACGCCGCAAGGCGCCAAGTTTCGAATCCTGGCGGATAATTTTGAACAACCCCTGGACATCAACAAGGGGACCAAGCTGGATTTAGGTTCCACCGCAAAATTGCGGACGTTGGTGACCTATCTTGAAATTGTCGAAGCGCTGCATAACAAATATGCGGCGCTGGCGCCGAAAGTACTTAATGGACAAGAGGTTGACCCCGGCGATATTCTCAGCCGCTGGGCAATTGGTTATCTCTTGCAAAGCAGGGACAAGAGTTTGGCGTCCATGCTGGATGCCGCTCTCGAACGCAAGTACTCGGCTAATCCCGAAGAACGATTCTTTACCGGCGGCGGCTCGCACGTCTTTCATAATTTCAAACATGAAGACGACCGCAAGATCATGAGCGTGCGCGAAGCGACAAGGAATTCAGTCAACCTTGTCTATATCCGCCTCATGCGCGATATCGTGCGTTATCACATGTTTCAGGTAGGAGGTTCATCGGCCAAGATACTCAAGGATGTCGGGAATTCGGGCCGCGTGGAATATCTCAAACGCTTCGCGGACAAGGAAGGCACTGAATTCATCAATCGTTTTTATCTAAAGTACAAAGGTAAAACAACGGAGCCGGGTGCAATCAGCAAACTGCTCTTCTCCAGTTTCCGGCACACACCACGCCGTTTGGCGGCCGCTCACCGTTATATTTACCCGGAGTCTACCCTTGCAGAGTTTGAGAAATTCATGGCGCCGTATCTGCCCGGCTTCAAAAATGTGACCCCGACAATGGTTCAAGACCTGTATGAGGCTTATGCACCCGGCAAATATTCGCTGGCCGATCAGGGCTACGTAGTAACCGTCCACCCGTTGGAATTATGGTTGGTACGCTACCTGAATTCCCATCCACTTGCCCAGTACAAAGACGTGATCACGGCGAGCAAGGACGAGCGAATCGATGTCTACCACTGGTTGTTCAAGACGATACACAAGAATTCGCAGGATGTACGCATTCGTGGTCTTCTGGAACTTGAAGCATTTCTCGAAATTCACCGCAGCTGGAAACGCCTCGGCTATCCGTTCGATTCGCTGGTACCCTCACTAGCCACAGCCATCGGAAGTTCCGCAGATCATCCCGCCGCGCTTGCGGAATTGATGGGTATCGTTCTGAATGATGGAGTGCGACTGCCTGCCGTACTAATCGAACGCTTGCATTTCGCAGCCGATACCCCTTTTGAGACGATGGTCGAACGAGCGCCCATTCAAGGCGAAAAAATGTTTTCTCCCGAATTGGCCGCGGCAGTGCGTGGCGTACTGACAGACGTGGTAGAGACAGGTACAGCTTCGCGGCTGGCGCGAGCCATGGTGGAAGAGGATGGGGCTGAAATTTCAATTGGCGGAAAGACAGGGACGGGCGATCATCGTCATATTACGTTTTCTTCGCCTGGTGTCATCAAGGAATCACGCGCCGTGAATCGCTCCGCCACTTTTGTCTTCTTTATCGGAGACCGCTTTTTTGGAACGATGACCGCATTTGTGCCCGGCGCGGACGCCGCCAACTATACGTTTACATCAGCGCTTTCCACGCAAGTCATGAAGCATCTCTTGCCCATCCTGAAACCCCTTCTCGATCGGGCCCAGCCGCTGCCGGAGCAGCTCCTGGCAAGAAGCGGGATCAAGGGCAATCTACCTGAAGGAAGCAAAAAAGGAAGTAAAAAGGGAAGTAAAAAAGAAGATGAAAAACGGAAGGTGAATCAACTGGCGCGCAATTAATAGAATTGCGCTGAAAACATACGAATACGATGATTTAGTCCTCGGTATTGATCCACCATAAGAAGACGACAATGCCCAGCACAAGCCCGAGACCCAGGATGGCCTTTACAAATTCTTTGACGAACCAGAACACCATCGCTTCATATAAATCCAATTGTTCATGCCCTTCTAAAAAGACAGCTATTTACGGGACCACCACCATAGCAGTAACGACAGAAACAAGGACACCAGCAAGCCTGTCGTCAGCGGAAAGTAGAGCCTGAAGTTTTCCCGCTCGATAATGATGTCTCCCGGCAACCGACCGAATGGTAGTTTCGATAACCACGGCCATGCGACGCCCGTAACCAGCAGCAGTATCCCGAGAACGATGAGTAGACGTTGCATAAGGATTTCCTCGAGGATTTTTGCGAAACTTTATCCGCACAATTTGGCGAGGAACACAAAAATCTACGGATTAGTGTAAACCGTTTTCTTCGGAAAGATCAATTTACCCCTTCTGCTTCCGCCTCCGCCTCAATATTCACAAGATCAATATTCACAAGATCAGGTCGGCACGCGGCCTTCGCCGGCTTCAACTTCTTCAGGAATATTTTCGCAGCTCAGCTTGTCGTTCCATTGATGCGTTTTTTGTTGGGTGTGCTAACACACGGAAATACGGCACAGCCTCCGATAAAATTCCTTTTTGGATTTTTTGAGCCGGGGGAAAAATAACCCAACGCCTTGTTCTGTTTGCCGCGCTGTACACGGCACATGCTGCAGTAGGGCCGAGATAAATGGCTGTGCTATCACATCGGATACAGCAAGACAACGCGAAGGGTGAACGTCAAGGCCTGGAAAACGAGGTTGAAAAAGCTGTTTTATCGTAAAAATCGATCATGCCGGAACCTGAGCTCATCGCGTCTGAGCAATCTGAACAAGATGAATTGCTAAGCAGCCTGCAGCAGGAGTCGTTTGCATATTTTGTTCATGAAGCCAACCCCGCCAACGGGCTCATCCGCGATAAATCGCGCCCTGATTGGCCGGCAAGCATTGCTGCTATAGGCTTGGCACTCGCGGCATATCCGGTGGGAGTCGAACGGGGTTTCATGACTCGCAACGAAGCGGTAAAACGCACACTCGCCGTTTTGAGATTTTTCACCAACGCGCCCCATGGTCCTGGAAGCGATGCTACCGGCTACAAGGGATTTTACTATCACTTCCTCGACATGAATACAGGGAGGCGCGTTTGGAACTGTGAACTCTCCAGCGTGGATACTGCCTTTCTTCTCGCCGGTATGTTGGTTGCACAGGCTTACTTTCGGCATGAAACGGCAGAGGAGGAAGAGATCGGCAAGCTTGCCGATGCGCTTTACCGGCGGGCTGACTGGCATTGGATGCAAAATGGAAAGGCGGCGGTAAGTCACGGCTGGACTCCGGAGAAAGGTTTTTTGCCTTATCAATGGAAAGGCTATGACGAAGCCCTGATCATATACCTGCTGGGGCTCGGCTCGCCCACACATCCGTTGCCGGAAGAAAGTTACACTGCGTGGACTTCGACCTATACCTGGAAAAAAACGTATGACGTCGAACTGCTTTACGCGGGACCATTATTTGTCCATCAATTGTCGCATGCATGGATCGACTTCCGGGGAATTCGAGATTCATTCATGCGCGAGCATGATATGGACTACTTCGAAAATTCCAGACGCGCGACGTTCGTTCAGCAACGATACGCCAAGGTAAATCCGCTTGAGTTCGAGAATTACAATGAGCATTGCTGGGGCATCACTTCCAGCGATGGGCCGGGGCCTGTCACCGAGCAGGTAAAGGGCATCCTCCGGGTTTTCTACGACTATATCGCCCGCGGTGCGCCTTACGGCCCTGATGACGGTACGCTGGCGCCATGGGCTGTGGTCGCTTCGCTCCCGTTCGCACCCGAGATTGTGCTTCCGACCATCGAAAACTTCGAACGCATGAGCCTGAGAAAGCCCCGGATGTACGGCTATAAAGCCACATTCAATCCGACCTTTCCCGTTGAACCCAACCGCGAATTTGGCTGGGTGTCGCTATATCATTTTGGTTTGAACCAGGGTCCGATCGTAATCATGATAGAAAACTACCGGTCCGGATTGTTGTGGTCACTGATGCGGGAATGCCCTTACTTGTTGACTGGCTTGCGTCGTGCCGGATTCCGTGGAGGCTGGCTGGAAAGTTGAAGGGAAAAAATCTTTGGTGAAAATAGATCCGATCCGAGGACTCGTTGAATACCTTAATCCCTGGCACGTTCAACACTTAGTGAAGATTTTCTGAAACTCGGCGTGAAATGCGCATCTATCTGTTCAACTTCCGGTCCTGGTTTCCACATCGCCCGACGTGATTTAAAAGAACCGCATCTTTTTGATTTCACAAGCGCAGCAAACGGAGTAATACATTAGCCTTTAGGTATGTATGCCAGCGAACGGATTGGCTCCGTACCCTGGTCTTAAAATCCTGTTTCGCAATAACCGACCAACGACATGGGGTGTCGGTACTTTGCAACAGGTCGGTCCTTTCCGCGCGATATACAACCGTATATCGGTAGGGTATCAATCTTTCAACCATTCTTTTAAGGAGAATAATATGAATATTCTGACAAAGAACCCACGCAATTTCCTGATCGCCCTCGCAGCCGTGTTTGGGCTATATGCCGGGTCTGGTGTTTATGCGCAAGACTCGGCTGAGAAAGCAAGGGTGAACGATAAATCGAAGCATGCGGAAAAAAGCAAGCAATATTCAAAGTCGGGAAAGAAGGAGGAAGGAACCATCATTGAAGTACCGGTGCTAATGATGGTGCCGATGAAGGTATCGACCGACACGTCGGCGAATAGCGGGTGCTGGGTGAAGCTATACGATAAGAAAGACTTTAACGGCGATAGCTTTTTGCTGGTTGGCCCCGTGGAGTTGCCGGTGATGACCGGGCCCTTCGGCTTCAACTGGGAAAATAAGGTTCGCAGCCTCGAGGTCGGCCCCAACGCCAATCTCACGATTTTCGATAATCGCGATTTCCGGGACCAGGATAAATTCGTCGATGCGGGCGAAAAAATCCCAAACATGTCAAAAAAGATGGGATTTCTTGACGATTTCCGGTCGATGATGCTCACTTGCATATGAGCCGGTAAAAAGAGAGCTGGCGTTAGCTTATCGATCCAGGCGTTTTCTGGGCCCTGACGTCAGCCCATTGATAAAATCCAATGGCCGCCTTTGTCGGCCTTCCGGCTTCCTTCCGAATCAGCATGAATCGAGAACGATGCGCTTGAGGATATGCAATCGTCGGTGAAAAAAATGCTCTGCGCCGGGCACGACGACCACAGGTAATTCCTGCGGAGCAGCCCAATCCAGGACAGTTTGAAGGGGAACCACCTCATCCTGATCACCTTGTATGATCAGGACCTGGCGGGCGCTTTCAATGTCGTGTTTAGTATCGGGTTTGGCGAGGTGGGGCGCGCTGAGCCGCTGAACGGCTGGAGCCACCAATACCACTATTTGCGGCTTGAGGCGTTGCGCCGCATAAGCCTGGACCGCGCCCCCGAAGGAAAAGCCTGCCAGTAGTAATAGTGGAGGGGTATCAAAGGAGGCAGCGAATTCGTTTCTTATGGTTTCAACCACCGCAAGCACGTCTTCAGTTTCACCCGCCCCGTTGTCCTTGCCTGAGTTAAGTTCGCCTTCGCTTTGTTCCACGCCGCGAAAATTGAATTTGACTGTGACAAATCCCAACTCGAGAAACGCCTTGAACAGCGTATGGACCACCTTGTTATTCATTGTCCCACCATATAATGGATGGGGATGGGCAACCACGGCAAAGCCACGGCGGTAGCGGAAATCCGGCTCCGCCAGAACCGTTTCCAACTTCCCTGCCGGGCCATCAATGAATAATTTCTGTGGAATATGTGAATTCAACAGTATGCTTGACAATATGGATGAAAATACGTTTATTGCCTGCTCTAAATTCGCAACCGCTCGACGATACGCCCGTTTTTCAAATGTTCTTCGATGATCTCGTCAATATCTTCTTTGTCCACATACGTGTACCAGACATCTTCGGGATAGACAACGATAACCGGACCTTCGTTGCAGCGATCGAGACAACCCGCATTGTTAATCCGTATTCTTCTGCTCTTGCTGTCGAGCTTGAGGGCCTTGATTCGCTCCTTGGCATAATCACGCATGGCCTGGGCGCCATGATTGTTACAGCATACGGCTCCCGGCTCACGCTGGTTTACGCAGAAAAATACATGCCGCAGGTAGTAGCTCATAATATGTTCAACGGGATGAGAAATGATGAATCCAAAATTATTATACCGGAACAGCGATTACTTCTTCCACTGCTGAGTTAATTGAACTTTTTACCCCGCATGGCTTGCTTCGCAGGTCTTTCGAGGAGTGCGAATGACGAGCCCGGCCTGGAACGAACCGCTGCTGTTTTTCGCGATTTCTTCTTTATTATTTTGGATTGCGGTCTATCTCAATTTAATTTCGGTCCACAGGCGGCTTAACACGCGGCGTTGTTTACGGTCCAGGTCCCGCAGCATTTCAAGGCGGTTCAGCATTTCGGGGGCTGGGAATATGGCTTCATTGTCTGCGATTTCTGCCTGGATATATTGTATTGCATCCATATTGGGATTGCCGGAACCTATGAGATTGGTGAGCTCGGCGGAGTTCTTCCCCTCCAGCATGAAGTTGATGAATTGATGGGCGAGGTCGGAACGACTTCCGCTTCGATGCAGTACCATGCTGTCGAGTGCCAGAACCGCGCCTTCTTTCGGAGTCGAGTAGCCGATGGTGAATTTGCGCCCGGTATTTTTGGCATCAAGCGCCGCCTGGAACATATCGTTGGAATATCCTTGCGCCACCCACAAGTTGCCAACGGCCAACTCCTTGATATAACCGGTATTGCTGAATGCGGCCCAGTAGGGCTTGGCGCGCACGATAAGGTTTGCGGCTTCTTTCCAGTGGTTCTCATCGGTATCGTTAACCGAATAGCCTAAATATTTCAGCGCCGCAGCCATCAATTCGCGCTGACTGTCGAGCACGGTTACGCGTCCTTTGATTTTTTCGAGGTATTTCGGCTCAAAAATGATTGCCCAGGTGTCGGTAGGCAGGCCAAGGCTCTTTACTTTCTCCTGATTGAAGCCGAGCAGGGTAAGCGTGTAGGCATATGGAACGGAATATTTATTGCCGGGATCGAATGGTGTATCTAGGTATGCAGGATTGATATTCCCGATATTGGTCAACAAGGATTTATCCAGCGGCTTCAGCGCGCCCTGGCGAATAAGAGTGTCCATTGCATTACCGGTGGGAATGATGAGATCGTAGCCGGTCGCGCCCGCCGACAGTTTCGCCAGCATTTCCTCATTATCGGAATAATAATCCTGGGAAAGCCTGCAATTGCAGAATTTCTCGAAGCGTCTGACCGTTTCCGGCGCAATGTAATTATTCCAATTGAATAAATGCAGAACGTTTTCCTTGCTGGAGAGGACAATATCCTGATCCTGTCTCGCGCAACCCGTGGTGGACAGAACCAGCCATGCAAGCAGGAGCACGAACGATGCGGTCGGCGCTGGGGAGGTGCACCGCGTATTCATCATCATTTCGCCTTGCGCGACGTTGCGTTTGCGCTTGATGAGGCGTGCGATTCGAGCTTGGCTGCAATGATGATCATGACCAGCGTGAGCAGCATCAGCAATGTGGAGATGGCATTCACTTCCGGTGTCACCGCAACCTTTATCATCGTATAGATATGGATGGGCAGAATCGGTTCGCCCACTCCCTTGGTGAAGAATGTAATGACGAAGTCATCGATGGACAACGTAAACGACATCAAGGCTCCTGCAACCACTGCGGGCATGATCAGCGGCAGGGTGACAAGACGAAAAGTCTGCCAGGGAGAGGCGCCGAGATCGCGCGCCGCTTCAAAAATACTTTCGTCCATGCCCTGGAGCCGCGCCCGTACGATGATGGCAACGAAACCGATACAAAATGTGGTGTGCGCGATAATAATAGAAACCATGCCGAGCGTTAAATTAAGCACTTGCAAAAAGAATAGGAGCAGCGATACCCCCAGGAGGATTTCGGGCATCGCGACTGGCGTGAACACCAATATGGGCAAGACCTTGAGCTTATACCGATGTATCGCCAGACCGGCCATCGTGCCGAGCAATGTTGCGCTAAAACTTGCGCTGAGCGCGATAAACAGCGAATTACGCGCGGCGGTGAGCATTTCCGTATTCTGGAACAGCGTTTTATACCAGGACAATGTAAATCCCACCCATTCGGCATTCAGTTTCGAATCGTTGAACGAATACAAAACCACGATAGCCAGCGGAACGTACAGGAAGGCGTAAATCACGCCCGCTGCGGACCAAAGCCAGATATTGGTGCGGCTCATGCTACGCCGCGCGCTGCCCGGTGGCGGAGCGTGCGAACCAGGTAGCCAGCCCGGCGACGGAGAGCACTGCCAGCGTCAGCATGATTGATAGCGCTGAACCAAAAGGCCAGTCACGGGTGCCAAGGAATTGATCCTTGATCAGATTGCCGATGAGAATGTCGCCCGTGCCGCCGAGTATGTCCGGCACGGCAAACATGCCGAGTACCGGGATGAATACGAGTGCCGAGCCCGAAAAAACGCCGGGGAGAGATAGCGGCCAGGTTACGCGCCAGAAGCGCTGCCAGCCGTTGGCTCCCAGATCCTGTGCCGCGTCCAGAAGCGAGGGATCATGCTTTTCCAGGTTGGTATAAAGCGGTAGCACCATAAACGGCAGGTGTACATATACCATGCCGATCAATACGGCAAACGGCGAGAACAACAACGTCACAGGGGCAATCCCGAATGCGCCGAGAATAGTATTGATGAAATGGCTGAGTCCGGATTCCGGCCCAAGAATAATCATCCAGGCATAAATACGGATAAGGAAATTACTGGCAAATGGCAATACCACCAGCAGCACCATCAGATTTCGGAAACGTTTTTCACTGCGCGCGATCAGCACTGCCAGCGGATAGGCCATAACGAGACAAATGAGGGTAGTTGCTGACGCAACGCCGAAGGATTTGAGAAAAATTTCAGCGTAAAGAATGTCGCTAAAAAAAAACTGGTAAGCTTCGGCAGTAAGGCCGTATTCGCCGTCGACTGCTCCCGCGGGCGCAGTGATGGGCGCCAGGCCCCCGAACTCGCCCGGAAAGCGGAACGAGGTGAGGATCATAATCAGGCTGGGGACAACAAAGAACACGACCAGGAACAATAGCGGCGGTCCGCTTACCAGAAATCGGGCAGCGCGAGGCGCATTGGCTTCTTCTTTAGTCATTGAGAAAAATACCCGCGTCGTGATGCCACGAGATGCTTACTTGATCCCCTACCTCGAAAAACTTTGCACGTCCAGGTGCGGAATTAGGCAGCAAAGCCTCTATAAAGGCACCATTGGGGAGTTCAACGATATAAGTGGTAACATCTCCAACATATAAAAAATCACGTACTTTACCGAGGAAATGGTTTTTCAGCCGCCGCGCTTCGGATGGGTGGGAAATCAATATCTGTTCGGGGCGTATCGCGATCGTACCTTTGTCGCCCGCTTTGATGCCTTCCTTGCCAGCGGTGGTAACTTCTCCCACTTCGCCCACATCAAGTCTCAAATGGGTAGGCGCAGCCTCCAGGACTTGCGCGTTCATCATGCTGATCTTGCCGATAAAATCCGCAACAAAGCGATTTTTGGGAAAGCCATAGATTTTGGAAGGTTCGTCGATTTGCTCGACATTGCCACGGTTCATCACGGCGATGCGATGGGACAGCGCCAGCGCCTCATTCTGGGCGTGGGTAACAAAAACGAACGTTACCCCAACCTCTTTCTGAAGATTGATCAACTCCATCTGCATTTCCTCGCGCAATTTGGCATCGAGTGCGCCCAATGGTTCATCCAGCAGCAACAATCGGGGGCGATTGACTAATCCTCTCGCAAACGCCACTCGCTGTTTCTGCCCGCCTGATAATTCGTTGGGGAAACGGTTGCCGAAATTCGACAGGCGGACACTGTCCAGTGCATCCGCTACCCTGGTTTGTATTTCATGTGTTTTTTTGCCGGCCATCCTGAGTGGAAACGCAATGTTGTCCGCTACCGTCATGTGCGGAAACAACGCATAGGTTTGAAATACCGTATGCACGGGGCGTTTTTCCGGGGGTGTGCCGACCATATCTCGTCCGTCCAGCAGGATCTGGCCGGAATCGGGAAGATCAAACCCGGCTATCATCCGTAGGAGCGTTGTTTTACCACAGCCCGACGGCCCCAGCAGCGTGAAGAATTCCCCCGCCTCCACACTGATGCTGACATTGTCGACCGCGGTATAGCTGCCAAAGCGCCGCGTGACATTACGGATTTCAAGTAGCGCCATTGCCGTGCCGGTTAAAAGACAAAAGACGGGGATTTTACCAAAGTTTATCCATGGATTGACGAACCGCCATCGTTTGGAACATTGCCTTGGGCGCTGCGGAAAAGGAGATGGGTTGCCGGTTTATCGTTTCGTCAGGAAGATGCAGATGTTGCCGGAGTGGACGCTAAAGTGGGCGGGCGTAAAATGCGTTCGCTAGTCGTTATTCCAAAGCTGAAGCAGTACAGGCGGAAGAGAACGAAAAAAAGGATTATCAGCCCTTATAGCCATAGCTGCCACAGCATTGCCACCGTTAGCAATACTATAAGGATGGAAAACAAGCGGTTCTGACGCCTTTTTTCGAGGATAAACTGATTCATCTTTTCTTCCAGCCCGCTTGTACGGACTTCCGTCAAGGCATGATGCATCAAGCGCGGAAACTGCGGCATGATGACCGCCCAGCTCGATGCTTCCTTCTGCAGCCGACGGCTGAGCCCGCGCCAGCCAAGCTGTTCGGCCATCCAGTTTTCCAAATACGGCTTCGCGGTTGTCCACAGATCGAGATCAGGATCGAGGTCGCGTCCCAACCCCTCGATATTCAGCAGGGTTTTTTGCAGCATTACCAGTTGCGGCTGGATTTCCACGTTGAACTGGCGAGATGTCTGGAATAGACGAAGCAGTACACGGCCAAAGGAGATTTCTTTCAGCGGTTTGTCAAAGATGGGTTCGCATACGGCACGGATTGCGGTTTCGAAATCATCAACACGAGTATTCTTTGGCGCCCATCCCGCCTCAACATGCGCTTCGGCCACACGCTTGTAGTCGCGCCGGAAAAATGCAAGGAAATTTTGCGCCAGATAATTTTTATCCTCGTCAGTGAGCGTTCCCATTATGCCGAAATCGACCGCGATGTAACGCCCGTCCTGGCCGACAAAAATATTGCCCGGATGCATATCGGCATGGAAATAACCGTCCCGGAATACCTGGGTAAAGAATATTTCCACGCCGACTCGGGCAAGCCTTGGAATATCGACTCCCTGCTCGCGCAGTTTCGCCACCTGACTGATGGGCGTGCCTTTTACGCGCTGCATCACCATAACGCCGGAATAGCAATAATCCCAGTAAACTTCCGGCACCAACAGTAATGGAGAATCCAGAAAATTACGCCGCAACTGGCTGCAGTTCGCTGCCTCGCGCATGAGGTCCAGTTCGTCATCCAGGTGGCGGGCAAATTCGGTCACGACCTCGCGTGGCTTGAGCCGCTTGCCGTCGGG
Source organism: Nitrosospira sp. Nsp11 (assembly GCF_900142705.1). Taxonomy (GTDB): domain Bacteria; phylum Pseudomonadota; class Gammaproteobacteria; order Burkholderiales; family Nitrosomonadaceae; genus Nitrosospira. Next base: position 57,311 of record NZ_FRBV01000004.1, read on the forward strand.
CCACAGTGCTTCGACCAGCAAAGCGCCGGAATCCATCAATGCCACATCATGCGCGATGATAGGCGCGATGCCCGGCCGCAGCACTTTGACTGCAACTTCTGTTCCGTCATTCAGCACCGCCAGATGAACTTGTGCGATGGATGCACTGGCTACCGGTTCTGCATCGAAGACCAGAAAGACTTCAGTAACGGGTTTTCCATAGATCTGCTCCAGCGTTTTGATGGCGAGACTGGAGGGAAACGGAGGGACCTGGTCTTGCAGTTTGGCCAGTTCATCGGCGATATCCTGCGGCAGAAGATCTCGACGAGTCGAAAGCATCTGGCCAAACTTGACGAATATAGGGCCCAGAGTTTCCAGCGCAAGGCGAAGGCGCTCACCCCGCGCCCTATCCAGGCGTCGCCAGAACGTCGCTGCCTTGACAACAGGGCGCAGCAACCGCAGCCGCTCGTGGCCCAGAAAAAATTCATCAAGGCCAAAACGAAATGCTACAGAGAGTATTTTGAGAAGGCGAAAGAAACGCATTTATTCCATGGAATGGTAGTACGTCTGTAATCTTCTCGGTTTTTTTTGTCGTGGAGTCGACTTTTTAGCGATCCAGCGCGTTCACGCGTACTTCCAGACTTGCCGCACGGCTCCGTAATGTGTTTATTTCACGAACAAGCTCATGCATATCCATGGATTTTGCAAGTAATGGCTGCTCTTCTGTCAGATATTCCGCCAGCGTCTGCCATAAATTACGTGCGGTTTCAGCTTGCCAGTGCATCAGGCCTTCGCCAGTCTGCACCACCCGATGCGCGAGAATATCTCCCATTACACCGCTTATATCCTGCTCCACATCCCAATGCAGGTTTTTTCCGATAAGGAGAATTTCTTCCGCAAACTCGCTATCACCGGAAATTGTGACTTCGCGATATGCATCTTCGTCATGAGCGAGCAAGCGCGGTAATAAACCTGGAATAAGCGTCAAGGTGGCGTCATCGAGAGCGCCCTTTACCGCCGCCGATACCTCACCGCTGGCCTGGATGGTCAGGGCGAGGTCAGGGAAGGGAGGGAGGCGAAAACGTGCCGTCCTGCCTGCATGAAGCTGCAATCGCTTGCGCGCCCAGTTCTCTCCACGCAACAAGTGGTTAAGCGGGGCTATCGCAACGGATGCCAGCATGGCAGGCAGATCTATGAAACTTGCTGAATTCCTGCCAACAGCCAGACGGATTCAGGGTCCTTTATATTCTTCTGCACGTGCCAGATTTCATCAAACGCTTCCGGTGGATTGGAAGACTCCCGTAATTGGCCGTTGAACCGGACACTGGCAATGGCCGTATTATTTTCGGTAACCACCTCAAGCAGTTCCGCATTAATACCCATTACCTCGGTTCTTTGAGGCTCATTGCCGCGTTCGGTGATCTGCATGCTGATCTCCGCAAACATTTCCGGTGTAGTGTATTCCCGGATATCGCTCAGGTCCCGTGCATCATTGGCCGCTTGCAAGCGGATAAATGACGTTTTTGCATTGCGCAGGAATGGCTCGACCTGGAAGTCCGCAGGAATATTTGCGGTTTTGCTGGTGACAGCTTGTGCCTGGGCTGGCGCTGCGGTGCTTTCCCCCGCCGGCGCCGCCGTGGGTTCTGTTGCTGGCGCGGTCGCGCTACTGCCGGGGCCTGCTCCCATGCCCGAATACTGCATTGGCCGTGCCGAATGTTCCTGCCGCGGCTTGCGCAGCATGCGCACGACGAAGAAAACCGCAGCCATCAGTGCAGCCAGCATCAACACATCCATCATATTGATGCCTTCAAACGCGCCACCCATGAACAATGCCGCCAGCAATCCTCCCGCAGCCAATCCAGCCAGCGGGCCCATCCACCTATTACCTGCTGCGGCAGGTGCCGACGCAGCAGGGGGTGTTTGCGCCGATTTTGGAGGAGTTTGCGGGCTGATGGCTTCACGTTGCTTGCCGATGCTCTTGCCGCCGCCGAAGCGCCTTGCTTCAGCATCAAAGGCGGCCAATCCGAAGCTTAAAATGGCCAGAGTCAGCAGGGTCAATATTTTCTTCATGATGGTCTCCTGAGAGGACGGTGAAAGGAAAGAGTATAGCATTATCGATTCACCTGGATGTTCCATAAATTGCATCGGATACGCCTGCCTGAAAGCGTTTCCCAAGGTTAATCACAATCTCGACATGTCACTGCCCGGATAAGGGAACAAGACAAAAAAATATAGCTGATTTTGGCGAGTGATTGATGATTGTTGGCATCTGTATTCTGACCGCCATCGCCGCGCTAAGTGCAATCTTGCCGCTTATTATTCCACTATTTGATAGGTGGGTTTATCACCCGGTAGCCGTGTTCACCTGAAGCCTGAACGGCTGTATCTGAAGCGCCGCTGATGGTGGAGATCGAAATAGAGTGTCATATGTTGGCTGGCATACAGACTCTTATGCAGAACCGTGTTTAATCAGTGAATCGATTTACTTGATGTCCAGTCTCGGCCAGTCCCTATGACTAGGGAGTGGGCTGTGATTGGCGATACATTTCTGCATCCATGACCACAATCATACTGACCGTTAATACTGGCAGCTCATCAGTTCGCCTGGGAGCCTTCACTTGCGATGGCGACACGGTCACCGAGCTGGCGAGCATACGGCATGACCTTTCCGCCGGCGAACCGTGCGTCATACTGAAAGAATTCATGCGGAGGCACGCGCTCACAGGGATAACGGTGGCAGCGCATCGGGTGGTTCACGGCGGTATGAATCTTGCCGCATCATGCCTGATCGACCAGAAAGTCGAGCAGGAGATCGAGCGGTTGACGCTGCTGGCACCACTTCACAACCCCGTCGCGCTGCGGTGGATACGCGCAACCCGCGAGGTGTTGAAGGACATTGTCCAGGTCGCGGTGTTTGATACCGCGTTTTTTACGGATCTACCGGAAACAGCGCGGGCGTATGCTATTCCGCATGGGCTTGCTGAAAAGCATGGATTGCGCAGATATGGCTTTCATGGGCTGGCGCATAAGTCAATGTGGCAAAGCTGGCGGGCGCTTCAACCGGACTCTTTGCAAAGTGCGAGAATAATTTCGATGCAACTCGGCGCGGGTTGCTCGATTACGGCGATTGATAATGGATTGCCACGAGATACTTCAATGGGGTTTTCACCCTTGGAGGGGCTCGTGATGGCGACACGATCAGGCGATATAGATCCGGGGCTCGCTACATTTCTCCAGCGTCAGGAAAGCCTCACGCCGGAGCAACTGGATCGACTGCTCAATGCGCGCTCGGGCCTGTTGGGTGTTTCCGGGATCAGCGCCGATATAAGTGAGTTGTTACGAACTCCGGATGAGCTTGCGCGGCTGGCGGTGGATTTATACTGTTACCGGGCACGTAAATATGTGGGTGCTTATCTCGCGGTATTGGGTGGCGCCGATGCCATCGTTTTTGGAGGAGGCGTGGGCGAAAATGTGCCGGAAGTGAGGGAAAAGATCTTGACCGGCATGGACTGGTGCGGAATTGCAGTCGATACCCAAAAAAATTATAGGGCCAAGGGAATATCATGCATCAGCAGTCCTTTCAGCCGGATCGAGGTTTGGGTTACGCCCGTAAACGAGGCAGTTATCCTGGCGCGCGAGGCGGAGGTTTTAACCTGAATCCGCCCCCGTAGCGAGCCCACCAAAAAAAGGTGAAGCTCACAGGGTACAAAAATCCTCTTCGGTTATAGCTCTTAGTTTACAACTGGCAACTGGCGGATTCCAATTTAATGGCGCCAGAAGCGCATTAATGATTTCAGGAGGACCATATGAGCGAAACCAAGCCGATAAGCACACCCGAAAATAAGCCGCTCTCCGCAGATGATTTGCGCAAGATGGACGCGTACTGGCGCGCGGCGAATTATCTCTCCGTCGGACAAATCTATCTGCTGGACAACCCTTTACTCAAGGCGCCGCTCGCGCTTGAGCATATCAAACCTCGATTACTTGGCCATTGGGGCACAACACCGGGGCTTAATTTTATTTATGTACATCTGAACCGGCTTATAAAAAAATATGATGTGAATATGTTCTATATAGCCGGGCCCGGCCACGGGGGACCGGCTATGGTCGCGAACACATGGCTCGAGGGTAGCTACAGCGAATTCTATCCCCACATTTCCTGGGATGCCATAGGCATGCAACGGCTGTTTAAACAATTCTCGTTTCCCGGCGGTATTCCCAGCCATGTGGCGCCGGAAACCCCGGGCTCGATCAACGAAGGCGGCGAATTGGGTTATTCGCTGTCGCATGCCTTTGGGGCGGCTTTCGATACCCCGGATCTGATCGTGGCGTGCGTAGTGGGGGATGGCGAAGCTGAAACCGGACCGCTTGCGGCCGCCTGGCACTCCAACAAATTTCTGAATCCAGCCCATGACGGCGCGGTGTTGCCGATCCTGCATCTTAATGGCTATAAAATTGCAGGCCCAACGCTATTCGCGCGCATCAGCCACGAAGAGTTGGAGATGCTATTCGCGGGCTATGGTTATGAGCCGCATTTTGTCGAGGGGTCCGATCCCGAACTCATGCATCAGGCAATGGCCGCTACGCTGGATGTCGTGATCGGCAAGATCAGGGCAATCCAGCAGGAAGCGCGTAGCAATGGTGTATCCACATATCCCCGCTGGCCGATGATTATTTTGCGCAGCCCCAAGGGGTGGACCGGTCCGGAAGAGGTTGACGGCAAGAAAGTCGAGGATTTTTGGCGCTCGCACCAGGTGCCGTTTGCGGAGATCGGTTCAAAGCCATGGCACCTGAAGCTGCTCGAAGACTGGATGAAAAGCTACAAGCCGGAAGAGTTATTCGATGACAAGGGAACATTGGTACCGGAGTTGGCTGCGCTCGCGCCCCAAGGCAAGCGGCGGATGGGCGCAAATCCCCATGCTAATGGAGGCCTACTGCTGAAAGACCTGGAAATGCCGGATTTTCGCGATTACGCCATTGCTGTACCCACGCCAGGATCGGTAGTAGGCGAAGCCACGCGGGAGATGGGAAAACTTTTACGCGATGTCATGAAGCTCAACCTGGACAGCCGCAACTTCCGCGTGATGGGGCCGGACGAAACCAGTTCAAATCGCCTTGGTGCTTTGTTCGAAGCAACGGATCGAACCTGGGTGGCGCAAATCCTGCCGGAAGATGAGCATCTTTCCCCGGATGGGCGAGTGATGGAAATTCTTTCAGAGCATACATGCCAGGGCTGGCTCGAAGGTTATCTGCTGACTGGCCGGCACGGCTTGTTTTCATGCTATGAAGCATTCATTCACATCATTGATTCCATGTTCAATCAGCATGCCAAATGGCTCAAGGTCACCAAGGAAATCCCTTGGCGCAGGCCGATTGCCTCGCTTAATTACCTTTTGACATCGCATGTATGGCGCCAGGATCACAACGGTTTTTCTCACCAGGACCCCGGCTTTATCGACCACGTGGTAAACAAGAAGGCGGATATCATTCGAGTCTATCTCCCGCCGGACGCCAACACATTGCTTGTCATAGCCGATAAATGCCTGCGCTCGCGCAATTATATCAACGTTGTCGTAGCGGGGAAGCAACCTGCGCTACAGTGGCTGGATATGGACGCCGCAATCACGCACAGTACCGCCGGTATCGGTATCTGGGCCTGGGCGAGCAACGACCAGAATGGCGAGCCGGATGTGGTGCTGGCCTGTGCAGGCGATGTACCGACCCTGGAAACCCTTGCAGCGGTCGACTTGCTGCGCCATCAGGTTCCGGAGCTGAGGATAAGAGTGATAAATGTAGTGGACCTGATGACGCTACAGCCGAAAGAGGAGCACCCGCATGGCCTGTCCGGCCGCGATTTCGACACGCTGTTCACTACCTGCAAGCCCATAATTTTTGCCTATCATGGCTACCCCTGGCTCATTCACCGCCTGACATACCGCCGGACCAACCATGAAAATCTGCATGTTCGCGGGTACAAAGAGGAGGGGACAACGACGACTCCGTTTGACATGACCGTGCTCAATGACCTGGACCGTTTTCATCTGGTAATGGACGTGGTCGACCGCGTACCCGCACTAGGCTATAAGGGGGCCTATCTCAAGCAATTGATGCGGGATAAACTGATCGAGCACGAGTCGTATATCAGACAGTATGGTGAGGATATGCCCGAGATCCGCGACTGGAACTGGAGTTCCTGATCAGATCAGCTCAATCATCATAGGTTTGTCACCGAGCGGGAGCGAATATAAATACAAGTCCGACTACCTGTGAGAGGGAGGATTGATGATATTTCTCATCAATGCCATCGCAATTTTTGCTTCATTTTCGCTGAATCAGATACATGCTGTTTATTGGGGCGCCGTCCTGCCGACGCTTTATGCGATTGTCGTGGCGCCACAGGCGTTGATCGCCAGACCCGAGATACCGGCGTCGGCGATAACGAAAATTCTTGCTGACAAGTGGGACAACGCGGAGGATTTAACCGCTTATATCGTGACGTATTGGATGGCCTTCGCCCATCCCGCTACTTCAGGGAAGAAGCAGCGTAACAGCGTGATTTTATACCTGACATCGTTTTTCCTGGGTATCGTATATTTTCTCAGGGAATTGTTCGTTGCCGGCATTATCGTGTTTGTCATGGGATATATTCTCTATCGAATGAGCCTCAGAGCGGACAGGCCGAGATCGGTATATGCCAATACGGATTTCAGAGATGGTGGCGATAACGAGTTTGCGAGGAAAGAATGGGAGCTGGCAGCCATGTCGATCGTTGCAATTTCCGATTTGTACCCGGATGATCGCGCGCTGAAGGTGTCGGCAAACGAGGTGTCGGAAGATGAGGACGTCAAGTCGCTGCTGGCAAAGCATCGTCATGACGGAAGAATGGGAGTAACTGGCTCACGCCCTGCGGCGTGAAGCGCCATGCAAGCTCTTAATCAAGGACTTCAGGCATGCGACCGCGGCCACTAATGTGCTGGCTCATCAGGCGGACATTGCCAAGATGCAGTAATGGCTGGGGCGTGCGAATATTGCGACGACGCGGATTTATTGTCATCGCAAACTTGGCGGGAGGATAGTCTGACGTTTAAAGTACGCTGACAGCATGTGAGCGGGCTTAATGCAGGTCGAGCCGTTTTTCAAATACAGTCTGTTACACTTAACCAGCGTGATGCCAGCTTTAACGAGTTCATGGTTCCAGGCGATAAAAAAGGCTCTTTTGCAAAAAATAAAAAGGGTAGTGCACTATTGTGTTTTTCAGCGTAGATCGTCAATGGTCGGATTTCACATGGCGTCATTTCCATGGGAAGACTCATTGAAAGACAATCCGGTATCTACAGCGCTTAATCAATCAGATCAAGGATACAGTTCCGGTTTATTCTTTTTTTGCAACAGAGCCTTGCATGCAGGAAAAGCATTGTCGTGAACGATAAGGAACCTATTCGGAACCGTGAGAAATTGGTTACGCTACGAGAAGACACAGTGCGATTTCGTGAAGACGCCGTCCATTTACGCGAAGATGCTGCCGTCTCGCGCGAGCAGATAATTTGCACGGCGAATACGGAACGGGAAGCGTCTGATGGTCATCTGGTTTTTGTGCGGGAAGCGAACGCACAACTGGTCATCTCTGGAATTGAGGCTGGGCGAGCTAGTCAGCTGAAGGACGAGTTTCTTGCGATGATCTCCCATGAACTCAAAACTCCCTTGAGTGTCATCCTGGGATGGTCTCAGCTCATCCTGGGGGGAAAGCTAAAGCAAGACGATATTCATAAAGGCATGCAAGCCATCGAGCGTAGCGCTCGCGCCCAAAACAAACTCATTGAAGATCTTCTCGAAATGAGCAGTATGATTTCTGGCAAAGTACGACTTGACATGCAGCAACTGGATATAGTCGGTCTGGTGGGCGCAACGGTTGAATCAATGAGGCCAACCGCGGAAACCAAAAGAATTATTCTGCAAGAAACAACTGATCGGGAAGCCGGGTGGATATCGGGTGACGCTAACAGGATGCAGCAGGTTTTCTGGAACCTTCTTTCCAACGCAATAAAATTCACGCCTACAGGCGGTAGAATAGAAATTGGTATGAAGCAGTCGGGCTCATTTTTGGAAATCAGAATCGATGACTCGGGTCTGGGAATATCAGCCGAGTTTCTGCCCTATGTGTTTGAGCGCTTCCTGCAGGCTGAAACTTCACTTGCGCGACACTACAAAGGACTCGGCTTGGGCCTTGCTATCGTCAAACAGCTGGTGGAACTTCATGGTGGGATGGTCCGAGCAGAAAGTCCAGGGATTAATAAAGGGGCTTCATTTATTGTGCAACTGCCGCTGCCGTAACTGCGACAAACAGCAATGCAACCAACATTCTCTTGTTCTTCACTTCGTTCCCTCTTGTCTCATCTATTGAAATTGTAGGAGCTAGAATTATGCTGAGCTCCGGTTCCTCATTTTAAGGGTTTTTATAGTTCTGCCTATTGGACTTAGGTACACAGACAAATATGTAAGCCGTTTTTACAACTCCGCGTTATATCCCCACATATCGTAATTGTCATTCTCCAAATTGGCGCTTTATTTAATCATGCGGCGATTCGTTGATGATTTTCTGCTTTCGTTATGATCTCCGTTTTTGAACTGGATGCCAGCAATAACTTTGGCGATTAATTCATTATTTCTCGTGAGAATGCTTCTCCAATCTATTCGTATATTCCACCGATAAATTTCTGAGTAAATTTCCCGTCGCGCCGGTTGGTAAGGCCGAAACTTGTTCGAAAGTATTCCTCAATAAATCTTCCGTTCCAATTTTGCCTGGTGCAATACCGCGGTTGCGAGTTCTTCGATGGACTTGCTGGTTGCATCGAGATAGGAAATCCCTTCCCGTCGCATCAGCGTTTCTGCTTCACGTACTTCATATTGGCAGTTCTCAAGAGAGGCATACTTGCTGTCGGGTTTGCGTTCGCTACGTATGCGGTGTAGCCGGCCGGGATCGATGGTAAAGCCGTACAGTTTGTGGCGAATATCCCTGAGCTGGGCTGGCAACCCCAAGCGATTGAAGTCCTCGGGGATGAGCGGGTGATTGGCGGCGAAAATACCATATTGCAGCGCGAGATAGAGGCAGGTGGGGGTTTTGCCGGTACGGGAAACACCTATCAGAGTAATATCCGCTTTGCGCCAATTCTTTTGCGAAAGGCCATCGTCGTGTTCCAGGGTATATTTTATTGCTTCGATGCGCGAGAGGTGGTCGACGGCGCTATCGGCCCGATGGGAAAGCCCCACGGCATGCGACGAATGTACGCCGAGCTCAGCCTCCATTTGGCCGATAAAAATACTGAAGCAATCCAGATGCAGCGCGTCGACGGAGTCGAGAATGATCCGGAATTCCGGATTTACGAATGTGCTGAATACCAGCGGGCGCGCCCCATCAGCATTAGCCCGCGTACTGATCTGCCCGGCAGCGGCCGCAACTTTTTCTCGGGTATCAAGATAGGGTAGAGCAATTTCCTCAAACGGCACATTATCGAACTGCCTAAGAAGACTATGCCCCAGCGTTTCGACAGAAATACCCGTTCGGTCTGAAAGAAAAAACGCCGTTCGCTGGGGCGGCCTGGCTACAGTTGACATTTATCACCGGTTCATCAATGACAATAATTTTGACTGGTCAAAATATCGCTTTTTAGCGTATAACACAACCGTTATCCAGGCGCGATTTTACGCAATTCTGATCACTCGAACAGGAGCAGAAATTGAACGATTCACGATGCGTGTTATGGTTTGATGAGTTGCGCATGACCGATGTGAGCAGTGTCGGGGGAAAGAATGCGTCCCTGGGAGAAATGATCAGCCAACTGGCCGAGGCAGGCGTTCGGGTTCCCGGTGGTTTTGCAACAACCGCTGATGCCTATCGCGATTTTCTGGATCAAGGCGGGCTGACGCAGCGTATCGAAAAGAGGCTTTCGGAGCTTGATACCGGAGATATCAAAGCGCTGTCAGCCGCTGGCGCGCAGGTCCGGGACTGGATAATCGACACACCCATACCCCCACGTCTGGAAAAAGAAATTTCCGTTGCTTACGACAAAATGCTGCACGATGCGGGGGGGAGCGAAATCTCCGTCGCGGTGCGTTCCTCGGCAACCGCCGAGGATTTGGCAGACGCTTCATTTGCAGGACAGCAGGAAACCTTTCTTAATATCCATGGACTGGATAATTTGCTCAAGGCGGTCAAGGACGTGTTTGCGTCACTCTACAACGACCGCGCTATTTCTTATCGCGTGCACAAGGGTTTTATTCATTCCGAAGTGGCGCTATCCGTCGGCGTGCAGCGGATGGTTCGCAGCGACATCGGTGCCGCCGGCGTGATGTTCACGCTGGATACCGAATCCGGTTTTGATGAGGTGGTTTTCATCACAGCTTCCTATGGACTCGGTGAAACCGTGGTCCAGGGTGCGGTGAATCCGGACGAATTCTACGTTTATAAACGTACGTTGGCGCAAGGGAAACCCGCAATTCTAAGGCGCAACCTCGGCTCCAAGCTCATCAAAATGCAATTCGCAACAGGCAATGGCGCCGGTCATTCGGTGGAAACCCTTGATGTGGAAGAAGCCGAGCGCGTGAAGTTTTCGATTACCGATGCCGAGGTGGAGGAGTTGGCCCGTCACGCGGTTGTCATTGAGCGGCATTATCAGAGGCCGATGGATATCGAATGGGGCAAGGACGGCCTGGACGGCAAGCTCTATATATTGCAAGCTCGGCCCGAGACAGTGCAGGCGCTGGCCGGGGTGGATACGCTGCGGCGCTATCGCTTGAAGGGAAAGTCGGATGTGCTGGCTTCAGGACGCGCCATTGGCCAAAAGATAGGCAGCGGACCGGTGCGCCTGATCTTGAACGCCAGCGAAATGTCGCGAGTGCAGGAAGGTGACGTTCTGGTGACCGACATGACCGATCCCGATTGGGAGCCCGTAATGAAGCGCGCTTCGGCCATTGTGACGAATCGCGGCGGCCGAACCTGTCATGCCGCAATCATTGCGCGTGAGTTGGGCATTCCGGCGGTGGTGGGTTGTGGTAACGCGACCGGGTTATTGACGGAAAACGAGATGGTCACGGTATCCTGCACGGAGGGCGACACCGGCCATATCTATCGGGGTGTCCTAGAAGTTGAAGTGACCGATCTCGCGCTCAAAAGCATGCCGAAGCCACCAGTGAAGATAACCCTGAATGTAGGCAACCCCGAACTGGCGTTTGGATTTCAGCGGTTGCCTAATGATGGCGTAGGGCTCGCGCGGCTGGAATTTATCATTGCTCGCATGATCGGTATCCATCCCAAAGCTGTGCTGCATTATCCCGATCTTCCTCGGGACTTGAAACAGCAAGTGGAAAGCCAAAGCGCGGGTTACCCCGATCCGGTCAGCTTCTATGTGGAGAAATTGACAGAGGGCGTCGCCATGCTGCTCGCCGCGTTTTTCCCCAAACCCGTCATTGTTCGTCTTTCCGACTTCAAGTCCAATGAATATTCCAGCCTTATTGGCGGGCAACAGTATGAGCCTATTGAAGAAAACCCCATGCTGGGCTTTCGCGGCGCTTCACGCTATGTAGCCACAGATTTTCGTGATTGTTTCGAACTGGAATGCCGGGCATTAAAAAAAGCGCGAATTGAAATGGGTCTTACCAATCTGGAAATCATGGTTCCCTTCGTGCGGACGTTGACCGAAGCCAGGCGAGTGATAGAGCTACTTGAAGAGAACGGATTGAAGCGCGGTGAGAACGGGTTGCGGCTCATCATGATGTGTGAAATTCCCTCCAATGCGCTGCTGGCGGATCAATTCCTGGCGTACTTCGATGGTTTTTCCATTGGGTCCAATGATCTTACACAACTTACTCTTGGGTTGGACCGCGATTCCAGCCTCATCGCCGAATCCTTCGACGAGCGTGACCCAGCGGTGAAGGCGCTACTGCGGATGGCTATTCAGGCATGCCGTAGAGCGAACAAATACGTGGGGATATGCGGCCAAGGCCCATCCGATCACCCGGATTTGGCGCGATGGCTGATGGAAGAAGGAATCGAAAGCCTGTCGCTTAATCCTGATACCGTGGTCGATACCTGGCTGTATCTGGCGGAAGTAGCAAAAGAAAAGATATAATTTCAGCGGGCTTGCCGCGCGATCTCGAATATGTTTTGTATGAGGATATAAATGGCGAAAAACGGTATTCCCCGACATATCGGCTTCATTCCCGATGGTAACCGACGCTGGGCTCAGCACCATGGCCTGCCTAAAGAGGATGGGTATGGCCGCGGCATTGACCCGGGACTATCCTTATACGAAATATGCAAGGATCGCGGAATAGATGAAGCGTCTATTTATTGTTTTACGCAAGACAACACCAAACGGCCCAAAGCTCAGAAACTTGCTTTTACCGATGCGTCCGTGGCATTTGCTTTCGAGATTGCGCGCAGGGGAGCCGCCCTGCTTGTTGTAGGCGATGAGACTTCGGCGCAGTTTCCCACCGTGCTGGAAGAGTTCAGGACGCGCCAAGGCACGGGCATGAAAGTCAATTTACTTATTAACTATGGCTGGGAATGGGACTTGAGAGGTCTTAAGGACGGCAGCCTGCGTTCAAACGACGTATCGCGCCTGGACCTTATTGTAAGATGGGGAGGGGGGCGCCGCCTGAGCGGCTTTCTGCCGGTGCAATCGGTTTATGCCGATTTCTATATTCGGGACGAATACTGGCCGGATTTCCAGCCTCAGCATTTTGATAATGCACTGTCCTGGTTCAAGCGGCAGGACAGGTCATTTGGCGGGTGAGCTATTGCAGGTCCCGAATTGAAGTCAAATCTGAACTATTTCTAGTAGGGAGGTCCAACATGTCAGTTGCCTCAGATGCGAAAAGAATGTTCGTGGAAAATCTTAATTTGTATGGTGACGAGCAAGCCCAGCCGGAAAAATATAATCTTTACCTTGGCCTTATCTATCTGGCTGCGTCAGTGGAACAAATTCAGCAGGATTTAGAGCAAATCAAGCAAGCGCTAGCCAAGCGCGATTAACAGGCTGCGAAAAATCAGCCTGCATCCCGGACAGTCATGTCGTCCACTTGCAACTAATTTCAATTGTTAACAACTTAATCACATTTATGTGACGTCTTCTTCACATGTCTTATGGCAGTCTAGTGCATAACATATGTGAACCGCAAGGCTGCCTGTACGGCTCATAACTGTACGAGACGTAACATACAGCTATGAGACGGGTACCTAATTGATAAATTCGGCTGACTTACTAGGCTATTCCTGAGGTAACAATTCTTTGATACTTGTTTAGAGTCCAAAAGAGAAGGGGGAAGCTATGAAACAGGCTTTTTTTCATGTTCTGATGATTTGTTTATTTCTCCCGATGCTATGGGTGATCTTCGTTTCGCTAAATAGTTTTGGTTATCCCTTGATGGAACAATATACGGACAAGTCCGTCAAGTTTTTTATCGCACTTCCTTACTTTTTTCTTGTTGCGTCTGCATTATATGCGTCGAGCTGGATTGCCGAGCGGTTGGCAGTATATTTAGTGCGGAATTTCGGGAAACCAGAGGAAAGCAACTGCCAGCCCGAGGATATAGCATGGCCAGGCAAGGTGCTTGATTCAGTCCTGTCTGAAAAAAATCGTTCCGTTTTCACCCAAAAGGTCGAGGTTTGGCTAAAAGACAACATAATGGCAAAAATCGTAGTGGGAGTTATCATTGGTTTTGTACTGGCGATATAGAAGATTCGGCTTTCGCGCATGCGTCGGCTCCTTCATTGGACGAAATCCTGGTTAAGCACTAGAAAAGCAGCTGTGATCGGAAACGCCGGATCGGAATTTACAGGCAGAAAGCTTGTGCGGAAAACGATAAAAATGACTTAGAGGAAATCCTTCTAAGTCATTTTTTATTTTATGGTGCCGATACCAAGGTGAATGATAAGTATGCGGAATCCAGGTGATTCAGATACTCCATGAGACAAAAATTGAGTCCACATTATAAGCTTCTATTTCCAGCCGTATTCATGATGCTGACAAGTGCGGCCCATGCACTTGTCGTTAATTCGGATGGCACGGGTATTGATCCCGCGATAGATGTAAGCAGCATGAATTGGGCGCCGGCCAATACATTACTAACACCGGTTGGTGATGCGTCGATATTTACCCACTATATGGGTGATGTGTTCCAGCGCTACTTGCATGCCTCTCTGAATGGGTTCGAGGATAGCAATGGCGTTAGTGTAGGTGGGCCGGGGCTGGATAGGTGGGTATATATTGCAGGCTATCGGGAACAGGTAGTCTCTACAATTGGTAACAGCGTCGTGTTGGAGACTATCGGTGGGGGCGACAATTTCTTCAGATTATATTTCGATGCAACGCCGAATGCCAACGCAGGCAACGGCACCGGATATGGGCCTGACCCCACCAACGCGGACCCAGTGCTCATACTATCTGGCATGATCGCGGCTTCCAGAGGGCAAACGGCAATTTCCGCCTTAAATGTGGTCCCAGGTAGTCTCGATAAATCCGGAGCTGACAATTATCCCGGTGTGGACAGTATCACAGCAGTTGGAGTTGGAACGATGCCAGTCATTATCGAAGGCTTTGATCCAGTTTATTTTTCCAATGGAGTGCCAGCAGGCGTGGGTCTGGATTTTCAAATTACATATAACGTACCATTCACGCAAACTGACCCATCCTCCTGCTTCAAAAAAATGGCATGGGTACCCTGATAAATGGAGCGGGTCCGAATACCATTGGCGGCTTGGAGTGTGACATCGACACGGTGGGAAGTATCAATGGGATTGACGGGACAAATCTGATTTTGATGACGAACGCATCGACATTCTTTACCCCGATTGAGCCAGTTTCAGAGCCCATGTCATTGGCGTTGCTGGGAATTGGGCTGGCTGCCATGCGAACGGGCAGACGGCGCATGCTGAGAAACGAAGAATAAAGGGTAAAGTCTTGTTATTTGCTGCAACGTCGGTTGCCACCGAAAACGTTAATCCAGATCGCCGAGGCACATGGACGAGACGAGGCGGTGTTCGATGTTTATGCCGGCGCTGGTTGCCGTTTTAAGGAGATCCGGGATCATTTCGGGATTACATTACTCCCATGTGAGTCACATTGTGAAACAGCAACGGCTGACTGGAAACAAGACTTGACCCCATCTGTGGGTAGAGCCTGCGGCCAAGGCTTCAGATTTTCCGGAAATAGCGTGCAAATTTGCGATGCAGGTTGAGGGGAGTTGATAATGCGCGCGCAAATTATTGGGGGATTGGTTTTAAGTCTGAGTTGCATTTCGTCCAATGGGTGCGCGGATGAGCGAACGGTGCCGACGTGGCTGCATGAGGTCAAAATCGGGGTGCTTCACCACGACACCCCCATGTGGAGCGGTTTTCAGCGTGAAAGCGGCATAGACGTCAACCTCGAAGCAATTTTCTCGCCGCAAATCGGGGTTCTAGGTGGAGTCATACGTCCCGCCTTTGGCGGTTCGGTGAATACCGCGGGTGACACCTCCAAGCTTTATACGGGCCTTCGTTGGCAATACGAACACGTAAATGGTCTATTTTTTGGCGTCGGTGTAGGTGGCGCAGTCCACAACGGCAAGCTTCATTTACAGCACAACGACCGCAAGGCCCTTGGTTCAAGGGTTCTGTTTCACATTCCGATTGAAGCCGGATATCGCTTCGACGGCAAGAGCGCACTTTCCATCTACTTTGATCATGTCTCAAATGCCTACCTGGCCGATGAAAACGAGGGGATGGACACCTTGGGCATGCGGTACGGCTACCGATTTTAGCCGGGATCGCGGAGGGAATACCATGAAGAAGTAGGTCGGATTAGCGTAACGCATCCGCAATTAACCGACTGGAACGAATCAACGGGGTCAGACTCGGTTGATCATGAAATAACGGGTTTCGGCCCTATAGATTCTCAAAGGGGTGGGTGATCCGCGCCGTTGGCATCTAAATACAACATGCCCAGCTATGAATCAGAAGCGAAAAGTTTTGGTTGTTAAATGTGAGAGGCAGGTTTTATCCCGGTTTGCAGCAAGGTGGCGAGTGCCTCTGCCGTTATCGGATGGCTGAAATAGTAGCCTTGGCCCTCATCGCAATGTTTAGCCAGAAGAAATGTGCGCTGTTCCGGTGTTTCCACACCCTCCGCGATGACGCGAAGCTTGAGGCTTTTGCCCATGTTGATTACGGCGCTGACAATGGTGGCATCGTCCGGGCTGCTGGTAATTCGGCTCACGAACGACTGGTCGATCTTCAGGGTATCAATCGGAAACTGCCTCAAATAGCTGAGGCTGGAATAGCCCGTGCCAAAGTCATCGATCGCGAGCTTGACGCCCAGGTCTGCAAGTCCATGCAGTATGGAATCAGTAAACTCGGCATCTCGCATAAGGACGCTTTCCGTCAGTTCGAGCTCCAGATAGCGCGGTTCCAAGCCTGTATCGTCAAGCGTCGCGCGTATATTTTCCAGAAAATCCGTGGCGTTGAACTCGAGGGCAGAGGTATTGACTGCAATGGTGATCGGCCGCAAGCCAATCCGTATCCAGGCTTGGGCCTGAAGACAGGCTTCGCGCAGAACCCATCGGCCAATGGGCAGGATCAGCCCGCAGTCTTCGGCGATGGGTAAGAACTGCAATGGCGGCATCAGCCCTCGTTCCGGATGCTGCCAGCGAATAAGCGCCTCGACACCGACAATCAAGTTGCTGTGAAGATTTATTTTCGGCTGATAATGCAGCACGAATTCGCGCCGTTCCAGTGCTCGGCGCAGACCGACCTCGATCGACTGACGCTGAACGGCCCGAATATTCATGGCCTGCTCAAAGAATTTGTAATTATCGCGTCCATTTTCCTTGGCGTGGTACATCGCCGTGTCCGCACTTTTGGTCAGGGCTTCCGCATCCCGCCCGTCGTCCGGGTAAATGCTGATGCCGATACTTACCGACACGTGGAGCTCAAGCTCACCGATGTGATGTGGAACAGCTAGCGCAGTAAGTATTTTTTGCGCACTGATAGCCACGTCGTCCGGATGCTTGATAGAAGAAAGCAGCACCACAAATTCGTCGCCACCCTGTCGACTGACGGTATCCGAATGGCGCATACAACGCACCAGGCGGCGTGCAACCGACTGTAGCAGCTGGTCGCCAACGGCATGCCCCAGGGAATCGTTGATGTGTTTAAATCGATCCAGATCCATGAACAGCATAGCAAATTGCCGACCCTGGCGGCGGGCCAGCTCAATCGCGTGGCTAAGCCGGTCCTGCAGGAGCATTCGATTAGGTAAACCGGTAAGAACATCATGGTGGGCCAGATGATCCAGCTGAGCTTTAGCAGTTTCGACTTGCTGGGTCATTTTATGGGCTTCAATTCCAGAGATGACCAGCTGTGCGTTCGCGTCCTGCATCATCCTCAGGCGATCTTCGGATCTTTTTGCCTGTACCACATCTGCGGCGCGAATTACCCCCTCACGCAAGGTGGCTTCGCCTTCTCGTGCATGGGCTTCCACTTCCCGTATTTGCGCTGCTTCCTCGCGCAGATGGGCCGCATCTTCGCGTAAGTCGGCGGCTTTTTCACGCAAATTCGCGGCATCTTCCCGTGCGGTAGCGGATTTTTCGCGCCGTAAAGCAGCCGCCTCATCGTCAACGACAGCGCTTTCCCTGCGTGGGAGATCCTTTTCCCGAAAAACTGTCAACCTGTCTTTGTGCGGGTTTGAAAAGCCTCGTTGATCCGATTCATCGGGATCAGAAGCACTGTCATTGTCATTTCTGCTCATTGCCACTTTAATCACGTGATCCCGAGCCAGGGCTGAGGGTTGGCTTGCCTGACAGGATGCCGGCATACCCGGACAAGGCCTCACCGATAATGATGCCTTCGCCGGTAATATCGAACAATCGAACGTCCTTGCTGTGATCGCTGCCACGGACTTTAACGATCGAGAAGACGCGCTTGAGCTGACCTTCGAGTTCGACATAGCGCTGCACGATAATTGCGTCTGCGAGAAAGGCACTTCCAAATGGACTGAAGCGCAAGTCAGTGTAACGATCTTCCAATTCAGAGGTCATTAATATGGTCACGCCCATGTTGGTAAGCTGGGCAATCATCCTGTACAGCGATCCGCGAAAATCTTCGCTAAACTCGGGCGCCAGCGCCAGCTCAAACCCGGACAAGGAGTCAATGACAAGCCGCTTTGCCTGCATTTGATTAATCATTCCAATCAAATCCTGCAAGGTTTCGTCAATCGACAAATCCAGGGAACGTGTGTTAATCACCCCAACCTGCCCACTCTTCACCAAGGCAGACAGTTTGTTGCTCAGCAATTGGCTTGGGCTCTTCTCAAACGCCGCAATTACACCGGGCTCCCCTCTGCGCGCACCTTCGCTGAGAAATTCCGTCGCCAATATTGTTTTTCCAGAGCCGGACGGCCCGACTACGAGTAGCGAATATCCCGTTGGCAAGCCGCCACCCAGCATTTCATCGAGGCCAGGTATTCCCAGGGAAATACGTTTCTCGCTGATGGATACCGACTCAACCGCTGTGCCTTGTTCGATAATCGCACGGGGAAAAACTTCAATTCCTTTATTACTGATTCGAAACGTATGCAAACCCAGTGCCTGAGCTTGGCCGCGCATTTTGATTACTTGCATCTTGCGTACCATTGAATTCCGATGCATATTCTGCGAAAGCCAAAGAATGCCATCAGCCACTGTAAAGACGGGGCTTGACTCTGATTCCGGCGCCAGATATTCGCCGATTAAAAATGTGGTTGCCTGCCAGGTCGTCATTTGCATGCCCAGTTGCTGGATAAACCGCTGCAGTTCGAACACGCTCTGTTCCCCCTGCCTTGCTGCCTGCACCACCGATCGAAACGAATCTACAAATACGAAGCTGGGAGTAAAGTCTTTCACTTCTTCCGCAATGCGCACTAATACGCGGTCAAAATTTCCCTCCATGAGATCGGGAGACAGGTTGATGAAGCGAATGGATTCCGCAATTTTATCAACTTCAAAAAACGGAAACTGCTGTTGATAACGAAGCATCTTTAAAGCAGGCTCGCCGAGTACCGTGAAGAACAGCGCCCGATTATTCGGCGTTGCCAACGAAAACATGATCTGATGAGCGAGGGTCGTTTTTCCACTTCCCGGCGAACCTGCTATCAGGTTAAACGAAAATTCCGGCAGGCCTCCGCCCAACAGGCTGTCCAGGCCCGGTACGCCCGTTGCCAGGCGACGTATGCTCAGCTTTTCACTCATTTTTGAACTCCTTGCCAGTCTCGTTCGGAATTTCCGCGCCCCAAGCCAAACTTAGAATACGGTTGATTAACTGCTCGCCTATTAACGAGGCCAGAATGTCGGTTAAAGTGATCAATAACAGGCTGTTTGCTTCGCGGACTTGCAGAGGCGATTGTCCTTCAAAGCTCCTTTTTAATTCTGCGAACCGGTGCTCAGCCTGTGGTGGCAGGGGGATGGTTGGGAGCCCAGGAAATGTTGACCGGCTCAGGAATACGCTTCTCACGTAAAGGGCATTGAAACCATCTTCACCTACAATCGAAATGATTTGGGTCGCCAATTGTGCCCATAATACAATCGCGGCATCTGCAACTTTCTCCGTTTGCTTTGCCATCAGGCTTTTAATTAACTGATGTCGCGGCAGGTCACAAGTTTCCATAAGAAAATATCAATGCGGTTCAACTGGCCAGGCTAAAGATTCCCGGGTTTTGTGATTGGATTGTGAGTCTGTACATCGAATCGGCTTCGGGCACAGGCCGATATCTGGTTAGTATGCCGTTAAGGAACGGCTATATCATAACAGCATGACTCTATTAGCGCGCCTTCAGCGCAAACTAAGATAAAGTCATTCGATAGCAAAAATATCAGCGTCCCTGGTTCGCTTCCGCCAACGCGAGAAATGACTTTATCCGTGCCAAGAAGGGAAACTCACCAACTGAGAGGGCAGCACGATTAGATCATGCAGCGACATCTCGGGGATAGCTGTAATTATGTTACAGATATGAAACCGATGATAAAAGTGAGCGCGCGCCACACCATACACATCTTAGGTTGAAGGTATTGGTGCCGACACCAAGAGTCGAACTCGGGACCTTCTGATTACAAATCAGCTGCTCTACCAACTGAGCTATGCCGGCGCGGTGCAATTATAGATACTGGGGGGCAGGGTAGCAAACCCTCAAGAAACTAACAAATAATGCGATTATTTTACGATCTGAAAGCGTCGCTTGTCACCCGTAGAGGGTGACGTACCATTGGATGAGGGTGACTTGGCCGGCTCTTCAATACCAGCGTCAGCCGGTGTTGTACTGACGTCGCCCTCAAGGGTGAAAAGAACGCCCTGCGAGGTCTCTTTGGCAAATATTCCCTGAACTGCACCAACCGGAACTGAAATTTCGCGTGAGACACCGCTAAACCGGGCGGAGAACTGGATCAAGTCATTACCCAGAGTAAGATGATGTGCGGCATCGGAGCTGATGTTAAGTATGATTTCACCGTCTTTCACAAAATTATCCGGCACGCGAGTCTGGGCATCTACTTTAACTGACAGATAAGGCGTGAGCCCGCTATCGGAGCACCATTCGTAGATAGCACGAATCAAATAGGGCTTGGTCGACAGCTCTTTCACTTTCGCATTGCCTTCTCGGATGCCGTGAGCGCGTCAATGAATGCTGGCCTGCTGAACAGCCGTTCTGCGTATTTCAACAACGGCGCAGCCTGCTTGGGTAGCTGAATGCCATAGTGATCCAATCGCCACAGCAGTGGCGCGATCGCCACATCCAGCATGGAAAAATCATCCCCCAGCATGTGTTTCTGCTTGGCGAATACGGGTGCAATCACGGTCAGGTTATCGCGAATCGCCGCGCGTGCTTTGTCCGCGGTTTTTGGATTTCCATGCTCGACCGCGTCAATATGGCAAAAAAGCTCCTGCTCAAAGCGATACAGGAACAAGCGCGCACGAGCCCGCATAACCGGGTCGGCGGGCATTAGTTGTGGATGAGGAAACCGGTCATCAATATATTCATTGATGATGTTGGATTCGTACAGAATAAGATCACGCTCTACCAGCACGGGAACCCGGCTGTAGGGCGTCATTATCGCCAGGTCTTCCGGCTTGTTATGCAGGTCGACATCGATGATCTGAAAATCCATACCTTTCTCGTACAGCACAATACGGCAGCGGTGACTGAACGGACAGGTGGTTGCTGAGTATAACGTCATCATATTTGGTTACTCTCAGCGCAAACGATTTGGGTACATCTTTCGTAAAGGGGAAATAATCAATGAATGTCCTTCCAATATTCATGTTTTAGCGCATAGGTCAGCGCCAGCATGCCAAACAGGAAGAGCATCACAATAATTCCTATTTGCACTCGCTTGGTTGCAGCCGGTTCACCCAGGTAAACCAGGAAGTTCACCAGATCGGCCACATAGGCTTCATATTCTGTTTTCGAGAGCGTGCCTGGTTTATCCAGCTTCAGTTCCTTTACCTCATGCGTACCACCGTGACCATCGTCGACGGTGTTCGTCACCAGCGATTGCTCGCCCTGCAACTGATAGAGTACATGAGGCATGGCGGCTTTATCGAATACAAGGTTATTCCAGCCCGTAGCGGTGGAGTCATCACGATAAAACTTCCGGAGATACGTATAGAGCCAATCAGCACCACGAGAACGAGCGATTACCGATAGATCAGGCGGGGCGACGCCGAACCACTGTTTGGCTTCTTTGGTTTTCATGGCGACAGTCATGAGTTCCCCCACTTTCTGCCCGGTAAATATAAGATTGTCGCTGATCTGGTTCTCGCTCAGGCCAAGATCCCGTAGCCGGTTGTAGCGCATGTATTCAGCACTGTGGCACGACAGGCAGTAATTGACAAAAGTCTGGGCGCCGCGTTGCAGCGAGAGCTTATCGCCCGACCGGATCGGCGCCTGATCCAGCTTTACGGTTGACTCGCTGGCAAATGCGACAAGCGGAGCCAAGCATAAAATAGCTAAAATAGTTGTTATTTTTCTCATTCTTTCACCCTGGTCGGTTCAGGCTTGGTTTTATCTATCTTGCTGTACCACGGCATAAGGATAAAGAAGGCAAAGTAGATTACCGTGAATATTTGCGCGAGTGTCGTGAACAGCGGGGTGGGTGATTTGGTGCCAAGGTAGCCAAGCACGAAGACGCTAATGACAAAGAGCGTGAGGGCAAACTTGAAAATAGGGCCTTTATAGCGAATAGACTTTACGGGACTACGGTCCAGCCAAGGTAACAGCGCGAAGATCGCGACCGATCCGCCCATCAGTACGATGCCCCAAAGCTTGGCGTCTATCCACAGGAAATTGATGGTGACCGCCCTCAGCATCGAGTAGTACGGAGTGAAGTACCATACCGGTGCGATATGGTCAGGCGTTTGCAACGTATTGGCAGGAACGAAATTGTTGTACTCAAGGAAATAGCCACCCATTTCAGGGGCGAAAAATATGATCGCGCAGAACACGATCAGGAACACGATGACGCCGAAAATATCCTTGACCGTGTAATACGGGTGGAAGGGGATACCATCGACGGGAATGTGTGTTACGGGATCTTTATATTTTTTGATTTCAATCCCGTCCGGGTTGCTCGAGCCGACCTCATGCAGCGCCAATATATGAACCACTACCAGCGTTACGAGTAAAACAGGCAGAGTCACGACGTGATAGGCAAAGAAACGGTTGAGCGCGGCATCCGACAGCATGAAGTCACCCAGAAGCCAGTTCGAGAGCGTTTCGCCTATTACCGGAATCGCGCCGATCATGCTCACGATCACCTGGGCGCCCCAATAGGACATTTGCCCCCAGGGGAGGATATATCCGGTAAACGCCAGCATCATCAGCATGAAGAATATTCCCATGCCGATCAGCCAGAGAAGTTCGCGCGGCTTGCGGTACGAACCGTACATCATCCCGCGGAACATATGCAGGTAGACCACCACGAAGAACATGGATGCGCCGGTGGAGTGCATGTAACGGATCAGCCAGCCGAAATCCACGTCCCGCATGATATATTCCACCGAGGCGAATGCCATGCTGGCGTCCGGCTTGTAGTTCATGGTGAGGAAAATGCCGGTAAGAAGCTGATTCACCAGCACGAGCATGGCTAGCGAGCCGAAGTAATACCAGAAATTGAAATTCTTCGGCGCGTAGTATTCGGTAAGATGAGCCTTCCAGTTAGAAGTCAGGGGAAAACGTGCGTCTATCCAGTCGACCAAGGACGCTAATCGCTTGCTCATTTATGCGGACTCCTTACGATCAGACCCGATCAACAGGGTGGTATCGCTTAAATACAGGTGAGGGGGGACGACAAGGTTGGTCGGCGCAGGGACGCTTTTGTAGACGCGACCCGCGAGATCGAACTTGGAGCCGTGGCAGGGGCAGAAAAAACCGCCCAGCCAGTCGGCACCGAGGTCCGCAGGCGCAATATCTTTGCGGTATACGGGAGAACATCCCAGATGGGTACAGACCCCTTCGACTACCAGAATCGCCGGTTTGATGGAGCGTGTTTCATTCTGCGCATACTTGGGTTGCTGGTCTTTTTCCGATTTTGGATCGGATACCTGACTGTCAAGCTTCTTCAGATCAGCCAGCATTTCAGGGGTGCGATTCAATACCCATACCACCTTGCCGCGCCATTCCACCAACAGCAGCATGCCTGGTTCAACCTTGCTGATGTCCACCTCAACCGGGGCGCCCGCCGCTTTTGCACGTTCGCTGGGCATCATGCTCATCATGAAAGGAGTTGCCACTGCAACGCCCGCGATCCCGCCCGCAATCGAAGTTGCGGCGATGAGAAAACGTCTCCTGCCGTTCATTTCCTGTTTTTTCTCAATATCTGCCATATTTTGCAGTCCCGTTTTTAATTTCGGACCTTCTAAAAAAACTCATAAAAAAACTTAACCATTTTACCATAATACGTATCGAAAAATAAATATGCATTATAAAAACTATTGATTGGATGGTAGAAAACCGCACCTGACCATT
This sequence comes from Nitrosospira sp. Nsp11, assembly GCF_900142705.1. Taxonomy (GTDB): domain Bacteria; phylum Pseudomonadota; class Gammaproteobacteria; order Burkholderiales; family Nitrosomonadaceae; genus Nitrosospira. The sequence goes on from NZ_FRBV01000004.1 coordinate 81,310, forward strand.
TTTATTGATCAACAGGCTGTGAGCGGGGTACTTGCGTCTACATGCGTTCTTTCCGCCGACATCCGGCTTGAGTTTGATTTGATACAAAAACCCGTTGCCGCGCAACATCGGCGGATATCTGTAAGGTTGTGACATTCATTTGACATAATACTCCCTTCGGAGCAGGCGGTCCAGGATACTGTCCAGCTGGCTTGATTAAAGCAATCAAGTCATAATAGTCAGGTGGTCTGGTGATGTTTCAACGGATAAGATATTTTCAGGTTCACGACTATGAAGCAACCCCTTGTCAATTGCCCACATTGCGGCAAGATTATCGTCTGGGATACGACCAACCGTTATCGGCCTTTTTGTTCGGAGCGCTGCAAGATGATCGACCTGGGGCAATGGGCTTCGGAGTCTTATCGAATTCCGGATGCGGAAACGGATACGGATTCGGGCACGGAAAAACAGAAAGAAGATGTGTTTAAAGATGAGCAATAACGATCTGGCGCTGGAGTTCGAAGAATTGGCGCTATCTCAACACCAATAATCAGAACGAATAATCCGAACATTACCCGGCATTACCTCAGCCTCAGGCTGTTGAGCCGTATCCTTCACCGGGGTCCTTCAGTTGGCAAACCTTCCCGGATTTGCTCTGCAGGGCTGAACCTTTAGCCAATACCCCGCATCATGGCCATTCCATGTCCGCCATGTTCCCATGCCGTGGTTAAATCTTCCCGGCGCAGCCCGCCTAGGGCATAAACGGGTATCGAGCAATCCCGGATGAGCGCGGCAAATCCTTGCCAGCCTAGCGTCGCAGATCCGGGGTGACTCAACGTCGGCAGTACCGGCGCAAGCACTGCAAAATCCATACCCAATTGTTCAGCTCGAAAAAGCTCTTCCGCATTGTGGCAAGACGCGCTGCACCATTCGACATCCGGACGCTTCATGACGTCCATCAGTTGTTTTGACGCAAGATGTAGCCCGTCCGCCCCGGCTTTCCGATAAAAGTCGACGTTGTCTATGCTGCCGTTTACCAATACTCTGGCGCCATGACGATGACCGAGTGTAATTACAGCGCCGATAAAAGCATTGAACGCCTTCTCCGGCATGGTTTTTTCGCGTACCTGCAACAGTCGTACACCTCCTTGCAGTGCGTGTTCGATCCGGCTTAGAGCAATATCTATCCCCAATTCCGCAACATTGGTTATTGCATAGATTGCCGGCAAACCCAGCATCCGCAATACCGGTGTATTTGCCGGCAGTATCGGTTCAACGCTGATATCTTCCGCGGATTGCCAGGCCAACTCCTGATTTTCGCGGGGCTGCGGCTTGCCATGCCATTTCACTACGCGGTAAAAATAGAGGCGGACAGTGGCATGACTGTAGTTAAAGGTGCGGGTGATCCAGGGGTAGGCATGCTCGGCAAATATACCCAGCTCTTCCAGTAATTCGCGCCTTAATGCGTGCAATAGTGGCTCATCGGGTTTCACCTTGCCGCCGGGAAATTCCCAGTAACCTGCATAAGGCTTGCCCTCGGGCCTGCGCGCGAGAAGAAAGCGGCCATCAGGGGCAGTGATGACCGCAACGGCTACTTCAGTGATATGAGTGGGAGAGGACATGGTGAGGAGATTTTTTGAAAATCATGGCAGATTCTGCTTTCCTGCACAGTCGCGTGCAAATTGCCATGCTACACGTCCACTTCGTGAGCCGCGCCCGAGTGCCCATTGCAGGGCCGCTTCACGTATAGGCGGAGTCATTTCTTGGATACCGAAATGGTTGAGCCAATGTCCGGCAATATCCAGGTACTGCTCCTGGTTAAACGGGTAGAAGGATACCCATAGCCCAAAACGCTCCGATAAAGAAATCTTCTCTTCGACTGATTCACTCGGATGGATTTCTTCCCCTAAATGCCGGGTATCCATATTGTCCCGCATGAAATCGGGCATCAAGTGGCGGCGGTTGGAAGTCGCGTAGACCAGAACGTTCTCGGATGCCGTGGCGATAGAACCATCGAGTACGACTTTCAAGGCCTTATAGCCGGGGTCACCCGCCTCGAATGACAGGTCGTCGCAATACAGAAGGAAGCGTTCAGGGCGATGGCATATCTGCTCGACGATGTCGTGCAGATCGGTAAGGTCATGCTTTTCTACTTCAATTAAACGTAACCCCAGGGCAGCATATTTATTCAGCATCGCTTTTACCAGCGATGACTTGCCTGTGCCGCGCGCGCCCGTAAGCAATACGTTATTGGCGGGACGTCCCTGTACGAACTGACGTGTATTTTGATCTATGAGATTTTTTTGTCGTTCTATGCCTTGCAAAGCATCGAACGTTACGTGGTGAGGGTGGTTCACAGGTTCAATGGAGCCGGTACGACCGCACTTTCTCCAACGAAATGCAATGGCGGAATTCCAGTTGGGGTCTACCTGCCCAGCCGGCAGCAGCCCTTCAAGACGGGAAAGCAGCGCTTCGGCCCGATCGTACAGCTCGTCCCAACCTTTCATAAGTTTCCAAATCAAACGTTAATTTCAAATTATAACAATCGCACCTTACAGGAGAATCATTTTCGCCCGTCATTACGAATATCTCATGTAACGGGGTAAATATGGTTTTCGCTTTTTGCAGGTTGCAATTTTTTTAGACCGTCCCGAGTGGAAAGTGGGCGCCTGAATAATATAAGCCGGAGATTCAAACGAAATTCATATGTGTGCTATCGAACGGAACCGCTCAGCTAAGAAGGCCATGATCTGGTGTGTTACGTCCAGCGTATGCAAGGTGCCGCGGTTAAGGTATCTATCGTAACAGACTGTAAATAACGGAAACAAATAAGGTGGAATCACTGATGAGATGCAGCACTTATATTGCATGCTCTCCCGAAAGCTTCCTTTAAATCAAACAAAATATTTAGGAGAAAAACATCATGAATAATATGCCGAGTAAAAAATCAATTATTTCTCTTGCTTTGGGCTCCGCGCTGGCCGCCACGCTGGGTACCGCATCCGTTGCGTCTGCGGCCGAAAACCCTTTCGCCATGCAATCCCTCAATAACGGCTACATGGTCGCCCAGTCTGACTACGGTGACAGGAAAGATGGCGACAAGAGAGACGACTACGGCGACAAGAAGGATGGGTATGGTGACAAGAAGCGTGGAGAGGGTCGATGTGGTATGTCCATGGCCGATACCGACAATGATGGCCGAGTGAGCAGGGACGAGCATGCCCGCCATGCTGAAATAATGTTCGACAGAATGGATACCAACAAGGACGGGTACATCGATAAGGATGAAGCCAGCGCAATGAAGAAAAAGCGCCACCACGGCCATCATGGCCAGAGTTATGACCAGAAATCCTCCGGTGACGGGTACGGGTCCAGCGACGGGGACGGCGTGGAAATAACCCGTGATCGCGTATATGGATCGGGCCAAAGATACAATCGCGACTTCCCACATATGAAGCCCATGGGTGACTAAGAAGATGTTCAGTTAGGTCAGCTCTCGCCAAAGGTCATGGTAGCAGGAGCCTGGCCATGAGGTGAAGCTCCGCTCGTTGCGCTTGGCCGTTGCGCAACGAGCAACAGCGATTGTTTCCTTACGACGTTGTCCGGCACAACGCAAATGCTAACTGCGATAATCCGCATTGATCTTTACATAATCATAAGATAGATCGCAGGTCCAGATGGTGGTCGAAGCTCGTCCTCTATTGAGCACGACACGCACGGTGATTTCGGATTGCTTCATCACTTTTTGACCATCTGCTTCACGGTAGCTGCGCGCCCGGCCGCCATTTTCGGCAACCAGAATGTCATCGAGATAGAGTTGCAATTTGTTTACGTCAAGATCTTCTATCCCCGCATAACCTATTGCCGCCAGTATTCGGCCAAGATTTGGATCAGATGCGAAAAAAGCGGTTTTAACCAGCGGAGAATGAGCAATGGCATAGGCAGCCTTGCTGCATTCGTCCAGTGTCTTCCCACCCTCCACCTGGACGGTAATAAACTTGGTTGCTCCCTCACCGTCGCGTACGATAGCCTGCGCAAGCGATGCTGCAACCTCGGTTATCGCGTTTCGCACCTGTGTGAATTGAGTACTTTCATCATCTGAAATAACCGAATTGCCCGCCTGGCTTGTTGCTATCAGAACGAGTGCGTCATTAGTTGAAGTATCTCCATCCACGGTGATGCGGTTAAATGTATTCTCCGCGACATGCCGCACGATTCGTTCCAGCAGTGGCTGACTCAGCGCCGCATCGGTCGCAATGTAACCCAGCATCGTCGCCATGTTTGGATGGATCATTCCCGAACCCTTGGCGATACCCGTGATCGTCACGGTTGTGCCGTCGAGAGAAATCTGTTTCGATACCGCCTTGGGCACGATATCTGTCGTCATGATTGCCTGGGCGGCAGCAAACCAATTGTCCGCCTTAAGGTCGGCCACCGCCGCGGGCAACCCGGTAATAATTCTTTCCAACGGCAGCGGCTCCATAATTACACCGGTAGAAAATGGCAGCACTTGCCGACTCTCACAATCGAGCAAGTTGGCGAGTTCAACGCAGGTGGCGCGGGCATCCGCAACGCCGCCTTCACCTGTGCCAGCATTGGCGTTGCCGGTATTAATAATCAGTGCGCGGATCGGGCAGGCAGAAGTGGAGCCCAGATTCAAAAGATGTTCTTTAGCGACTGTCACAGGGGCCGCACAAAACCGGTTTTGCGTAAATACACCGGCCACCTTTGCGCCTTCCGCCAAAACGATGACAAGCAGGTCTTTGCGGCCGGGTTTCCTGATCCCTGCTTCGGCGATGCCCAACCTTACGCCTTTAATGGGGAGCAGATGTTCGGGTAGTGAAGGGGTAAAGTTGACTGGCATAATGACGCTATCGGTAATTCGCGGGAAGTGACGTGTTGTCGAGTCTCAATCAAAACAACAAGGTGGTATTATCTTCGGCCCTTGTCTTCAGGCTCGAAAAAAAGATCGTTCTCACATATGCTAACTCATCTTTAACTTTCCTTTCATATTTTCGTTTTTTGGCTTCTAATGATTATCAATATCAGCGTAACAAACATAACTTCCAGTCGCACCATAAATAATCGCTTATCCGTTTTTTTCTTGAATTTCTCGCGGGTCATGAAAATAATTTTGGCAGATCACTTGTTACATTCCATGGGCAGGCGACTATTCCGTAACCAGGAATCGAGGAGAAATGCATGAATTGCGATAAAGAACTGGATGTGTGCGGCCTGAATTGCCCGTTGCCTATCCTGCGCACAAAAAAATCCCTGGTGGATATGACTACCGGGCAAGTGTTGAAAATAACCGCAACCGACCCTGGCTCAGTAATTGATTTCCAGGTCTTCGCCGATCAGACGGGCAACGAGTTGCTGTCCTTGTCGGAAATAGCGGGGGAATTTATCTTTTATATGAGAAAGAAGTGACAACGAGGATTTAGGTTTATATGAGGAGAAACCGAATTCGGGCTCTTGCAATCATCCGCATGGATGCGATCGAAGCTTTTATAAACTGCACCATCGGGTTTTCTGCGTCGTCCCGCTGAATACTTGCATTCAAAGCGCTGCACACGCATCGGCAGCCTCGGCAAGTTTTCGATATCGCGCCAGCCAAGGCAGTGAAATGGGAAATGCAGAATCGTTTTGCATCGCTGCATGCGCTGCGGCCAGGGCGCCAAGCATGATCGAGCGGCCGCAACTGTCTCCGCCGGCGCGAATGTTGGATTCTATTGCAGTACGATAGTCAGCCGCGCGTTGCGCAATATGAAAAATGACTGGCAGGCCTTCCGCGACATGGCACGCCCGGCCAAATCGCTCCGTCACCGCAATGCTATCCAGTTTCGGTATGGCAAGCGCCTGTTCGAGTAATGGTTCGAGGATCGGACCTGCAAACGGTAGAGCATCCGCCAGAGCCTGCGAAATCTGCGCCCCATGCAACAGCTTGAACAGTGCTACCGAGGAGCACCGCGCTGCGGCGAGCGCCAGTTCATTATTATTTGTTACGCGTACCACCTCCTCGACGCGCTTCATGAGATCTTCCAGCGTTCCGGAGTGGGTCGCAATCAATGCCGGCAGCGCTGCCAGCGCCGGATGCTGATCATCATCTGCGCCGGATGCAGCGGGAAATTCCGCTGGTTCAAGGGATAACAAAGTGCGTAACGTCAGGCGGGTCGGGGAATCGATATAACCGACGAATTCGCCGCCGGGCCCAAAATACGCGCGGTATTCAGCCTGATATTCATTACGGCTGAAGGCGCCGTGCTTCGCCAGATGTTTCAGCATCAATAAGCAGACCTCACCGTAGCCGCTAGACTCGCCGAATACCTTCCGACCGTGTGCGAAGTAGCCCTTTGCGTCGGCATAGTCTGTTGCCTCCGGTTGAAGAAACACAAGTCCCCTTGCTGCCTCAATCTCTGCAATGCGCGCTGGATCATAAAGCCAGTGCAGGCCAAGCGCGGCGGAATCAGCAACAAGCGCGCCCAGAATGGCAGCGCTATTCGCATTTTTCATCGTTTATATTCGGCTCCCACTCAGGCAATGCGTTCCATCAGAACCTATTCAAAGGTCCAGGACATTTCCGCGAACTAAATTTCTTCTTCTACAGGTAGTCTTCGTGCTTCGTCTTCCAGCATTACGGGAATGCCATCCTTGATGGCAAAAGCCAGCCGATCTCCTTTGCAGATCAGTTCATTTTCGGCTTTTCTGTAGAGCAGCGGTCCCTTGCACAGCGGACAAACCAGGATATCCAATAATTTTAAGTCCATAATTTCCTCAGCTTCCTCAACTTTAAAGGGTTACGTCAATCAGACCGATTATACTCTGTGAAAGACGGCGGTTATGTAACGGAAACTTCAGTTCGTGAAAGCGCTACATTGCAGCGTATTCTTCCCGCGCGCTTGCGCGCCATCATCCGGTTGAATTGTTATGTTCCCCTCACAACACTAAATACTTTACTATAATTGTCCGCCGCGCCGGAAAGGCGTGTTTCACCATTGAGGGGAGCCCTATCGGGGGTTTTCAGTGGTGAAAGTGATATGGTTGTATCCCGCCAAGCGCGCGGCTTCCATCACCGTTATAACGGACTGATGTGTAGCGTCGGCGTCTGCATTGATAACAATCACCGGGTCCGGCCGATCAGCCGCTGCCACGCGCAATTCCTCGCTTAGCCGCTCCATACTGGAATCTTTGACGGGGGTACGGTTGACGGTATAGTCCCCACTGGCGCTTACTGAAATATCGATAACATTGGGGTGAACAGCGGACTTGTCCGAATTTGCTTGTGGCAGGCTGATTTCGAGTTCGGAAAACCTTGAATAAGTGGTGGTGATCATCAGGAAAATAAGAATCACCAGCAATACGTCGATCATTGGCACCAGGTTGATTTCCGGGTCTTCTTTTTGTCTGCCGCGTTGAAAATTCATGGTTCTTGCTATATTCCCGTAGGTGAACGGTAGTCAGAAAAGCGGGTCATACCTGAAAATCGACAGATGATTCCATCCGTTGTGCGCTGACTTCCCGGTTTACTATTTCTCTGCCTTGTCTCGTTCGGCAGGGTATTTATAAGTCATTCCTCAGGAACCGGCCAGCGGCTGTACTATTCCTTGTCTCGCCGAAGAATCATCCTGGCGTTCGCCATGAACGATCTCCACCAGCTTCAACGCCTGCAATTCCATTTCAATCACCAGCGCATCCACTTTAGCGCGGAAATAACGATAAAACATCATGCTGGGAATGGCTACCAGGATGCCGAATGCGGCATTGTAGAGTGCAACGGAAATACCATGGGCGAGTTGTGCCGGATCACTACCGCCAGTAGGAGAATTCACGCCAAAAATTTCGATCATGCCGACCAGGGTTCCGAACAAGCCCATGAGGGGGCTCACGGATGCAATAGTTCCTAAAGTAGTGAGATAACATTCGAGGTCGTGAGAGACAGCGCGGCCGGCTTCTTCAATGGATTCTTTCATGACTTCGCGCGTGCTTCTGTCGTTTCTCAATCCTGTGGCAAAAATCTGCCCAAGCGGAGAATGTTTTTGAAGGCGCGTGATCATATCGGCGTTCACGCCGCTGTTACGGTACTCGTGTACCACTTTCGGCAGCAGATCTCTCGGTGTAACCATGCTCAGACGCAAGGCCCACATGCGTTCACCAATAATGCCCATGGCAACGATAGAGGCTAATATGAGCGGCCAAATCGGCCAACCCGCAGCTTGAATCAAAGCGAACACGCAGTCACCTCCAGTGCCAAAATCAGAGTTGTAATGTATCTTGCCCCTGTGATTTCGGCAAGGACGCGTTTTTTTCTTGTCCACAATTGCTGTGGATAAGTTTGTGGGTAATCTGCAAATAGGCGCATTAAGTCGCCCTGCCATAACGACTTTTTCTGATTAGATTAATTTTTGTACTTATCAATATACATAAAAAACAATGACTTACGAGTATGCTTTAGTATCCATGCGGGTTTGCCGGCACAATTACGCAATTTTCGTGACAGGTGGGGATTATTGTAGAATGTCAAGATGAATTTCATTATGGAAATGGAGATCGCTCGCCCCGTCTTGAGCGTGAGCGAATTGAACCGTAGCGCCAAGGACTTGCTTGAGCAGGCTTTCCCATTGTTATGGGTAGGGGGCGAAATTTCGAACATCAAGCGCTACGGGTCGGGCCATTGGTATTTTTCACTCAAGGATGCGGATGCCCAGATACGTTGCGTTATGTTTCGCGATAAGAATCAGTATCTGGACTGGCAGCCCAGCGATGGCATGCGGGTAGAGGTGCGCGCACTGGTGACGCTGTACCAATCCCGGGGAGATTTTCAATTAAACGTCGAGACTATTCGACGCGCCGGACTTGGCTCGCTATTCGAAGCTTTCGAGCGACTCAAGGCCAGACTGGGAAAGGAGGGGTTGTTTGATGCCGACCGCAAGAAACCGCTACCGCTATTCCCGAGGCAGATTGGTATCATCACCTCTCCGGCAGCTGCCGCATTGCACGATGTACTGTCCACGCTGAAGCGGCGTATGTCTTTCGTGCCCCTGATCATTTATGGCACGCCGGTGCAGGGAGCCGGTGCTTCAGCCAAAATAGCGGCAGCCATTCGAAATGCGGGAAATCGTGCCGAGTGCGACGTGCTTATCCTCTGCCGCGGCGGGGGTAGTATCGAAGATCTGTGGGCATTCAATGAGGAGGCAGTAGCACGCGCAATCGCCGCCTGTCCCATTCCTATCGTGAGTGGCGTAGGTCATGAGACTGATTTCACCATTGCTGATTTTGTGGCTGACGTTCGCGCCCCGACGCCTACCGGCGCCTCGCAGCTCGTCTGCCCGGACCGGAAGGAATTGATACGGCATGGAGAAATCATGCACGGACGCCTGCAGCGAGCAATGCAGCGTGGCATTGAAAGCCGGATGCAGCATATCGATATGCTCGAATGCCGCCTGGTGCATCCCGGAAAACGGATCAATGATCAGCTTGGGCACCTCCAGCATTTGCGCGAACGCCTGGCTCGCTCATGGCACCAGGATCTGGCACGCCACTATTGGCGTTTGCGTGAGCTTGACCAGCGTCTCCTGATCGCCAGCCCCGATATTCCCCGTTTGGTTGAACGCCAGCGCGACCTCGGGCTGCGCATGCGCCGGGCCATTGCCGTTCGCATCGAAACGCTTGTAATGAGCTTGCAGCGCCAGCAGGAGAATCTTGCCCATCTTAACCCCGAGTCGGTGTTGGAGCGTGGCTACAGTATTGTTTATGGCCCCGGCGGTGCAGTGGTGAGAAGTAGTGATGAGATCGACGTTGGCGATACCATTCGGGTGGAGTTTGCCAAAGGGGGGAGCAAGGCACGCGTGACAGAGAAAAATGAGTAACTAAGAGTAACTAAGAGTAATTTTTGATCAATGTTTGAAATTTACGATCGGTGTAGACATTTTGACAGGGGTGATGCAGACTACGAATGTTTTAAATATCTGTATCGATTATCTATCCTTCAGCGCCTCGGCTGTCTTTGCGCGTAAAAAGATATATGTGCTGGGGCCTGTGTCCTATCAGCACATTCCTTAGTCTTCTCATTCAGAAAATAGGTCTCCGATGTCAAGAGTTTTTCTCACCCTGGGTGCTGTCAATGCATTTTTATGCGTCGCCTTGGGCGCTTTCGGTGCGCATGGCTTGAAACAACGGCTTTCTACAGACATGCTTGCCGTATACCAGACGGGCGTGCAGTATCATTTTTATCACGCGCTGGGCCTTATCGCCGTCGGCCTCATACTGCTGCATCTTCCTGCATCCAGACTGCTCACATTGTCGGGCTGGCTGATGCTTGCCGGAATTATTCTTTTTTCCGTCAGTCTGTATGTCCTGAGTCTGACGGGAATACGCGGGCTCGGTATCATCACGCCATTTGGCGGCGTCGCGTTCTTGAGCGCGTGGGCGATGCTTGGCTATGGGGCGTGGACTGCGAAATAAACAGTACGAAGTCGCCATGCTAATTGTTGTGCTCCCGGCTTTATCGTGACGCTCTACTATTTTTTCGCGCCCTGTCCGCGAGGACTGGAACCGGCACTCGTAACCGAGTTGGAGCAGCTTGGCGCCTCTTTTGCCGTCGCGCGCGACGGCGGGGTCCAGTTTCAGGGCGACTGGCACATCTGCTATCGGGTTAATATGGAAAGCCGCATTGCCAGCCGCATTCTTTGGCGGGTCGCGCGCAATGCCTATGTCAGCGAAGCCGATGTGTACGAAACAGCTCACGCATTGCCTTGGAATGAATGGTTTTCCCCGGCTGCAACGATTCGCGTCAACGTGGCTGCCATCAAGTGTCCGCTACGCAGCCTGGATTTTGTCACGCTCAAGATCAAGGATGCGGTCTGCGATAAATTCCGCAGTACGGTTGGCTGTCGTCCCAGTGTCGATACAGTGCAGCCGGATGTTCGCATTCACAGCTTTTTGGATGCCCGGGAATTTACTTTATATCTTGACACGTCCGGCGATGCCTTATTCAAGCGCGGCCTTAGAAAAAATACGGTTGAAGCGCCCATAAGAGAAAACCTTGCCGCTGGAATTCTAGCCCTGGCGGGTTGGCAGCCAGGAATTCCATTGCTCGATCCGATGTGTGGCAGCGGCACATTCCTGCTCGAAGCAGTGCAGATTGCATTGAATATCGCGCCGGGGCTGGGGCGGAGCTTCGCTTTTGAAAAGCTGACGAGCTTTGACAGAAAGCGATGGGAAGAGATTAAAGAAGCAGCGCTGGCACGGCAGAAGCCGAGAACGCTCCAGCCGATTTTCGGCAGAGATTTGTATGGGGATGTCGTTTCCGTCGCGCGCGCAAATCTATCTGCTGCGGGTTTCTCTGAAGTGGTGACCCTCAAGCAGGCGAACCTGCTGGAAATTTCCGCGCCCGCGGCTGCCGGATTTCTTGTAACCAATCCCCCTTATGGGGTGCGTTTAAGTGAGCAGCAAGAGCTCGCGGAGTTTTATCCGAAACTGGGAGACGTACTGAAGAAAAAATTCAGTGGATGGAATGCTTATATTTTTACCGCCGATCCGCTTCTGCCAAAGCTCATACGTTTAACACCTTCGCGCCGTGTGCCCTTGTTCAACGGGGCGCTGGAATGCCGTTTGCTGGAATATAAAATGGTGCAGGGGGGAATGCGAAGGGTGAAGAAAACGGACGTCAACCAGCAGCCCGATCAACTCCTGTAAGCCGGGTCATGTGAGCCGCATGAAGCCAGGAATAAGAGTAATTTTTCTACTGATATTTCTCGGTTGCGCCAGCCTGGTCAGTTATGCCCTTTATTTACAGCTGGTAAAGAGCCTGTTGCCTTGCCCGCTTTGCGTTGTTCAGCGCGTTGCCTACTGGCTGGTGGGATTAATCGCGCTATTGGCATTTCTCCACTCTCCCCGCGCAAAAGGGTTGGGAATTTACAGCGGCTTGACGGCGGCCTTTGCGTTTTCCGGAGCGGCAGTTGCTTTGCGTCAGGCCTGGCTGGTGCGCTTTCCCGAGGCATTCGAATGCGGCATCAGTCCTGAAGAAAAGTTCTTGAACGCGTTGCCGTTAGCACAATGGTGGCCCAGCATGTTTGAAGCGAACGGGGACTGTGCCGATGTCACCTGGAAGTTCGCATTACTTACGCTTCCGGACTGGTCCGCAATTTTTTTCATAATCTTTGGCAGTTTGGCGGTATATATTTTACGTGCCACGCGCAACCGCCATTGATGAGATGAATGGGAAAAAGCGCGCCAGTAAGCGTTATTTAACCCAAGCGGATATCAACATATTCTAATAATAACGGCCTTGAAATCTCGGCTTGTGCCCCTATTTACAATGTGTCTTCTACAATTGGAAACGGAACACACTTTATGAAACGAATTTTTCTTTTTGTTATCACCAACCTGGCAGTGTTACTGGTGCTAAGCATTACGCTGCGGATATTGGGCGTCGACCGCATGCTGGATGCCGAGGGTGGCGGTATAGACTTCAATTCATTGCTTATCATGTCCGGAGTGATAGGTTTTGGCGGTTCGTTGATTTCGCTTGCAATGTCCAAGTGGTCTGCAAAACGCATGACCGGAGCAGTTGTCATTGAGCAGCCTTCTGACCCGACCGAGCGCTGGCTGGTTGAGACAGTCCGGCGCCAGGCCGAACTTGTCGGTATCGGCATGCCGGAGGTGGCGATCTATGACGCGCCGGATGTCAATGCATTCGCTACCGGCATGAACCGCAACGATGCATTGGTGGCGGTGAGCTCTGGCCTGCTTCAGAGCATGCATAAAGATGAAATCGAAGGCGTATTGGCGCATGAAATAAGCCATGTCGCCAATGGCGACATGGTTACACTCGCATTGATCCAGGGCGTGGTTAATACATTCGTAATTTTCCTGTCAAGAATAATCGGCCATTTCGTAGACAGGGTTATATTCAAAACCGAAAGGGATCACGGCCCGGCTTTTCTGATTACAACCATCGTGGCACAAATGGTGCTGGGAATACTTGCAAGCATGATAGTCATGTGGTTTAGCCGCCAGCGGGAGTTCCGCGCAGACGCAGGTGGTGCGCGTCTCGCAGGACGTAATAAAATGATCGCGGCGCTGGAGCGCTTGAAACAGCGGCATGAACCGACACAATTGCCAGAACGACTGGCGGCATTTGGTATTTCGGGAGGAGAGGGCGGCCTCAAGAGTTTATTTATGTCGCATCCGCCACTTGAAGTGCGCATTGCAGCGCTACGTTCAATGTCCTGAGTCGTTCATCGTTTGAGATAAAACGGCGGTAGGCTGAGATGGCCACCGCCGTTTTTTCTTGCCCCTCGACTGTCCAGCAGGAAGTAGATTGGCTCACGCAGAAACGGGAGCGTTCGGCAAGTCGTCAAGCGTAGCCATAAGTCCGAAAGGCCAAACTGACGCGTACTAGTGCTTAGGGAAGCTAAGGGTTATAACCGCAGGAATTGCGCTGTGGACAGGCAGGCGCTAAATATAGCGGCAATGCAATCCTTTACCTGCTACGACTATGGATTGCATTGCTTTTGCGAGCAGGGAACGGTGAATTATCTTAAATTCTTTTTATAAGGAAGCAGGAGGAATTCAGAAGATTTTAATTTAAAAATTCAAAATTAATCATTATCTTCATCCTCTTTTTGCGGAGGGGGATTTCCGTCATGCACCAAATTGCGCCGCCGCTGGAGGTAGGCTTCACGCATGAACTCGTATTTATCCAGCGCAGCCTCATCCAGCGTCTTCTCGGATTTAAGCAAGTTGGAACGAGTATCAGTGGCTCTGCTTGCCCCCACTACCGGACCTATAAAAGGAGCAACGAAGAAGCTGCCGACGAAAACAGGATCGGAAGCTGCATCGATCAAGCGCCCGCCCGCGTCACGGATCGAACTGGGACCGAAAAAAGGAAGCACCAGATAAGGACCGCTTGCCACCCCGTGGTAACCCAGGGTTTGCCCAAAGTCCTCGTCATGCTTTTCCAGGCCGACATCGCTCGCCAGATCAAATATTCCCACGAGGCCAAAAGTGGTGTTGACGATCAGCCGCATCCCGCTAGTCGCCGCGTTGCCGAATTTCAGTTGCAGAAGGTTATTCAGCGTCACCGGTATGTCGTTGATATTCGAAAAAACATTTCCTACCGCAGTTTGCAGCGGGTCGGGCATCAGCCATCTATAACCTTTGGCCACCGGCCTGAACACATAATCGTCAGCGGATTCATTGAACCTGAATACCGCGCGATTCATCGGTTCCCAAGGGTCTCTTTTGCTAAAACCCGGATAAGTCGCCGGAGGGGCGGCATTTTTGAATACTGGACCTTCATACGCTTCCCGCTGTTCTTTTTTCAGGTTATCAGTTGTCGGAGCAATATCCTTAACCGACGCGTTCGTATCAGGCGAAGCGCTCGTGCTCGTGTTGAGCAGGACCCCTGTATCATCCGAAGCGCTTGAGTTTATATTGGCCGAGGTGGTGGTATTCGTATCGGTGATTTTATCGGCTGTGGTGCTCTTGTTGGTTGTGGCGCAACCACTAAGGAAAAACCCCAAAAGCACCATTGATAAGGTGGAATATCTGACGAAATGAGTCATAGTCGGGAGATAGAATGTTCTGCCATTGATGGGGGTTGAAAAACCTACCCATTATATGGTTAATCCAGGCGGGACGGGCAAATTTTTTCCAACAAAAAAAAGGGTCCTTCGTGTGTTTTTTTTCGCTGAACATACGCCAGTCGAAAGAAATGACCCTAAGCAAGGATAGACCTGTTTATAGAGGGGTTTGCTCGAGCTGATCGGCAAAAGACAAAAGACACCGGAAAATAAAGGGAGAACGGCCTTAATTCATACCTGGCCTCTGATCCTTGAACAGGCCTTGTTTTAACGCTTATGTTCCGTCATGTTTATGCTGCACCCTGCCGTGAGAAGTTTTTGAGACGGAAACCGAGCAGCCATAATGTCAAAAAGTAACTGATTGCGCCGATCGGGACCACCCATGCCAGTCGTGCTGCACGCTCCAAAGTAGAACCGAGCAGCCACGACGCATCGCTGCCCGAGGCGAACCAAAGCGTGCCGCCCATCATCGTTAGCGCTATCGATATTTTCGCCATGAACATTGCCCATCCCGGTTGAGGTTGGTAGATTTGATGGCTGCGCAATTTGTAGTAGAGCAATCCGGCATTAAGACACGCGCCTAGCCCGATAGCCAACGCCAGTCCGGCATGACGCAGCGGTATAATGAATGCGAGGTTCATTAATTGGGTAACAACAAGTGTGATGACGGCAATTTTCACCGGTGTGCGAATATTCTGCCGGGCGTAAAACCCCGGAGCCAGCACTTTTACCAAAATCAGCCCCAGCAACCCTGAACTGTAGGCCACCAATGCATTGCGCGTCATCCAAACGTCATTGGCAGAAAATTCGCCGTGATAAAAAAGGGTGGTGATGAGCGGCGTTGCAAGCAGTGCCAATGCCAACGCCGCCGGCAGCGTTAAAAGCACGGTCAAGCGTAGGCCCCAATCCAGCAGGCGACTATATTCTTCAGTGCTGTTATCCGCATAGTGCCGCGACAACGACGGCAGTAATATCGTTCCAAGCGCCACCCCTAGCAGGCCTGCGGGAAATTCCATCAAACGATCGGCATAGTAGAGCCAGGAAACGCTGCCGGTGACAAGAAAAGAAGCGAATATCGTATTGATCAACAGGCTGATCTGGCCGATCGATACGCCGAACACGGCTGGCCCCATTTGCTTGATGACGCGCCATGCGCCGTTGTCTCTCGACCTGAGGCGCGGACGTGGCAATAATTTGATACGCATGAGAAACGGTACCTGGAAGGCTAACTGGAGTACCCCACCAATGAATACTGCCCATGCGAGCGCCAGTACCGGCGGGTCCACTAGCGGAACCAGCCACAGTGAACAGCCAATGAACGACAAGTTGAGCAATGCCGGGGTTAACGCCGGTACGGAAAACCGTCCGAAGGTATTGAGGATGCCCCCTGCCAGTGATACAAGCGAGATGAACAGAATGTACGGAAACGTGATACGCAGCAGTTCCACTGTTAATGCGAATTTCTGCGGGCTGGCGCTAAAGCCTGGTGCGCTCACATAAATTATGAGGGGCGCAGCAATGACGCCTATGGTCGTGACTAAAAACAAGGCGATGGACAACAGTGTCGCAACTTGATTGATTAGCTCACGTGTCTCCTCGGGTGTGCGGCGGTTTTTGTATTCCGCGAGTATTGGCACGAATGCCTGTGAAAACGCGCCCTCAGCAAATAATCGGCGCAGCAGGTTGGGAATGCGAAAGGCTACAAAAAAAGCATCAGTTGCAACGCCTGCACCAAAAATACGGGCAATGAGCACATCCCGAACGAATCCCAGGATACGGGATATCATCGTCATTCCGCTGACGGTAGCGAGGGCTTTAAGCAGATTCATGGATGAGTATGTTAACCCGAATCCTTCCTCGGGTTCGGTTCGGTAGGTGAACAACCGAAAAAGTTACGCATGAGTAAGCCCTCTTTACAAAAATATTCCGGGTTTTACCCGCCCCATCAGCAACAATCGGCAGTGTAGGATTTACCCGCCAGGACAAAGCAACGATCCGAGGGTGGGTTTCACTGGAAATACGACCTTGCTGGCATTGGCGGCTCAGGATGAAGCAACGATCAGTAGGGCGGGTTTCACCCGCCGCGATCGAGCAACAAATCCACAGGGCCAGCTCTACCCATGGGGTAAAGCAGCACAACGATTCGTAGGAACGGTCGCGTCCCGGCTGACAAGTTCAGGAGTGTATAGGGAGTCTCATGGCGTCGATGTTACAAGGGCGCCGGTGTGAAGGCCGGGAGAGCAGCTCGATAGCGTGGGGATCAACAGATACAGATATCGTAGCGGGAGCTTCGGGAAGAAGGAGTTTATGGGGCAGCTTCGAGACTACGTTACGGTAGCAAAGCTCACCATGAAAAGCCGAGAAAGTCGAAATGCAATTTAAGACGACGGTAATTTGATATTGCTACGTTTTTAATATATTACTTTTACCGCTATTATTCAGAAACGGTAGCCGGATGAAGTCCGCGCGCAATGCTAAATTTTTCCAATTGAGGGACGGAGTACCCGTTCTCTTCAGCACTCGCTGCCATCTGCCGATGCAGGGCGGCTTCTTTTATATTGGTTTTTGCTTCTTTCTCATACTTGCGCACCAGCGCATAGGCATGGGATTGCAGATCCTGGGTCTGCCTACCGTATAGGTAGCTTTTGCTTTCATATTCTTCAAGCAATTGTTTTTGTTCTTCCACTTTTGCCTGTATTTCCCGGGCTGATTCTTCGTAATAGGCTGCCACAGCCTCATGGTCACTTCGAGTCGTGGCATTTTGAGCAGCAGCAACGATATCAATATCCTCTACCGCGGATGCGGCAGGGCTCAACAGGGAAAAAAGGCTGAGTAGCGATAAAGTAGTAACAATTTGTTTCGCATTCATCATTACACCTCCTATTCTTCGTGTTGCAAAGCGTGTGCTAATTTTTCACGTTCATGGTGTGAAGAATATGTGAGGAATAGGTCTTTGTCAACTTATTTATGTTAAAAGTAACATTAGGATTGATCCCTGTCAACTTCCAGCTTGATAACGCGCAAAGTCTTTGGGGCCAAAGTCGCGCAGGGCGCTTAAGCCCGCCTTTTTACAATTGAGAAGTAGGTCGGGCTTTGCCCGACGATCGTAAAGTTAACGTCGGGCAGAGCCCGACCTACTTAAGATTAGCGCAGCGTAAGCCAATGGAGGCGCGCACAGGGGGCGCATTGAGGATTGCGCAATTATCCTTTTTTTATATCGTGTCCACCGAACTGGTTGCGCAACGCGGACAGCAATTTGTTGGAGAACGATTCAGGATCGCGCGACTGCAGCCGCTGCAATAATGCCAGCGTGATTACCGGTGCAGCGACATCGAGATCGATTGCCTCAGCGACGGTCCAGCGTCCCTCGCCAGAGTCAGGCACATATGCGGCGATGCCTTCAAGATCCGGATTTTTTGCAAGCGCCGCGGCGGTCAGGTCGAGCAGCCATGACCGGACGACGCTGCCGTCGCGCCATATCTCCGCCACCTGATGCAAGTCCAGATTGAATTCTGTCTTGCTGTTCATAAGGGCAAACCCTTCACCATAGGCCTGCATCAGGCCATACTCGATGCCGTTGTGAACCATCTTGGTGAAGTGCCCGGCGCCACTCGGGCCGACGTGCCCCCAGCCTTTATCAGGTGCCGGAGCAAGCGTCTCGAAAATAGGACGCAACTGGGCGACAACCTCGTCATCGCCACCTACCATGATGCTGTAGCCGTTTTCCAGGCCCCATACACCGCCACTGGTGCCGACATCCACATAGTGGATCCGGCTCGTCTTCAGCATCCGGGCGCGGCGTTGGGTATCCTTATAATTCGAATTGCCGCCATCGATAATGACGTCATCGGGTTCCAGCAGCGGTAACAGCTCGGCTATCGTTTCATCTACCGACGGGCCGGCGGGAATCATCAGCCATACGACGCGCGGCGACTTCAGTTTAACGACGAGGTCTTCGAGCGATCCTGCCGTCGTTATACCTTTCTCCCCCAACCGCTTGCGCGTATCCGCGCTGCGGGCGAAACCGGCTACGCGATGACCGTCCCGCAGTAGCCGTTGCGACATGGGGCCGCCCATGCGCCCCAATCCGATCATTCCAATGTCCATCGTTCCGCCCACAGCGGTGGTTCAGGCTGCGTGATTGCAGGCAGCAAGGATATCCTGCCGTTTCTCCTTTATTGCGCCAAGCAATTTGTCATATGAAGCGGCGAAAGAGGCGACGCCGTCATTCTGAAGCTTTTCGGTGATGGCATCAAGATCGACTCCCAGATGCGCCAGCTGTGCGATACTCGCGTTCGCTTGCGCCATATCCTCTTGCAATGTCGGGTGCACGCGGCCGTGATCGCAGAATGCCTGGAGGGTTTTGGGTGGTACGGTGTTGATGGTATCGGGGCCGATCAATTTTTCCAGGTAAAGCACGTCGGAATATGCCGGATTCTTGGTTCCGGTACTGCCCCACAAGGGTCGTTGAACGCGTGCGCCTTTGTCGCGCAGAGCGGAAAATGGTTCACCATAAAATACTTCGCGAAAGCGCTGGTAAGCGAGCTTGGCGTTGGCGATGGCAATCTTGCCGCGCAGATTGAGCGCGTCGGGTGTACCGATTTTTTCCAGCAGGGCATCGACCGCGGTATCCACCCGGCTGACAAAAAAGGACGCAACCGAAACAGGCAAGGGCTTTGTTCCACCAGGGGATGCCGTCCCGCGCCCAAGCCCGGCAATATATGCTCGTGCCACCACTTCGTAATGCTTCAGCGAAAACATCAGGGTGACGTTGACATTGATGCCTTCGCTGGTCAGCTGCTCGATTGCGGGAATGCCCTCGGGTGTAGCGGGAATCTTGATCATCAGATTGGGGCGCTGCACCGCCTGCCACAGCCGCCGCGCTTCCACAATGCTGCCAGCGGTATCGTGAGCTAGCTGCGGCGAGACTTCAAGGCTGACATAGCCGTCTCCACCGTTCGTTTCGTCATACACGGGCCGCAGCACATCGGCCGCCATGCGGATATCTTCGATAGCCACCGCCTCAAACAGTGCTTTGTCGGTTTGTTTATCGTTGGCTTGCAGCAGCTTGCTCAGCGCATCATCGTAACTATTGCCGCGAGTAATGGCTTGCTCAAAAATGGTGGGATTGCTCGTCAGGCCGCGCAGCTTGTCTTCCGATACAAGCCGTTGCAGTTCTCCGCTATTGATGAGGTCACGGCTGATCGAATCCAGCCAGATGGATTGGCCGCATTGCAGTAACTGTTCCAGAGGTTTCATAGGATCTGTTCTCCTTTAGCGATGGCACTGTTGCAAAGGGCTGCTGTGAACGATTCGCGCAACTTACCAGCTTCACGCGACTGCTTCGGCGTTTCACAACGGCGTCGGGTAAGCTGTGCCTTATATCGCAGGAGATGTCTGTTTGCCCATCAGTGGAGTAAAGCACTCCGATTGGACAATGCAATCACGCGATCGTTCATCGCTTTGCTCATTGCTTCTTGTCCTTATCGCGTTTTCAGGCTGGGAGCCGCATGGGGTTTTTATTACGCCGGGCCCCTCGTCTGCCCGGCCACATGCGCGCAAGTATCCAAGTTTATACAGGCTTTTCTTATTGGCTGCGGGGGTTGGGCTTCAGCGCAACAAGGCGTGGTGAGAGTTCTTTGATTTTTGCAGGCTTTGCTCTGCCGATCATTTGTCGTGAGCGTTAAAACTGGTTCTTCCAGGCACGGATTGCAGCAAACACGCTGATACGATCGGTTAACGGTGTGCCGGCATAATTGCTGGCATTTTGGATTACTTCCGGTTCGTTGCAGCGCAGGAATGGATTGGTGGCTTTTTCCAATGCAATAGTGCAGGGGAGAGTCGGAAGATTTTGCCCGCGTAATTTTACAGCTGCCGCTTCGCGTTCGATCAACGCCTGGTTGCCTGGCTCGACCATTCTGGCGAAGCGAATATTGTTGAGTGTATATTCGTGACCGCAATAGATCAGTGTGTCTTTGGGTAAATCAGCCAGTTTTTCCAGGGAATCGACCATTTGTCGTGCGGTGCCCTCGAATAATCGTCCACAGCCGCAACCGAACAACGTGTCTCCACAAAACAGCAGGTTTGCGCCATAATAGGCAATGTGCCCGGCAGTATGGCCGGGGATGTCCAGCACCTTGAGGCTGAGCGAGAACTCCGAAAGATAGACGTTACCCTCTTCCTTTTCTTTTTCGGTGTATTCTCTGAGGCGATGAGTCAGCGTAGGAATCGATTCCTTCTCCGGGCCGTAAACCGGCACCGTAAATTCCTGCAGCAACGCTGCATTTCCTCCTGAGTGGTCCTGGTGGTGGTGAGTGTTGAGAATCGCGATGAGCTTCAGTTTTTCGTGCCTCAAGTAATCCAGTACAGGGGAGGCATCGCCCGGATCGACGACAGCAGCGTGGCAATGGTCGCGGATGACCCAGATATAATTATCGGTGAATGCACGGATCGGAACGATATATGGCGTAGTCATGATAGTTCGGGCGGTTGAGTGAGCCAGGATGGAAAATCGATAGCTCGGCGTCGTGTTCAAAGATAAGGTGATTGGCTAGCCAATTAGCCTATTGATCTACCTGCGATAGTGTTCCGTATCGCTTAATTGGCTTAATTCTTGAGCTTCGGCCACCCTAGACATTATATATGCCTCAAAAAAATACACAGGAATGGTTTGAAACCTGCCTCGGCCAATATCTGTTGGAACGGGAGCAAAACTATTTCGACAAGGCTGTGGCAAATGTGTTTGGCTACAATGCCATGCAAATCGGATTTCCGCAATATGACTTTTTGCGCACCAACCGTATACCGTTCCAGTTTTGCGCGGCAACGGAAGGGAGCGCTGAAGTGCTTGCAGCGCCTGATTTCTTGCCGATTGAAACGAACAGCATCGATCTGGTGGTGATTCCCCATGTGCTCGAATTCAGCTCCAATCCGCATCAGATCCTGCGTGAGGTGCACCGAGTGTTGATACCTGAGGGGCAGGTTATCGTCTGTGGCTTCAATCCACGCAGTTTGTGGGGCGTGCGCGGGCTTTTCGGGGCGCCCAAGGAGGGCAACTTTCCCTGGCGCGGCAATTTTATTGCGTTGCCACGGCTCAAGGATTGGTTGACGCTGCTGGATTTCGAGATTACCGAAGACCGGCTATGCTGTTATGCGCCGCCGTTCAGCCAGGAAAAATGGCTGACGCGGTTTTATTTCATGGAGGCGGCGGGTAGCCGCTGGTGGCGATTTTCCGGAGGCGTATATTTTCTGAACGCCGTAAAGCGCGTCCATGGTATGCGCGTCATCAAGCCCGAGTGGAAAGAAGTGCGTGCAAGAAGAGGAAGCATGGCCCCGGTTGCGCAGAAGATAAAAGGTACGACAGGCAGCGAGCCGCGCAGGGCCGCGCGCATCAAGATGTCAGCGGAAGGCAGGGAGTGAAGCCAGATTGCGCGGGTGTGGTTGATATATTTACCGACGGCGCCTGCAAGGGTAACCCCGGTGTTGGCGGTTGGGGTGCGTTACTGCAATACAACGGGCACAGGCGGGAGCTGTTCGGCGGTGAAAAACTGACGACCAACAACCGCATGGAACTGCTTGCGGTGATCCGCTCGCTTGAAGCACTAAAACAGAGATGTAACGTGCGTTTGCATACCGATTCTCAATATGTGCAGAAAGGCATCAGCGAATGGATACATTCCTGGAAAAAGCGCGATTGGCGTACTGCGAGCAAGAAACCGGTAAAAAATGACGATCTATGGAGAGAGCTCGATCTGCTCACGCAACGCCACAACATCGAATGGTTATGGGTGCGCGGACACTCCGGCCATGAGGGCAACGAACAGGCGGATCAGCTTGCCAACCGGGGGGTGGAGTGTGTACTTGAAAATCTGGACGGATCGCCCAGCGCTGCGGAGAAGTGCGAAATTAACGAAAGTCTATGGAAATAGCTTATTTTTAACGGTTTTTGCGCCACAGACTCAGACTTGACCCTATGCGCCAGATTTTTATCGACACTGAAACCACCGGCCTGGAACCGAGGCTGGGCCACCGTATTATTGAAATCGGGGCATTGGAGATGCTGAGCCGGAGATTGACGGGCCGCCGCTTCCATTATTACCTCAATCCCGAACGTGATAGCGAGGCGGGCGCATTGCAGGTACACGGATTGACGACGGAATTTCTCCAGGACAAGCCAAAATTCTGTGACGTAGTCCACGAGTTGCTTGAGTTCATCGACGGCGCCGAGCTGATCATGCACAACGCGTCTTTCGACGTCGCATTCCTGGATCATGAGCTGGGCCTGGCCGAGTTGCAACCTCTAGGTAAATGCTGCCATTCGGTAACGGATACCTTAAAGATGGCCAAGGAGCTGTATCCCGGCAAGAGAAACAACCTGGATGCGCTATGCGAACGCTACGCCGTTGATAACACCAGGCGCTCGCTGCATGGTGCGCTGTTGGATGCGGAGTTGCTGGCAGAAGTGTACCTCGCCATGACACGCGGGCAGGACAGCCTGCTGATGGATCTGGAAATGCCGTCCGCGCTGGATTTTGCCATCAGCCTGAGCGAACTTCACTTGACTGTGCTACCGCCTACCCCGGAAGAGCTGGAAGCTCACGCACTGCAACTGGAAAGCATCGAGCGTGAAAGCAAAGGTAAATGCTTGTGGATGAGGCTGGAATCCATCGAATCGGCGCAGCCACCCTCGGAAATGCAGCCCCTGGAGCCAATAGCATAGCTGGATAATCTATAAGGACAGCAGCTTTGGCCGGGTGGGTGGAGAGCGAAGCGCAACCCATCAAAACCCATCAAAAGTATGGACGCAACTCAAGAGCTGAGCCTGGGATGGATTCCTTAAAAAAGCTCACGCTGGCCGCCTGATTTACCGCTTTTTGCCTCCACCCTCATTTTTTTTGCCCCTGAAGAGCCGCTCTTGGCAGTTGCCTCAGCCGGCGCAACTGCCGAGGCAACCGAAGGTGGGCGAAAACTGGAGCTATCCAACCCCTTGAAGCGACCTGAACGGATACCTATGCCCAAGCGCGCAACCGTTTTCTCGAAGCGCTGGCGAATCACGTCAGCCCAGATGCCTTCCCCGTGCATGCGCTTGCCGAAACTGGCGTCATAATCCTTCCCCCCGCGCATATCCTGCACCCGGTTCATCACACGGGCAGCGCGGTCGGGAAAGTGGGCTTCAAGCCATTGTCGGAATAGCGGACTCACCTCCCACGGCAGGCGCAGCATAACGTAGCCTGCATTGATGGCTCCGGCTTCCGCCGCAGCCGCCAATATGCGTTCGAGATCAGGTTCGGTAACGAAGGGGATTATCGGCGCGACGCTGACCCCTACCGGAATCCCGGCATCCGTCAACGTGCGAATAGTACGCAAACGGCGGGCGGGCGCCGCTGCCCTCGGTTCCAGGGTACGGGCCACCGCCGGGTCGAGCGTGGTGATGGTTACCGCTGCCATTGCTTGCCGACGGGATGCCATGTCCGCGAGTAAATCAATGTCGCGTTCGATTAATGACGATTTCGTGATCAGCGCTACCGGATGTTCGCACTCATACAGCACCTCCAGCACGCGCCTCGTCAGCCGCAGCTCGCGCTCGCAAGGCTGGTAGGCATCGGTATTGACGCCAAGCGCAATCGGCTCAGGTATATAAGACGCTTTTGCCAGCTCGCGCCTCAGCAACTCGGGCGCATTGACCTTGGCGAAAATCTTGCTCTCGAAATCCAGCCCCGGTGACAGGCCGAGATAGCTGTGCGTGGGCCGTGCGAAGCAATAGATACAGCCGTGCTCGCAGCCGCGATAAGGGTTGAGCGAGATGCTGAACGGAACATCGGGGGATTGATTGCGGCTCAGGATCGTTTTGGCTCGTTCCTCGATCACTTGAGTCTTCCAGGTTGGGACGGGATCGGTCCCCGCATCGACGTCGATACCGCCATCCGCCTGGAAATCTGCTTCAACGTCGGCCCCGGAGCGTTCCCCAACATTACCTTGAGACCAGCCATCGTCGACAGTTTCGCGCGTCAATAGCTCATAACGTCCCTGCAAATTGGAAACCGCACCCCGGCCTTTTTTTGCTTTCAAGGGTGGTTGCACGAACGGCGGTTCATCCTCGGCATACGGATCAGAGTCAGACATCATGCATTCCAATATTCTGAATATGAAGGAAGAGGTAAAAGCACTAAGCTCGTAATCAAAGCTCACGGGTCAAATGCGAGACAAAGGATACCTTTGGAAAGCCTGGTCTTCAGTCAGTTCACCTGCCATATCAATCACTGTACAATATTTTTTTCAGCAAGCAGATCAGATTTGCGGTAACGAATGATGTCGGGCGGAGCCCGACCTACCAGATGACCTGCATCACAGCCTGGTAGGGCGGGTTCTACCCGCCGAACACTGCCGATCTATCAAACAAACCACCATGCCAAATTACCGCCGCCATCAAGAGGCCGGAGGAACCTATTTCTTTACCGTGGTGGCCGCTGGGCGAGAACCCATATTTACTCAAGAGGCTGCACGCATTGCGCTGCACGCGGCACTACAATCAGTGCGCAAGGAGCACCCGTTTAAAATTGATGCATGGGTATTGCTGCCGGATCATTTGCATTGTATTTGGAGCTTGCCTGAAGATGATGCTGATTATCCGATACGATGGGCAAAGATAAAACGGGCGACGCGGCACAATTTGGGCTTGGCCCCTGAGACAAGATTCTGGCAGCCCCGATATTGGGAACACTTCATCCGCAATGACAACGACTTGACCCGCCATCTGGACTACATCCACTGGAATCCAGTTAAACACGGCTTAGCCAAGTGCGCCGCAGATTGGCCTTATTCCACGTTTCATCGTTTCGTGACGGCAGGCGTTTATCCACCGGATTGGGGTATTGCCGAGGGCGAAGTTGATGGCAAACTATTTGGCGATTGAGGAATCGGCCCATCCCGAATGAATATTTGACGGTAGGTCGGGCTCCGCCCGATGATCAAGAAACGATGTCGGGCGGAGCCCGACCTACCAGTTGATCGATACCAGTGGATCCCATCGGCAGCGAATCCATTATTTCTGCTATTCCAATATCATATTAAGAGTAGGGCGGGTTCTACCCGCCGGATGGCTGTCAATCCAACTATTTGGCGATTTAGAAATCAGGCCATCCCGAATGAATGTTTGACGTCAGGTTGGGCTGCTCCCGATGATCAAGAAACGATGTCGGGCATAGCCCGACCTACCAGTTGATCCCATCGGCAGCGAATCCATTATTTCTGCTATTCCAGCATCATCTTAAGAGTAGGGCGGGTTCTACCCGCCGGATGCTGCTGCTCGCGGCAACACAAGCAGCGCACGGAGCACCCAAGTCACATAGATGCATGAAAAAATGTAATTGAGCCCACTTACTCCTTCGGTTTCTCGGCTTCGCTACCTAATAATATTGACTTCAGTCCGAGAAAACGGGTGGGCTCTTCCGGTATCGGTTCGGGGCTTATTCTCATCAGCTCTTCTTCCAGTTGAGTGACGCGACGCTCCAGCGCGGCCTTATCATCTTCCAGCTTGTTGACCCTGCGGCGTAGTTGCGAGCCTTTCCAGACATTCTTGATTATGCCCGGCCAGGATACCAATAGCGCTATAACGGCGCCGATGCCTATCGCGAGCAGCAATACCATGGCTAGAGAGCTATCGAAGGTCCATAAACCCAGAGTGACTGTCACTGGTATGCTGTTCTGCAGAGCAAATGCCACGGCAGCGATGGCGGCGGCAATACCGACTATTAACAAAAGCTGCATGACTGTCTCCTCTGCTATTAATTTTCCACGAAAGGAAGCACCTCGCAGACAACATTAGTATGCACCCAGTCGTAAATGGCCGAAAGGGGTGCTGGGATGAGGGATTCAACCACTAACAGGTCGGTGAGGTAATAACTGCTCAATAATTGATGATTTGTTATCCGGTGAGTGCACAAATCGTCGAGGAAGCGGCATTTTCGGACTTAAAAGTAAAAAATCCCCTCATTGATTCGCCGGAATACGCTTGGCATTGCTCATCGCCTTGAGATAGGCAATGAGTTCTTCAGTGGCCGTTTCACGGTCGAGGATCGCGCCGGTAATCCCTGGCATCGTTGTGTTGTACCGGATACTCTGCGGACTTACAATCCAGCGCTTCAAATACTCGGGTTTGATATATTCTGTCACGCTTACCGGGTAATTGAGTTCCGGCGCTTTACCTCCGCCTTCACCATTAATGGTGTGGCATGCCATGCAGTGCTGGCGAAAATGCATGAATCCGCGCTGCGCCTTCGCTGATGATCCTGCCGGGGGAACCATATTTGGAAAAGGCGCAACGAATTTAAGCTCGACGCGCTTGATCTGGTAGGGCATATCCGATGCGCCGGCATCGAGTAATTCTTTTGACTTGATATTGTCCCAGACCAGGTAGAGCGGGCCGAGTTGCACGACTTCATTGTTTTGCAGCCTGTTAGTCAATGTAAATGGCATGCCGTCCTCGTGCGGGAAAGCGAAATAAGCGTCGTGTGCGAGCAACTTCACCACCGGAATGCTGGGCTGATACCCGTCGATGGACGTGAAGATGATCTCCTGCGCCTTTTCCCAATCTTTCCCGAATACCTTGTCAAATACAGGTCGAACTGGCAAAGCGCGATAAATACGCTCCGTTTTTTCGTGCACTTCAAAAACCTTTATCGAAACCACGGTTGCGATAGCGCGAAGATCATTCAGGGGCAGAGTCCTGACAGTTTGGCCGTTGTCTTTGAACTCGATATCAATGGAGTTTTGTGCCGATGCGGGCGCAAGCGGGAGCGCATGGGCGAAAAAGCCGCCGAGCAAGAGCAGGAGATATTGCAGAATTCTTGAGATGCTCATACTCATGCAGGTTTCCCCCACTGCATATATCTTACAATATGCCTATGCACCATTCTCAGTTTAACGGGTATGCAGCTTGGGTAGGATGGGTAGAGCGTAGTGCAACCCATCAAAACTACGCAACAACACGACACATTAGCCGCAACCGAATATCAGCGATATTGCTTTGCGATGTTGCGTTGGTAAGGCGCGAGCATAACCAAATGATGAGTTGCACTAGTAGAATTGCGAGGCGTCACCTTCGACATGCGACGGGCGTTCCCGATTTTACCAGCTAAGCCGCCAGCCCAGCACTTTGTGGAAGATTTGTTCAGAGATGCCCAACGAACGAGTTGGAGGTGAAAATTTTCATGAGGTACGACACGGCATAGTAATGCACCGAACGCGCACGAATATAAAGCTTACAGAATTGCTGGCATGGCCCGCCCTCACAGCGCTAGTGTAAAGTGCCTGACCTTGTGGTTATACAGCAACCTGAAGCGTCAGGAAAACAAGAAAATCCTGATTTACCAAACCTCATCATTCAATATAAAAAGGAACCATCATGCAAATTGAAGAGCAACACGATGCCGCATTAAAAAAAGTGGCTGAAATGGTAGGGGATACAAAATTCGCAATGCTGACCATCGTGGAGAGAGACGGCACCCTGCGCAGTCGCCCCATGTCGACCATGCAACTCGATGCCGAAGGTAATCTCTGGTTTTTTACCTCGCAATCGTCACTAAAGTTTGTGGAAGGGCAGCGGCAGTGGCAAGTCAACCTTTGCTATGTCCGCACGGACAAGCAGGATTACCTTTCCATATCAGGCAGTGCGCAATTCGTACATGACAACGACAAAATGAAAGACTTGTGGACTCCAGAGATAAAGCCCTGGTTTCCAAACGGACTGGATGATCCGGACTTAACCTTGCTCAAGGTCGACATTGTGGAAGTGGAATATTGGGATAGGCTCGGATAGCGCCATCCAGTGTACTTACGGGCTGGCCAAAGCCCTTGCCACCGGCAATACTGATGCGCTTGGCGAACATTGGGGTGGAACGCAGCACAACTAATACAGGGCTCAGAGTTATTTCAGCCAGTATGAAAACTGGCGCACACTACGCCGGCCCGTGAGCCCTCCACCGCCTCCCCTAATAGTTCTACTTCAATGTCTTCCGGATCCGCCCAGGATTCGTCAATCCACTCCTCTTCGCCAGAGGGATGAGTGAGCCGTGCCGCCTCCTCGGATTCCGCAATGACAACAGCGGTATCGTAGGTGTTAAAACCTGTATTCTCATACTGAGAAATGAGATAAATGTTCATGACACCTCTTGCCTCGAAATCAACAGTGTATCAATTAAATCACCAACAATATGCGGGGCAACCTGATGGCAGGGGACAAAATAGATGGGATTACGCGTGTTGCATGAAAATCTCAAGCGCGGGGTCTTGCCTGATCCAACCTATTGCCCCTATAGGGGACCCAAGACTTAAACATGCAAGATTGTTTGGATATCAGATGGTGAAGGTACATACCCTCTTAATGTCGATAGAAATTTCTACTCCCAGGTTTGAACGATGTTAACGACAACATGGCAAGACCTCTTGAACCCGGGAGGGGCGACTGACTTCTTTTCTCGCAGGGAATTCCCACCATTTGAACCTGAGGCAGCCCATGAGTACAGTCGCACCAATGCGCTGTGGCTCGCGGAGCTCAGCAGATTGATTTATCGACAAGATATCGAGGAAGTGATATCGGCTCCGCAGCCGACCCGAGCGCGCTTTTTGGAAAAGGCGGGATTGAAACAGCGTGCCTTTTTTGCTTCACCGGAAATGGATACTCATGCAATGCTCGTTGAACCCATCGTTTCACCTTCCTTTGCAATTCTGATATTCAGAGGTACCGATAGCAACAGGGATTATGTTACCGACTTTGAATGTGGAATACTTCCATGGGACCGAAACGAAATAGGGATTCACAAGGGTTTTAAAAAGGCGCTTGACTCGGTGTGGGATAAGATTGAGAAAGAGCTCTCTCCGCTTGTCTGCCCGATCTTCTATACCGGTCATAGTTTAGGCGGAGCGCTTGCCACCTTGGCGGCATCGCGATATAAACCGCGGGCGGTTTATACATTTGGATCACCACGGGTGGGAAACGAAGCATTTGTTACGTCCCTGCAAACACTACCGATCCATCGTGTTGTTGACAATAAAGATGCAGCAGCACTGCTTCCGCCTGAAGTATTGGGATTTCGCCATGTTGGTTTATTACAGTTGCTTACGGAGCCGCAAACCGAGGCCAAAGAAAACTCCTTTTTTACACCGCTAAAGATCTTTGAGGAACCCCCAAGGCCATTGGCAGATCATGCGCCGGTTAACTATGTCGACAGAATATGAATTTTCCGCCGCTAGTGTCGAGAGTACCTACATTTACGGGACCAACTTCACCGGGGCCAATATGGACGGGCTTGCGTGGCGTCCAATACCGGCCAGGTGGAGCACATTTTCACGACTTTCGGCGGCTATATCGCGTTGGTGGCGTTTAACTATGGCCCGACCGTGTTCGGCAATACCACGTCCAATCACAACCTGCCCAACGGTAGCGGCCCCCGTAAAGTCACATAAGGATATTCAACCGCATCACTGGGCGAGTAGGCCGGAGGAGTTGCACTTTTCGAGCCTCTCATAGAGCGGAGCGTGAATCTCTTGCCGGTTCACCTCAAATCTGTCACTTTTGAGCACACCTCGGCACCTCGCACGAGTTCGTCTTCGACCAGCGCCTGCTGGTGACGGTTCGGATCAGTTTGAATTCCAATGGACGATGATTCATGTCGCCGGCATTACCCGCCGAGGATCTGTTCGATCTGGCTTATGATGGGAGAAGGATAGAAACGGATTGTTCACCTCGCAACTGCTGGGAGGGATGGGCCAATCCCCGCGCGCATGAAAATAATGACGGACTGGTGACAATGAAGGGGCTGGGAGATTTCTCGCGCAAGCAGACCATGAGGTTAAGTGCAATCAGGTAGCAGGCGCGCGAGTTAAAGTCGATGAAATCGAGATCGTCCTGGACTATTGGTGGGCGGTACTGGGATCGAACCAGTGGCTTCCACCGTGTGAAGGTGGCACTCTACCGCTGAGTTAACCGCCCGCTGGGTTTGTTTGAATAACCGCTGAGGGAGGCGCAATTAGAGCATAAATCGCGGATTCCGGTCAACGCACTCAACGTGCACGTTCCCTATACAAGCTGTTGCGCCAGTGAATGACTCAACACCGAACGACAGGCTCGCGTAAAATAGAGCACTTTCGCGTTCGCGCTTTCCAACCGGCATTTTGTATCCCCTCATGATTCGTACCCGTTTCGCTCCCAGTCCCACCGGTTATCTCCACATTGGCGGTGCGCGCACCGCATTGTTTTCCTGGGCTTATGCCCGCAGGCACGGCGGTAAATTCATTCTGCGCATAGAAGATACCGATCTCGAACGCTCCACTGCGCAATCCACTCAGGCGATACTTGACGGCATGGCCTGGCTGGGGCTCGATTACGACGAAGGGCCGTTTTACCAGATGCAGCGGTTGGCTCGCTATCACGAAGTGGCGGAACAGTTGTTGCGGGCGGGGAAGGCATACCACTGCTATTGCAGCAGGGAGGAGCTGGACGCGATGCGCGAGCAGCAGCGTGCGGCGGGGCTGAAGCCCCGGTACGACGGGCGCTGGCGCGATTCAAAGCAAACGCCGCCTGCGGGGGTGAAGCCGGTGGTGCGACTGAAGAATCCGCTGGAAGGAGAGGTAACATTTAATGACCTGGTCAAGGGTCAGATTACCGTAGCCAACAGCGAACTGGACGACCTCGTGCTGTTGCGCGCCGACGGCGTGCCGACTTACAACTTTGGCGTGATGATTGATGACCTGGATATGAATATCACCCATGTGATCCGTGGCGACGATCACGTCAATAACACGCCACGTCAGATCAATATTCTTAAAGCACTTGGCGCGCCGTTGCCGAAATACGCCCATGTGCCGATGATACTGGGGCCCGATGGCGAGCGATTGTCCAAACGCCATGGCGCGGTTTCAGTGATGCAGTACCGCGAAGATGGTTATCTGCCCGAGGCGCTGATAAATTATCTGGCGCGGCTGGGCTGGTCGCATGGTGACGAAGAAATATTCAGCCGCGAACAACTGGTTGAGTGGTTCGATTTTTCGGCGATCAACCGTTCTCCGGCCAAGTTCAATCCGGAAAAATTGCAGTGGCTCAACCAGCAATATCTCAAGACTGTCGACAATGCGCGGCTGGCGGAACTGGTTCGGCCTTTTCTTGAAGCGGATGGTTGCAACACTTCAGGGCAAAGTGTGCCGAGTCTCACGGGCGTGGTGAATCTGCTCAAGGAACGGGTCAATACCGTAGCGGAATTGGCCGACGCTGCAGTCTATTTCTTTCGCGCGCTGGAACCCGTTGAGGAACTCAAGGCGCAACATTTTACCGCCGAGGTAAAACCGGTTATTCTCGATCTGAGGCAGAAACTTGCTGTTATCGAATGGGAAAGCGATGCAATCAACGACGCTATCAAGACCGCCGCCAAGGGCCACGGTGTGAAAATGCCCAAAGTGGCCATGCCGCTGCGAGTAATGGTGGCAGGTATAGCGCAGACTCCTTCAATAAACGCAGTGCTCGAAATACTCGGCAGGGAAGAAACGCTAAAGCGCATGGATAACCAGTTGGCAAATTTTCCTGCCTGATCCCGCGCGGACGGCAAAATACAGCATATCGTTGATCTGCTTTACACTATACTGTGGCTTTGCATTGACTGGAATTGGACGGCTCAGTATAATTCGCGTTCATTTTGTCGGGGGTATAGCTCAGCTGGGAGAGCGCTTGCATGGCATGCAAGAGGTCAGCGGTTCGATCCCGCTTACCTCCACCAGTTTCCGGCAATATCGCAAACTGACTGCAATTTGTTTAAAGTCCTTCAGTCCCCATCGTCTAGTGGCCTAGGACATCACCCTTTCACGGTGAGTACAGGGGTTCGAATCCCCTTGGGGACGCCAAGAAATCCCCTGTTTATAGCTTGATTTTTGTAGTGGATACATCAAGCTGAATCAGGGTCGATTCACATCCCGATGAATCTTCCGGTGCGGGTAGTCAATGCCGCATAGGCAGGCATAGCAGCAACCGCTACGGCATCAACCGGTAAATCAGGGATTCAGGGACGCTATACCTACACTCTTCATCCATTAGTAGTAATTCCCGTTGCGGTTAACCAAAACGCTCCAAAGGACGGATGAGGTCAATTACACTAGCTCGATCTCATCCGTCCGCTGCATCATATGCAACAACCGCATACCAGGTGGATTTAATAGGGCTTGGTCACACACATTCCCTTGCAATCAAGACCATCTTTGGTGGGATCACAGTTGTCGGACGGGTCATCCACGCACACCATGCCACCGATGCAGTTGATCCTGCTGGGTCCACCGCAGGGCTGCTTGAATTTGCTTTCTCCCCCGGCACCGGCCACGCATTTTCCGGGACACTCAAGGCCGTCTTTGGTAGGGTCGCACTTATCCCCGGGATCATCAACGCACGACAGGCCCTGCGGGCATTGAATTACGCTGGGGCCGCCACACGGCAAATATTTTTTTGCTCCGACAGCGGATTTTCCGGCTGGAGCTGAAGCATCCTGTCCAGATGCCCCGTCCTGTGCATGAACAGCGCCACTTAAACCAATAGTCAAGCCGACAGTCACGCAAAGTGCCGCTATAAATTTAGCAGCTGAATTAAATATCCGGTAACGTTTCATGGTAGCTCCATTCAAGTAAGAGAATAATAGCATCAGCTAAAAATCTCCCTCTTTTTGTTAAAACCGTTGTCTGTTTTTTTTTCCGGGTATCGAAAACAAGATAGAAGTACACACTAATTTTGCGGATAGGAAGTTGCCGGGTTCTGTGCGGTGCCGCACTTATTGCAGAGGCAATTTACACAGACACATCAGTAAATGAATAGCGACTTGGAAAGCATTTGCTGGCGAAACGTGATGCAGGATTTGATACAGGATAAGATGGGCATCAAGGACTGTTGATCATTCACAGATGCGTCAAGTTGTGTAAGATATTGGTCAATTGATGCGATTGGCTGTCCAGGCACTGGTATAGCGTCACCCAAGCACTGGCACGGCCATCGGCCTAGCCGTAGCTCTCGGGACGGTGATTCTAAAACCGGGGAATTTACCGGTACCTGCCTGGTCAGTGTACATTTGCGGTAGCGCAACAAGAAGCGCTAAAGCGCCCGACTGTAAACCAGCAAAGATATTATTATGTTCAATACGTACGTGCATGAGTGACGGTTGGAGCAACGAAGAACTGAAGGCGTCAGTTGAATGCTATGTCGAGATGCAGCGCAAAGAGCGTGCAGGCCAGCTGATCGCAAAGAAACAGTACTACAGGAAACTGGCGCAGCGGTTCGGCCGAAGCGAAAAGGCATTCGAAAATCGGATGCAGAACATTTCATACATACTCTCGCTTATGGGGCGCAGCTGGTTGACCGGCCTCAAGCCTGCAAAAAATGTCGATGCTGACGTTGCGGACCAGATCGAAAAATTATTTACCCAGCTCGACGGTCAAAAGGCGGCGGCCGTCGCTGCCTTCGAGATCACCGTGCGAGAAGAAGCCCGGCGAAAAAATCTCCCCAAGCCGAACGGTAATCCCAGCCCAAAGGCCAGACGCATAGCAATCACGCAGTTTCAGCGGGATACCGCAGTCAAGGCCTGGGTTTTACGGCAAGCGGGGGAAATTTGCGAATGCTGCGAGCAGCCCGCTCCGTTTAATGGCGCCGACGGTTTGCCTTACCTCGAATTGCATTATGTCCGGCAACTGGCGGAGGGCGGAGCGGACGCGGTATCGAATGCGGTTGCGCTCTGTCCCAATTGTCATCGCGAGATCCACCATGGCGCCAATGCTCAGGCGCTAACGGCCTGGTTATACGATAACGTTGCCAGGCTGCTGCGAGATTAAGCCGGTGAGACTACCAATACTGATGAAATGAAATGACCTTTACGAGACTACGGTAAATTTATGACACAAATGTATTGGAAGGATCGCTGATGCTCTTCTGGCAGGCAATTATGGCGGCACGAGACCTCGGACGTTTGCACGAGATCGCATCTATACTCATCCGTTACGGCTTCGGCGATATGGTGCGGCGAATGGGGCTCGCCAATGCGCTGGAGCGGACCGGCCGCGTATTGCGCTGGAATGAAGCGAGCGAATTGGCTCAGCTCGAACCCCACGCTCGCGTGCGCCGGGCGCTTGAGGAGATGGGGCCGACTTTCGTCAAGCTGGGCCAGATTCTCGCGACCCGCGTTGATCTCTTCGATCCCGAGTGGATCGCCGAATTCAGCAAGTTGCAGGACAGCACTCCCCCCTCTCCTTATCCCGAGATCCATCGGCAACTTACCGAAGACCTTGGCGCCGCGCCCGAGGAGGTATTTGTTGCGTTCGATCCACAGCCCCTGGCAACGGGTTCGATTGCACAAGTGCACCGTGCCCGCCTGGAAGATGGCACCGAGGTGATAGTGAAGGTGCGCCGACCCGGCATCCGGGCGGTCATCGAGGCTGATTTGCGCTGGCTCTCAAGGCTGGCCGAACTGATCGAGACGGGAAACTCCGAGCTGCGCCATTTTCGCGGGCAGGATATCGTTCGGCAATTTACCCAATCGCTTCGGGGAGAGCTTGATTTCGCAGCTGAATGTCGTAGCGCAGAACGCATCGCGTCCAATTTCGTGGAATACACCGGACCTGTTCACCCGCGCGATGAGAGTCCTCCGGATGATCGCGCTACTGAAGCCTTGGCCGAACTTCACCCCCCGCTTCCCATCATTGTTATCCCCAAAGTCTACTGGCAATGGACGGGCGAGCGGGTGTGCGTGCAGGACTATATCGAAGGCATCCCCGGCCGTGATCTCGCTGCTGTCGATCGTGCCGGTTTTGACCGAAAGATTCTCGCCCGGCGTGGTGTCGCCGCAGTGGTAAAGATGATCGTCCTGGATGGGGTGTTCCACGCCGACCCGCATCCTGGCAATGTGTTTTATTTACCGGGCAATCGCATCGCCCTGATCGACTTCGGCATGACCGGGAGGCTTACGGAGGATCGAAGGGGCCAGCTTATCCAGCTTTTGCTGGGTTTGGTGCAACATGAACCCGCACAGGTCGCCGATGTGCTACTCGACTGGGCAGTAGACGGGGAGGTTAATGAAGAAACACTGACGGCCGAAATTCAGGCGTTCGTCGACCAATATCTCGGCGTGCCATTGAAACAGCTTAGGCTTGGCTTCATGCTATCCGATCTGGTAGGCATCCTGCGTGGGCATCAGCTTCATTTGCCGCCGGACTTGGCGCTCTTCGTCAAGACCTTCATTACGCTCGAAGGCATGGGACGAGAGCTCGATCCGGATCTGGATATGGCCGGCGAAGCGTTGCCCGTTCTTCGCGATGCGATAAGTGCTCACTATGCTCCGTCGGCAATGGCGAAACGGAGCATGCGGACGGCAACCCAGATAGCCAGCCTGCTAGCTGATATGCCCCGAGATCTCACCCGGTTGTTGCGAGCCGCCCGCCGCGGCAAGCTGGATATTCAGGTTGACGTTTTGCCTCTCAAGCATTTGGGCGCCCAGCTGGACGGCGCCGCCAGCCGGCTCACCGTCGGCATCGTCGTGGCGGCGATTATCGTCAGCTCGTCCATCGTCATGACTGTATCAGGTGGTCCGACCCTGCTGGGATTGCCCTTCTTCGGACTGCTCGGTTACCTGTTCGCGTCGGTCGGCGGAATCTGGTTGATGTTTTCTATTTCGCGCAGCAGCAAAGCGGATCGGGAGAGAAGGCCCTGAAGTTTTTCGAATTCTTTCATTAAGGGGTGGCTGGCAATAAAAGAGCTCAGCCTGACCACGGCATGCATGGAATATGCCTGGGGCTTGCTTGATACCCGCAACGGTTGGGGGTAAGGTGAGATTCCCGCATTGTCTATTCGAATGGGAGTCTTACACATGACAATCACGCTTAATCATACCATTGTGCCTTCGCATAACAAGACGGAGTCGGCCAGGTTCTATTCGAGAATATTTGGCTTCGACTATTTTGGCGAGTTCTCGCACTTCGTTGTTGTAAAGGTGAACGATACGTTATCCCTGGATTTCGACAACAGGGAGAAATTCGAATCTCATCATTATGCTTTCAAGGTTAGCGAGCAGGAATTCGACGAGATATTCGGACGCCTCAAGGCCGAAAATATCAAGTATGGCAGCGGTCCCTTTGAGCCGGAAAACATGAGCATCAATCATAATGATGGCGGACGCGGCGTTTATTTCCGCGATCCCAGCGGCCACCTCCTGGAGATGCTGACTGTAGATTACTCGATGTGATTGGGAGGGTTGAATAGTTTCCATACGGCGCAATGCGCTTCGCTTATTGTCGCCCTACACTTTATTACCCGTTGCTTGCAAGGTGTAAATCCTTAAGGGCATCCTATAGAAGCGATGAGCCCGGGCAGTATTATTGTTAATAGCAGGCCATCGACGCGCCTGCGCCGCTCATCTCATGCCGTAGTTCATGCACGATATCCTGCAGCGCGTTTCGGAAATCAGGATCTTGTAAGTGGCGAATTTTCAATGTAATGATGAGCTGATTGCCGTTCCTTATCGTGCTCCAGTTTTCCATTTGCAAGCTTTTCTCTATGGCTTCAGCTCGTCTGTCATCAGAAAGATAGAAGAAATCACAGCAGCATTTTCTCCCCGAGCCCGAAGCTGGCGGAGTTCGGCAGGAAGCGCATGCGGCGAACAGCGCAGCCGAGGGTACGGCAAGCGGTTCGAATCCAAGTTCTGTCGTGTTTGCGGCCGAGTGCGCATTTGCCGGTTTGACGCCAGCAATTAACGCTGCATAGTTTTTGTTCGTGTTGTCATTTCCGTTTTTCTCAGGGACCTGACCGAGCGTCGCGGCGCAAACCCTGACTTGCAAAAGAAGCGTTTGCAACCCGAAGCCCCTCCACTCTTTTTTCACGTAGCACATTCCCAGCTCTTTCTCGGTCGGGTTTTCAAGATCGAATACGCCTGCGCCAGCCATGAAATTGCCGACAGCGTTCTCTATAACGAAAAATAGCCCGTTCTCAACGGCTGCCTTGAATTCATCATAGGGTCGCGACAGGAGATTTGCCGATTCTTCCATCGGCAAATTTTTAATCGCTTCGCGATACTCCGCCAATATGTGACCAACATCACCAAGGCCCGCCGCGCGGACAACTGCATGAGTTATCGTCACTGTATTGCCTCCCTGTCGCGCTGCTCGCGCCACTGTGCCTCACATGATTACTGTTGCTGTTTCGCCGGTTTGATCCTCCGCTTGCGGATTCAGGTGCTTAGGACACCTGAATAACTTCTTCGTTCCTCCATATTGGGGCGGCGAGGCGGGAATCAATTCCACGAAATTTTTTCCAATGGCAGAAAGCCTAACGGGTGTGCTACGGCCTGCAAAGCCGTAGGCAAATTCGCTGCTAGATTAATAAAAAGACGCCTAATTGGAAGCTGGCGTTCCCAAGGGGATTCGAACCCCTGTACTCATTTTTTCACAATTGCATTTAACGATATACTAAATTGACATTTAAATAAAATTGGAATATAAATAATTGCGTTATTCAACTATATCCTGAGGTGGGACAGGTTCGAATGGAGATGAAATAAGGCATGGTTACCATTGAGCAGTACCGCCGTATTTGCGCGAAGTGGACGGGCGATCCCGCGGAATTTTCATGGCTGGTCGAGCATGGCGATATCGTGGGATTCTCGCAACGCGCTATCGCGGATGAATTCGAATTTGCGCCGTCCACGGTTTCACGCTGGGCGGCGGGCGAAGCACTTCCGCATAAGCGCATCCAGAAACTGGTGATTGGGGGATTGGAGAAAAAGGCCCGGCGGCTCGAAAACGCAGCCGCGAACGCCACTACGCTTCCAGGGAAAATACATAGTCATGAGCCATCGCAGAGATAAATCTTCCGCCGCGCATAATTTAGCTGCCGGTCTGCGTGCATGAGCGCACACGAAGTCAATTTTGATGGCCTGGTGGGCTTAACGCATAATTACAGCGGACTGGCTACGGGTAACATTGCCGCGGCAGAGAACGCGCTGACTGAATCCAACCCCAGGCAGGCGGCTCTTCAAGGACTGGAGAAAATGAAGCGCCTCGCCGATCTGGGAATTCGGCAGGGCGTATTGCCTCCGCAAGATCGCCCGGCGGTTGGCGCGCTCAGGAAATTGGGTTTTTCCGGTAATGATGCTTCGGTTGTCCGCCAGGCCGCAGCGGTGGCGCCGGGGTTGCTTCGGGCATGCTGCTCGGCATCGAGCATGTGGGTGGCGAACGCAGCCACGGTTTCCCCGAGCGCGGATACGGAAGATGCCAAAATCCACATCACCCCGGCTAATTTGCCCTCTCAATTCCACCGGAGCATCGAGGCGGCAGCCACATCGGTAATCCTGAAACGGATCTTTGGCGATGAGCAGTTTTTCAAGCATCATGATCCGCTCCCGCCTAACCTGTATTGCGCAGATGAAGGCGCCGCCAACCATATGCGGTTGTGTTCGGATCACGGTGAGCCCGGGCTGGAGGTTTTCGTATTCGGCCGATCCGCGGGCGGCGATGCGGCGCAACCGCTGAAGTTTCCCGCGCGCCAATCATTGGACGCGTGTAAGGCGATATCCAGGCTTCACAGGATCAAGCCCGGAAGGCAACTGTTCGTCCAGCAGAACCCCGCAGCCATCGATGCCGGCGCGTTTCACAATGACGTGGTCGCGGTGACAAACTGCAATGTCCTGCTCTATCACGAAGCGGCATTTCTTGATCCGCGGAAAACAGAAGAAGCCATCGTTCAAGCGTCCAATTTCCCCGGTGGTCCGGTTCACTTCATAAAAGCCGGCGAATCGGACATCCCGCTTGCCGAGGCAGTAAGCACTTACCTGTTTAACAGTCAGTTGATCAGTCTTCCCAACCGGGGAATGATGATCCTGGCCCCTTCTGAATGCCAGAATTCCGAGTCTGCACGGACTTTTCTCGAACGTATTGCCAGCGACGCATCTAATCCCATCTCGCGTGTCGAATATGTGAATTTGCGTCAGAGCATGAGAAACGGCGGCGGACCGGCTTGCCTGCGGCTACGTGTTGTCCTCACCGAACCGCAATTCGATTCTGTCGCCAGGGCTAGCCGCATTATCCTCGACTAGAGTCTTTATGACGAGCTGAAGGCGTGGATCGAGAAGCATTATCGCGACCGCATTTCCCCGAATGATCTGGGAGATCCCGCGCTATTGCACGAGAGCCGTACCGCGCTCGATGAACTTACACGCATTTTGTTGTTGGGGCCCATATACGATTTCCAGAAGGTGTAACGTTTGGACAATCAGGCAGGTCATTCGCGACAGGTCGGTCCAGTTTCGGTTTTATTGTCGGGTTACCCTCCACTTGGGCTAATTCGATCCGGCTGGAGTTTCACAAAATAGCAGGATGGGTGAAGGCTGCAAGCCGTAACCCATGGTTTTTGCTTTGATGGGTTGCGCTTTGCTCCACCCATCCTACGAAATTGAATATTTTTTCGGTGCTGGCTCACGTATACCTGAGTCTACTTGGCCTTTGGCAACCTTCGGAACATCTGTTATTGCTGAGCTAGCGCTGCTGGATTAGAATTCGTTTCATAATGATTCTGCTAATTTATTGCGATGGAAGGTTGCAGGCATTAAACTTCTGGCGAAAACGCGCCCGAATATGTCGTATTGAATACCGTTATCCCTCCGTTTGCTGGAGAAGGACGGCTTATTCCAGAGGAGAGGTCGCTTGTGAAAAATAAACTCTGGTTTATCGGTTTGCTTGTAATCATGACGCTCATGGGTTGCTCCCATGTGCCTGAAAGAGGCATGACAAGAGCGGCCTACCCGCGGATGGATACGAGCGCAGCCGAGGACATCGACCTGAGCGACTCGGAATCGCTGAAGGCAATTCTCTACGCCCAGTATGAGGAATGGAAGGGCACGCCGCACCAGATCGGGGGGTTGAGC
Source organism: Nitrosospira sp. Nsp11 (assembly GCF_900142705.1). Taxonomy (GTDB): domain Bacteria; phylum Pseudomonadota; class Gammaproteobacteria; order Burkholderiales; family Nitrosomonadaceae; genus Nitrosospira. The sequence goes on from NZ_FRBV01000004.1 coordinate 121,799, forward strand.
AGGGACAGCATAGACTGCTCCGGGTTCGTCCATTTAACGTTCAAATCGAAGCTGGGCATTGTACTGCCAAGATCAACCGATTCGCTGATAGAGCTGGGAGTCCACATCGATAAAGACGAGTTGCGTACGGGCGATCTGGTCTTTTTCAAGACGGGTATATCGCTCAGGCATGTGGGGGTCTATCTCGAGCGCGGCAGGTTCATGCATGCATCGACCAAGCAGGGCGTCGCCATTTCAAATTTGAACAGCGCCTATTGGAAATCTGCCTATTGGAAAGCGAAGCGGCTGGAAATGTGACATAAGATTACTGTACAAGAGTCCGCAACACCATTACGTCGATTATCGAAAAAATCTCTCCAGGTTTGTAGGTCAGACGCCTGACATTACTCTTGACTATCCGAATGTCGAGGTTTGTAGGTCAGGCTATGCCTGACGTTTTCTTGACTTTCGACAACCAGACCAGCCCCGGCTGCTTTACCTGCCAGTCTAGCCAGTCTAGTAGGATGGGTGGAGCAAAGCGCAACCCATCAGCATGCACACATTAACAAAACGAATGATGGGTTACCCTTTGCTCCACCCATCCTACAGAAGTGATGTTACCCGAGCGGAATCGCGTCAATATAGCTTGAGCCATTCTCGGTTTTGTTGTCGAGCATAACCCAACCACGTTGTTTTCCCCTTGGCTCCGACAGAACGTGCCCATAATACCGGCGTGGGAATCGACAGCCAGGTAGTCCCATCCGGCAGAGGCGTGGTATGCTTCGCCGCTATGCTGCCATCCATCGAACAACGCCTGTCTCTTGAACTTGTCGCCAAGCCACCTCAGATTGCCGCTGCTATCGCCCTTCTGGACGAAGGCGCGACGGTTCCATTTATTTCACGATATCGCAAGGAAGCCACTGGCGGGCTGACCGATACCCAGTTGCGGCTGCTGGAAGAGCGGCTGGGTTACCTCCGCGAGCTGGAAGACAGGCGCGCTACTATCGTTGCAGCCATTGAAGAGCAGGGCAAGATGACCCCGACCCTGCTGGCGTCAATCCTGCAGGCGGAAGACAAGACGCGGCTGGAAGATCTTTATCTGCCTTTCCGGAAGAAGCGCCGCACCAAGGCGCAGATCGCGCTGGAGGCGGGGCTTGAACCGCTGGCGGATGCATTGTTGACCAACCCGATGCTGCAACCCGAGGAAGAGGCCGGAAAATACCTGAAGCCCGCTTTCGCCACAGAGCAAGGCGATAATCCCGGTGTGGAAGATACCAAGGCAGCACTCGAGGGCGCACGGCAAATCCTCATGGAGCGGTTTGCCGAAGACGCAGTGCTGCTCCAGTGGCTGCGGGAATATCTGCTGGCGCATGGCATGGTCGAGTCACGAATCGTCAAGGGAAAGGAAGAGGCGGGCGCCAAATACGCCGATTATTTCGACTATTCCGAAGCGATCAACACGATTCCCTCGCATCGCGCCCTGGCTATGTTCCGTGGCCGCCGCGAAGAAATCCTGCATGTTGCCTTGCGGCTGGATTTTGAAGCAGAAAGGCCGAAATGGGATGCGCCGCATAACCCCTGCGAAGCCCGCATTGCCATGCATTTTGGTATCAAGAACCAGAATCGAGCGGCTGACGCATGGCTGAGCGATACGGTACGCTGGACCTGGCGGGTGAAAAGTTTTCTCCATCTTGAAACCGAACTGATGGGCGCGCTGCGCAAGCGCGCCGAAGCCGAGGCGATAGACGTCTTTGCGCGTAATCTGAAAGCGCTGCTACTGGCTGCGCCTGCCGGGCCACGTGTCACGATGGGCCTCGACCCCGGCGTGCGTACAGGGGTAAAGGTCGCGGTAGTGGATGCGACCGGCAAGGTCATGGATACCGCCGTTATTTATCCGCACCAGCCCAGAAACGATTGGGAGGGATCGCTTCAAGTGCTGGAAAAGCTGGCTGAAAAATACCAGGTATCGTTGATTTCCATTGGCAACGGCACGGCATCGCGTGAAACCGACAAGCTGGCAAGAGACCTGATCAAGCTGCGCCCGGAACTCAAATTGACCTCCATCGTCGTGTCGGAAGCGGGTGCATCCGTCTATTCCGCTTCGGAATTCGCCTCGCGCGAATTGCCCGGCATGGACGTATCGTTGCGCGGTGCGGTATCCATTGCCCGCCGTTTGCAGGACCCCTTGGCCGAATTGGTAAAGGTCGATCCCAAATCCATCGGTGTCGGCCAATACCAGCACGATGTTGCACAAACCCAACTGGCGCGCTCCCTCGACGCGGTGGTCGAAGACTGCGTCAACGCGGTTGGCGTGGATGTCAACACGGCCTCATCGCTTCTTCTGGAAAGGGTCTCCGGACTTAACAGCACCGTGGCGCAAAGCATTGTCGCGTATCGGGACATGCAAGGCGTGTTCACCTCGCGCGGGGCTTTGCGCAAGGTGCCGCGCCTGGGTGACAAAACCTTTGAACAGGCGGCAGGTTTTCTCCGCATCATGAACGGCGATAATCCGCTCGATGCCTCCGCCGTGCATCCCGAGGCATATCCGCTCGTGGAAAAGATCATCGCCGACCTCAAGCAGGATATCAAGTCGCTCATCGGTAATGGCGAACTGCTGAAGTCATTGAATCCGGCCAGGTATACGGATGAGAAATACGGCATACCCACGATCAGCGATATTCTGGGTGAGCTTGAAAAGCCGGGCCGCGACCCCCGCCCGGAGTTTACTACCGCGACATTCAAGGAGGGCGTGAACGAAATGAAGGACCTGCGCCCGGACATGATCCTGGAGGGCGTGGTGACCAATGTCGCCGCGTTCGGGGCGTTCGTCGACGTTGGCGTGCATCAGGACGGGTTGGTGCATATTTCCGCACTTGCCGACAAATTCGTGAAAGACCCTCATACCGTGGTCAAGGTAGGGCAGGTCGTCAAGGTCAAGGTGGTGGAGATAGATGAAAAGCGCAAGCGGATTGCGCTTACCATGCGCTTGAAGGAGGTTCCGTTGCAACGCGGGCAAGGCGCTGATAAACCTGAACAGCGTGAGGGGAAGGAGTATTTATCCCGGCCTCAACAACAGAAGCAAAAACAGCTACAAAAACGGGAGCCCGTGGTTAATACCGCAATGGCTGCTGCGTTTGCGAAGCTGAAAGGCTAACTGTGCTTACGTATTAAGACTCACCACCAAGGGTCTCCTGGTTCGGAGGGAAATTTCATCCTGCCCCTTCATTAAATACGTTGCATCGACTGTGCCAAATGCTCCACCATGAAAACCTGCGTTTTTTGTGGAGCCGCATCTCATTTACATCGCCGAAGGCACAAGTACGTGTGATGTATCTAGTATGGGGAGCTATGCTTAAACCCCAACAAACTTAACTTTCCTTTTAAAACAAAGAATTATTGGCTGCCTGAGGTGCGGTAAGACTCCGGGATGGAAACTGATTTGGCCCGGGCTTCAACACTGCTCGGCCTCTGCGGTTGGGAGGCATTCAAAGTTGCAAGTTGTATGGCCCTTTGCCGATGTAATTCAGCTTGTCTTGCATGTTTTTTTGCGTCGTTATTATATTTGCGGGCCATCGCATGGGCATATCCCTGTAGATCCTGGGCTTTTCCACCGTAGAGGTAGCTTTTATCCTCATAATGTTCCAGCAGCCGTTTTTGTTCCTGAGCCTTGGCTTGCATTTCTCTGGCTGCATCTTCGTGAAACTTTGCCTTGGTTTCATAATCATCCAGGGTAACAGCACTCTGGATTTCCGCATCAGCATCTGCCGCAGATACTGCGGATGAAAACAGTACTGCCACGAGTAGCGCTGCCGCCATGCCCGGGACATATAAAAGGGCAATAACTTTTCCTGTTTTCATTCCTCTCCTCTATTTTTCCGTTCAAACCCGATATCGAAAGAATCACACTTGTGAAGAAAGAATCACATCTGTGAAGAAACTGTGAAGTTTTTGTGATTTTAATGTGAGGATGCCTTTTGAGCAACTGCGTTCTCAAAAATTTCTTTTAAAAAATGGCCGGCGAAGCATGAGGTTTTTGAGGGGTTGTTCCGTTGAGAGATGGCAATATGCAGCAGGCCGAGGAGGAACATACGGAACAGGAGCAGGACGGTGACCGGCGTCATCAGTCATAACCCAGACGATCATGCGGCGGGTGCAAGAGGTTAAAAGGGGAAAGAAGCGAGCAGGGCCTGAGCTAATTCCGACAAATTCAGGCACACAATAAGCTTTTGATATAAGGAGTGATTGTTGTAAGTGATTGCCAGATTTGGCTGGCAATAATCGAAAGGCCGGTTGTTGCAGAAGCAAGCGTGCCAGAAAGATCACCGAATACCGTTCACGCTTGCTGGACGAATTCACCCGCGCCTGTTTAGGGACGGGTTGGTTTTTCCTGGCAACACCGATAGAGCAGGAAGGCGTCCCAATGCAGCAAGGCTGCCGTCTTTGCAATCCATGACAGGGCGGGTTCCGCGTTGCCCAGGCAATCAAAGGGTGGTTCTATATTTTTTATCCCGCCAACCGAGGTCAGTTGCCTTCCTTGTGTGTTAACACGAGTTTACTCAGGGCAGGGAGGATAATAAATGTACAGACCATGATCCAGAATATGCCTATGGTAATGATCAAACCCATGCTGGAGATGCCGGCATGCGGCGAGAAAGCCAATCCGCCAAAGCTGGAGGAAGTGGTCAGGGCCCCATAAAATATGGCCCTGGCGGTGCTGGACTGATAGATATTTTGCTCTTCGAAATCAGAAAGCGAATGGCGCAGCCTTGCGAGCATGTGGATGCCGTTATCGACCCCCAGTCCCAATAACAGCGGCAGGGCGATGATGTTGGCAAAGTTAATGGGAGTGTGGGTGAGAACAGCGCTTGCCATGGTAAAGAGCCCGGCCAGTATGAGCGTTGCCATGATCAGGATGGTATCGATAACACTGCGCCGGATGGCGAGCAAAACAAGCGTGATGGCGACCAGGGCAATCACGATAGCCTCTTGAAAAGCATCGACCACCACCTTCATGGATTCCCAGTATATGATCGGCAGGCCGGTTGTCTCCGGTGCGACCGATTGCACCTCGGTAATAAATTCCTTCAGATTGGTCAGATCATTCAGGTCTTTTTTAGGAAAAATCTGGACACGGTACAGACCATCCTTGCTCAGCCATCGGTTCCGGATATCGGAAGGCAGATCGTCCAGGCTGATTTTTCTGGCTTCCAGACTGGCTGATAGCTCTTTCATGACCTGCGGTAATGTGCTGAGCAACGCGGTCTGGATTTTTTCAATGAAAATTGCCCGGCTAGGCTGTTGCCCTTCGTCAAGCTGGACCAAAATTTCCTGCAATTCCTTTTTAAGGCGCGTTAATGACGCGCGATCCTGGACGTTGGTTTTTTGCGGTAGCAGTTTATCGATGGTTTCTACCAAGTGAGTGAGGCCGGGAGCCGGATCGACATCGGTTTTTAGTTGGGGGAAATGCTGCACTTGCGGCCCCAGCATCAGCCCGAGGTCTTCAATCAAGAACAGTTTTTCATCCTGGTCTGTGGGTTGAAGGTCAAAAAGGCTGATGGTTTTACCAACTGAAGCTAATGTCGACAGCTTTTGCTGCAGGGTTTTGGCGCTATTTCCATCCTTGGCCAGGACATCCAGCGTCAGTGGCGTGGTTTCTTCGTCTTCCATTAATTTTTTGAACGCGATAACTGATTCGGTACCGGGGTCGCGAAGGTCGATCGGATTAAAATCGGTTTTCACATTAAGCGCCAGCACGATTGAAATCAGCGCCACAACGAGGGTGGCGACCGAGATTGGCTTGGCGTAACGGATCGGTAAAGCTGCCAGTTTCTTTGACAGATCCGAGACCAGATGCCGATTTTCCTTCGGCCTGAACTTTCCCGGTGCCGGCAGGATTTTTAACAGCGCCGGCAAGGTAACCAAAGTGATCAGCAGGCAAATAAATAGACTGGTCCCTGCCAGCAAGCCAAGCTCGGCGACGCCTTTGTAATCGGTGGGCATAAAGGCATAAAGCCCGATGGATGTCGTGCCGGCGGCCAGCAGCAGCGAAGGTCCAACGGTCATGAAGGTATCGCGTAGCGCTTGCTCTTTATCGACGTCATCGTTCAAATTATCTCGATAGCGTAAGCAAAAATGAATCGCATATTCCACGCCCAGGCCGATATTGGATACTGCAAAAGCGATTGAAATCAGGTTTAGTTCTGTAACGGCAATGGCTGCGAATGCGCCGCAGAAAACCATGCCCAAGGTCAGGGTCAGCAAGGTGGCTACCGTAAGCAAAATGGACCGGTAGGCAACCAGTAAAATAAATAACACCAGGACAACGGAGAAAACACTGGCGGTAAAGGTGCCGGTACTGATGCCTGCAAGCTCATCATCCTCCAGCCCGACTTCGCCCGTCACCCAGACCTTGACAACCGGCAGACCGGGATCCTGGATATCGGCAGCGGCTTTGCGGATAGCCTCGATCGCGCTTTCGGCAGGACGGATATGCGAGTGATCGAGCTTGGGTGAGACAATAATGAACGCCTTGTTGGAATGCCTTCTCTTCTCGGCAATCAATGATTCCCAGGAGAGCAAAGCTTTTTCCCCATTGATCGTTTTATGCAAAACAGATGCTATTTTGTCGGCCAGCGAGGCTAAGTCGACAGGTACAACCTGGGCCTTGTCTGCTGCCTCCTTATCTGTAGCCTTGAGGGCATCCTCAAAAATAGAAAAAAAGCCGGCGAGATCGGGTTCCTGGGCAATTCTGCCGATAAACGGCTGGGCGATCGACAGGTTGTTGGATAGCGCCTGCAACTCGTCCGTATCCAGATAAAGCAGGCCGTTCTGGCGGAAAAATACGTTGTCATCGGGAATATAGGCGGAATGGAAGTGATCCCTGTTATTGCTGAGCAGGCCCAGCAGTCTTCTACTCGCGGACTTGGTCAGTTCAGGCGTGTCCGACTCGACCACCAGCAACAAAGTGCTCAAATCCTGGGAAAAAGCTTGCTCGGACAGGCGGCGATATTGCTGAAAAGGCGCATCGGGCGCGATCAGCTTGCTGGTATCGGTATCGATGCGCAAATGATCGGCTGCGTAGTGTCCGGCCAAAATACCGAACATGATTATCATTGACAGTACGGTAAAAGGGTGGCGCAGTGTCCAGTTTCCCCAAAACGCGTAACTGCGGATTGTTGGCATAATCGGTCGGATCGGGCTCGATTAATTTGTTGGAGGATTAATTTATTTGAGACTCGATTAATTTGAGAGCAGCTTTGCGGAAGACGCGACTACCGTATTCGATACGGTTGGGAATCTTGAATGGAGCCCAAGCGCAAACGAATAAACAACGCTCGCTTCCATCTGTAATATATCGAAATCCTGTAAGACCGTTACGTGAACGACAGGTATCGATGCGGCGGCATGTCCGAACACCTTCAGTTTGTGGGAAATATTCCCTTGTCAGAACGACTTCTGAAAACAATTCAACCGAGGTCGTCCTATTCTTATATCGGAGGCGGATTTTCTCAGTATAACGTGGTTTCCTGCTCGTTATGGGCGGTGTCGGCGGCGAGATCGGCAATATTGCCGCGTATGCTGCAGCTGATGACTTCGATGCAGCTTTTCCAGAAACCACCCGAAAGGAGTTGCAGGCCGCGGAAATACCGGTTCGAGACCTCCGTTGGTGCGGTATATCGACAGGTAATGCCCAGGCCCTCTTCATCGAGGTTGATTGTCTTGTGCCACATCCATGCGGGGAAAAACAAAACATCACCTGGGTGCAGGTCGAATTCATAGCGCGGCGCATATTCTGTCAGTGCATAAGCATCACGATCACTCGGTTCGCCATTCTCATCGGCGTTGAACTCTGCAAACCGCCGCATGCCGTTTCCACGCGCCGCCGGGTACAACAGCCAGGAGTATTCAGACTCGATCAGCGTCCAATGTTTGGACCCGGATACGGCCAGATACCAATTGGGACCTTCCTCGCAGTGGTAGTTCGCATTCAAACCCGCTCCCAAGCCCAGAATCAGAAAACTCAGAACGGGTTTCGACGGCCGCCCCATGACAGGAAAATATCCGTGTGACCGCGGGATGCCAAAATATTCGTAAAAAGTCGGGTTTTGGTCGAGCAGCAATTGTTGCGGGATGAAATTGCGGCGGCGATCCTCGGCGATCCGGCGCAGGGAGGTATTGACCATCTTCTTGGTACCCTTGTCCAAAGCCTGCACCACCGTGTTCGGAAATCGTTCCGCGAGCCTTGTAAGTGTCCAGTCTTCGGAGGCATTTTCCACAAATCCGCGCAGCACGCAGGGAATGGATCGTTTGACGTGCTCGCGGTAAAATCGTTGCGGATCAATCTCACCAGGCCCATACTCGGAAATTGCCAGAACTTGCTTGCGCGGTACGCCGTAGTTTTGCAATCGCCGTAGTATCCGCTGCTCCCTGCGCCGACGAACGTCTCGCAACAAGTCGGGATTATGGGATAGGTGCTGACACAACATGATGCTTTTCAGCGCCAGCACATTGCCGTATCCCAGGGGCAGTTTCGCTACCCCGCGTTTGCCTATTCGCTCAATAAGAAATGTGTGCAGGAAAAGTTGCTGCTCCACCACCAATTGCCACATAACATATAGAATCGTGGCCACTCCAGCTAGCGGTGTGGCAAGCAGATTTCTCGCATACGCCAAGGTCGTTCTTTTTTTTGTCTTGCCTGTACTCGCCATCGGATGCCTCCTTTGGTTCGCTTCTCTACGTTTAATTTCACCTTGAGAATTAGTTCATGCAAAACTGCGTTATTTGTTCAGCCAAGTCTGATTCCGGTTTGATATGGCGATGAAATGATGGAAAGATACAAATTAAGATTTCCGCCGGCGAATTAATTCAGTTGTCTCGATCGAGCTAGGGGTGGCGGAAATCGATTCTAATTAATTTCAGCACTGGAGCCATGCGCCCTACGATGAAGCACGTCCATCTTATGCTGCCTGGTACGCCCTTCACATTAGACAACGCTGCGGCAATCGTCAAGCCCGCTTTTTCATCGATGAAGATTATGTCACCTGCGTTGATCGGTTGGCGGAAAGTGCCGGCAGGGTGGGATTTGCGACTCATTCCTGTTTACTGTGAGAGTCCATGACAGCGGCTGACTTCAAAAACGGGGAAAGTAGTTCGGCCAGTTAAATTAAACCGAGCAAATTGCTGCATGCGGAGCGTCCCGTTTACCCGCCCATCTGTTTTTGCGAGCTCGATGAATTGCAGGTGTGGGTTGTCTTGGCTGGCGCGGTATCGCACCTTTCGAATATAGCTATGGAAAATATTTGCCCTCAGCAAATGACAAGGGAGGGGTTAGTCTCTCACATTGCTTATTAGCGCATCGTGATTGAGGAAATGGAGAGCAGGACCGGCAATGAGAGATCGATGAAATAGAAAACCGACGGAAGGCACTTGTCGCGTTTTGATTCAGGCAGTGATAACGTCCCGCCTTGGCATACAAGAACACCAACCTTCTGTTGTCGAACAGAAGCACTCGAGCCACGCGGTCTGGAAGTGAAAATCGGCAACCGAAATTTCTGGTCTACGCGCAGACATCTCCACCCGCATTGGAGCAGTCCGATTTTGCGCGGCTTCAACGATATTGAATGGCTTACTTACCCCATCAGCTCTGATCGGGTTGCGATGGCCAGAGCTGTAGACACTCGCTTCAGCGGTAAATCCCGGCATATTACAAATGCTCATTACACACCTCCCCTGATCCTTGCCTCGAAGTTAAATGCAAAGTTTGCTTCGGCTTAAAAAGTGCAGAGACTAGATAGAGACTAGATTTTAATTATCGATGTCTCTGTACGTTTTCGCACATAGCCCCTGCGGCGAACCCTGTTCACTTGTCTGTCGGCGAAGGGAATCCCGATGCTCGCTAACCTCTGCATGGCTCTTGCGGTTCGATTCCTTCTCTTACGGTTCGATTCCTTTTTTGCGCAGCTCCGCTTTCGCTTCTTCGCTTTTATCCAGGTTCAGCCCCATGAACTTCAGCACCGCCGGCGTCTTCGTGAATTGCAGGTCACGGTATTCGACCACCTGGATGCGATTGCCCCACGGGTCGAGAAAGTCCAGGAAGCCGCCTTCCAGAATTTTTGCGCCTGCCGCTTTTGCCAGTTCACGCACTCGGGACCGATCATCGACCACGAGACCGAAATGCCTGTCGTCGTCCGCACCCTGGGTTCGACCTTCGGTTAATGCGATGAATTGATCACCCATGTCGATGAAAGCTGATTTCTGGCCGCGGCCGCGCAATTCGAAAGTGAAGATGCGGCCATAGAAGGCGAGCGCTTCATCGATATTTCCGACTTCGAGCGCGATATGGTTGATGCCGACCAAGCGCGGTTTTGTATTTTCGTCCATGCTGTTTCCTCCGGATGATTAACTGGTTTTATTGCCGGAATCCTTTTGGGCTGCCGTGTGGGTCGGGATGACTGGGCCATCCTTCCAACCGAGCCCAACTTTATCAAATGGTTCTTGATTTGCAACACTCTGCTTATTTCGCGCGCCGCTTGACAGCATAGCCGTAGGGGGTCGGCCAGGCAGGCTCCACCCCCATTGCATGTTGCGCCTTGAGAGCCCAGTACGGTTCCCGCAGCAATTCCCGCCCGATAAAGACGAGATCCGCCTGGCCGCTGGTAATGATTTCATCTGCGTATTGCGAGTCGGTAATCAGGCCCACGCCACCCGTTCGGATTTCCGCCCCGGCGCGGATGCGGCCGGCAAATGGAACCTGGTAGCCTCTGGCGACAGGAATCGTCGCATCGGGCGTCGTTCCACCGGAGGAGACGTCAATTAGATCCGCCCCCAGCGCCTTGAGTTCTCTGCAGAGAACGACGGATTGATCGATATCCCAGCCTCCATCCGCCCAGTCGGTTGCCGAGATGCGTACGAAAAAAGGCAGCTCCTGAGGGATAACTTCGCGCAGTCGTCCCGCGACCCGCAGCAGTAGCCGCATGCGGTTTTCCAGACTGCCGCCATATTCATCCGTGCGGTGGTTGCTGATCGGCGACAGAAATTCATGCATCAGGTAACCGTGAGCGGCGTGCAACTCGATCACTTTGAAGCCTGCCTGGAGCGCACGTCGCGCGGCTGATTCCCATGCATCGATGCAATGCTCGATATCCGCTTCAGACATGGATGCTGGAACCGGGTCTCCTGCATCGAAGGGCAGGGGGCTGGGACCGATAACCGGCCAACCACCTTCAGCGGCTGTTTTCAGGCTGTTTCCACCAGTCCACGGGGCATTGCAACTCGCCTTGCGCCCGGCATGAGCGAGCTGTATACCGGAAACCGCGCCTTGTGCCTCAACGAATCTCGCGATCCGGGCCAATGGTTCAATATGATCATCTTTCCAGATTCCCATATCACCCGGCGAAATGCGTCCCTCGGCGGTAACTGCCGTGGCCTCCACCATTACAAGCCCTACACCGCCTATCGCCCGACTGCCAAGGTGAACCAGATGGAAATCATTGGCAAAACCATCCTGCGCCGAATACATGCACATGGGTGACATTGCGATCCGGTTGCGGAAAGTGACGCTGCGAATGGTCAACGGCGATAGCAGGTCAACCTCCGGGACTTCGCGGTCGTGTTCGCTCTGGCATTGGGTCTGGATGGCGCTTGGGCCAGCGCTTCTGTGAGCGGGCGAAGTGGCGCTTTGGCGCAAAGTCGTGGTAGCCATCAGATTTTCGGTTTCGCTTACGGACGGGGGACCTTCGGATTTGTCGCGTTTGCTCTGATCATAATAGGGCATGATTTTTCCTTTATTGAAAAAGTACCTGTTGACCCTGTGCAACTTCGTGGATTCGGCCGGTTGCTTGATCCGTACATTAAATCTACACCGTGACGCTATTCAGGGGCGCATTAACGTAATGTAGCTTAAGGGATCGCTGTTGCAATGCTATTAATGCAGGAGAATCAGCGCTGGATTGGACTGGGTGACGCCACGAAACCAGATGCTTTTAGATATGCCGCCGATGGTTACAGTTTCCATGGTTGCAATGCTGCCGGGAATGATGTGATTCTTCGCATCCGTGAATGGAACGGTATGAACGCAGCCGGTGCACAAAAGGAACAACGCAACGGTGGCAACGTGCCCGAATGATAAAGGGCGAATAATCCAGAAAGATTTCTTCCAAACCATGTGTCAATGTCTCTTGCTTTCAGAGTATAGAGTGCTATACCTGTAAAAAGCTCTGGAAAAGTTCGGCGCTTTTTTCGTGGAAATATTCATAAACAGCTTCTTAGGGAAAAGGAGATTTATCATGCGCTCAATCAAGATGATTGCCGGAGCAATGGCTGCTACTGCCAGTCTTTACATTCCGTCCGCATTGTCCGCGCCGCCTGTGGTCTACAGCGGATCTGGCGCTGACGCCACCACTGCCCTCGACGCTTTCCGCGCCGCGATTGGCGGGGCCAAGAATACCGCTGGGCCTGAAGCGAGTGGACGCCGTGAAATCAGCTGGGATGGTGTCAAACTTGATGGCACCGACGCAAATCCGAATACGCAGGTGGTGGACTCCGGCCATACGGTCGTCATCCCCGTCGACCGTTTTCGGGCGCAGGGGGCATTATTCGAAGACCCCTATGCAGTGAGCGGTGACGGTTTTGCCAGCGTTAACCCGGGCACCGCCGGACAATTCCCCGCTTTTAGCCCCAACAATACCTTCGTCATGCAGGATCAGACACCGTACCAGTTCGACGATCGCTTCATCGGTCAAAGCTTTACCATTCCCGGCACGGCAACGGCGGCAGGCACACGTGGTTTCGGTGCAATTTTTATCGATGTGGAAAAAGCCGGAAGCAGCAGCATTGAATACTTCGGTCATGATGCCGGCGGACACGAGGTCAGCCTCGGTACATTCGCAGTGCCCACCGGCGCAAGCGGCGAACCCCAATTTCTCGGCGTGCTGTTCGATAACCCTGTTGTGACTGATGTCAATTTGACCGTCGGAACCAATACCCTGTTCAACTTCGACGGTACCAGCTTCCAGTCGTTTGGTCCGGAAAACCTCAGTGGTAATACTGATCTTGCCGTCACCGACGATTTCGTCTTTGCCGAACCGACCATGGCGGCTGCTGTGCCGGAGCCATCATCATACGCCTTGATGCTAGCTGGCCTGTGCCTGCTTGGTTTCGCTGCGCATCGCAAAACAAGGCTTAACCTGGTTTAGCTGTGTCGGACAACCCCGTCATGATGACGGGGTTTGTTTTCTATGGAAATGAAGTAACACCCATTCTTGCGACGTTTGCCAATAAGGTAGTTTGCTCCCACGTGGTCGAGCTTCAAATTTCTTCCAAGGAATGAGCATTTACACCGGCAATAAGAGTGTAGTTGATGGTTCCGGTTGTGCCCTTTTTTATCGATGCCGGCACCTGCTGGAACGCCCAGAGGCCGAGGTTGTCATGGCGCAGGTTCTGGCTGTTGTTGAAAAATGCGCGGACCATAATGGGGCCTGCTGTCGGGCCTGTGGTTGAATTTATCCTGATTCTGTAGCTCGGCGTATTTCCGTTGGGCCACCCGGCATCATCTGTATGGATAGAGTCGAACATTGGCTTTGCAGGGTTCAGTGCGTGGGGCGTCACTGGCAGCAGCAGATTTGCCAATGAGGAATCGTAGGATGACGTCGCGGTATCGTTTTCGGTATGCAAACGAAGCGCGTCAACATCATGCCGGACATTATCAATAAACATGCTGGAAATCTGAAGGAGCCGCATCGACTCGAATGTTTTTGTTTGCATGGGATCCGGTATCACGTCCTCTGTGAATTCAAACGTTCCCGCCACATGGAGTGTGCTGGCAAGCTCATGTGGCTCTTCCAGTGCCAACAGCCAGGTGAGATCCATGATCTGATTAGTCGTTCCGCTGTCTCGTAAACGATTTGCAGGGGAGTTCGTAATGCGGATCAGCATCCTGCCCGTGCTACCTTGATTGAGCTGGGAGGTGTCAATGGCAACGCGCTTTAACTGGGGATGGAAGAATAAGGTCTTTTTCGGGCATGAAGCCGATGTGCCGGAGATTGCAGGGCCGAGGACCAGACTCTGACCGAACGGCAGTGGCGGCGTTGGATCAGCCCCCGCCTTAAGCCGCAGATAACCGGAAGAGTAGATGACAAGAACCTGGGGAAAACGGCTTGTATTGGATACGCGTTTCGCAAAGGATAAAAGCTTTGTCCTCCCCATTGATTCTCCGTTGATCAGGACTTCGAATGGATCTTCGGGAATGAACGCCCGCAGCTTTTTAATCACCCACACGCCGTCGTTAAACATCCTTAAGCTCCGTACCCTTTTTCCAGGAAAATGCCATGAAAGGCTTTTTTGGCGTCGTCGATAATTGCACCTGCTTCTATTCCATAATTGAACCGGTTCATGACAGCGCAAAACTGGCCGATGAGCTTCACTACGTGATGAATACACCCCGACTGCAAAGCAGGCGGCATCTAAAATTCTGGGAGGATTACTTCATGGATGCGAACCGTCGACCCAGGTCCGTATCCACCTCATAGATTTGAGGAGCAGCGAGATTCGGGATATTGTGCGTTAATTCAGGCGTCCGGGGAGCGAAAAAAACAGGAAGAAAATGCCAAAAATCTACAATTCAATTATCGTTCCCGCTCCGATAGAGCAAGTATGGTCGAGAATACGCGACTTCCACGACTTTTCCTGGGCGCCATCCCTCATTGGTTCTTGCGAGAAGGTCGGCGAGAGCAATGGATATTGCGTGGGTGCGCGGCGGCTATTGAACGGCGTGTTTCTGGATACCCTGATCGCCTATAACCAGATCGAAAAACGCATCATGTATTCCATGGATGAGGGGCCATCTCCAGTCTCGTCAAGAGAGATTCACGATTACCTAGGAAATCTGCACCTGCTACCCGTTACGTCCGATAACACGACGTTTGCCGAGTGGTCCGCATCCTGGGAGTCGAAAAATACCGACGCGATTGAATACATGAACCTTGTATACCGGTCGCTCCTCAGCGATCTCGCCGTGGGGTTTGGTGCGGAGAATCGTTACGGTACGCCGGACAATGCCGAATAGCGCAAAAGCGGATCGCTGGCAATTCCGGCTGGGCTATTTGTCGTAGGTGGTCAGTTGTGCGCCCGTCGGAGCGATAATCGTGGCGAGTAGGCGCGCAGGTAGCGTCCTGCTGGGATTCTCCATGAATGAATGCACGGTCCCGTGCGGTTCGCTCCAGCTTTGACCGGCGCGATACTCTATCAGCTCGCCACTGTCGAGCTGCGAACGAACAATCCCTTCAAGCACATAGACGAAGACGATGCCTGCATGACGATGGCTGGCGCTTCTGGCGTCAGGCGCCAGATTCACGATGACTGCTGTCAGTGTCTGCCCAGGATCATTGGGAAGCACCTCCGCCGTGACAGGCGTGAGAGTAATTCCATCGGACGTGTCCCCGGCTTGTGCACCTCCAGCGCCGGCCAGACATCCAATACTCAGGAAGGCAGCGGCAAGAAATATTTTAACGACGCGCTCCAGGCCCATGATTGAATCGAACTTCATTGTCATTCCCATCGATAATGTTCCTCATGAATGCGAATCGTGCAATCGTGCTTGAAACTGCGAAAAGCCGCTGTTTGCGCCGCTAAAGAGCGCAATATAGCAACTATTTGCAGGGATGTCAGGAATCTCGAGTACGAACCTACCTGTAGAACGTACCGCAGAGGCGTTCATATTCTTTGCAAACCTGCTTCCTTCTGTTCGTGGCCGGGCACGTGCCGAGGCCGCTGCGCATGGATACTGGCGGCTCTTGAAACCCATGAAAAGTGGTTAGTAGTTTATCGAGGCTTCGAGCGGTTGCGTTTACCATAAATGGGTGATGGATAGGCTCCGCGTTTGTTCTCGCCGGGTGTGAGATAAACCCAGGTGCCGCCGCCACCTCCCCAGGTCTGCACGTCATCGGACGCGTCCAACAGTTTTAAATACAGTGAGGAAAGCCATTTTGCCTTATAACGTGCTTTGGCGAGATCCACGTAACCGCTTAAATAATAGAGTGCCCATGAACCCGCCCAACCGACAGTCTGACGCATGATTATCTGCCTCCGGAATTGTACTTGCCGCAAGTAAGCGTGATGTACGCGCACTGGCAGCTGCAAGCGCACATCTTACGAGCTTGATCGGCGTTAGCAATTGGACTCTGGTACTAGCTTGTCACGCCGCATCCCGCCAACAGCGCGGGGCGCCATGCAGCTTCTGCCAGCTTCTGCCGAAGCGCGAACTGTTGAGGCTTTAAAAAGGCGGTTGAGTCGTTACCAAAAAGCTGACCGCAAATCCATCAGCCTGGTACTGGTGGGAAGGTTTCGAAGGAACAACCGTTGGAGGGGAAAAAGAAAACAGATCGGGTTAAACCTGACTGTCCCGATCCGTTTTTATTTATTATGTGATCTTTATTTCTCGTTACTTGCCTTATTTTCGTGCGACCCTGCCGGGATATCGAATGTCAGCGTTGCACGATGGCGAAGCGCTTCAAATTTATTCCCTTGAAATTCTCCCGGCTGCCTTTCCAGGTGTATGACTTCCAGGACGTACTGGCCGGGCCAGGGCGTTTTTATGTTGATCTTGCCGTTTTCGTCAGCCGTGTATTCCTGCATCCAGAAATTGGGGGCGTAGACCATCACTTTGGCTTTTGCCAGCGGCGCATTCTGAAAATAAACAGTGAATGCGTTAGGGGATCCATTCTCCGGGACTATATCCAGCATGAGTTCCAGTTTATGGGCTGTATGTTCCGCCAGCGGACTGAAGCGCGTGTAAAACATTGGCTTCACGATACCGATACCTTGTTTGGTCCAATTCTTGACCTCATAGGCAAGCTCTTCGGCAATAATCGGTGATTTATGATCTGAAATCACGCCGAGATCGAAGTGAGTCTCTTTTCGTACTACTTTAATCTCATTCCGATTCCCGGCCGCGTCGAGTATCCATACTCGTGGTCCTTTTATCTCATCAAGTCTGCCCGGACTCGTCTCTCTTTCCTGTTCCTGGTATTCCCCGAAATAAAGCCGTGCATGATGCGACTTGTCCTGTTCGATCCAGATGTAATGCGCAGCCGCGGGGAATGCGAGGGTCAGTCCGGTTAGAACCAGGGCGGCATGAACAAGCAGTTTCTTAAACATGATGTAATTCCCTTGAAAATAAAAGATAAAGTAATTCAAACCAATACCATTAACAAGTAGCGATTAAAGTAAAGTTAAACGACGACACTCGAGTTGATCTGCTCATTGCTTTGCATCCTTTGCACCCAACCCGCGCCGCGCTGTGCTGGGAGGCGAACACCCTGTTACGCTATATGTCGTAGATAGCAGCCAAATCTGCTTCTCATGATTCACGTAAATTACTTTGACCGTGTGGATGCCGAGTCCGTATGCACACGTGGCGTCGTAAATCCATTGCTGACTAACTGCGTATGTGTCTACAATTGTCGCTAAAGTAGAGGAGCTTACATGAAATTGGTGCGTGCACGAATTCAGAATTTCCGAAATATCGAGGATTCCGGGGAGTTCAGCCTTGATGAGCACATAACCTGCCTGGTCGGGAAGAATGAATCGGGCAAGACAACGCTGTTGACGGCACTTTATCGGCTCAATCCTATCTTCAGGGACGCGGGTTTCCAGTGGCAAATAGACTACCCCCGACGCCACTTATCGGACTACGAAGAACGCCACGATGGCAAGGATGCGGATGTAATCACAACATGGTGGACAATCGAACCCGCCGAAAAACAGGCTATCGCCAATGCGTTCGGCGCTGGAGCACTGCAGAGCGACGAAGTCGTGGTAAAAAAGGACTATGGCAACGTAATCCGCTGGACAATCAGGTTCGATGAAGCGGCCATCGTTCAACATCTCATTGATACCAGCAGTCTCCATGATGAAAAAGCGCATATCGGTTCAGTTCAAACGATGGCGGAACTGAAGGCAAAAACAGAATCGCTTCATGAATCGTCACCGGGCAGATGGCAATGCATCCAGAAAATTGACCTTGATTTTCCGGAGGCCTCGGTTTCCCAGGCTATTGTAAAACTGCTGGACCTGCCGGAATTCATGCTGTTCTCCCAATATCAACGGATGCAAGGTCAGGTCAGTCTTGAGCAGATTCAGCAGAGGGAATCAAGCAACACGCTTGAAGCGGCGGACCAGGTGTTCATTGCGCTCTGCAAAATGGCAGGCACCACGATTGCACAAGTTGCCTCCATTCAGGATTTCGAAAGCATGGTTTCGCGTTTCGAAAGCGCATCCAATAAGATTTCCGCTGAAATGTTCCGTTACTGGAGCCAGAATAAATTCCTCAAGGTAATTTTCCGGCTGGACCATGCCCTGCCCGGTGACCCGCCTCCTTTCAATAGTGGCCGCATCTTCCGGACTCGCATTTTAAATGAGCTTCACGATGTGACGGTTCCGTTCGACGATCGCAGCACGGGTTTTGTCTGGTTTTTCTCCTTTCTTGTGCTGTTCTCACAGATGAAGAAGCAACACCAGAAAAGGATGGTGTTGTTGCTGGATGAACCGGGGCTGAGCTTGCATGGCAAGGCGCAGGCCGACCTTCTGCGCTACTTCCGGGAGCGTCTTGCGCCCGACCATCAAGTCATCTACACGACGCATTCGCCATTCATGGTGCCGTCCGACAACCTGCTCTCGGTGCGCACTGTCGAGGATATGGTTGTTTATCTTGAGAATGGGGAGCCCGAAGTTAAAGGTACCAAAGTCGGCAGCGAGGTGCTCAGTACCGATCCGGATACGCTGTTTCCACTGCAGAGTGCGCTGGGTTACGAGATGACCCAATCGCTGTTTGTCGGTGAACATACATTGCTGGTGACGAGACCGTCCGATCTTCTTTTCTTGCGGGCAATGTCGGAAGTACTGCGTTCTCACAAGCGCATACCGCTTGATCCGCGTTGGACCATCTGCCCGGCTGGCGGCATTGAGAAAGTTAGTGCTTTCATGAGTTTTTTTGGCGGTAACCGTTTGCACGTTGCGGTGCTGACAGATTTTGCATCAGATCACGAGAGGGTCGAAAACCTGCGCCGATGGAATACCTTGCGCGATACGCATATTTTTTCGATGGGCGCCACGACAGGCCAGCAGGAGGCGGATGTCGAAGATATGCTGGGTGCCGGGCTTTACGTGGAGATCGTGAATGCGTGTTATGGCCTTAAGGGGCGGCAGGCCCTGCCTGTCCCTTCAGCTGGTGCGGGGGCGCGCATTGTCGTGTACGTGGAAGAACATTTCCGTACGCAACAAGATGTTGTCCCGGGCGTGAATCCCAAGTTCGACCGTTACGCCCCCGCCGTCTATTTCACGGAGCACCAATCCGAAATCATCAAGAAATTGTTTGGCGCGGATCTGAAAGCCACTCTTACCCGGTTTGAAAAATTATTCACCGAGTTGAATGCGCTGTTGCCGGAATAGTCGCATACCGATGGCAGAGCGATGCCGTTGCATAAAAGACCAATCCGATGGTTTGGTCCGGGTCTGGTAGCGGTGGAGCCCCAATAGGCGACTCCTTTCCGGATTTCAGTACTTCTATGCAGCAGAGATGTTTATTCGGGAAGCCCAGGAATTTGGTATGTACCAAGTAACCTGGTTGAGTCCGATGAAAGTAATGGAAGGGCCGTAAAATCAGGCAAACCAGCGTAAGAAAGCGGCTGCGGTCAGCGCCGTTACGCCCAGCGCAATAAGCAGTTTCCAGGCAGCGCGGCGTTTTTCTTCAGTCCAACCAGCGCCCTGGCGCAGATACATTACGGCAATGCTGAGGCCGCCCACCGCACACATGATTTTGATCAGCAGCGCGGCAAAGGCTACTCCGTGCAAGTCGGGCAGCTTTTCGTAAAAATAATAGCTGACTGCGCTGAACCCCATGCCGCTCAATGCTTGAGCTGCCCAGCCTAACCCGACCAGCCACGCAAACTTGCGCTGGACGGGGACGGGCTGTGCTGCCGGGTAGAGCGCAAAAATTGCAACGCCTACCACGGCAGCGGCGCCAAAATTGTGCACGAGTTGCACAATGGCGTAGTCGAGGTTTTCAAACACAATTATGTGGTTGGCTCTACGCTGACATTGATGCATTTCTGCGCGCCGATCGGGGTGTGCGCCTTGTTGACCACCTTGATGCATATCTCGTGCTGGCCCGCCGGAAGTGTTCCCAGTGCGTGGGTGCCTTTTAATCCGCGTAACGTCACAGCTTCGTTGCTGTCGAGGTAAAGATGCGTATGATCACCTTTTTTTCCCAGTGACACCTCGTAGTCGATATTGACATCGCCTTTCGGGCTAATTTTGGCGCCATCCGGAGGTGACGAAATCGCGACGGAAGCGTCGGCCGAAGCGCCGGCGGCAAATGAAACCGGGACATAGCAGCCAAGAACAAGTGAAGCTGCCAGAACGTAAGATATACGCATCGTTATTCTCCTTGAAATATTAAATTGAAGTGGCCATAAAAAAGACGGGAAATAGTTTATTCAGCGCAAAGTCACATAAACCGGAAACTTGTAGATTCCAGGCGAACTCTACATTTCGAATTCTACCCTTGAAGTATGTCCCAGCCCAGTTTCGTTTTGCGCCATCGGCCGGCTTCAGCGACCTTGGAGCCCACCCCGCTTTCGCGTGAATGGAAAAACCGGCTGACCACTGAATGGCCTGCATAGTCTAGCTCAGAATGCCCCGTCTTGCAGAGCTACAGTTGAACAAGATTTGAATGGTGGATGGAAATTATCCTGAATCCGGCAGTTGGACGGGTGACGTGTGTTCGCCAATCAGTGATATGCCAGTTGTACCTGGTACAACTGGCCAGCACGTCGCGAATTTCGGTTAAGCCGATTTTCAGGAATGCGATTTTCGCAAAGCGAATACAACTGGACTCAAGTACAGTTGCGCTAGCGATAGCGCGTGCAGGATCGACGCTTTGGTGGAGACATTCGCTCACTAGAATTGGCAGTTTGCTTACCGAGAAAAAAGATATCCTGTAAAGCTTGTCTACGGATGTGCTTGAATATTGCTGTCGAGTCGACTGAATAACTTGTGATTACCGGCTAACTTGTGATTACCGGCAGGGGAGGACAGCAAGCGCGGCCCGGTCGTAACGATCGAAATAGGGGAATTTATAGATGCGTTTTATCCATGCGGCTGATTTGCATATCGATAGCCCGCTACGCGGTTTAAGCCGCTATGACGGGGCGCCTGTTGACCGCTTGCGCAATGCCACCCGCCGGGCGCTGGTGCAACTGGTGGACCTGGCGCTGGATGAGCAGGTAAATTTTGTGCTGCTGGCTGGGGATCTCTACGATTGCGATTGGTCGGATTTTCATACCGGCCTATTTTTCCGCGAGCAGATGGTGCGGTTGGGGCGTGCCAATATTCGGGTGTTTATCGTGCAGGGCAATCACGATGCGCAGGGCGTCATCAGCCGCCAGTTACCCCTGCCGGAAAATGTAACGACGTTTTCCAGCAAGAAATCCGAAACAGTGCGGCTCGATGATCTGGCGGTGGCCATCCACGGGCGCAGCTTTCCGGATCGGGAAGTGCCGGATGATCTGGTGCCGCTTTACCCGGAGCCTGTGCACGGTCTGTTCAATATCGGCGTGCTGCATACGAGCTTGACCGGCGCCATGGGCCACGATACTTATGCCCCGACCAGTCCTGGCGTGCTCATGGCCAAGGGCTACGACTACTGGGCATTGGGCCATGTCCATGCCCGGCAGGTCGTGTCCGAGAAAGCGCCTCGCATCGTGTTTCCCGGGAATTTGCAAGGGCGTCATGCTAACGAAACCGGCCCCAAAGGCTGCGAACTGGTCACGGTAAATGCGGGCACTGTCGAAGCAAGTTTTATTGAACTTGATGTCGTGCGCTGGCATCAAGTGACGGTGCAACTCGATGGCGTGGATGATGTTGCGCAAGCGGCCGAGCAGGCGCGGAAAGCACTGGCAGCCGCCATAGCGGGTGCAACCACTCTCCTGCACGCGGTCAGGGTCAATCTGATCGGACAAACCCATCTATACGAGTTGGAAGCGGAGCAGCCGGGGACGTTGGCCGCCACAGTACAGGCTGCGGCACAGGATATTAATGATTGCGAAGTCTGGATCGAGCAAGTGCGCCTCGCCATCAGCTCGCCGATTGATCGTGCCCAGGCTATGGAAGGGCAAGACGCCATTGCAGAGTTGGTCCGCCTGGTAGATGAGCTGGCTGCGGATGATGCCATGCTGGCGGATTGGTCGAAGCAGGCGCTGGGAGACGTACTCGCCAAGCTACCGGCAGAAGTACAGGCCGATGCGGAAAGTGACAGTCTTCCCCGGCTTGATGATCCGGCCGCGCTGCGAAGCCTGCTGGCGGATGCCGAGGCAACGTTGCTGGCGCGCCTGAACGTGGAACGTGCCAATGGTGCCGATGGACGTGGCGGCCGATGAGAATAGAGAAGCTATTTTTGTCCGCCTTCGGTCCGTTCACGGATCGCGAGCTGGATTTCGCGGCGACGCCCGCCAATTTCCACCTGATCTATGGCCCGAACGAGGCCGGGAAGTCATCGGCTTTACGCGCGATGGGCGACCTGCGGTTTGGCATCCACCCGCGTAGCACGGACGATTTCATTCATGAATACAGACGTATACTGCTCGGAGGCGTATTCGCGAATACTGGCGGCGAACGCGTTGCCCTGGCGCGCCGCAAAGGAAACAAGCAGACGCTACTCTATGCCGATCCAGGAAACGGTAAGCCGATCGGCGGTACCGCCGTCGCTTCCGCCGTTGAGCGTGCGCTGACCGGAGGCCTGGATCGGAAACAGTTTGAGGTTATGTTTGGAATCGATCATGAACGCCTGCGCGAAGGCGGCAAGCTGCTGTTGAGCGCGGATGGCGAGCTTGGCTCGGCATTGTTCGAAGCCAGCGCCGGAACGCGAGGTGTAACGGCTCTATTGGCTTCGCTACAGGAGGATAGCCGCCGCTATTTTATCCCCCGCTCCAAACAGGCCACTCTCAACGAAGCCAGCCTCCAGATTGATGAATACAAGCGCGCCTATCGCGCAGCGCTCACCAGGCCTGCTGAGTGGAAAGACCGCCAGCGCACCCATGCGGATGCAAAGGCAAAGCTTGCTGAACTGAGGGACCGATTGGTTAAACTGCGGCTCAGGGAAAACGAGTTGACTGAATTGCGGGCAGTTCAGCCGCTGCTGAAGCAATATGATGACGCTCTGGCTGCGCTGGACGGCTTGACGGAGATCCCGTTATTACCCACAGATGCAAGAGAAAATCGCCTGGCCGCCGAACAGTCGCTGCAGGCAGCACGAAAAGCTATTTCCCGGGCGGATGCCGAGTTGGTGGAATATGCTCAGGAAAAGGCGCAACTCATGACCGAACCAGCATTGTTGAGGCATGCCGCCGCGATTGAGCGCTTGATCAAAGATCGGGATGTGGCGAGCTATACGTATGTTGAATTACGGAAAACCCGGGCTGAGGCTGATAGCGGCCGGCTCACGCTGGCTGAGATGACAGCCAAAATTGCAGGAGGTCGTGCAATTGATGATGTGCTGGCAGCCGTTCCCTCCATGGCCGACCGGGTGATGCTGAATGAGCATCTTGCTCAGTGCGATACCTTGGAAGGACGTTTGAGTTCGCGCCACGAGCGGGTCGCGGACATTCGGAAAAAACTGCAACAGCAGCCGGAAGGCAATCGGCCAATGGCGGATGCGGCCTTGCGGCAAGCAATTGAAGAAGCATTGCATACCGCACAAACAATGGGTGATTTCACAAAGCGCCACGAGAAGCTGCAAGGCGAAATAGAGGATCATGCGCGGCGGGTGCGGCAGGGCTTGGCTGACCTTGGGCTGTCTGCCGTGGAACAACTGCAAGGCAGCCAGCTATTATTGGGTGCGGAAATAACCTCTGCGGAAAACGAATTCGCTCGGCTTGAAACCGAAATCAATAGCTTGCACAAGGAGGAAACAGCGCTCAAACACGACCTGCAAGCTCAACAACGGCGTCAACATGAATTTGCGGCGGCGGGTGAAGTGGTCACCGCGCAAACTTTGCGCGCAGCCCGCGTGCATCGCGACCATGGTTGGGAGTTGATACGCAAGGCATTTATTCAGCGTAGCGAAAATCCGGAATCGCTTGCCGCCCAATTTGATTCGAACTACCCCTTGCCTGAAGCATTCGAGAATTCGCAGAACGAGGCAGACCGTCAGGCGGATCTGTTGCGCGAAGGCGCCGAGCGAGCCACCAAGGTGGCTGAGTGCGAGATGCGTATCGCTGAAATGGAAGCACGATGGAAAAAAATGATTTTGTTGAAGCAAGCCAATGCACTGGCGCAAGAGCAGGCTCAGTCAGCTTGGCTTAGCAGGCTCTCCGCAGCCAACTTGCCTGTCCATCAACCGGCTGCGCTGCGGGAATGGTTGAATCTGCGCAGTGCGGTTCTGGAGCGGGTCACCCATCACGTTAAGGTATTGGATGAGCGGTCTCGTCTTCTCGCTGAAGCGGAACAGGCTGCATCGAAGCTTGGCATGGCGCTGTCCGCCGTGGGGGAAGTGGTCCAGGCTGATGTACATAGCCTCAGCCCAATGATTGCGCGGGCTTCGGATTGGATTCGAGCCATGATCAAGGTGGCTGCGGACGAAGCGGCTCGTCAAAATGCAATAAAGAGCCTCGAAAACGACCTCAATGCGGCATATCAGGATATCAGGAAGTTCGGTGATGCACTGTCTGTGCATATGGGCAAGCTGGCTGCCTGGCATACACGGCTGTTCCTTGCCGAAGACAGTTCGCCGGCGGCAATCAAGGCCAGGCTCGATGAACTCGATGCGGTGCAAAACGCCAGAATTGCTCAGGATGACCGGTTGTCGCGTATCCGTGCTCTTGTTGCGATCCAGGATTCCTTGTTGGACCAGGCAAACCGGCTTGCGGCATTACTGGGCGAGCCTGAGTGCCGCCACGTGGATGATTTCGTTGATCGTTTGCAAGACCGCTTAACAGGATCCCGTTCAGCGGAAAGGAGCAATAGCGAACTCGATCGCCGGGCTGAGGCTGCTCAGCGCAAGAAACGTGAAGCTGAAGCGGAGCAGTCGGCGAGCGAAGCGGCGCTTCTCGCCCTGTGCCATGCAGCGGGTGACGTGGATGCAAATAATCTAAGCGAGGTCGAGGAACAGTCGGCCAAAAAACGGCTATTACAGGAAAAGGCTGAATCGCTGATTGGGCAGTTGCGTGAAGCGTCGACCTCAACGCTTCCGGAATTGCGAGAGGCCTTGTCGGGGCTCGATATCGCGGAAACAGACGTTGAGCGGGAGCAATGCCGGGCATCCATCAAACAACTTGAAGAGGAGGTTAACGCAGCGGCAGATGCAGAGCAATCGGCACGACGTTCACTGGATGAGATCGATACTTCCGATCATGCTGCGGAAGCCAGAGAGCAGATGGAGTCGGCTATTGCGCGTTATCGCGCTGGAGTAAAACCATGGGCGCAGCTGAAGCTGGCCGAATCGCTCCTGCGCGAGGCGTTAAGGCGCTTTCGCGACAAGGCGCAAGCACCCATGGTGACGCTGGCCTCCGAGTATTTCAGGCTGATCACGAATGGCCGCTATCGACGTCTGATCGTGGATGACTCGGCTGAGCAGCCTGCGTTGCAGGCGGAGCGCGACGATGGCAGGCATATTGGCGTATCGGCCATGAGCGAGGGTACTGCAGACCAGCTTTATCTCGCCCTGCGCCTGGCTGCACTGGAACTGCAACGCAACGAGCAGCGGCAAATGCCGTTGATTCTTGATGATGTTCTGATTACTTCCGATGATCATCGCGCCGCGAACGTATTCAGCGCGCTGGCACGTTTTTCCGAGGGCGGGCAGGTGATGCTGTTCACGCATCATCGCCATCTCATCGAGATAGCCAGCAGGGTTTTGCAGACCGATGTTTTGGCGATTCACTCACTATGATCCGAACGAGATGAATTCACTACCACGGCGGAAAGCGAGTTGATCATTCCGTGACCCCAACCCTGTTCATGCTCAGTTCGATGGCTTGTCCGCAGGTTCTTCTTCCAACTGATCATTGTAACTTTCGGGTGGGGGGTTGCCGTCGTATATCACATGTTTTCGCTGCTGCAAGTAAGCGTCGCGCACAAATAAGTAAGGATCCAGCGCAGCCTGGTCGCGAAGCGACATGGGGCCGGATAGTCGCGCGCGCAGGTCGATGATGCCGAGTATGGAGAGCGGTATCGCGATGGCGTTGCCAATCGCATAAGGGCCCAGAAAAGTGCCCACATAAAAGAGCATATTGGTCAATACGCTCACGGGAATGCTCGTGGCGTCACGATAGCTGCTGGGTCCGAATAAAGGAATAAAAAGATAAGTGTTTGAATCGACACCCCACACAGCCAGCGTTTGTCCAAAGTCTTCGCTGTGCAGCGGCAAACCCATAGGTGAGGCCACATCAAAAAGTCCAGCTATTCCGATCGTCGAATTGATACCCAAACGCATGGTATCCCGGAACCCCTGCCGTACCTTGCCCTGTAAAAAATCGTTCAGGATTGTTTCCGGATATCCGAGATTGTCATAAAAATTTCCCACGGAGCGCCGCACTGGCTGGGGCACATGGTCGACATAGGCGTCCGCGACCGGCTTCAGAACGTTCCGGTCGACCATATCGGTGAAATCATAAGACTTGCGATTGATGTGCTCATGAGGATCCATTGCGTCTGCGCTCTGGTCGTGCGGACGCACGGTCGCGCAACCGGCAAACAGAATCGTGCATATCAACAACAACAGGACTTGTGCGGGATAGCTATGCTTCATAGTCAGGTAATGAATGGACGGCAGTTTATCGAGATTTATATACACCGAAGCCCACTGCCGCTCGGCACCCGCAATGCTCTGGAACGCCCAGTTGGCAGTTCCAACCAACTCATCCAAAACTATACGCTAAAGCCAGAGAACATCAAACGTTTCGCTAAATGGAAACGATTAGAGGCTCTTGCTCGATCGACGTCGAGACGATCCTGTCATTGATGGCGGATGACGTCGTCTTTCTTGTGCCAGGCCAGCCCGTCATGCGCAAGGCTGAATTCGCCGTGGCGGCACGTGCTCAATCAGGCAAGGAGGCTCCGCAATACGACTGCAGAAGCGAGATTCAGGAGATCAGGGTTCTCGGGGAGTGGGCCTTTATGTGGACGAAGCTCACCGTCGTCGTTACGCCACCCGGCGGCGCGCGATCCATGACGCGCGCAGGCCATACGCTGTCCATTTTCAAGAAGCAAAGCGGAAAATGGATGCTGGCACGCGATGCCAACATGCTGGCGCCTGTGCCGGGCAGATGACAGCGGGCGCCGTGAAAACGAGGGCGGCGGGCAAAATGACCCGGTGAAATTATCAGGCCGATGTATGCCGATGGGAGTTTTGCGGCAAGCAGGAATTCCAGTCCGTTTTACCCGAAGAAAACCATTCAAGCAAACCCAAGTCATTCTCAATGTTTTCATTATTGTCGCGCTATAGTTTGATATCATAACGCGTCGATTAAAACGTGGAATGGATCATCTGGATGAAATCTAATCACAAGAAAAGAATAATTTCATGGGGCCGCTTGCTGCCACTAACAATGGCCTTGGGACTGGTCGCGTGTGGTGGTGATGGCAGCGGACCCGCCGCGAGCAATGGCAGCGGCGACAATAGCGCCGCAACCGCCGAAAAAGGTCCGGCTACGGGGAGGCTGCTGGATGCCGCCGTGAGCGGCGTGGCTTACCTGGCGTCTTCAGGCGCCGCCGGCAATACAGATGAGAGTGGAATCTACAAATACAGCCACGGGGATACGATTGAATTCAAGCTGGGCAGCCTGATTCTCGGGAAACCGAAGGGCGCGGCTATCATTACCCCTATGGAACTGGCCGGTGACAGTGAAACAAGGTTGCAAAACCTGCTTATCCTGTTGCAATCGCTGGATGCGGATGGCAATGCCGTAAATGGCATAACCATTCCGGCTGCCGCCGCGGCGGCTATCCCTGCCTCAATCAATCTGGATAGCGAACCTGCTGCGTTTGTCGCATCGGCCGAATTGCAGAAGGCAAGAGAGGCGGGCGGCGTTACGGGTGCCGTGAAGACGGCGGAACAGGCCAAGGCTCACTTCCTTTCGCAGGGGATACCTTTGCTCAGTACCAATATCTGGGTCAGAAACGATGACGCGACCGCTTCCGTCATCCGTATTTCAGCCGCTAACGGCGGCGAATATCTGAACGGAGAAGCCACACCTGACGATTCGTGCGATACCAACCGTGTGTGCGGCGGCAAACTGCTGAGCAAAGCTGGAGTGGAATACGGAGCAGCGAGGGTATCCGAGTTTGAGACAAGAGGATTCAAGTTTGTCGGCAAGCCCACAATCGATACCAACCTTCATGCGGGTTTATCAAACCCAAGGCCCGCCTGGCGCGTTCGCACCGATGGCCCCGAGCTGATTACCTCGGATATCATGACAGTACAAAGACCGAGGAAACAAGCCAGTCTCTTCGGCGAGCTCTTCCATATTGCCGGCACGCTCGAGGTAAGCTCTTCGAAGGAACCTATCAAGACCGAGGTCAAGGAGATCCGGTATTCCAAAATGGAGAATGACCCAAAAGGCATCATCGGGGCTTGGGTGCCTGACCCGGCTGCCATCAAGATACAAACCTACTTTTTCTTTTCCAACGGAAAGTTCATGATGGTTGATCCTATCGGGGATCCGGAACGTGCCGGCCATGAAAGTTGTGGTGACCCGGGTATCGAATTCGCTTCATACACTTACGATGCCGGCAGCAAGGGTTTAACGATTAAAGGATTCACCTATGATAACAATGGCTGCGCGGGTTTTTCCGACACCGAGACAACCGCGTTCAAACTGAATGCGGACGGCAATACAGCGACGCTTGAAACAAAGGGTGGTCCTGCATTGACGTTGCATCGGATATCAAAGTAGCTTGGAGGGGTTGGGAATGCGTACATTACTCTTTTCATTCTCCATGATGGCCGTGGTGGCATTGACCGGGTGTGCCGGAGTCCCGCAGGTGAGGCTTCCGCAGGGGGTTGCCCCGGTCACGAACTTTGATACGCAGAAGTATCTTGGTGTATGGTATGAGATCGCACGCCTGGAGCATTCTTTCGAAAAAGGCCTGAGCGATATCACCGCTACTTACAGCCTGCTTGATGATGGTGGCATCAAGGTCGTAAACCGAGGATACGACGCTAAGAAAGACGAATGGCGCGTCGCCGAGGGGAAGGCTTATCCTGTGGAAAGCCCCGATACGGGCTATTTGAAAGTGTCTTTTTTCGGGCCATTTTACGGTTCGTACGTAGTCTTCGATCTGGACAGGATTGACTACCAGTATTCCTTCGTCACCGGGCCGGACAAGAATTACCTATGGCTCCTTTCGCGCACTCCACGCGCTTCAGATGAAGTGTTGACCCGGTTCATAAGCGAAGCGGGTAAGCATGGGTACGACATCGACAAGCTTATCTATGTAGACCAAAGTCGAGCACTCTCTTCAATGCCGCGATAACTTCAGATCGGGCTGGAGTTGCCATGCCTGGCGGTGTCGCGCAGTTGGCGCACCCTGTCATGGTTACGTTTTGCGCCTTCGTATTGCTGGTCGAGGAGGGCACGCAGTTCGCCCGGTAATTCTTCCCTCAACGCATTTTCATAGGCCACCACGGCAGCCGCTTCGCCGCGTTCGCATTCTTCAAGCACCGCCAGATTATCATTGCTCGTCAAAGTGGTCTTCAGGTCGACCCAGGCGCGATGCAATATGCCCGTTACCGTCCCGCCGGTATCGGGGTCCCCGCCGTACCGCCTGACTTCGGCACTCAACGTGTTGACGGCCTGCGCGCAACTCTGCGCCCGGTTTTCAAAATATGACTTCAGCGCGGCGTCATGCGCATCCGCCGCACAAGTCCTGAAGCCATTTGCGCCGTCGCGCGAGATTTCAATCAAGCCGTTCAGCACGCTTACGATTTTATCGTTGTCCATTTCGCTTCTCCGGAAAATAATGCGTAGTCCCAACGATAGAAGGATGCTGGACCTGCGTCTGTACGTTGGCACACGTTCTGCTACAACGTTGAGAATAGATATTGGCTCTCATTGCCTGGTCTTCCATCCGGTTTGAATAAAAAAAAGAAACCGCCTGTCGAGCCGCTGGTAATGAAGTACAGCACCTGATTATCAAGCTCATGGATACCGGCCTGGAAACGTCCCTGATCGTTACCACCGACCGGCGCACCTACCACTTGCGGCTGCGCTCGCACCGCACCGAATTCATGCCGCGGGTGGCGTTCATCTACCCGCAAGACGCGATGGCAAAGTGGGATGAAATCAAGAAAAATGATGCCAGAAACCACAGCCGGCAAATATTGCCTGGTACCGGCGAATACCTGGGCGACCTCAATTTCGACTACACCATCGACGGCGCCAATGCCGCGTGGAAGCCGTTGCGCGTTTATAACGATGGCGTCAAGACCATTATCCAGATGCCCGCCGCCTTGAGCCAGTCGGAAGCGCCGATCCTGCTGGTAGTGCGGAAAGACGGGGGCCTTTTCACCGACGAGGAGTCGGTGCAGGTCAACTACCGTCTGCAGGGCAACCGCTACATCGTTGACAGTATTTTCGACAAGGCCATTCTGGTCGCAGGCGTGGGTTCCAGCCAGGATCGCGTCACCATCCAGCGAGGGAAATAAAAATGCGTATCCTCCTTTCCGCCTTTCTGTGCGCATGCCTTGGCGCCTGTGCATTCCAGCCCTTGACGAAGGGGAATCCCTTCGCCGCCCTTGACGAAAAGATTGCTTCCGATACCGTCAACCAGCTGGCGCGGCTCTATCCGCCGGCCAAGACGCAATTCAGCCTCGTGGTCTCCGAGCCTAAGAGTTTTGGGGCGCTGCTGTCGGACCGGCTGCGCGCCAAAGGCTATGCGCTGTCCAAGAAGGAAGAGAAAACCCGGCTCATGCCGCCGGATACCTTTGGCGCGGTATTTTCGCCAAAGCCGGCAGACGAGGGCAATAAGCCGATAAAAACACCTGCGCCCGAGGGGATCGAGCTGCGCTACGTGCTTAACCATTCGGCAGACCTTTCCCGCGTCACGATGGTAGTCGGGCACGCCGTGCTGGCCCGTGCCTATCTGGTTGAAAATGGCGCCATTGCCCCTGCCGGGCCCTGGACGTTCAAGGAATAGCGCCATGAGCCAGACAATGCCGCCGTCAGTCTCGCCCGGCCAGGCACGAACCGGAGGCGGGCGCCGGGTCAATAACCTGCCGCTGTACCTGATAGGAATAGTGGTGGCCATGTTCCTTCTCATCGTAGGATTGGTGGCAATGGACCGCGCCAACCCGAAGCAAACAGAAGAAGAAACACCCAGGCGCCAGGGCAACACGTCGCTCTTTGCCAAGGAACTTGCCGGGGACCGCCCGGACGGGATCATTCCGGCATCCAGTCCCGTTCTTCCGGAAGAGGCCGATTTCCGTCCCGCGAATCCCGACCTGCCGCCGGTGCCGCCGTCCCTGCCGGTCTCTCAGCATCAAACGGACATGGAGCGCATCCGGCAAATGAAGCAGCAACGGTTCGAGGAAGCGCTGAAAGCCAAAACGGGCGTGCAAATAGCGCAGCCGGGCGAGCGTTCTGCGCCGGATGCGGCGAGTGGGCGGCCGGCGGACCTTCCCGCTAATACAGACCCGGCTGCGGTCTACCGTGCGCGGCTGGCGCAACTGCGAAAAGCGGGCATGGGTGGCAATGAGGATAGGGAAGATAGCGAAGAAACACGGCAAAGCGAATCCGGCCAGCCAGGAAAACCCAGAAATAATTACGAGGATTTCGCGGGCGGGGGAGAGGATAAGTGGAAGCTCGATTCGCGCCTGCTCCCGCCGCGCTTGCCCTATACCGTGCAAACCACTTTTGTGATTCCGGTCACGCTGATCACCGGCATCAATTCCACGCTCCCGGGCAAAATCTTCGCGCAGGTCAGCCAGGATGTGTACGACACCGCCACGGGCAAGCACCTGCTTGTGCCGCAAGCCACCAAGCTCGAAGGGGATTACTCCAGCGATGTGGCGTATGGACAGGCAATCGGAGCGTTCAACCCGGTTGTTTGTCGTTGCAGGGATCATGCTTGCGGTGCTTTCCGGCTGCGACCAGTTTCCATCTGAGAAAAGGACAAAGATAGCCAACCCGACCTGTGAAGACCTGGGAAAGATAACCGATAACGCCGAGCACAAGGCACTATTGGAAAAATGCCCGGATTACATGGCAGGGGGGACAAAGAAAAGTGTCCCCTACGAATGGTAGCGGCCATGAGGACACCAGCAGGATCAACTCTGGTTATGTTGTCGGTGTTCTTCTGCACGGTGCTTTTTGTCTCTGAAGCGCATGCGGCGATTGAAAACGCAAATGTACTTGACGACATTTTATTTCGTTACAAAGGTGCGGCATCCGCGTGGGCCGCAACCATCACCGATCGAGCATCCTGGCTTTTCTGGCTATTGGTGGTCATCAGCATGGTATGGACATTCGGTTTGATGGCGGTGCGGCGGGCCGATCTGGGGGAATTCTTTGCCGAATTCATCCGTTTTACAGTATTCACAGGCTTCTTCTGGTGGCTGCTGATTATCTGTAGCAAAATGGTTCCATTT
The DNA here is from genome assembly GCF_900142705.1 of Nitrosospira sp. Nsp11. GTDB lineage: Bacteria > Pseudomonadota > Gammaproteobacteria > Burkholderiales > Nitrosomonadaceae > Nitrosospira. The sequence goes on from NZ_FRBV01000004.1 coordinate 154,413, forward strand.
TGCTACACTGAAATGGACAACGCTAATATGTTGTTTTTTTTGTCTTCCTAGTGTGGCGAAAGGCTGTGGCAAAATAGATGGGGGGAAATAAAGCATGAAAATTGGCTATGTGCGGGTATCAACTGATGATCAAAATCTAGATTTACAAATGGATGCACTGAACAAGGCCGGATGTGAAAAAATTTTTACCGATTATGGCGTGAGCGGAATCGCCATTAATCGCGCCGGCCTTTTTCAAGCTATTGCAGCGGTCGGTGCCGGTGATGTTCTGGTGGTCTGGAAACTCGACCGGCTGGGCCGGTCGCTGAGTTTCCTAATTGAGTTGATCGATAAGTTACGAAAAGACCAGGCGGGATTTGAAAGCCTCTCGGATGGTATCAACACCACGACCGCGGGCGGGAAACTGGTTTTTCATATCATGGGCGCACTGGCCGAGTTCGAGCGTGCGCTGATTTCCGAACGATCAAAAGCCGGAATGCAGGCTGCAAGAAAACGGGGAAAGCATTTAGGTCGGCCAGTTAAATTAAACCAGGAGCAAATTAATCACGCGGCGGGGATGGTCAAGGAAGGGCGGGAAACAGTATCCGGTATGGCCGAGTTGTTGAAGGTGGATCGTACTACTTTGCATCGAGCGCTAAAGCGGAAAGTCAAAGCGGCTTAACCTGGCAGTGATCTAGTTTAAGTTAAAAGTGGCAGGCTACTAGTACCTAAGTCGGATGGGCTAAAAAAGACAAATCCAGTAACATACTGCTCGCCTCTGCTTTGGAGCAGTTGCGCTCATAATCTTCCAGTGAGCGCAGTGTTAGCTAAATGGGCTGCTTCGGGTCGGATGGGAAAACTTACGAGCTAGTGCTAGGGGCGCCACCCTGCAAGGTGTCACTCAATCGGATTGTCGTCATGAAGTGGAAGAACAGAAATCTCAGGGCACTCGCCCACATTGTTTGCGGTGATGCCGAACATTTTCGATATCGGTCGAGCAGCTACATCACAGAGTTCTTTGAGGACTGTGATCTTGATTACGTCCACGACGGTTCGACCCGATGGGCTTGGGTCGCTAGCAAGTTGGAGGAAGTACTGGCACTACCACATCCCAACCCTTCTGTTCCGCCGGATGCCTTCATCCGAATCATTCGCACCACCGATGTCTGGTGGAACGCAGCAGCTTCAGACTAGGATTTTCACCATTTGCTTTTGTGAATGTGAATCCTCAACAAGAAGTTCTTCAGGATGCTTATATTACCGTTGCAATCTGATACAACGGTCTTTGATTTATAGCAATGGGATAATTTAGGAGATTCAATGGCTGAGACAAGCAAGATCGCCAAAATGGCTAGTAAGCTCTCAGATGAACTCTTTGCGGAGTTCTTTTGGACAAAAGTGGGACCGGAAGACGCTAACTGGCCTTGCGAGGACCAAGCGCATCATGGCGTTACCACACACCCCGCAGACGTCGTATTTTGGTATGACGAACCATATACGTCAAAACGTACATTCGTGCACTGTGATCTTAAAAGCTATGCTAAAGGGACAATAAATACGGCCACAGTCCAGGGCGCCCTGACGAGCTTGTGTAAGCAAGTTGCCTGCGCTGAGAAGAGCGAAGGTTGGCGAGATCTTTATATGCATGGCAACGTCACACCGGATGTCTGTGGTCTACTTTTTGTTTACAATCATGATGGTGGGTATGACAAAGATTTCGCAGCCCATTTTGTCAATATTAAAAATGACAAGCTTCCACTTCCTAAAGGTTCTCGTGCATTCGTTTTGGGACCTAAAGACATCGCATGGCTCGACAATGTTCGGTATGAAATACGTCAAATGCGAGGGACCGCCGGCCCAACGGCCCTTCCCGGTGCTGCAAACTGCAAATATTTTTACCCACAGTTAGACGGGCGTGCGAACCTGCACCCGGAGAAGGCACGGGCTGCCACCCTAGAAATGTTAACTTCGCCTTGGATTGTTCTCGAGTATGAGGTGGGGGCAAGTGCGAAGCGCGGATTCGTCGTGTTTTATCGCCGCTTGGGAGAAACGGAAGAAGAATTTATGTACTTGCTGGACTATCTCAGACATTACCAAGTGTTGGAGCATGGAACAACGATCGCAATTAAGTCTTTTCAAGCAGCGGCGCATGCTACAACTACATTTCAAAAAGCGACGCAACGGTACATAGAGGGGCTTGGGGGCGGGGATAATTCCGAGTTGGCAACTAAATTGCGTGCAATAAAATATTCAAAGATGACGCAGACGGTGAGCGATTTTTCTGAAATTGATTTGGGTATGGATTATGAGTAGTACTGGTCAACTATACTTTGCCTCTAACAAAGAAATCCACGATCTTCTGCTTTCAGCAAAACTACGCATCACTGAGAGTGTTCTCCATGAATTGTTAAGAGACCGAGGGATTTTTTACCCTCCCAACGAGGAGCGCGAAGTTCTCGTAGACCGCTTATCAATTCTTCCGCATGATTATAAGGACATCTGCGGTCTTATTGAGGCGACGGAGCAGGGTCACAGGGGAGAAAAGACAACCGCCGTGCGACTCAATTTGGCACTCAACGGCGAAGAACTAAAAGCGGTAATAACAACCTATCAAACCGAGGCGACAACCGAGAAGGTTCATTCGTTCAAGAAAAGTGAAGACGAGTATTTCATGAATGTGGAGTATTCAGAATACGATTATTCTAAGACGAAATTGGTGCAGAGACGGCTTCGTGATGCTTCGTTCGAGTTTATTCAAAAAGATGGCTGGACCGAGATTCGTTTCCCAGCGACGGAGAAAGGCCGTGCCATTGTCGACAAGATTATTGGGAAAATAGAGGAGAAGAAGAAGATCCAAGTGAAGATTGAGGAAATTGAGTTGACAAACCTAACTGCATCCGAGGATAGAACAACGTTTTTTACAAAGCTCATTTCTTCGCTGCCAAACTTTCCACTAGAAAACGTATCGCGGCTTAGAGTAGCTCATGCAGATGCTGCTAGCAACCCATCTTTAGATTTGGAAACCGAAGGAGAAGAAGAGGCGGAAGAGAAGATGCTAAGTGTTGTTCGTAAAGTAGCGTTGGCGGGGGATAATCTAGTTGCCTCATCAATGTATAAAGAACTGAAGGCTGGAGGTTTCTTTATCACATCAATTACTTGGCGCGTAAAACAAAATATTGCCCCATATTCCATTGTGGAGTTTGATGCGGGTTTCGAGGACGGGCAGGATGCCAGGAAGTTTCGTTATTCCGTTCGTGGTGTGCTTCGTTTCAACAATGGCAAATATCCAAAACATTTCCGCGCCGCGGAAGACAAAGAAAAGGCAGCTTTACTTTCGATTCTCGAGGATACGGCGCGGAGTGTTTTGGTAAGTTTGCTTGTGAGTGGCAACATTCCCAAATTAGCCGACACGCCCCCTGAAGCGGTTGCGGTATGAGGCGGCACCGTTGGTTCGCGGTTGATTGGCCTTTCTCCATGGACATTCTCGCAAAGAGGCTCAAAACAAAAGCATTTCAAAGCGAGTTAACCGATGGTTTTGTGCTCGACCGAGTGCGGGACGAGTTTGTCGAGGCCCGCTTTGTCGAACGGATAGAATATGACGATACGGTTACGGACCCCTTCGGTGCCGAAGTCGTGTTTCATCGCGTGGAGTATCGTCAGTGCGAATTTCGAGCCACAAAAGATGGCCCGGGACTAGAACTTCTCGATGCACCGCGAAGTATTCAAACGATGGTGAGTAGATTGCTGGAGATTTCTGACTTCTCGCTCGCTATAAATCCAGTTTCAGTCGACGTTTTAGCATGGGCTGTCGCAGTACAAAAACATCTCAGCACACCGGGAATGGTTGACTCGCTTCAGATTTCCGACCTTAGCCTAAACCTAGGAATTACTGTCAATGCTGTAGTCAAAGGATCGTCGGACGTTTTGGAAGCGACAACTATTTTGATCGGCGGCCGCAAGCATACGATAGAAAAGCTTCAACTCACTCTTCCTGGCGCCAAACAGTCAAGGATGATATTGACGAATGCAGCCGGAGTGAAACTTCACAAAGGTGCGCCGGACCAAGTGCTGGATGCAATTCGTCTGGCGCTCAGAAATTTGATTTTACGGAGTAATAAAAAGCCGATTTCTCGCTTCGCCTGAGGTAAAAATAACACCACCAAAAAATCCTAAAAACGTAAACAAATAATGTAAAAAGCCGTTATTAGACATACATTGTTAACATTGTTGCCGGTGTTTCTCTTAATTAAAAATAGAAATTTAATTGAATATAGTGGCTTACATCATTAAAATTCGTTTTTTTACTAAAAGGGTATACACAACCGTTTTAGGATGTACGGGATTAAATGCAGGTTGCTACAAGTAGATTGGTTTTCGGTACTAGGCGGTTTTTGCAGCTATGTACACACTATCCCAACAAAATAGTCACGCAGCCGTATGGTCTGTGAAGGGCAAGAAACGGTGTCTGGCATGGCCGGACTGCTTTGAACGTTTTGATTGATTTTCCCACTTCTTCTGTTTTTGCATTTAAGCCGCCTGCCGAAAAGCAGGCGGTTAGGCGCGGTCAAGGCCGCGTTGCGTTTTTTATTTCAACCTCCATACTCCGTTTTTCTTGATCTCGTCGTGCATGGCGTCCGGTGCCAAGTCAAGTTCACCCGGCCAGGTTACCGCGCCAAGTTCGACGTACACCTGGGCGAATAAATCCGGGTCGGCCAGCATGGCAAAAACACCGGCATCGGGTGCGCGTACAAACTCGGACATATCGACTTCGCCTTCCAGCCCATCGATGAAGCGAACGTGTAGCCGATAGCCGTCAAGTGCTTCTACTGCCTTCACCCGCCAAGGTGCCTTTACTTGTATAGGCGGAACTACAGAAGAGGCGATATTTTCTTTGGTGATTGCCTGAGTTGACATAATTCCCAATCCTCCATGAGTTCTTCGCGGTGTTCCTGCGCCCATTCCAGCACCAGCGCCAGCGCCCGCCGTGACATGTTTCCTCTTAATACGCCTAAAGTGCGTATGTCGATTACTACTTCATCTTCCGCATAGACTGCGTGAAAATGCGGCGGTGAATGATCTCGCCAATACATCTGAATTATAATGCCATAAAACGTGCTTATGATTGGCATGGGTTCTCTCTCCTTGGTTAAGCGGCTTTCTGTTCGCTTTGGTTGCCTTCCACTAAATCTATGATATAGCGGTGTGCCTTGCTGGCTTGGTTGGCTGCGGTGAATATTGCTCGTTTGTCGCTTTTCAGCACCTTCAGCCATGATTCGATATACCCGGCATGATTCGGGATCATTGATGCGGCAAAGCCAAGTTCCGCATTCAGGAAAGCACTTCCAAGCTCAGCAATCAATTCCTCGAAAGCGTAGGATTCTGTACCAAAGCGGCTGGCGAAGTCACGCGCTAAACGGTGCTTGGCTCCGGTCCAATGCGTCAGCTCGTGCAGGGCTACGCTGTAGAACTCGATCTCGGAAGCAAAGCGGTTTCGTTCCGGTAGGTAAATCTCATCGGTCGAAGGACGGTAAAACGCTTTCTCGCCTTGTTCGCGGATAACTGCGCCTGAATGCCTTAAAACGCTCTCGGCTGCATCGATCTGCTGAAACTCGTTAAGTGGCGCAATGACCTGTGGCTTTTCAATACCGTCTATCTGGTCAAGATTGAACAACCAGAACGGGCTGATTATCCGTGCTGATTCGGTTTTCTCGGTGTCGCCTTTGCCTGAATCGCGTTCAATCGTCTTGAAAAAAACACACGAAACGCTTTTTTCACCTTTGCGAACTTGGCCGCCCATGTCTGCGGCTTGCTTGTAGGTCAACCACCGGTCGCTTGAGTAGCCGTGAGTCATGGCCGCTGTCCACAACAAAAGCACGTTTACGCCCTGATAGGCTGCGCCGGTCTTGTGGTTGCGGGGCAAGCCGTTGCCGGTTCGTGCCCAAGTAATATTACTTTTTTTACCGCTTTCCAACATGGCGATAATCTCTTCCGTGATCTGTGCGTACATATCTTTCTTAGGGGTGCTGGTAGTTTTCATGCTTCTGGAATCCTCGCGATTTCGGGTTGATAAACACATCCTTTCGCTCGGACTTCCTCGGGCCGCCCTGGGGCGGCGGTGGTGGGGACAGCCCTTGCCTTCACGGGCAAGGGTTGGGAATGGGTGGGGTAGGTTGACGGTGAAGCAACGAGCCGCTAATTCCTGCCCGTTGCATTCTGGTTATCCCCCCCAAGTCCCCCTCGCAGAGGTTCGGGGGACTTGGGGGGGGATAACGCAACGGGTAGAGCTGGCTGCACCGTCTTGGATGGGTTTGAGTTGCCTGCGGCCTGCACCTGGTACAGGGGCGGGATCACAGACCATGACAGGCAAAGCGTACCGCGTAGCGGCTGGCGTGGTCTGTGACAGTCGGGCAATGCTGGCCGTGGATAGCGGGATGATGGCACCAGCCATGATCCCAAGAATGCAAACGGAGTGCGCAACGGATGAGCGAAGCTGAGCCGTTAAGTAGAGAGGATTGAAAGGGCGGCAAAGCCGTTCCGAAGGAATAAAGCGAAGCGCAACCCGGTAAAGCCCGTGTTCGTGCAGCGAACTCTCAAGCGTTAAAAGTTTCGCATGCGAAACTAAAGATTCATTTCCCCGATCTCGGAATCGACTTTGGAACTGACCAGGTAGTCATGTGTTTAGCTGCGGAATCCGCGTTGTAATCCATCCGACCACGCTGGCCGAGTTTGTCCTAATCCAACACATCATAAAATATGTTATTAAGGGTAAATTAGAGGAAGTTGAAGGACTTTAGTCCTGCTAAATCGCATGATTATTTCCCCCTTTCAATACGGCTCTCTTGGTCTACCGAAGATTCAATTAAGCTACCAACTAATTCTATGAGATGGGTCAAATGCGGAGGCATAATAGCCCGGACACGGCGAACAACCTCCTTAAACCGGAGGTCGAACATCCGGCAATCCGGTTGGTCCTATTGCGGCTGCCTTTGCGGTACCAGCCGCCAAGTTACTCGTCCCACTTCTTCTCCTTCGTAAATCTGCTGCGCAAAAAGCTCGAACTCGTGCTTTCGCATTGCTTCCGGTATTTTTACCAAGAGCCGCAGAGGAATTCTCGCCTTTGCGCAGAAGGCAATTTCAGGAAGTCTAAGGCGGCTGCAATGGTTGAGAGGGACGTGAACAACGCGCGGGCGATCTTTTGAGCCAAGTAGCGCGAATGGCATGGAATGCGGGCGCACGCGCAGCCTTTCGGCAAATTCCGGAGATAGTTCGAGTATGATCTCGGCCCCGGCGGGCAACCGCGGCACGATTTCAAGATGCATGCGCCGTGCTTTATCCGGCGCGCCTGCCGCGATAAAGGGCAAGGCGACATAGTCCCTTGGTTCCGACCCAGGGGGCGGCACATTATTGACCACGTTGAAGTTGCGCCAGGTCACGTTATTATTGTTGCGGATGAAGTTGGTGAAATTGTCCCAATCCAGAAAATCGGCGGGTATGGGACCAGGGTCGCGAGGCGCGTCTAGAATGCCGACGAAGCAATAATGCCCCGTTGCGGGTATGTCTGCAGATGGCCAGGTAATGCCATTTGAAACGGTCAGCAGGTCGCCAGTCGGCACGTTTGCCAAGGTGGTCGATCCCAGCAGTGTCCACAGGTCGGGCGCGAGAAGCGTGGAAGGCGGCGCCCAATAGACAGTAGCTGCCACATCGGTTGCAGCCGAGCCACCCCGGTTGCGCACACGCACGTAAACGAAATTATCCTGCCCCGCTTCCGCTTCGTAACCCAGTGTCATGTCGTTCTCGGTCCCGCTGCCCGCGCCAAAAGCAGCTTGGGGATCGACGACAGCCAGCCGCCGCAGAATGATATCCGGACTGGATGAGATCGCGCCCAGGTGAGGATCGCCGTTGTCGCCGATGAAATCCCTCAGATAGATGTCGGGAGCGAGGTTGAGTACTGTTCCATCAATGATCGCGCGTAGATTGGGCATCACTCCGATGCGGTCTACAGCCGGATCTGCAGACAAGGTTCCATATGCGGCATCCGACAGAATCATGCGCAGTTGCCACGGGGCAAGGCGGTCGCCTGAAGCCGCTTCCACCAGACCCTGCACCGCGAGCGCTGCGCCCGTGACGATGGGGGTAGCACTGGATGTGCCGTTGAAGCCGGTCGTATAGAGGTTTGTAGCCGTATTGGCGGCATCGGAAGAAAGGGTGTCCACGTTCTCGCCCCATCCATAGCAGTCGATACGGCTGCCATGACATGAAAAGCCGAGGCGCACGTGCGGCGCGGTGGAACTTGCCGCCCCCACCATGATGGCGCCTGAATCGAGAAAATCCGGGCTGGCGCGGTTGAATATCTGCTGGCCGCCGGGATTCACCACTGTATCAAGGTCGACGCCGCCATTGCCGGCCGCCTCGACCACCGCGATGCCAAGCGATGTCGCGAGGAGGATCACGTCGAAAACGGCTGGGTCGATCTCGACCGGGACCAGGCTGTAACCAAACAGATTCGTCTGTGCTTCAAGCAGCAACACGTCACCAAAGCTCATGACGCCAATCGCGTCGAGTATTGGTTGGGCCGTGCTATAACCGCCTCCCGGCAGATGCTGGCCCACGCAGCGGACAGATGCCAGCGCGGGCGTGATGCCAACGCAACCCACGGCATTATCTACCGCAGCGATTTCCCCGAGCACGCCGCTGCCATGAAAATAATAGGAATGATTCAGGCCCGAGATCAGCGTGATACCGTGCGCGGCGAGATCTTCATGATCAAAAGTCCAACCCCACTCCATATCCACCAGTGCCTGTCCAGCGCCATCGCCGCCAGGAAAATTCCAGGCATACTCCGCATCGATGCCGTCGGGCGCGGGGTCGAGATAGCCTTGGTTAGCGCTGCGTGGGTCATCCGCAGCGTTGACAAATGGCGGCTCGACAGGCGGCGGCTCGACGTAAGCCATGGCCACCGACTCCCACTGGGAGAGTTGCTTCACCAGTTCTTCGGCATTCATGCCGGGCGGCAGGTTGATCGCGAAATAGGCGCCCAGATTGGCCGGCCGAAATGCGGAATTCAACGCCCTGGCGCGTTCCGCCAGCGCGTTGAACTGATCGGATTCAAACGACAGGAGAGGTTCAAGTGTGATGCCTTCAAACTGTGCCGCCACCGCGTTCCACGGGCCGACACCGAGCGATTCCACCATTCGTGCGGTATCTTGACGGGGAAGCTGGACGTGATCCTTGAATTTGACGATTACGCGGCGGCGATAGCCGGGCCCGGGCCTCGCTCGTTCCATGCCCGGCGTCGCGGCGCTTTCATTCTCGTTGGTAGCCATGATCTTCTTCCTCGGACCGGTCGTTACATATAACGAATAGCATGGAATACGAAATATTCAAGCTGAGCAGAGGGTCCCTTTACAAAATCGGCATTAATCCAACAAATATTCCCCAAAGATGAAAAAAGCTGGTTTGCTCAGATAGGGCGACCCTGATCATCTGTTTTGAATGCAGCCTTGAGACCAATAGCCCGACGGTGTACCTGCGCCCAAAACCACATACCGAGCTGAGCTCTTCCGGTATTTCCTGATCTGTCGGAAAGCTATTGCTTTTTACCGCTATGCGGATTACGCTGGAATTTAGCGGTGTCGTGGATGTCGCGTCTCGTATGAACGCGCATAAGAACCATGAAGATCTGGTCGAGTTGCTAGTATCTTTCGGACGTTCACTGGTGCACCAGGAATCCCGGCGCCGCTTCCAAACTACCTGGAAATGGCCATGTCTGATCATGCCGACTTTGCCGCCGCGGTGACCGTACGCGAGCATGTCCTCAACGTCGCGCTGTTGGCGGCATACGCGAATGGATCCTTCCCTAAGGTGCTGGCGGCGAATCTGCCGGGCGGACCGCCCGAGGTCGCCCCCAATCTGTTCCTGGGCCAACCTGAGATCAAATGCGAAGGTGCCACGAATCTGCTTGTGTTGACTTTGGCGACGTGGGGTCCGTTGCGTATCACCCTCGATGGTACGGAGCACGTTGCCCAGATCGCTAGCGAAATAGAGGCGACCATCAGGCCGGTGTTTGCACCCGGGTCGAACTTGCAGCTGGATCCAGCGGCCGACGACATCGTCGTCCGCCGCTGGACGGCCTCGGTCACGTCAGAGGGCACGCCGGCCAATGTCGTCTCCTACGTAGTCGGCGATCAGTTCAAGGCCCGGTTACAGCAGGCAATCCGGGTCGCCATCGCATTCCGGCTGATCAAGTTGCCCGCCATTGACGCGAGCTTCTTCGGCCCACTCGCGCGCCTTTCGACATCGGTCGCCGCCCGGGTGCGAGACGGTGTGTTACTGCTGGGCCTGAATGTCGAAAATGAGAGCGAATCGATCGTGGGCAACGTGGACGCACTAGTTGACTTCGCGCGCAGTAACGACGTCGCTGGTGTAGTCAACGCGGCCGCTACGGCGCTCCTGCTCAACGACTTGCATACACGCATAGTCACCTCCATTGAAAACGCGGGCGCGAGCCTGGACCGGTTCTCGGTAACGTCCGCGGCGGGGTACTTTCAGGTGAGCGGTGCGGCAAGGAAGTCATCCGGCACCGTGAACTTCTCGTTCCTGGTTGTTCCGAGCATGTTCCACACCCGACCCGGCAAGTTTTTCACCTTCCTGCCTAAGAACAGGTGGGTGAACAGCCGCATCTGGCCCGCGCTCGAGTTCCACCTTGAGGGTGTCCACACCGACGTGGACCGGTCGTGGTGGGTAATCGTCCTCGAAGTGTTTCTCGGCGTCCTGACCGTCGGGTTCGCGACGCTCTACATCGAAGATCTGGTGAGTGCAGCCGCCGAGAACTTCAGTGGAAAGGTCAAAGCGGCCAAGCCGGGTGCGCCGGCAGCCCGCGTTCGGCGGACGATTCCTCCACCGAGCGGTGTGGGCGTGCGCATCGGCGTCGAACAGTTCGAGATCACCACCGCAGGCACCTACTTCGGAATCTCCACTCGGGCGACCTCCACCCCGGTTGCTCTGCTCGGACCGACGGCGGTGCCCAGCAACTACGCAGGCGACGTCCTGCGCTACCTGATGCGGCTTCCGTCGGGAGTATCAGAGGCTGACCCCGCACTGCACATCCGCTGGATACTCGAGGATAGGACCAACGACGTCCTCTTGGTCGACGAGGATGGATCGGCTGCGAGCCGGCTACGATTCGACTTTTTGCCAGCCGGGCGCGCCAACGCGAGCGAGTTCGGCATCATCGCGCGGCTGTACCGCCGGCTGGGCCCTAACATAACCGACGTGATCGAGTTGGGGACCACCTCCCTCCATGTGCAAATGCGCGGGCCGCTCCCGCCTCGTGCGTACGTTCGCTGGCGCTCCGAGGTGAAAAACCCGCAGATCACTGTCGACGAGGCTACCGACACATGGACCTACCTCGGTGAGGTGCGAGTGCAGCGGTGGTCGGAATGGCACCGCACCGACTTGCCCTGCCGCGCGGTCAACGCACCCAACGGCTACCGGTTTTCTGAACAGACCGCCGACCGACTGCCCTTTCCCCTGCGGCTTCTGGAGAGCCACCGCAAGGGTTTGTGCCCCTATTGCTTTTATGGCGGCCCAGCGGGGCTCAATGCGGCGTTGTGACTGTCGTGGTTCGTGCGCTCGGCGTTTCAAGGGCGAGGACGGGGTATACCAGGATGGCGTTCTGCCGTTTAATTTTCCCCAGGCCAGTCAATGGGTTGACGTGTTTTTGAAGTTCCAGTCCCAGACCTGGCAATACCGATGATAAGACCGGACATCAAATTCATACCGAAAAAGCGGCGGAATATGAACCGCTCAGATGCTTTGCGCTTTTGCAGCCGATTTCCTTCAAGTCCGACAGGCTACTAGCGCTACCTCACACGCTCCAATCGCAAATATTGGACTTCATTTGGCGAGCTGAAATGTACATGGACACCGCTTCTGAAGATGTCATTGGCCGTTCGTGGTTCAGGCCATAAGACAGCAGCCGGATCATCAGCGACAAGGTTGCGCACTTGATAACGCACTGCAGGGTTGGCATCCAGCGGAACATTACCGGGAACCGCAAAGGTTTCCGGGCCCACTTGTTGATCTCGCAGATTCACGAATACGAGCAGAACGTTATCATCCTGCCACCTCGCGACTGAAAATATTGCCTCATTAAATCCGCCTCCCCGCTGTTTAGTCAGGAAGAAACGGTTGGTTGAACGCAATGCCGCATTCTGGTCGCGCACGGTATTAATCCTGTGGTACATCTCGAAGACCTTTGCATTGCTCCGGCTCCAATAGTCCGCAAGGTTCTGCCATGAATATTGAAAATCCACCTTATTGCCAACCCCCAAGGGCTGGCTCATATAAACCATTGGGGCGCCAGGCAGAGCCGCAGCAACGGCATAGCGTGACATCATCAGCCATGCATTCGGATTTCCTTCTTCATCATGGCTCGTTCCATTGCGAAGAACTGGCGCGTTGTATCCATAAATATTTGCTTCCTGTTCGAGGCTGCGGACGAGTTGACTCATCGTAACGGCACTGTTTCTATATAACCAGTGGTCGACAGTGGTCAAGAGATCAAAGTGACGGGCGACGCGATAACGAATGGGATCGGGATCCAGAGCCTCGGCAAGAAAGATGAAATCCCACTTCTTCTGGCGAGTTTTGTTAATGATGTACTCCCAGGCCTGCGGAGGTAGTCCCTGAGCGAAGTCGGCCCTGATACCGTCCAGCTTGTTATCAGTCTTGTCGAGCCAGTAAGGGAAGAGATAAGCAAAGTAGTTCCAGATATTCTCAACCTCGAAATCATGGCCGCCAGTCGGATCGAGATCGGTATACAAGAGATCGCGCTCATCCTCGGCACTGCCACGGCTCGTATCATGTCCTTGGCCGCGCTTTGGGCCTAGAGAAGAATAGTCGCCAAAGTACCAGTCAATCCCAGCGTCATACCATTGGTGCTCGCCCAAACGATCAGCCGGTGCGTACTCGGCAATATCCCTTTCATCGCTTGCGTGGGAACGGTAGTTGGATTTGCTCGTACTCCATGACGGACGAGCACGGGCAACCGGCTGCCGCGCCTCATTTTGGGAAACAAGCCCTAGATCGGCCGCTCCTTGCCCAAAGATGACATCACGCCCCGCATGGTTGAGTGCAACGTCGATAAAAACGTTCAAATCGAGGTCTTCAGCTTTGCCAACCAGATACCCAAACTCACGCAGAGCAGACTCAGAGGTGCCTCCTTCCGAAAGTCGCTCACTGACCGACCAATAATCCCGCGCCGCATATGGACTGCCTGGGGAGTAATTCTCCACGCGTCGCCCCTGGCCCGGGTCGAGGCGTTCTTTTGTATTGGGGAATATCGGCATCAGCCAGAGTGTATTAAACCCCAGTGTGTTACGAACATAGTGAAGGTTGAAAGGATCGTAACCATCCCGATCGTGATCGGTGAAATCCTCGAGCGTACTGTGCTGCTGACCCGTCCCGCCCGGCGTGGCTTCCACCACATAGGGATTGGCTTCGTAAAGCGTCAGGTCCAAGACTTTTCGCGGGGAAACGACAACGGCACAATCCCTTTGCATTTGACCATCAGTTTTGAAATCGTTATGCCAGCGCCACGGGCCATTACCAATGCGGAACCGTCCAGTCAGCCTGTAGGCGCCCGCTCGGGTTGCAGCCAGCGTTGTTTTATATAGCTCATTGTTGCCCACGCGGCCGACATGGGTCATCGGATAGGTCATATAGTAGCTGCTAGGGCGGCCTGCATCATTTATATTCTCCCAGACTTTGGCATAGTTACGCCTGTTCAGGTTTGTAAAGACTTCTACCTCCAGCTCGGATGGCGGGTGTCCATCGGCATTAACTTGAATCAACACATCGAAGGGAACCTGCTCGTTTCGATCCTCATCAAGAAAGTAATGGACTGTCCCATAATTGCCAGGTCTCGCGTCGCGCCATACCACATCATCCCGGATAGCCAGCCCCCCCATCCAGGGTTCCGCCTTCCCGACGATCGGTAGTAAGAGAAAGATGCCGAGACCGAACAGAGTCGCATTCAACCACCTGATGCATTTGGACTTCATGTTTCCTCCTCTGGATAAGAAACCCGGCCACCATTTGAATTTACTCCTGACAACCCATCTATTCGTCGCATTTCCAAATCATAGGCACGCCCGCGTTTACTTTAGTGAGATGGTTGGGCTTTGAGCTCTTCTAACCTTATAGAACAATAGAAGATTTCTCGCTATTTTGCTTTTGCAAGAAGCTCAGGAATTCTGCACGCATATTTCATAGCCACCGTCTTGACCCATGCGATCAATGGTAGGGTTAACGGTTAGTCTGCGGTAAAATCCGTGGAAAACACGATATCCGTTGTCTGAAATGCTGCGCCGCTGACTCAACAACAGCGATAATCTCTATTTAGCTGTCAATCTAGAGAGCCATCACATTTAAAATCACAGGCACGGGAAAACTTGGGTTCTTTTTCGAAGCGGACGGTTCAGGTGGTGCAGACAACGCACAACACAGTTGACCGTCAGTTGCCCTCGGGTTTGCACCGTTATTCCTGGGAGCAATAACAATACTCATGTCACCAATCTGGATTGTCATCCTGCCTTTTGCCGGCAGCCTCTGCGCGGCATTCCTGCCGTCTCACGCACGCAATGCGGCGGTATGGCTCGCGGGCGCGGTTGCGGTTGCCTGCGTCACGCTGACGTTTCAGCTCTACCCGCAGGTGGCCAGCGAGGGCGTGGTGCGCGCAGTCTTGCCCTGGGTGCCGGAACTGGGCCTGGATTTTACGTTTCGCGTAGATGGTTTCGCCTGGCTGTTTGCCATGCTGGTGTCCGTGATGGGGGCGCTGGTCATACTGTACGCGCGCTACTACATGGCGGCGCAAGATCCCGTGCCGCGCTTTTTCGCGTTCTTTCTGGCTTTCATGGGCGCCATGCTAGGGGTTGTGCTCTCGGGTAATCTCATTCAGCTAGTGGTTTTCTGGGAACTGACCAGCCTGACGTCGTTCATGCTCATCGCTTACTGGTACCACCGGGTGGATGCGCGCCGTGGCGCCCGCATGGCACTCACCGTGACAGCGGCCGGTGGTTTATGCCTGCTTGCGGGCATGCTGATACTGGGGCATATCGTCGGCAGTTATGACCTGGATGTAGTGCTGGCTTCTGGCGACCTCATCCGCGCGGATGTATGGTATCTGCCGGCGCTGGTCCTGGTCGCGCTGGGTGCACTCACCAAAAGCGCCCAGTTTCCGTTTCACTTCTGGCTACCGCACGCGATGGCGGCGCCGACGCCGGTATCCGTTTACCTTCATTCGGCGACCATGGTCAAGGCAGGAGTATTTCTACTGGTGCGGCTCTGGCCTGTGCTCGCCGGTACGCAAGCCTGGTTCTGGATCATTGGTACCTCGGGTCTCATTACGCTTGTGTTGGGCGCCTATGCGGCGATTTTCCAGCGGGACATGAAGGGTGTGCTGGCGTATTCGACTATCAGCCATCTGGGGCTGATCACGCTGCTGCTGGGTCTGAACAGCTCGCTGGCATTGATCGCGGCTATTTTTCACATCATGAATCATGCGACGTTCAAAGCGTCGCTATTCATGGCGGCCGGTATGGTCGACCACGAGACCGGCACGCGAGACCTTACGCGACTGAGCGGGTTGTATCGCGCCATGCCCATCACTGCGACGCTGGCCATGGTTGCAGCGGCATCGATGGCGGGTGTCCCGCTGCTCAATGGTTTCCTTTCAAAAGAAATGTTCTTCGCGGAAACGATGTTTGTCAGCGGCCACGCGGTCACACGTATTGGCTTGCCCGTGCTGGCTGTGATCTGGGGAATATTCAGCGTTGCTTATTCGTTGCGTTTTATCCTGCAGGTATTTTTCGGGCCGCCTGCACAGGATTTACCAAGAAAGCCGCACGAGCCGCCACGCTGGATGCTGCTGCCCAGCGCACTGCTTGTACTGGCTTGCCTGGTGGTCGGCATGTTTCCAGCCGCGACCATGGGGCCTTTCCTGGATACGGCGGCCCGTTCGGTGTTGGGCGCATACATGCCGTCCTATAGCCTGGCCGTCTGGCATGGGCTGAATCTCCCGCTGGTGATGAGCCTGGTGGCAATGGTTGTCGGAACCGGGCTCTATCTGGCGCTCGGCAAATACCAGCAGGGCGCGGCGGTAGTACCGCTGATCAACCGCTTCGACGGCAGGCGCCTTTTTGAATTTACGATCCAGAAGCTCGATGGAGTGGCGGCCTGGCTGATGCGGTGGCTTTCAACAGAACGTTTGCAAGTCCAGTTGCTGCTCCTGATTTGCGCGGTGTTCGCCATTGCATTGATCCCCTTGCACAAGGGGCTGCCGGCGGGCAATATGGCCGGGTCGGCGTTCCAGCCGGCATTCGCGCTGCTGTGGTTGGTGGGCGCGGCGTGCGCAATCGGTGCAGCGACTCAGGCCAAATACCATCGTCTTGCTGCGCTTAGCCTTGCAGGTGGCGCGGGGCTCGCCACAGCCATGACATTCGTCTGGTTTTCGGCGCCCGACCTGGCCCTGACGCAACTGGTTGTAGAGGTTGTGACGGTTGTCCTGATCCTGCTTGGCCTGCGCTGGCTTCCGCCCCGGTACGCCTGGATCGATGATGCACTGGATTCATTTGGGGCACGGGTGCGAGCGCGTAGCCGGCGCCTGCGGGACCTGGCGCTTGCAAGCATTGCCGGCGCCAGCCTGGCCATGTTGAGCTATGCGGTACTGACGCGGCAGGCTGGAAAAGGAATCTCCCATTTCTTCATCGAAAATTCGTTGCCGCTGGGCGGCGGCTCCAACGTGATCAATGTGATACTCGTCGACTTCCGAGGTTTCGATACGCTGGGTGAAATTACGGTGGTTGGAATCGTTGCGCTGACTGTGTTCGCTCTGCTGCGCCGGTTCCGCCCCGCGCCAGAGAGCATGGAACCGCCGCAGCAGCAGCGCGAGCAGGATGCGCAGACGGGCATTGCCGCGCCCGACCCGCATGCGCCGCTGCCGCCGGGCCCGATGATGGTGCCGGGTACGCTCGTTCAGCTACTGCTGCCCGTTGCGGGCATGGTATCGGTATTTTTTCTGCTGCGCGGGCATAATGAGCCCGGCGGCGGGTTCGTGGGCGGGCTCATCATGGCGACGGCAATTATTCTGCAATACCTCGTCGGCGGCACGGCCTGGGCGGAGTCGCGCACGCGTATTCGCCCGCATTACTGGATCGGGGCAGGACTTTTGTGCGCGGCGGGCGCGGGTTTATCGGCATGGGTGGCAACACGTCCCTTTCTCTCCGCCCTGGCGTGGCACGGAACGTTGCCGGTAATCGGCGAACTGCATCTTTCCACGGTACTGTTGTTCGACCTGGGCGTCTATTTTCTGGTGATCGGATCAACGGTGCTGATCCTGGTGGCGCTCGCGCACCAATCGTTACGGGCCCATCGGAAAAGCGCGGCCCAGGCACGGCCCGAGGCGGCCACGGTCAGCGTGGCAGCGCTTCCTGCACAGGCGGGACCGGAGGCTTGATGGAAATTGTCTACGCTCTTGCGATTGGCGTGCTGACCGGATCTGGCGTATGGCTGCTGCTGCGGCCGCGTACCTTTCAGGTCATTATCGGGTTCTCACTGCTGTCTTACGCGGTCAATCTGTTCATTTTTGGCATGGGGCGACTGGCTGTCCATCTCCCGCCTATCATTGCCACGCTCGACCCCGACCCATCGCTCTTTGACGATCCTGTGCCCCAGGCGCTGGTGCTGACAGCAATCGTGATCAGTTTTGCCACGACGGCACTGTTTCTGGTTGTTTTGCTCGCATCCAGGGGCTTGACCGGCACGGATCACGTCGATGGCGAGGAGGAGCCTGAACCGTGAGCTGGCTACAGCATTTGCCGGTATTACCGGTAGTCATACCGCTCGTCGCCGGAGCGGTAATGTTGCTGTTTGCCGAATCCCGGCGCACCACCCGCACGTTCATCGCACTCAGCGCCACGCTGGCAAACCTCACGGTGGCTGCCTTGCTCGTATATATGGCCAATCGCGGCATGCCGGAGATTTGGCCGGGAGGAATCGCGGTATATCTGCTAGGCGGCTGGGAAGCGCCGTTTGGTATCGTGCTGGTGGCGGATCGCCTGTCGGCTGTGATGCTGATGCTGACCGCGGTATTGGCACTGGCATCGCTGGTATATGCGCTGGCGCGCTGGAAACGGATGGGGCCTCATTTCCAGTCACTGTTCCAGTTTTTGATCATGGGCGTGAATGGCGCTTTTCTCACCGGCGACCTGTTCAACCTGTTCGTGTTTGTCGAAGTGTTGCTGGCTGCGTCGTACGGTTTGCTCCTGCATGGTCTGGGCGCTGCTCGCGTCAAGGCAGGCTTGCATTACATCGCCATTAATCTGGCGGCTTCGCTTGTTTTTCTGATCGGTGTATCGCTGATTTATGGTGCAAGCGGAACACTGAACATGGCGGATCTGGCCGTGCGCGTGCCGGGACTGGACGACGGCGACCGTATTTTATTCGAAGCGGGTGCTGCGATCCTCGGTGTGGCATTTCTGGTCAAGGCTGGCGCATGGCCATTGAACTTCTGGCTGCCCGCGGCTTATGGCGCTGCGGCGGCGCCGGTGGCGGCGGCCTTTTCAATCCTGACCAAAGTAGGGATTTATGCGCTGCTGCGATTGGGGTCGCTGCTGTCTGTCTCGGGCGCACCTGCGCCGTTTAACGATGGGTGGCTGTTCGGCATCGGCATGGTCACGCTTGCACTCGGTACCGCAGGCATGCTCAGCGTACAGCAACCACAGCGGTTGGCTGCGTATTGTGTCATCGTGTCAGCCGGCACGCTATTGGCGGCGCTTGGGTTGGGGGGAGAGGGGATGAAAGGCGCGGCGATGTTTTATTTGGTCAGTTCTGTGTTGGCGACCGGCGCTTTTTTCATGCTGAGCGAAATGATCGAGCGTACCCAGCGATTTGGCGACAACGCGATAGACGTGTCGCTGGAATCATTCGGCCTCGACGATCCGCTCGACCCTGCCCGTCCGGATGAAGTGGTGGGTATTGTGCTACCCGCAGCCATGGCGTTTCTGGGCCTGAGCTTCGTATCGTGTGCGCTGCTGGTAACGGGATTGCCGCCGCTATCCGGCTTCGTCGGCAAATTCATGATTCTTTCGGCCGCGCTGGGAACCGCGCCGCTCGAGACTGTGTCGGCCTCGACCTGGGCGTTATGGGCAGCGATATTAGGGTCCGGGCTGGCCGGCATCATTGCATTGTGCAGAATGGGCATGCGCCTGTTCTGGAGTTCGGATGAGATCGTTACGCCGCGGCTGCATCTGACCGAAGCCGCCCCGGTGGCCATGTTGCTGCTGCTGAGCATGGGGCTCACGGCGGGAGCCGGGCCGGCTGCCAATTATCTCGCACTTACCGAGATTTCGTTGTCGTCACCGCAAGTATATATTGATGCCGTGCTGGGGAACGGCCTTTTATCATCCCCGTCATTTGGGACTGGGGAACCTGAGCGATGAAAAGATGGCCATCTCTGTCGCTGTTTACGATAGTTCTGTTCGCGATCTGGCTCCTGCTCAATGATTCGCTGGCGCCGGGCCAGATCGTGCTGGGCCTCGCCATGACGATAACTGTCTCCCTTGCGACTGCTGCAATGCTGCGATCGCGCGCGCGTCCCGGTCACCTCCTGGTTGCGGTCAAGCTGATGTTCGTTGTGTTGCTTGATATCACCCTCTCCAATATCGCGGTTGCACGTATTATTTTCGGGTCGGCGAAAGCACGCTCGAATTCCGGCTTCATGCAAATCCCTATTGATATGCGCGATCCGTATGGGCTCGCCACGCTTGCCTGTATAGTGACTGCGACACCTGGCACCATCTGGGCGGGACTGGCGCCGGATGGTGCTGCCTTGACGATCCATGTCCTCGACCTGCAAGATGAGGAGGCCTGGGTCCGTACGATCAAAGACCGTTATGAACGCCCCCTGATGGAGATTTTCGAATGAATACCCTGCTACCCTGGGCCCTGTCCTTCGCGCTGATTGCTTTTGCACTGGCCATGATTTGCGCGGCTATCCGGCTACTGCGTGGGCCGGCTGCGGAAGATCGCGTGCTGGCGCTGGATACGCTCTATGTTAATTCCATGCTGACTGTGCTGACGCTCGGCATCCAGTTCGGGTCCAGAATATATTTCGATATTGCCCTGCTGATTGCGCTGTTCGGCTTTGTCGGTTCGGCAGCCATGGCAAAATTTCTGCTGCGCGGAGAGGTAATCGAGTCATGATGACAACGGATATTCCCGTATGGGCGGATGTGCTGGCTTCCTTGCTGCTGATCTCGGGCGCGGTGCTCGCGCTGACGGGCTCCTTCGGCCTGCTCAGGCTGCCTGATCTGTTTTCGCGGATACATGCGCCTACCATGGGCAATACGCTCGGCCTCGGTTGCGTATTGCTGGCATCGATATTGATCGCTTCCTTGCATGCGCAACGGTTCGTCTTTCAGGAACTGCTGATTTCGCTATTTGTCGTAACGACATCTCCGGTGACCTCGATGCTGCTCATACGGGCGGGAATATACCGGGACCGCAGAGATGCGCGCAAAAATGCGATGGGCCAGCCGAGTGAGGCGCTCAAGCAAATCCAGCGGATGCAATAATGCCGCGAGTCGGATTGAAGCTCAAGCGCAACCAGGCTTAAGCTTCATTGACGCAGCCAATAGGTTATGCCGCCGAAATCAACGGGACGGAAGGGTACTTCACCCGTATTCGCCGTACCCCGTAGCGTTTGTACGGCTTTTTTATATTCCTCCAGATAACTGTCGCGAACCAGGTCCGAGCCCGGTTCATAGGTCGAAACCGTGGCGGCGGCTTCAACGTTTCTCTCCAGTATTTTCAGCGCCTTCAGCTCTTTTGAATATTCATCGGAACAGTGGTAATTCAGTTCCTGTTCCAGCCGTTTGATACGCGTGAACAATTCCTTGGTAGTAATTATGTTTTCGGTGTTGATGATGGCCCTGGATTCCATGGATTTGTTTTTCCTTGTTCATCAAAAGACAAAGACGGTGTCGAGCGTTTTTTGATCGGGGGCCCGCATGGGCAAGTGATCTCTTCGAATCCGTGAGGATGCCTGACCTCGCGAGTGTCGTTTAGTTGTTTGCAACCTGATAAAGTATATACGCTACAACCACAAAAACGTTCTTTCCATCTCAACCTGTTCCAAGCTTCGACAGGAGAAACAACATGACCAACAAGGCCATTTACGTGCAGCCAGGCGGGGGGTTTGATCGTGTAACGCTGGGCACAAGCGATCCTTTACCGCCGAAACCGGGCGAGATCACGGTCCGCATCCAGGCGAGTTCGCTTAATTATCATGATTACGCAGTGGTCAGCGGGATGTGGGCCCCCTCCGTTGCGCGTATCCCCATGTCGGATGGAGCGGGAGAGGTTGTCGCGACGGGTGAGGGCGTGACTGAATTCGCGTCGGGTGATCATGTCGTCAGTACTTTCTGTCCGGTGTGGCTGGACGGTGAGCCTGAGATTGATGATATGAGCACCGTTCCAGGCGATGGCATCGATGGTTTTGCGCGCCAGCAGGTAACCATGCCTGCCACTGCGTTCACCCGTGCGCCCAAGGGATATAGCCACGCCGAGGCGGCCACGCTTACCTGCGCGGGATTGACAGCCTGGCGCGCATTGATGGTGGATGGCGCGTTGAAGCCCGGCGAGACCGTGTTGATCCAGGGCACCGGCGGCGTTTCGGTATTTGCTTTGCAATTCGCCAGGATGGCGGGCGCGACGGTAATCGCCACCTCATCCAGCGATGAGAAGCTTGGCCGGCTGGAAGCGCTAGGCGCAGACTACCTGATCAACTATCGGAAAGACCAGAATTGGGGCGACTCGGTGCGCCGCTTGACGGCGGGTCGCGGGGTTGATCATGTCATAGAGGTAGGCGGACCTTCGACATTGGCGCAATCCATGGTAGCGGCACGCATCGGTGGGCACATCGCGATCATCGGCATCCTCTCCGGCGTGACGGGAACGCTGCCGTTGCTCCCGGTTCTCACGCGCCAGTTGTGCCTCAAGGGACTGGTCGTCGGCAGCCGCCGCCAACAGATGGAAATGATCCGCGCCATTGATGCTAATGGAATGCGCCCGATGATCGATCGGCATTTTCCGTTGGAACAACTTGTGGAGGCTTTCCGCTATCAGGAATCCAACCGGCACTTCGGTAAGATATGTCTTGATATTTGAGCTTCCTGTCATTCTCGGCATATAAAAAATGCAAAAAGAAGTTGTCATCATCGGCGGCGGCTTTGCAGGGCTTAACCTGGTGAAGCACCTGGCTGAAGAACCCGGTTTTCATGTCATGCTAGTCGATATGAATAATTACAACTTCTTTCCGCCGCTTTTGTATCAGGTTGCGACGGGTTTTCTTGAGGTATCCAATATCTGTTATCCATTTCGCAAATTCTTTCATGGCAGAAGGAACGTAAGTTTCCGTCTGGGCGACCTGCAAAAGGTTATTGCGGAAGACAACAAGGTTCTTTTGTCTACCGGAGAGCTGTCTTATGATTATCTTGTTCTCGCCACGGGCACGGAGACTAACTATTTTGGAATGGAAAATATCCGCAAGGCAGCCCTACCGATGAAAACAGTGGATGATGCAATAGAAATCCGCAACGACATGATCCAGAAAATGGAGGAGGCAACGGTTGCCGCCGCCGGAGCGCAAAAGGTGCCGCTCTCGGTCGTCATCGCGGGTGGCGGACCCACCGGGGTTGAAATTGCGGGAATGTTCGCGGAGATGCGCGAGAATATCCTGCAAAAGGATTATCCGGAATTGGCCGGCCACGAAGTAGATATCTACCTTGTCGATGCATCACCCGGGTTGCTGACCTCGATGAGCGAAAAATCGCAGCAATATGCTTATGACCGGCTGGTTGAAATGGGCGTGAAAGTACAGCTGAACAAACTGGTGAAGGATTATGTAAACAATGCCGTCCTCTTTGCCGATGGCGAAACGATCAAGACCCGAATCCTGCTCTGGACCGCGGGGGTAACCGCAAAAGTGTTCGAAGGCGTTCCGCCGGATTGCTATGGTCGCGGCAACCGGCTTCTAGTGGACGAGCATAACAGGGTGAAGGGCATCTCGAATATCTATGCTATCGGCGATACTTGCCTGATGGTTACCGACGGGAATTTTCCGCAGGGGCACCCGCAATTGGCGCAGGTAGCGCTTCAGCAGGGTAAAAACCTGGCCGGCAACCTGCTCGCCGTACTTTATGGCAGACCATTAAAGTCGTTTTTCTATCATGACAAGGGTTCGATGGCCATAATCGGGCGAAATAAAGCCGTGGCAGACCTTCCCAAGCCCGAAATCCACTTCAACGGCTGGGCTGCCTGGATGACATGGCTGTTCATTCATCTTTTTTCCTTGATTACCTATCGAAACAGGATAATGACCTTGTTCAACTGGGGAGTCGCTTACTTTACCAAGGATCAATCGTTGAGGATGATCATCAGGCCAGCGGCAAGTCCCGGGCGCGAGGAGTAGTCCAAGCAAAAGCGCTTCAACCATAAAAACTGGTTTATCAGTCGGCCAGCTTTTTCACCCAGGCAACATAGTGGTCCATCCAGTTTTGCAGGAATTTTCTCGTATCTTCAATCCCGATGCCTCCGTTCTCGTCGAACAATCCTTCTTTCACATGGATAAACGCTTCAGGCTGGCCGAGCGTCGGTACATCCAGGTAAGCGAGGGTATTGCGCAGGTGCTGTTGGGCCATGGCTGTGCCCGCCGCGCCAATGGAGGCACCCATCACGCCCGCGGGTTTTCCGGCCCAGGCATTCTCCCCGTAGGGACGCGAGGCGTGATCAATCGCGTTCTTGAGCACACCCGGCATCGAACGATTGTATTCGGGCGTGACGAACAGAAGCCCGTGGGCATTCGTAATTTCGCTCTTCAATCGCTTGACTGAGTCCGCCTGGTTTCCATCGTCGTCCTGATTGTAGAGCGGCAGATCGCCGATTTGGGATTGTTTGAAAGTAAGCTCCGGCGGAGCCAGTCGCATCACTGCAGCAGCCAGTTTGCGGTTGAACGAATCATGGCGAAGGCTGCCGATCACTATGGCAATGCGATATTGGCTCATGTGAGATTTCCTTATAAAAAATTGCAGAAAATGAATATACGTGTTTCGCGTTCAGCAACCATACCTGGGAGACACCTCGAATATACCAAACTTGACTAGCTGCCAGCGTTGATCTAATAGTTAAAAAGGCTATCCAATGATAACGTTCTTTGTATCCATAACATAGCAGCAAAAAAATCACGGCTTCATTCGGCCGCACTCCAGCGGGCGGCACCGGCGCAGGAGCAATACCTGGATTCAGGAACAGATGAGCCAGTGGCATGGCCAGGGTTGCGTTAATCATTCATCTTATCGGGAGAATTAGAATGCTGGGTGATGAAAAATCGGTAGTACTGTCGTTCGACGACGGGCCAGCGCCCCTGGCAGCACTTGAAAGCATCCTGCAGACGCTACGACAGGAGGAAATCAAGGCGGAGTTTTATGTTCTGGGCGACGAGGTAAGGCAATATCCCGAAGCGGCAAGAATGATTGTCGATCAGGGGCATGACATTCAGAACCATTCCTGGAGCCATTCAGATCTTGAACGGGCGTCGGAACAAAGCGTGCGCAGTGAACTGGAACGCACCCAAAACATAATCGAGAAAACGACCGGCATAACGCCGACTAAAATCCGTCCGCCATACGGGGCGGGGGGATTCCGTGGTCACCTCGATCCGGAGTTGGTCGAGGTGGCACGGGATCTATCCCTGGCCATCGTAACCTGGGACATCGATACCGAGGATTGGAAAACCCCTCAAGGTCTGGGACCGGAAAAAATAAACAATATCGAGAGTCAGTTCGAGCAACAGCCGCGTAGGGAATCCTTCAGTATTCTCATGCATGTGCAAGCGGGGACTGCCAGGGACCTGCCGGCTTTTATCTCCCGGCTGAGGGAATGGGGATTTACCATTGCGGAACCGTAATGGACCCCAGTGACGAGTGTCGGCGGGCGCATCATGGGCGCCGGGATGACGCCTTCTGCGGCTCCGCATTGTTGTCATTGTTGTCTATGCTGTCATCAAGCCCGGTGATCGCGGCTGGGCAGGAAAACCGGGAATATGATTGCAGGCCGGATATCAAATATGAGTGCACCATAGACCAGTGCGAAAAGATAGTCAGCGATTTCCAGCATGCCGAGTGGTTCGCCTACAGCACGGCAACCGGCGAGTTATCAGCTTGCCTATGGACGAACTGCTACGCAGCCAAGGCGACTGTATTCAGGGATCCGGCCTCGGGTAACCTTACGGCGATCGGTAAGCTCATACCAACTGCGCATCCCGGAAATGAGCCGATAATCGTTTCATTGACAATCGATTCCGGAAATAACGACGATACCCGCAACTTTACCGCTGTCTGGGGGTATCGTAACGAGGGGTTGACGTTTGACATGGGCAAGTGCGCGCTTCGAAAATCTCGCTGAGGCCGGTCAGCCCCTAATTTACTTACAACGTGCGCGTTTTGCTGTAGGGTCGAATGTCCGGCCTTGGGGGTTTCCTGGCTCGCGTAAGGCTTCCCTTTTCGCTCGCGCAAGCTTTCGGAGTTGTAGTTCCCGCACGCGTGCGCGCGCAAGAATGGGCACAGGAACATCAAGATGAACTCATGGAGGATTGGGAATTATGCCAACGCATGCATTCACCAAAAAAGATATCGCCGCTTCCATAGTACCGCCAATACAAATAGGCGGAACACCGTGGGACGTAATGGCCGTCAATAACCGACCTGCATGAGAGTGCGTTGCGTTTCACGGATAAGGTGGAGAACGGGTATGTTTTACCCAGCCATTCCGGGGGAGTCTGTTAACTGTCCCACGTAAAGCGGAATCGTTAGTCCTAACGCGCTACTAGTGGCGGCAATGGCACTAGCAACCTCGTTCGTATGAACTATACTTCGGTGTCAGCGGTGCTAAGAAACCGGTTAAAAACGAAATGAAGCGGGGCCTGGATCAGGTTTAACGCCACTCATTTTAGTTACTCGCATTAAGGAGGAATTGTCCGAGTTGATGTCTCGTTGTGCGAGAAAAATTTCTCACTCTTTAAATCGCTTCTAGTAACGTTTCCCTGCAAGTGTCCAACTAAAGATTGAGGAGACTGAAATGGAAGAATACGAACCTGAGTTTACAATTACCATCACATATGACAACTTCCTCACCCGTTTCGATTTAGATGAAATCCTGTCTTGGATTGACACGCTAATCGAAGATGAGCTTTTGTCCAGGTGGCACCCTCATTTATGCCTGCCCTCGTTCTATTTATTTCCCCTTCGGAAAGCCTCGGAACTTTCTTTCATAGGAATTAGGTCCACCGATAAAGGTGCCCTCACGCTGAACGTTGCCTTTAGCACTGCAGTGGCGGTTTATGTCGGACGCCGTTTCAAACCAAGTGTGGGTAAGAGTTTTTTAGCTGATCAGCTTGACCTTACGGGGGGGGTTGCCAACGGCGTGATTGAGCCCGTCATGACGAGAATAAACGAGTGGGCTACGCAATATGTGCCGAAACAACGGGAGTTGGGGGGGCAAGTTACCGATATTCAAGTAAAGAGGTGCCACGTTAAACGAAAGAACGGAAATTCGAAAACGGTATAGCAGTAACGATACGATTGCATCGTATAAAACCTCATGGCTGGGTGCGTTCACAAGCGAGAAGGCTGCGTGGAATTTAACTTGGACGGGTCCGCCACGCGTCGCAGGCTAACCGAGCAGTTGGCCTACCTTGACGGGCGCTACGACCTGGATGAGCGCATCCCAAAAACGGGAACATACATTCCAGAAAACGACCGCTTCGAGCGCCCTCCTGCGCATTATCGCCCAAACTGAACGGTTGCGACTTGCTTCGTGGCGCCGGCTTCCACTCGGAAGCTGGAAATGCCAGGCCTGATCAGTATTCGAGCTACCCCTCTCCAGCGGCTTTCTTGCCGAGATAGGCAGCCTGACCCAAGCCGAATATGGAAAGCATGGTTGCGTCGACATCAGGCATCGTGACGAAACGGCGGAACTCGATGTGCTCCATGAATTCGACCGCAGATATAGCGTAGATAATGACTGCCAGGATTGTAATTGCCACCATCTGGAAATCGCCCAGGTCGGTTTTATTGTTGTCATCAGTGATGAGGTCGGTTGCTCTCGGTGCAATGGCAGTAGTTTTCATGTCGGGCTTGCCTTCGACCTTTCCTGTTGTAATCGCCTTGGCAGCAGCAAAGGTGAGTACGCTGATGCCGGAAAGGATGAGCAGGTTGGGCGGAATATCTACTCCGCCCACATAAGTCCAGCCGGCTGCCGCGATGCGGTGCGACACGATAGCTATATACGCGCTGATTACGAGCGTAAACCAGAGAACGGTCTGGAATTTCGAACTGCTGTAACGATTGTCCGTTCCGAGAAATAATGCTGTTGGATGGCCCTTCGTAAAAATGAAAGCGATAACCCAAAGTGATATCAGCGCACCGATGAGCGAGAACCATCGCGTGCCACGGCCGACCGGCTTGCTCTGCCATTCAAGAGATTTAACGTGATTGATTCCCTCCATGGCGTCGACGCTTCCATCGCGCACGAATGTTGCATTGATCCCGTCTCCGGGGCGCATCGCAGAAACAAGGGGCTGGAATTGCTTGTCTACCTGGAGCGGTATATTGATCTCATTCTCCGGCTTATCCGGCTGCCGAGTCCGCACGACGAGCCACGACATATCGATGGCGATTTCCTTTATCGTGCCACCAATGGTTCTACCGACTGCTTTGATTTCACCTTTGAGGATGTTGCCCTTGGAAGTATGTTCATAGGTCAGTTTGATCAGGTCGCCGGTTTTGAGCTCAGCAATTGAAGCCTCCTTTTCCTCGGTAAAAAACTGGCGTATCTCGCCGCTCATCGATTTTACCTCCAGCGGCATTACCTGAATAACAATGCCCTCGAAATTTAGTGGATTAGCACCAGGCGGGGAGGGTGTTTTTTCATCCTGTTGCTGTTGCTTGGCATTCTCGTTGACAACGGCTGGTTGGGGCGGGACCTGCGGCGGCTCCTGCGCAAAAGCGTGCGGCACGAGCAGCAGAAAAGCAAGGGTATAGGAAAGTTTTTTGCCAGGCATATCAATAAAGTCCTGTATTGGGCGACTGTTGCTTGTGCGACTGCAACTGCAACCGCAAAACATTATTTCATTCGCTTCAGAAACCGGTTGCAAGATACTCCAGCAATAGCGCGAGTCCAAATCCACCTGAAGGCAGGGCTATCGCTGCCCCGAAGAACGGATGCTGCGTAAAGGGTAGGAAGGCTCCCCTCTGGTTGTTTTTGATTGCGCGAATCGCCCACTCAATCTGTTGCCTCTGCTTTATTTCGTCCGGTGTTTGACCGGGTAGCTGGATAAGTTTGCTTTCAAGGCGCTTGATGGCCTCTCGTTTGGCTATCTCGGCGGATTTTCGCAATGCCATGCTGTTGACAAAAATAAGTGTCGCGTTGAGCGTAAAAATAATGACGAGTGCAAGGGGGAAGTCCCAATTGTCAAGGTAGTTGTAACGTGCAATACCTAAAAGAAACATGACGATGAAAGGGAAATAGATGAAATTGCCGATGACGGTTGTGCGCTCCGCGATCAATTCAATGCCTAGCCATTCGTCCAGATTCTCTTTGCCGATGCCGCGCTCGCCAGCTATTTTTGCCAAGGTGCCATCAGGCCATCGTACTTTACGCATGGCAATGCAGTTGACCCATCTACGGCAGAGCCGCGTGGCATCTATTACATAGAATATCAGGAGCATCATCGCTGTTACGCTCATGACGATGAGCGCGTCATTTATCGCGAAACAGCTCGAACCCCGACATGGCGTATTGGGAAAACCGAATAGCACCATCATCAGCCAGGCAACGCACAAAGCGACAGCTACCTGCGGCAAGCCCCTCATGCTGAAATTTTTCAATTCACCCATTATCGTGTATTCGCGCCAGAGACGAGTGGCATCGATCTGGCCTGCGGTATGCGGGCGCCACATATATAATCCTAAAGAGCGGCGAATGGCCCGAGTGAGCAACCCTGCTAAAGAATGTGCGCGGCCAAGTTCATCTCCGGACTTATCTTTGTCCTTGCCGTTTTTTTCTTCGAAGGCGAATTCGCGTGTCAGAATGTTTTCGTTACCTTTCATCTTTTGCCGCGAATACCAGAGAAAGAGCAAGCTCGTAACCAAAGCAAGCAGGCGAATTGCCGCCGTTGGCCATGCGCTGATTCCCTCGGTCAACGCAAGCGGCTCGTTCTCAGCAGCAGGCGGCATTCCTTCCACCAGGTCGAAAATTACCACGACCACGACGGCGAGGCCCAGCCAAAACAATATGTTTGAACCAAGTCGGAGGAAAATATCTGCCGCCGCGCTGCTGATCAGCATGATGCCCATAATAAATATAACAGCCATGGCGACTGCTACCGCCAGCCATTTCAGATTCTGCCGTGTATTGAAATAGGTATTCATATCTGGCCGCACTGGATGGATGCTTGCGTAATTGGGCAGGTGGGGGTGGGTGGTACTGATGTCAAAAGCGCCGTGCCGCCCGATTTCATACAATCTCGGCCCTGTGTTCCTCAGGGAATTCTTTGGCTCCGGTTTTTTATTCATATCCGCGCTCAGCTGGACGCAATCCGGGCAGTTCGCCTTATCAGCAACAGCAACGACGTACTCCAACGCCATCAGAGCGGAATAAAACAACGATGTCTGGTAACTGTCGCGGAAAGGCGGAATGGGTGTTTGCAGCTCAGGTTGAAGTTCCAGCCCGAAGTGCGAAGCGATGATGAGATTGCGGGTCGACTTCCACTGGGCAGGAAAGGCCAGCCTGGCGTTAAGATCGGTCGTAAAAAAAATAGCGGTTGGAAACCTGTCACGTAAAGCTTGCAAAATCAAAAGCTTATCATACACATCACCACCCAGCACGCCGATTGCGCTGAATTTCCCATTCTTTGCTTCCTCTTGCTTCAAGGCCGTAGCCAGCCTGACGACATAATCCAGCTGGCTGCGGCCTTCAGGCCTTTGGCCGACATTTTTCTCGACACCCTGAGGCTGGTTTCCGAACCACGCCTGACCTTTTACCTGAGCCTGTGCATTGGCTTTATCGTCCCCCTTATCGTAGCCCTTCGCCGGCAGTTCACCGTCAAGTCCTGCCAGGTATGAGTGTCGTGAGATCCACTCGGGCCAGTCATCTCCGAGCAGTTTGTCAATTTCAGCTTCCAATGCCGGGTTGGCCTCGCCAGAACCGTTGTTCATCGCAACCGCGGCAAACGTGCGCGGCAGCGCACGTCCATAAAGGGTATCCCATTCGGAAATCAGCGCGACTTTAGGATTGCAATCTTTACCTGGGCAAGGTTTCAAATCCACTCGGCGGCGCTTTAGCTCTTGCAGAAGCTGCTCCGCAAGCACGGCATCCGTGTCGATGGTCCTGGTAAAGTTTTTGATTCCTGCGCAGTCGAATATTTCCTCGGTGGTTCTTCGCGACTCTTCTTTATTCTCAGGATCAGCGGAATGGTCCAACAAGAAAATATCCTTCGCTGTTGCCCAAGGAGAATAGAAACGCGTGTCTTTCAATTCGCTGAAGTGTGGGTTCGAGGCTGAACACCGGTGGCCGGACGGTGACGACTCGTCTCTAGACTCCCTATCCATTTCCTTCAGCATGGCGCTCAGGCCGGTGGAAAACCGGGGTCCCAGCACGCTATACGTCGAGGTTACATGAGGTGCGCCGGTTTTAAGCGCCTCATTGAATTCGGTTAGGAGCTCATTCAGAGACCTGAGTGGTTTCTGGCTGAAGTCCTGATCTTTTAACCATAAAACTAGAACGTAAGGCCGATTTTGCTCATTCTGCATTTTCGACTTGGGAATGAACAATTCAACCGGAACTGTCAAGGCGGTTGTGCTTGCCGTCATGTCCTGACGAGTCCATTCGAAAAACCGGATATATTCACCTGATTCAGGTACGTATCCCGCAGCTCCCAAAGCCGATACGACGGCATAACGATCGTTCAGCCGCGACTCGGCGCTACTGGAATAGGGGCTTCCATCGACAAATACCGGCACGACGCGAAGCCCGGATGAAATTCCCGATTCTGCAATGACCTTGATGAGGCCGGAAAGCGGGTAGGGAAGCTTCGCTTTATGGCTCGACATTTCCGGATTTTGTTTCTCGCTAAGCCGATGCGCTTCGACTGCTTCGAATGGGTCCTGCCAAAGGCGCGACTGTACAGTTCCCTTTTCCGCGAATATATGACTTGCGGTGTCCTTGTGGATCGGCCGGGAAGTCTGGAGTGACATTTGCTGATAGATGAAGAAGCTGCTTATCATCGAGATCAACGCAAATATTCCCGCTAGCGGCAGCTTGGCTTTTTCGTCTTGTTGTTCCGCCATATCGTAAGCCTTTCGTTGGCGCTGCCCGGTTAAACCTAAGCATTCGAGGCGGTGATCTGAATGGAAGAGTTCACTTATTTATAGCATAAACGCCTAAAAAAACCCCATAAGAACCATAAAGCAAAACCCACTAAGGACCATAAAGCGGAAAGTTTATCCCTCATCAACCTGAAAATCGACGCAGACCTGCAGCAAGGCGACGTTTTAAATAGGCGAGGCGCTCCATTTAATGATGTCCGGTTATGTCCATGACTACTGCAAGCTTTGCAGCCCTCTCCAATACCTTTTTATCTTTCTGTGTGCGCCTGGGTTGTACTTCAGTCCAATTGGCGGCGCGTCCAGAACGAGTAATATTCAGCTGGGGAACAGCTAGCGGAATTCAATGCCGGCTTTTCCCTTGCAGCAAACGCCACGGGCCCGGCAGCAGTGATCCTGCTCCGGGTCTTTTTTCTCGACTCATCAATGCAGTTCCTAATATATGCGGGAAAAAGTAACTGTGCGCGTAAAAATCATCATCGTGGCGCTCATCATCGGCCTGGTATGGAGAGGAGAGCGTATTACCAGTGAAGAGGGCAGCAGAGTTATGCCTCCGGAGGCCTTATCCTTGCCGGAGGGGAGTGACAAGCAGGTTTACGTCCGCGCCGCTACCCCCGACGGACTTCTGGACACTTCCAGGTCCCTGGAAATTGCGCCAACAACTCGTCACTAGTCAACAGCAGCGCCAATGACGCAACGCGTCCTTCCGCTGTCCTTACCCATCCCGTTCTTGAAAAGGCGAACTTCATAACTATGTGCGTGAGCGTACGGAAGCCCCGGCGATTTGAGTAGCATTGCAAAGCGATTGTAGAGTCTGCCAGCATCCCGAAGACGCGCAAAGCAGCATTATGCGAAATGAAGAAGGAAGAACTGCTTCGCGCGATTGTGGATAACGTCGGCAAGCGCAAGACGGCGGATTGTGCCACAAGTTGCATGGTAGGTCGGGCTCCGCCCGACATCGTTATTTGGTTCCCGGGCATAGCCCGGTCTACTCGTTATATGGGGGTCGGTCGTCAACTCAGCATCGTTCCCGTCTTATTCGCCAAAAGGTCCGCCGTCATTTTCGCTTTCGGCAATGCCCCAATCGGGAGGATAGACACCGGCGGCAACGAAACGGTGAAATGTCGAATAAGGCCATTCCGCTGCCCATCTGGCTAAGCCGTGTGTTTCACAGGCAGTGAAGCGCCAAAGGCAATGCAGGTGATCGGGCAATGATACCCTGGCATCGATATGAAACGGATGTTCCTTACTGATTCGCGCCTCGCGCAATTGATTGCTCAGGATCGCAAAAATGCATCAGTTGTAAATTGACCAGGCGCCGGGTAGGTCGGGCTCCGCCCGACGATCGAAAAAACATGTCGGGCGAAGCCCGACCTACCGGTTGTACGCGCATCCACCAGAGAACCAGTTTTGGTTAACCTGCTGTAATGCAACGGAAATTGTGGATATGAAAGACCGCCATCGGTTCAACCGGTCTTCTTACTTCGGCAAAAACCCGTACTCGACCGGGAATTTGACGTAAAAAAGGTCCAGGTTTTCCGCCTGCAGCAAATCCAGGAAGCGCCTTGCTTCCTCTTCGCTCGCGACAAAGCTAACTTCCACCGGCAGGTCTGCCGCGAGCTCGAGAAAAGTTTCTTCGTGCAATACCCCGTGCCGCCCAAAGCCCGCTAACGCGCGCATCGCGGTGCCGCCATGCAAGCCGCTTTTTTTGGCGCGCTCCAGCAACCATTCGTATAGCAGAATACCATTATGTTCCCGATATTCGCTGACAAAGAATTTGAGAAAGGTGCCTTTTGTGTCGTCCCCCCTCATTTTCTTTCTCCCGTCATTTCGCTTTCGCGGTTGAATTCAGCCAGAGCCCGAACCGACACTGCGCAGCTTAAGCAGGCTAATCGGGCCAAGCGGGTCAAGCGGGTTAATGTTGCGCCAGCCATTTGACCGTCATGATTCCAAGCACTGTCATCGCCAGCGAGCCGGCCAGATGTGAAAAAATAATGAGACAAGCCCAGGCATATTGCTCGCGCAACAGCAGGTTGACTGTTTCAGCAGAAAAAGTGGAGAAGGTGGTCAATCCGCCGAGAAAACCGGTAAGGGCAAACAGCCGTGCTTCGGGCGGCAGCATCGTATTGTGATGAAAATACTCGACCACAACGCCGACAAGATAGCCGCCGGTGAGGTTCGCCATTAAAGTGCCGAGGGGAAGGGTGGGAAATACCGGATTTAATGCCATGCCAAACCACCAGCGTAGCCATGCGCCCAGCGCCGCACCTGCGCCCACCGCCGTTATCGCGTAGATACCCATTTTATTGTTATGCAGGTTAACTGCTTTCCATTACCCGGCTATATAATCCTTCGCGAGCCAGACCATTCAGTTGGCAGCGCTTGAAGAAAGTTCGTTGTGCTGCGGCAACGTTGCCTTCCTGCCCCTTCCAGGCGGTTAAAACCGGCGCTTGCAACGCGCGCCCGTAGGAGAAGCTGAGTTGCCAAGGGTGATGGGCGTCCTTTGTATTCATCGCGTTGAGATGATCGGTTGCTTCTTCCGCGCTTTGACCACCCGACAAGAATACGATTCCAGGAACCGCGGCGGGCACGTAGCTGCGCATGCAACGGATAGTTGCCGCTGCAACCTGTTGCGGACTGGCCTGTTGCAGGCATTTCATCCCTGAAATCACCATATTCGGCTTGAGCAGCATCCCCTCGAACCGCACGCCGTGCGCGTCAAGCTCCCCAAATAAAATTTCAAGCATTTGTGAGGTGGCTGCCTCGCACCGGTCGATAGTGTGGGCGCCGTCCATGAGTATTTCGGGCTCGACAATCGGAACAATGCCAGCTTCCTGGCAAAGGGCGGCATAACGCGCCAGTGCATGGGCATTCGCATGAATCGCGTATGTCGAAGGCAGGTCCTGCTCATTGATTTCCATCACAGCCCGCCATTTGGCAAACCTTGCCCCGAGCTGTTTGTACTCTGCAAGCCGGTCGCGCAACCCATCTAGTCCTTCGGTGACCTTGTCACCGGGACACAATGCCAGCGCTTTTGCGCCTTTATCCACCTTGATGCCCGGTATGATCCCCCGGCTCGATAGCAATTCAGCAAAAGGCGTACCATCGCGCGTGCTCTGGCGCAATGTTTCATCAAAAAGAATGACGCCGCTAATGTAGCGCTCGATACCATCCGCAGTGAAAAGTATTTCCCGGTATCGCCGGCGGTTTTCTTCAGTGGATTCAAGCGCGATCGAATCAAAGCGTTTCTTGATAGTCGGGTTGCTTTCATCCGCCGCCAGAATACCCTTCTGTTTCGCAACGATAGCGTCGGCCACCGACTTGAGTTCGTCAGTATTCATAAGCGCTTATTCTCCTGTAAAGCTGAAGATTCACATCGAAGCCAGAAACATTCACGGGTAATGTCGCTCCAGCCTGATTATTTGACTGGAGGCGCCCCGAAAAAGCCCATTTGCCACACGACGATCAGGGCGACGATGATTCCCGCAATCAACATATAAAACGGCCACACCGGTTTTTTTTCCGCATATGGATCGGCCAGCGAGCGACGCGAACCTTCCGGCAAACGAGCAAGCTTGGTCAACGAGGTGCCAAATGGAATATTGATGCGTGCGCGCGCGTTGATCGCCCAGCCGTTTGCATCCAGCACGGGACCAAGGTTGCGTTTCTTCAACTTGAACCACGCTACAATCATAGCCGGGCCGGAAATCAATAACATCAAACCGATTATCGCCAAAGGTATTTGCCAGAATTGCAGTCCCAATATTCCACTGACCAGTGAAGCCAGTATGCCGCCGATAGCGCCGAGCGCCAGCCCTATCGCCGCAAAAATCCCGGCAAATTTGCCTACATCGAAAGGCGGCTTGGATGTTGGCGGCGGAGGAGGCGCACCCGGAGTGACGGGGGGAGTAGGCACCGCCGCGGCAACGAGCAGCTTCTCATCCGATGCAGCCGCTTTCGATGCGGCCATCTTCTGCAATTGATCACTGATAAATTTGCTCAGTTTTTTATATGGTGACCAGAACGCCTGACGGATACTGATCGAATGGTCCAGGATTCGCACAATAGTGGCATCCCAGTCCTGGCCCTTTCGATCATAGAAAATACCGTTTCGTCCCACCATCAGGAAATCGGAGTCGCCGGCGGTAAAGGCAGCGGCAATGCTCATCTTCTCCGTGCCGCCTTTGCGTACACAATCGCAATACGCGAGATACAGGCCACTCGTATTTGCAAACTCAGCATGTTTGCCTATATCGTCAACCCTTACGCACAGCTCGCAGCTGCGTCCGTCCAGGTACAGTGTGCCTACCTGGAATAGCGCCTTATCTCTCCCCGTATAAAAGCTGCGAAACGATACGAAGTTATTCACGAGATTAAATAAATCACGTTTATAGCGCAGCAGTTTTTCCACCGAGCGGATCGCATTTACTTCGCTTTCCACCGCTTTATCCCGTTTAATCAAATCATCGATTGCTTCCTTGTGCTTGCTGCGGGAGATCTCGCCTAGGCGTTCCTTGCCGAGCTGCTCGGCACAACAGGCTGGCTTGGCGGACTGCCATTTTTCAAATGCGTCGAATTTGGTGCAAAGGGTGGCCCACTCCGACGCGAGCAATTTTTCCTTATCGCCGAATACCGGCACAATGGTACGCTCGCGCAACGCGTCTATCTGTTTTTGCCAGGCGGGATTGAGGCCGGAAATCAGCGGGAGGGGTTTGTCCGGTTCCACTGTCGCAAGCGGAAAACTTGCGATGTCGGTGTTTTTTGCCGATAACGTTTGTGCGGCAATGCCCTCATAATCCTCGGTGGAGCGGCTTAGCGGGACGGCTGCGCGCACATCATAAGCGGCCATCTGGCAACGCGTGAAGTAGTCATCGACCTTTTCTTTGACGGCATGGAAGGCATCAGCCGCGGCTTGTGTCTTGTCACCCAGAAATTGAATATCGGCATCGGCGTCACCCTTAACGCCCCAGTCCGAAAAAATGGCGACTTCTGCAAAAAACGCATCATTGATTTCCTGATTGAGGCCCGCATTCCCGCTCACATCCATTACTGAGCCGCGACACTTCATGATGTCTTCGATCGTTTTGCGCAACCCTGCATCCTTAATCTGGCTGGCGGGAACCACGCCATCGCCATTGAATTCCAGACCGGCAACAAATTTCTCGATGTCAGCCATATCCGCCAGTGAAATCTCTGCCGCATCTGGCTTGCCTAGCGTTTTCAGAATGTATTGTGCTGACGCAAGCACCCGTTGTCCTTCTTCGCTACTATCATCTATATCAGCGAGAGCCACCCGATCCGACCCTTCTACCAACAGGTCTGAATTCCTCAGTAAACCGCCCGCCCACGCGATAGCTGCCAGCACTTCATTCGCATGCACGTGCGCATCTGCATCATGATCGATCAAATCCAGCGTTTTAGTGTCGAATTCTATCCCACGTGTGGGGCAGCTCAACGCTACCCACAACTTCTGATCCAATCCTTTTAGTGCCAGCAAATCCGCACCATTATCGATTTGTACCTGATCGAATCCACCCGCGCGGAAAAATTTCCATGTATATGAGGGACTCATGATTTATCCTTTGTATTATTGGAATTTGCAGGGCTATTTAACGTGTTATAGATGCACTACTCGAGCAATGCAAGAAGAACCTTGCCACGACAGGACTATGGATCCGCTCTCGGGAATTCCACGAGGCGGGCAAGGTCCCGCTACTTTACCCCGGGTCCGGTAACACCGTCGAAATCGAGTTTTATCAATGCCTTCCGCTCCGCTTCCGTTTGCACACCGTCGGCAATTGCTATGATACAAATGCTGTGGGCGCGCCGGCACAACCCCTTCAGGAATTTCTGGTTATTCCTGTTCTGGTGGATGCCGTGCACGAAACTGGCGTCTACCTTGATGTAATCGAGGTCGAGGCCGGTCAGTTCCCTCAGTTCGGCGAAGTGATGGCCAAAGTGTTCAATGCCGATACGGCAGCCGAGTACCTTGAAGGTATAGCAGAAGTCACGAAAAGCTTCGAATTTTCGATACGCTCCATACTCCGGTACTTCTATCCAGAGCCGCTGGCACAGGTTTGGATATTGGTCCAACAATTCTGCAAGCTTATTCCGAAAATCCCAATCTGCTATTGTTTCAATGGACACGTTGATCGCAAGTTCTCCAGTCAACGACTGCAACGTTTCGAGTCCGTGGCGAATGACAGCCAGATCAAGAGGCCCGGTAAGATTGAGGCGTGCAGCGATGTTGATGAAATCGCTCGCATCCAGCCAGCCTCCGTTATGCTGGGCTTGCATGCGGACAAAGGCCTCCTGATGCAACGGAGCGCCAGTCGGACCGACTACGGGACACAGAACCAGCTTGAAGCGGTCTTCGGCTAGCGCATCGCTGAAGATATTCCGCCAGTCACCGATATTGACGACCGGGGCAGGAAGCTGATCAGGCTGCGCGTCAACGATATGACAGGCATTGATGCCTGCGCGCTCGGCGGTGGTCAGCGCTATGTCGGCGTTGCCTAACAGTTCGCCAAGCTTATCCCCGGCCTGGTATCGAACCGCACCGATGTGGTACAGGTCGGTTATCTCCCGGTCGATTTTTGATGACAATACCGCCAATTCCATCGCCAGTTGATCCGCGATCTGGCTTGCATCATCAATATCAGGAATGGCCAGGACGAAATCCGACCCGTTCAGGCGCGCAGCCAGCGGATTCCATATTTCGCTATCGCAGGCCCTGCCGGCAAGGTTGCCTATGAGCTTGCCGACCTCACGGAGCAGGCTGTTTGTTTCATCACGGCCGAGTTTCTGGTTGATCTCTTCCAGGTTATTGATCCGCACCAGGAAAAGAACGCCTTGTGCGCGCTTCGTCTTCGCTACGGCTACGACATTTTTATCATCCTCGCTCGGGGCGGTATCTCCGGTATCGCCGCCGGGGCTGGTATGTTCGCCATCCTGGATCAAAGCCGCGTCTTCGGCGCCCTCGCTCGAAGCCATATCTATCTGGTCTTTGCCGCGAGCGGTATCTTTACCATTTCCATCCTGAGTAGCGCCTTCGCCCTCTTTGCCATCCAGAATTTCGAGAAACCGGGTCATGAAATGGGCGCGATTTGCCAGGCCCGTGACGGGGTCGTAATTTATCAGTTTGCGCAGGCTCTCCATCCTGGACGCTTCTTCTATGGCCCTGTTATGCAAGCGTCTTATCATGTCATTCGTCGCATGCGCGATGGTGCGCAATTCGGGTATGCGAGAGTCGGAAATGGTGAGAAAACGCCGTTCCGTAATAGCTTCAGCTTGCTTGACCATTGCTGCCAATGGCTTTTTGACACGCTGCAGTATCAGTATGCCGATGAGCCCGCAGAATATGCCCGCGGCCAGAAACCAGATCAATAACGTCCCCGTTTGATCCCAGAGAGCCTGATAGGCGAACTGGGCGTTAGCCGCAACCTTGATGACGCCGAAATGCATCCAGCCGTCCGAGATCTGAGCGATGCCCGCTTCGGCGCTGATGGGGAACAGGTCGATAAACCACTCGGGAACAGCACTGTCTTTCCGATCCCGCACCCTTTCGGCAATAACCCTGCCATCGGGCGAAGTGATAGAGATCGCCTCATATTGGCCGCTATCGAAAAGTGTCCCGATTTGCAAACCGATCGTCACCGTATCCTTGCTCAGTTGCGAGATCGAGTGGGCGAGAGAATTGGCGCTATCGATATTTTTTTGATGGAGTTGTTGTTCCAGATAGCTTCGCGCACTGAGCAGGCTTATGGCAAAGCTGCCTGTGAAACTTGCCAGGGTAACCAGGATGACCGTCAACCGGAGTTGTCGAAGAAGAGACATCGAACGCCTTATTTTTGGGGACCTCTGGATAAGCCCCGCCGGGTTGCCGGTCAGTTGCGAACAAGCGGATGGGCGGACTTATTCTTGGGTTTCTTATTTTATGAGATTATCACGGACTGAATGTTGCTTTCCAATTTGTAAGAAGCCAACTGCATGAAGAATGCGTCAAAGTAGAGAACGTACGCGTGGCAGGGAATAAAAAGGAGTTTGATATGCATACCGCCTTCATTTCGCACCCCGATTGCCTGCTACACGATATGGGTTTACACCATCCTGAGTCCCCAGCGCGGCTCAAGGCGATTGAGGATGAGCTGGCCTCCTCCGGCCTGATGGATAAACTGGAGCGCCATCTTGCACCACTAGCCACCCTCGGGCAACTGAAACGGGTGCATGCACCAGAGTATATCGCGTTGCTGGATGCCGCTGGGCGTCAGGCGCTGTCATCGGGCCTCGTGAATCTCGATCCGGACACGGCGATGAACCGGTACAGCCTGCAATCCGCTTATCGTGCCGTGGGTGCGGTAATTCTGGCAACGGATCTGGTGGCTGGAGAGCAAGTGGAAAATGCCTTCTGCAGTATTCGTCCCCCCGGTCATCATGCGGAACGCAACCGCGCGATGGGCTTCTGCCTGTTTAACAATGTCGCGGCAGGGGTTGCGCACGCCATTGAGGCGCATGCACTGGAGCGTGTTGCCGTGGTAGATTTCGATGTGCATCACGGCAATGGCACAGAGAATATTTTCCGGGATGACCCGCGAGTCATGATGGTTTCCACTTTCCAACACCCTTTGTATCCATATAGCGGGGTGAAGGGGCGCTCGGAACGCATGGTCAATATTCCGCTGGTCGCCGGTAGTGATGGCCAACTGTTCCGCGAAGCGGTGAACCAATTCTGGCTACCCGCGCTGGAAAGGTTCCAACCGCAGATGCTGTTCATCTCGGCCGGCTTCGATGCGCACAAAGATGACGATCTTGCTTCATTGAATCTGGTGGAAGCGGATTACACATGGGTAACACAAAAGATCAGGGAGGTGGCGCAAAAGCACGCCGGCAACCGCATCGTATCCGCTTTGGAAGGGGGGTATGACTTGCCCGCACTTGGGCGAAGCGTGGCTGCCCATTTGAAAGCCCTTGCCGATCCTTGACCGGTTATCGGAATTTCGTCCAACGCAGCATGCTTCGCCTGTTTTGGCTACAATTTATCGCGTGCCGGACGATACGCCGCGGCAAACTGGATCACCATCGTCAAACTTATTAGGAGCAATTTTTCTCTCCGGACTTGTTTCATAACGCAGCCATTGTGTCTATGATAGAAACATAGACAGGCGATTGACCTCAGTCGATTTCCTGTATCCTCGAAAAGGACAATGAAGACCAGCCATAAATCGCGTACCCCTCTTATTTTGCTGATCGCTGTGTTGATTGGCGGTGCCCTGCTTTGGCATCATTACTCGAGCGGAAAGCTCAGCATCAGGATTGGTGTGCTCCACTCCCTGTCGGGGCCCATGGCGGCGAGCGAAAAACCGTTGGTCGATGCGATCCAGCTTGCCATCGAAGAGGCTAACGCGGCAGGCGGTATCGGGGGACGGAAGATCGAGGCTGTGATGGCCGATTGCCGGTCTGACGCTACGTATTGCGCCCAACAGGCGGAACGTATGATCACTGAAGAACACGTACAAGCCTTGTTCGGATGCTGGACAACGGACTGCAGGAAAAAAGTAAAAAAAGTAGTCGAAGAGCATCGCCACCTGCTCTTTTACGCGCTACGGTATGAAGGTATGGAACAGTCGCCCAATATCATATACGGCGGTGCCATACCTAACCAGTTAGT
The DNA here is from genome assembly GCF_900142705.1 of Nitrosospira sp. Nsp11. GTDB lineage: Bacteria > Pseudomonadota > Gammaproteobacteria > Burkholderiales > Nitrosomonadaceae > Nitrosospira. Next base: position 195,558 of record NZ_FRBV01000004.1, read on the forward strand.
CATGCCCGCGGTGAATTGGGCGCTGGAGAACCTCGGCAAGGAAGGTAATCCGGAAAAGCATGGCAAGCGGGTTTATCTGGCGGGGTCGGATTATATCTTTTCACAGGTGCTGAGCATCCTTATCAAGGATCTGGCGGGTGCGCACGGCGCGATAGTGGTGGGCGAGCGGTACCAGCCTCTGGGGTCCGCCAACATGGACGATCTGGTAGCCGATATCGCGGGTAAGCAGCCTGATATTGTATTCAATACGATCAGCGGTCCCGATAATAACGTTTTCTTCAAGACGCTTAAAAAGAATGGAATCGTCGCCGCCATGATGCCGGTCTTGTCGTTCGGCGTTACCGAAGTGGAGTTGAAAGGCGCAGAGACTGCCCCGATGGCGGGTCACTATGCCGCACGGAATTATTTCCGGACCATTCCTACTCATGAGAACCAGGCTTTCGTTAAGCGATTCCGTGACCGTTTTGGCGAGCATGCTTTGCTCGACAGTCCCGCTGAAGCTTCTTACCTCAATATGCGGATGTGGATTCAGGCAGCGCTCGAGGCAAGTTCGGGCGATTTGCATAAAGTGCAGCGCACAATTCTGCGTCAGAGCCTGCTCGCACCTGAGGGAATCGTTTCGCTCGACCCGGTCACGCGTCACGTCTGGAAAGTGGCCCGCGTTGGCAGATCCCGCGAAGACGGCCAAATCGATGTTGTCTGGGATTCCGGGAAGCCGCTCGAGCCGGCGCCATTTCCCACATACCGGTCGCGCGAAGAGTGGAAGCATCTGCTCGGACCCATCGCGAGCCCCCAACCATGATAGGGTTCACCTCGCTCACCCAGCGCTTCGCGGTCTGGTTCATGGCCGTCTCTTTGCTTCCTATCCTGGTCATCGGTTACAGCCTATTGCGTACTTTCGAAACCGAGACGCAGAAAACGGCCGTCCAGCAAGTCTCGGCCATCGCCGACATGAAAGCGGAGCAAATCGATAGTTACCTGCGCGAACGTATCCGCGATGCCAGGATTATACAGGTTGCCAGTACCACACGCACGGCGATGCGCGAATTTGCCAGCGCCTACGCCAAGGATGGAGTTGAGTCACATGCGTATCGCCGATTGGATGCGTTTTACCGCGGGCATTTCAAACGTTTTGTCGAGGATGCCGGTTATTACGATCTGTTCCTGATTTCCACTCAAGGCGACATCGTCTATACCCAGGCTCATGAAGCAGATTTTGCCACTAATCTCATCACGGGTCCTTATCGAAACAGCGGCTTGGGTAGAATCACACGTGCAGCGCTGAATACCTTGCAGAGTGGAGTATCGGATTTCGAATATTATCCGCCATCCCGGGGAGCGATCGCTGCGTTCATGGCGATTCCCATCGTGGTTGAGGGGAAACTCGAAGGGGTACTGGCGCTGCAATTTTACAGCGAGCGCGTGTTTGACGTGGTAACCGACAATGTGGGCCTGGGAGCGAGTGGCGAAACGGTGGTTACACGGCTTCTGGACGATCACACCGCATTGGTGATGGCGCCGCTGAGGCATGAGCCCAATGCAGCATTGGAGTTGAAGATACCCATTCATAATCCGCCATTTTCGACATCGGTCCATAACGGCTTGTACGGCGAACGCGGAGGCGGTCTGAAAATGGACTATCGCGGCAAGGAGGTCGTCGCTGCGTGGAGGTACCTGCCGCGCATGAACTGGAGCATCGAGGTCAAGATGGATGCGGACGAGGTATTTGCTTCAGTGACGCGCGTTCGAGCTTTCAGTTTGCTGATTCTTGGCCTGACGCTGCTGGTTGCCTCGCTGGGCGCTGTTTTGTTCAGCCGGCGCGTAGTAACCACGCTGAAAAAACTTAGCCATAGCGCACAGCACATCGCCGCGGGCAATCTGCAGCAGCGTGTGCCCGTCAAGGGATGGAACGAGATAGGAAAACTCGCCGGTACGTTCAATACGATGATCGAACGCCTGAACGTCAGCAATCGTGAACGGGACCTCGCTGAAGACGATTTGCGCCAGCTGAACCAGGACCTGGAAACCAGGGTTGCGACCCGCACCGCCGAGCTGGAGCGAGCCAATGCGATCCTGGCAAGTAAAGAGGAGGAAACACGTTCCGTTGTCGAGCATATGATGGACTGCATCGTTACCATCGATGACAAAAGCATCATCCGCTCAGTCAACCCCGTGATTGAAAAACTCTTCGGATACACACGCGAGGAGGCGATCGGCCAGAACGTTTCCATACTCATGCCGGAACCCCATCGCAGCGGCCATGATGGTTACATCAGCAGGTATTACCGCACAGGAAGGGGCCGCTGTGAATTCGATCATATTCTCACGCTGGAAGTCGAGGGAGTGCATAACATCGGCATGGGCCGGGAGGTTGAAGGACGTCACAAGAATGGCCATGCTATTGATTTGTATGTTGCGGTCAGCGAATATTTCGTCGGGGGAAAGCGCTACTTCACGGCTATTCTGCGCGATATCCATGACCGTAAACAGGCCGAGCAGGCGTTGCGGGGAAGCGAGCAGCGCCTGCGCGCCATAGTGGATAATCTGGCGGCGTTTGTCGGGGAAATGACACCCGACGGGGTGCTGGTCGAGATCAATCGCACCGCGCTGGAGAGCGGCGGTTTGCGGCCCCCGGATGTCATCGGCAAAAGACTCGATGAAACCGCGTGGTTCGCTTTCAAGCCGGAAGTGCAGGCACAAATTCGCCAAGACATCAAGCGCGCCGTAGGCGGCGAAATAGTGCGTCATGATATCGAGGCACGCATCGCCGGCGGCGGCGTGATGACGATGGATTTCATGCTTGTGCCGGTTCGCGATGCCAAAGGCCAGGTGGCCAAGCTGATACCTTCCGGTATCAACATCAGCGAGAGAGTGCGTATGCTGAAGGATTTGCAGCAAGCCCGGCTCGATGCGGAGCAGGCCAACCAGGCCAAATCCATTTTTCTGGCAGCCATGAGCCACGAGATACGCACGCCCATGAACGGCGTGATCGGCATGGCGGACGTACTACAGCAAACCAGCTTGAATGGCTATCAGATGGAAATGGTCGACCTGATACGGGAATCCGCCTTTGCCCTGCTGGAGATCATCGAGGATATTCTCGATTTCTCCAAGATCGAAGCGGGACGGCTGGAAATCGAACAGGCGCCCACGTCGATCGTTACCGTGGTGGAGAAGGCCTGCAACATGCTGGAAAGCCTGGCTTCACGGAAAGGGGTGGAGCTTACTTTGTTTCTCGACCCGGCGATTCCGGAGGAAGTTTATGGCGATGCGCTCCGTTTGCGCCAGGTGTTGGTCAATCTCGCCAATAACGCTATTAAATTTTCGAGCGGGCTGGAAGAGCCCGGCAGGGTATCGGTGCGGGCATTGATGGCGGACCATAGCGCGGATCGGGTAACTGTGGAATTTCAGGTAACGGATAACGGCATAGGCATGAACGAGGAGACCAAGGCGCATCTTTTTACCTCCTTTACCCAAGGCGATACCTCGACTACCCGCCGGTATGGCGGCACCGGGCTGGGGTTGGCCATCTCTTACCATCTGATTCAATTGATGGGAGGGACAATAACGGTACAAAGCGCGCCGGGCAAGGGTTCCATTTTTACCGTACGCATATCGTTCGCGCAATTGCCGGCCGCCCCATCGGGAGACAAGGTGGTAGACCTGACGGGGGTTTCCTGCCTGGTACTGGGTGACGAGAAGGGAATGGCGGACGATCTGGCCGTGTACTTGAGGTACAGCGGGGCAACTGCCGAGCGAGTCAGGGATCTGGCGGCGGCTCGCGAACGGATAAAAGTACTCCCGCCCGGCTTATGGCTGCTTATCATTGACGCGGGTCACAATGTTCCACCCATCGAGCAACTGCGTGAAGCCTTCCAGTCACGACCCGATATGGACCCCCACTTCGTGGTTCTCGAGCATGGGCATCATCAGCCCGACATTGAGCCGCGATTCGTTGTTATCAGGCGCGGCCGCCGTCGTCATGAGCGTTCCGAAATGGTCGATACGGTCACACTGGATGGCGATGTCATGCATCGCGAAGCTTTCCTGCGGGCGGTGGCTATCGCGGCGGGGCGCGCGCATGAAGAAGTCGAAACGCAGGAGGCTGCCAAGGTCGAGCCGATGGTTGCTCCGTCTCGCGAGACGGAGCTTAAGGAAGGGCGGCTGATTCTCGTAGCGGAAGACAACGAAATCAACCAGAAAGTGATCCGCCAACAGCTCACGTTGCTGGGCTATGCCACAGATATCGCCGGCGATGGCCGCGAAGCGCTGAAACGCTGGGAGAGCGGCAACTACGCGCTGCTGCTCACCGACCTGCATATGCCGGAGATGGATGGCTACCAGTTAACCTCAGCCATTCGCCTCGCCGAGCAGGGCAAAACCAGAAAACCCATTATTGCGTTTACTGCCAATGCACTCAAGGGCGAGGCCGAGCATTGCCGTGAAGTGGGCATGGACGATTATCTGAGCAAGCCTGTGCAACTCTCCCACTTGAAAGCGATATTACATAAATGGCTGCCTCCCGCCACTACCACGCAACTGCTGTCGCTCGCAACCCCCGCTATCTCTGCCGCCCCGGCCGCCGTGCCCGCTACTACCCCCAGCACTCCCACCGCGACCCCCACCCCAATGGTGCAAAAACCGGTGGACGTGAATGTCCTTAAAGAGCTTGTTGGAGATGATCCGACGGTGACCAGTGAGTTTTTGAGAGATTTTCGCACCAGTTCGGAAAAAATAGCGGCGGATTTGCGCAGCGCCTGCCAGGGAGGGCAGGCAAAAATCGCCGGCGCCACCGCTCACAAACTCAAGTCGTCGGCCCGGGCGGTGGGTGCGTTGGCGTTAGGCGAATTATGTGCGGAGATGGAACAAGCAGGAAAGGCAGGCGACGCTCAGGCTTTAAATGCGCTATTGCCGCGTTTCGAGTCGGAGTTGGCAGCCGTGAATAAATATATCGATTCATTGCAAGGCTGATGCGAGCAGGATCCGTGACGCTGGCCGGGATCGATGGCGGCGCCGGAGTGACAGTGCCTTTTCGAGAAGGCAAAATAATGACCCACTTGATGACCCGTCTCAAACGAGCATTATAATATCTGATCGAATGGTTTATGCTCCCGTTATCACGATAAAGATTCCCTGCCGCGATTCAGCACTGGAGCCTGGGAATTTCCGAATTTATCCCGCTTCGTCAGGAAAGGGCGCGGCGAAAAATGATGGGCTGACAGATCAGCATAGTTTCCAGCTATCGACCTGAAGGGAAGAGCGAACGCCATGACAGATAGATCCGCAGTCAATATTCTGGTGCTTGACGATGAGTCTTTCATGCTCAAGCTGCTGGGGCGCATCCTGTTGAACCTGGGATTTACCTCGGTAATTTTTTGCGATAGCGGGCGATCGGCCCTGGAACAGATAACTGATGCGAATGTACGGCCGAACCTGATCCTGCTGGACCTCAATATGCCCGAAATGGATGGGATCGAGTTTGTGCGGCACCTTGTCGACCGGCATTATTCCGGTAGCCTCATACTGATCAGCGGCGAGGACGAGCGCATGCTGCAAACCGCGGAGAAACTGGTACGGGCGCATAAGATCCCCATACTTGGGTACCTGCACAAGCCTGTCAAACCGGATGCGTTATCCGCGATGCTTGAGAAGTGGACGCCACCCCTTACCGAAGCCACCGGCGTGGCGAAGAAAATGTACGGCTCGGATGAGTTGAGGGCTGCCATCGACAATGGCGAACTGATCAATTATTACCAACCGAAAGTGGCGGTTGCTACCGGCGAGCTGATTGGTGTGGAGACGCTGGCGCGATGGCAGCATCCCGTGGATGGTCTCATTTTTCCAGACCAATTCATCAATGTGGCCGAGGCGTCCGGCCTGATCGATAAGCTGACTCAAGTGGTATTCACGGGCGCGATGACGCAGGCGAAAGCCTGGGAAGAAGCGCACTTGCCATTGCGGATCGCTGTCAATGTATCCATGGATAATCTGGCATCCCTGGATTTTCTGAATTTTGTTGCCGAGATCACCACAAAGCTGAATGTAGCGCCGCATAACGTGGTCCTGGAGGTAACGGAAACCCGATTGATGCAGGATACGCGCGCGCCGCTTGAGATTCTGACCCGGCTGCGCTTGAAGCGCTTCCGCCTTTCTATTGATGATTTCGGCACCGGGCACTCTTCCCTGGCACAGTTGCGCGACATTCCCTTTGATGAACTCAAGATCGATCAGGGTTTCGTACATGGCGCATGGAAAGACGAAACATTACGTGCCATGTATGACGCGAGCCTGTCTCTGGCACGACAACTGGACATGGAGGTGGTGGCGGAAGGAGTAGAAGACCGGAACGATTGGGATCTTCTGCGCCTCACGGGATGCGATCTGGCCCAAGGGACGTTCATGTCGCGGCCTATGCTGGCCGCCGATCTGCCTGCATGGATTGAAAAATGGCGCGAACGGGTGCAAAACGAGCTTTCCATCCCTGCGGAGGCTCAGGGAGTTATCAAATAATTATTCGCGATACCCCTGCGGGTCGGAAAATTGGCCCCTCATGTAATCGGTCTGTGATACCACAAGAAATCAGGAATGAGTGCGGTAGGTCGGGCTATGCCCGACGATCGAAGAAATGATGTCGGGCAGAGCCCGACCTACTCCATTCATATGACGTTCAATGCGATGGTGATGCCTTTTCAATCCACCGTCGTCTTCATGGATGGCGAGCGCGCTCTGCTGTTTGCGCGCCTTTGTCGACTCACGCTGCGCTAATCCGGCTCAGAAAATTTATGATGGAGGTAGATCGGGCTCTGCCCGACATCGCTTCTTTGATCCAAGCTGCGCATGAATTCCAGGTTGTTCTGCTGATGTAGAATCATCCGGAGCAAGTAGCGCAACCCATCAAGGATGAATGACTCGGTTGCGGCTTCCGGCCTTCATCATCCTGTAAGACGTCTGCGGATGATTTCTATCCGAGCACTTCCCGAAGAAGCTGAGCAGAAGTTCTATATAAGCAGTGCCGCCGCCACGCGTCGTCCTTCGGCTGTCAGTATGTTATAGGTGCGGCATGCGGCGGCGGTATCCATCACCTCGACGCCGATGCGTGACTCTATCAGCGTCCTCGTTAGTGTCGGGTGAGGAAAACGCAGGGTGGCTCCGGTCCCGAACAACACCATTTCAGGTTGCAGGGAGAGCACGAATTCGAAGTGCTCGGCCCTGAGCTGTTCAAAGGTTTTGGCGTCCCAATTTTCAATCAGGCGATCGGGCAATACGATCAGGCTTTGCTCATGACGCGTCTTATTGACCATGACGTATCCGGCCCCGTAGCCGGTGAACATGTTTTGTTCGGAAAACACGGAAAGATGCAACTTCACGTAAGGCTCCATTTGCGGCAGATTGGCGTGTCGGGTAACATTACATCTTTTTTGCGCCTTGATAAAGTTTTTGTGTCAATTAAGGGGAACAACGCAGGCCGAGGATTTTTTCGGTGCCTGCGATGGAAACCGCAAAGCTTTGAATTTCAAATACTCCACCATTAGGTTATCTTCTACCGGCGCTTACCAGCGCTATTGCCAATCAGGTCTTTTCCATTCATGCGACCCATCCTGAAATCCAGCAAGCTGGCGAATGTATGTTATGACATCCGCGGGCCGGTGCTCGACCGTTCGAGACAAATGGAAGAGGAAGGGCATTACATCATCAAGCTCAATATCGGCAATCCGGCCTCATTCGGTTTTGATGCGCCCGAGGAGATTCTGCAGGATGTCATTCATAACCTCTCCGCCGCGTCCGGCTACTGCGACTCCAAAGGCTTGTTCGCCGCACGCAAGGCGATCATGCATTACACGCAGGAAAAACGCATTCAGGACGTGCGGATGGAGGATATTTACATCGGCAACGGCGTTTCCGAGTTGATCGTGATGGCGATGCAGGCGCTGTTGAATACCGGTGACGAGGTGCTGATCCCCTCTCCCGACTATCCATTGTGGACCGCGGCGGTGGTGTTGGCCGGTGGCACGGCGCGGCATTATGTTTGCGATGAGCAATCCGGATGGCTGCCGGACCTGGATGATATGCGTTCGAAAATTACGCCGAACACCCGCGCCATCGTTGTCATTAATCCCAATAATCCTACTGGCGCGCTTTATCCGGATGACGTATTGCGTGAAATCATCGAGATCGCGCGCCAGCATCAGCTCATCATTTATGCGGATGAAATTTATGATAAAGTGCTGTACGATGGCGCCACGCACACTTCGATAGCCTCGCTGGCGGACGACATTCTATTTGTAACCCTGAATGGCTTGTCCAAGAATTATCGGGCCGCGGGGTTTCGCTCCGGCTGGGCGGTGGTTTCGGGAACAAAACAATTTGCCCGCGATTATATATCGGGGCTGACCATGCTTGCTTCCATGCGCCTGTGCGCAAATGTTCCCTCGCAATTCGGCATTCAGACCGCGCTTGGCGGCTATCAAAGCATCAAGGATCTGGTAATGCCCACAGGGCGGCTTATGCGGCAGCGTGATCTCGCCTGGAAATTGCTGACCGATATTCCCGGCGTTACGTGCTACAAGCCGCAGGCCGCAATGTATTTATTCCCGCGGCTGGAGCCCGAAATGTATCCGATCGAGGACGACGAGCAGTTTGCGCTGGATCTGCTGCTGGAAGAGAAGGTGCTGCTGGTGCAGGGCAGCGGCTTCAACTGGCCGTCCACCGATCACTTTCGCGTGGTTTTTTTGCCCAACAGCGATGACCTGACGGAAGCAATCGGCCGCATCGGGAATTTCCTTGAGCGGTATCGCAAGCGCTGCCGAACCTGAGCTTAACCTGACAAAACAGTAAAAACGCAGCGGGAGGGATAAACCCCGACCGCCAACGTCACGCCGAAATACTGAGCCCATCCGCCAACTTTATTTTTATTGAACTCAACATGAAACCCATCAATGTAGGCTTGCTAGGCGTCGGTACTGTCGGCGGCGGCACTTTTGCGGTGCTCAAACGCAATCAGGAGGAAATCACGCGTCGTGCCGGGCGCGGCATCGTCATCCGCATGATCGCCGATCGCGACCTGGAGAAAGCGCGCAATATCGCGGGTAATGACGTCGTGGTTACCGCCGATGCGAATGAGGTCGTAACGAATCCGGATATCGATATCGTCGTCGAACTGATCGGTGGCTACACCGTGGCGAAGGAATTGACACTGAAGGCTATCGAGAACGGCAAGCATGTCATTACTGCCAACAAGGCGCTGCTGGCTTCGCATGGCACCGAAATTTTCGCGGCAGCCCAGAGAAAAGGCGTGATGGTTGCGTTCGAAGCGGCCGTAGCCGGGGGCATACCCATTATCAAGGCGTTGCGTGAGGGACTGACTGCGAATCGTATCGAATGGATTGCCGGCATCATCAACGGCACGAGTAATTTCATCCTGTCCGAAATGCGCGATAAGGGGCTGACATTCGATACCGTGCTGAAGCAGGCGCAAAAACTGGGCTATGCCGAGGCTGATCCCACGTTTGACATCGAAGGTATCGACGCCGCGCACAAGCTCACCATCATGGCGGCTATCGCGTTCGGGATTCCCATGCAGTTCGACAAGGTTTACACCGAAGGCATCACCAGATTGACCCGCGAAGATATTCGCTATGCCGAGGAGCTGGGCTATCGCATCAAGCTGCTGGGCATTACACGGCGCACACCCAAAGGGATCGAGCTGCGCGTTCATCCAACGCTGATCCCTGCGAGGCGGTTGATAGCCAATGTGGAGGGTGTCATGAACGCGATCGTGGTGAAAGGCGACGCGGTAGGCGCCACCTTGTATTATGGCGCGGGTGCGGGCGCTGAGCCTACCGCCAGTTCGGTGGTGGCGGATCTGGTGGATGTGACCCGCATGCATACCGCCGATCCTAAACATCGTGTTCCTCATCTCGCTTTCCAGCCCGACCTGCTTTCGGATACACCCATCCTGACCATGGACGAGGTGGAGACTTCATACTACCTTCGCTTGCGAGTGATGGATAAACCCGGGGCACTGGCTGACATCACCCGCGTACTCGCCGATCTGGGCATTTCCATCGACGCTATGGTGCAGAAAGAACCCAGCGAGGGTGAAGATCAGGTGGATATCATCATGCTCACCCACTTGGCGATTGAAAAAAACATTAATGCCGCGATCGCGAAAATAAAAAAACTGCCTTTGACAACCGGTAAGGTGACGCGCATCCGGCTGGAAAATTTAAGCAGCAAGTAGTGGGGGACCATTCTTGGGGCCTCCAAACGTTGCGCGATCGGACAATCAACCGTCGCCGCCCAGCTGAACTGTCACCGGTAAGTTGCTAGGCGGGGTGTGCGAGCAGGATGGCTTCGCGCCGAGGCTGGGGTAGCATAAGTTGCAAGTCAAATGTTATATGTGAGAGTTGTTCCAGTTCTGTTGTGGTGAAAATAATGCGCTATATTTCTACTCGCGGCGGCATGCCGCCGAAAAAATTTTCCATGATTCTCCTGGGTGGGCTGGCGCCTGACGGTGGGTTGGTGATGCCTGAAACCTACCCGAAGTTCGATGCCGCCGAGCTGGAAAGATTGCGCGCCCTGAATTACCAGGAGCTCGCGTTCGAGATTATTTCACGTTTTGCAGATGATATTCCCGCCGCCGATCTGCACGGCATCATTACGCGGACTTATACCGCTGAAATGTTTCAGAGTGAGGAGATCACTCCCTTGGCGACACTGGAGCCGGGGCTGCACATCCTGCGATTGTCGAACGGGCCGACCCTGGCATTCAAGGATATTGCCCTGCAATTGCTGGGCAATTTGTTCGAGTATGCTCTTGCAAAAACCGGAGAGCGTCTGAATATTCTCGGCGCAACTTCCGGCGATACGGGTCCCAGCGCGGAATACGCCATGCGCGGCAAGCGCAGCATTCGCGTGTTCATGCTTTCCCCACAAGGGAAGATGAGCCGGTTCCAGACCGCGCAAATGTTTTCGCTGCAAGATCCGAATATTTTCAATATCGCCGTTCGCGGCGTATTCGACGATTGCCAGGACATCGTCAAGTCGGTCAGCAACGACTCTGTGTTCAAGCAAAGATACCGCATCGGCACCGTCAATTCGATAAACTGGGCGCGTATCGCCGCCCAGATCATCTATTATTTCAAAGGGTATTTCGAGGCTACCCGCTCGAATAGCGAGCAGGTATCGTTTGCCGTGCCATCGGGGAACTTCGGTAATATCTGTGCAGGCCATGTTGCGCGGATGATGGGCCTGCCCATCAGAAAATTGATACTTGCCACCAATGAAAACGACGTGCTGGATGAATTCTTCAGGACGGGGTGCTATCGGCCCCGCACCACGGGAGAGACACAGCAGACCAGCAGTCCCTCGATGGATATTTCCAAGGCGTCCAACTTCGAGCGTTTCATTTTTGACCTGACAGAGCGGGATGCGTCCAGGGTGAAGGAATTATGGGGATTAGTGGACAAGGGCGGCGCTTTCGATCTCGCCGCTACGCCGTTATGGGAGAAAGTGAAGAACTTCGGTCTTGTATCGGGAACCAGTAACCATGCGGCCCGCATCGCGACCATCCGCAAAACATATGAGCAATATGGCATGCTGGTGGACCCGCATACCGCGGACGGTTTAAAGGTGGGACTGGAACACCGCGAAACCGGCGTGCCCCTGATCTGCCTGGAAACCGCGCTGCCCGTAAAATTTTCCGAGAGCATCGTCGAGGCCATCGGACAGGAGCCGGCACGTCCGGCGGGTTATGAAAATATTGAAAGCATGCCGCAGCGATATGTTGTGATGAATGCTGACGCCGATGCCATCAAAGCGTTTATTGCCGAGCAGACCGGACAGCTCTAGGCAACGATTTACTTGCGTTGCTTTTTTGAGCAGTGGCAAGTCAAGCAGCGGCAAGTAGAAAGCAGGTCGTACTCTCGACGATTCAATGCATGATGTCGGGCGTAGCCCGACCTTCCTCCGGCACGAATTTTCCCGCCGAGAAGTAGGTCGGGCTCCGCCCGACATCGTTTCTTTGATCGTCGGGCAGAGCCCGACCTACCTCGTGTGCCCGCGAGGGCAAGGATCACCTTTTACCTGCGCTGCTTTTCAGCGGCGGCTAGAAAATCGTCCAGTATGGGCCCCGAGTCGAGCAACTCACTGGCGCCGCCATGAAACTCTGGATGCCATTGAAATCCGGTCACGTAGCATGCGCCCCGCATGCGTATTGCCTCGATAATGCCGTCACTGGACACTGCCTCGACCTCGGAGTCTCGCCCCAGTCGCTTGATCGCCTGGTGATGGATGCTGTTGACAAAATGTTGATAACCCTCACCGTACAGCTTTGCCAATCGGGAGTTCTCCTCGATTAGAACTGAATGGCGATGCTGATCATACAGAGCGTGGTCGACATGCGAGATAGCGTTTGGGTGTTCGGTGGCGATATCCTGATAAAGGCTTCCGCCCAATGCCACGTTGATAAGCTGTAGCCCCCGACAAATGCCCAGTACGGGTTTCCCCTGCACGACACATTCCCAAAAGAGCTCCATTTCATAAAGATCGCGCACCCGATCTCCCGACCATTCTGGCCGTACAGGCGTTTCGCCGTATGAAATGGGACTGACGTCCGCTCCCCCCTGCAGCACCAGTCCATCTATTTCCTTCACATAGTCGCTGATGCGCACGCTGGAGCGTTCGACGCCGCCTGTCTCTATGACGGGTAGCATGAACGCAAGGGCACGGCGGCGCATAATCCAATGGGCGACGCTTTGTTCGAGGTATTGAAGGGTTTTATTGCGAAAACCTAATTCCGCAGGCGGTTGATGCAGGATACGCGGTGATAATCCGATACGTAACGGGCGCGTCATTTAGAGTCTGGGTAGGGTGCATAAAGGAATATCAAGAATAATTAGATTGCTGCATTCCTGCTGTGTTCTTCGTCACATATAAATAAATATTTGCCTCCTCATTTGCCTCCTTTGCACCCTTCTTGTGATCAATTCAGCTATTTTAGCGTTCAGCAGTATTCTTTATACTTTAACAATAGCCGTATCCGGCGAATCAAGTTTAAAAAAATTTCCAATTCATAACTTGCTTTCCCATCCACAACTCCGCCTGCAGTTGCATGACATCAGCAAGATTGTGTTCCCGCGCATAGGATTGGCGCAACCAGCTTGTGCCATTGCCTGCTCGTAATATATCCCGAACATGTTCCATTGCTTCCACCGCGTGCAATTCCCGGGCATGGTCCGCAATGCGCGCCAGCATATCGGTTATGTCTTCACGAATGCTGCGTTGCTCGTGGGTGCGGGGGTCGATAAAAACACCTTCGAGTCCAAAACGGCAAGCCTGGAAGCGGTTGAAGGTATAAACCAGATAATCATCCTCTTCCGGAGGCGTGCGCTGCTCCACCATGATGTAACGGGACATCGCCTGAATATAGCAGGCAATGGCGGCGGCAATTTCAACGGTAAGAGGCGTATCGCATACCCTCACCTCGATAGTGCCGAACTCTGGCTTGGGGCGGATATCCCAGTAAAAATCCTTCATTGATTCGACCACGCCGGTGCCGGTCATCTTACCGAAAAACCGTTCGAATTCATCCCAGCGCAGTACGAATGGGGCACGACCGCTCAACGGGAAGGAAAATACTGAATTCAGGCGTGCCGAAGCGAACCCGGTATCATGCCCCTGCACGAACGGAGAACTGGCCGATAGCGCGATAAAATGCGGGATGTAGCGCGACAGCATATGCATCAGATGAAGCGCTTCGTCCGGCCCCGGGCAACCGATGTGGACATGCTGCCCGAATATGGTGAATTGTTTGGCCAGATAGCCGTACAGCTCGGACAGATGATGGAAACGCGGCGCATCGAAAATCTTCTGCTCGCTCCAGTGCTGGAACGGGTGCGTGCCGCCGCCCGCAACCGCGACGTTGAGAAAGCGCCCCGCCTCGGATACAACGTCCCGCAAGGCACGCAACTCCTCGACCAGTCCGGTATATTCCTGTTGCACCGAGGTGTTGATCTCGATCATGCTGCGGGTCATTTCCGGCTTTATTTCGCCGGGATGCGCGCGTTTTTCAACCCGGCGTAATACATCGGGAGCCGAAGAAGCCAGGTTATAGTCATTGCAGCTGAGCAGTTGCAGCTCCAGTTCCACCCCGATACTCAAGGGTCTGGAGGGCGCGAAGGGCATGAGGCTCATCTTTTTTTCTCCGGTGTTTCCCCGGCTATTCGCAGGGCCATCTGGACCAGAATGGGGCCGCCAAGCTCAAGTATCACGATACAGCTCATCAGTACCAACCCCAACCCTGAACCGAACAGGGGAAAATCCACCGCCGTATCCAATGTAAGAAGCAGCGCAACACTGGACATGGGTATCAGGGCAATCCCCAGGGCCATGGCCTGGCGCAGGCTGATGCCGCTGTAATGCGCCAATGTCAGTACAGCCAGCAGCTTGGCTGCTGCGCGTGCCGTGATAAGCAGCATGACCAGCAGAAAGCTGTCGCGCAACCCGCTGAGGTCGGCCGCGAGGCCGTTAGCGATAAACATCAACACGACCAGAACGGCGCCTGCGGAACCGAAGTGAGGCGGGAACGTCCGTGGACGCTGCCGCCGGTACCGCGTTATAAGGCCGGCAGCAAGCAGGACGAGGATCGGGCTGAGCTTGAGTGTCGAAGCCATGATTGTCGCAAACGCAATCATGCCGAACAGGACGAAAGAAAAGGTTTCCTCATGCTGCCCGAGATAATGATGGATTCGTTCGAAGGTAATGCCGAATAACCAGGCCAGTAGCGCAGACCCACCCAGGAGATAGAGCGGCGCCAATACCGTATGGATGGCGCTGGTGCCGGCCTGGCCATGCATGCCGGCGACGGCCAGTTTGTGGAAGATAACAGCATAAATACAGTTGAGCGCCGTCATCAGCAGAAGCCGGTCGGTCACCTGACCCTGAGCGCGCGATTCGGTGACTATGCGTATCACGATGGCGGGTGAGGTGGCAATTGCAATGGAAGCGACAACCACTGCGGCGATATTGGCAACACCAAACCAGGCCAGCATGGAGAAAACAACGGCGAATGTGGCGGTGGATTCAAGCAGGCTTGTGGCGGCAATCCAGGGATTGGCTTTCAGCCAGCGCAGATTTACTTTGCTGCCCAGCTCGAACAAGAGAATGCCTAACGCCAAATTGACTACCAGCCGCCATTCGGTGGCGGGCAATGGCGGGATAAAGCCCAGGCCGCCTGGACCCAGCAGTGCGCCGATGCCGATATAGCCTACGATACGCGGCAACCGCAGGTGGCGCACCAGCGTTTCACCCACAAGTACGGCGGCAACCAGCGTCAGCGCAAGCCAGAGAGCGGGGCCGACTTCAAGCGGCCAGAAAGGCAGGTATGCGGGCCAGTTCATGAAACAATGCGGAGGAACAGCCGGAATGGCGCTGTTCCGCTAATCGCAAACGTTATTGTCGGATGCATCCGGTCTCCTTAAGGACAATGCGGATGTTCGGTCTGTACTTGGGAAACTTTACGGTATCCTCAAGCTGAACCCCGGGATTACAGAAAACGAGCGAGGCTGGTTAGCGAGGGACTGAATAAACTATCTGGAAGAGATGTGGGTGAATTATAAACCATGAATGCGAAGAGGGAACGCCTGCCGTAATCGGCTGCACGAAAAATCAGTACATGCCGGATTTCGCGAAGGGCGATTTCTTTGCGCTGGATCAGGATTAAACCCTGCTGAAAAATCAGCGCAGGACTACGTATGGGACTGATGGAAAAGACCAGCTTTCTTCCACATCCTTCGTGAATTCCACACACGGCCACGTAGAAAAAGACGCAGGTGCGTCACCCTTCGGCGCGTTTGCTCAGGCAATTGCAGGCGGATAGGACCGCCAAATTTCATTCAGCTTTAAATTTCATACCCGCATATTGGGACGGCCGAGGCGAATGGAACGCCATGCAATACCGGTATTCCTTCAGTCAGGTTATGTCGAGGAACTTCACACGTCACTCTGGTTCATACCGGTAACCCGCTGATTGATAGGCTTGGAACGATTCTTGCTGCTTGCCCTTCACCAGCTGAATTGTTCAGGTTGAATTTTCCATGAGCAAGAGAAGCATCACTCCCAAAATTGTTGATTTGGTGAAAATCGCCAACCCCACAAAAACCGGCCGTTTGTATCGCAAACCTGAGAAAGCTTAATCATGACAGCTCCAAAATGTGCAGTGAGCCTTTGCATGATCGTGTTGCTGGCTGGTTGCGGCTCCCTTTCAGGTCCAGATAAAACGGCACATGCAAACCGTCCGGTGCAAGTCGATGGCGCACGCGGTGCGCTCTCTATCCACGAAAGTAAGGCAGTCCTGGCCAATCTCAAAAACGGCAGCCCTCAAACCAATATCTTTACCAGGCACCTTGCCCAGGCAGAGCAGTTCTCGGGAAGCGCGCTGGTGACGGGCAATAATGTGAAGCTGTTGGTTGACGGGCCCACCACCTACAAATCGATGTATGCGGCAATAAAGGGCGCGAAGCATCATATCAACATGGAAACCTACAGCATCGAAGACGACGAGGTTGGCCGTCGCTTCGCTGCTGCATTGATCGAAAAGCAAAAGCAGGGCGTACAAGTAAACTTCATCTACGACAGTATCGGGTCGGGCAATACACCCGAAGAATTCTTCAAGCCATTGCTGGACAGCGGCGTTAACGTGCTGAAATTCAACCCCATCAACCCATTGGCACTTCGAAAGAAATTTGAAGTGGGCCGTGATCATCGCAAGTTGCTCGTGGTTGACGGCCAAGTCGCCTTTGTAGGTGGCGTCAATATCAGCAGCGTATATTCCAGCGGATCATTCAGGTCAAAACCGCGTACCAGGGATACTCCACCTTGGCGCGATACTCATCTTCGTATCGAAGGGCCCGTCGTCACTGATTTCCAGAAATTGTTTCTGGCGACCTGGGAAAAACAGAAGGGTAAGCCCCTGGCGTCGAAATCCTTTTTTCCACGGATAGGCAGGAGGGGTAACGAAGTAGTGCGTGCCATCGGCAGCTCTCCCGATGAGTCTTACAGCCTCATCTACGTTACGCTCTTATCCGCCATAAACAGCGCCGAAACCTATGCACATGTCACCACCGCTTATTTTGTGCCTGATCCGGGGTTACTCGCTGCATTGAAGGGCGCAGCGCAGCGTGGCGTCGACGTGCGGTTGCTGTTACCGGACAAAACCGATTCGAATCTGGTTTTGTACGCCTCGCATGCCTCCTACGACGAACTGCTGAGTGCCGGCGTAAAGATTTACGAGTTGGAGGGCGCTTTATTGCACGCCAAGACCGCGCTGATCGATGGCGTCTGGTCTACCATAGGCTCGACTAATCTTGACTGGCTTAGCCTGGAGCACAACCAGGAAATTAATGCGGTTATCCTTGGTCAAGAGTTTGGTACGCAAATGAAAGCACTGTTCGACGAAGATATTAAATCTTCCCGACTTGTTACATTGGAAAAATGGCGGCAGCGGCCAATTCTTACGCGCATAAAAGAATTTGGCGCGAGTTTGCTGGCTCGGCAGTTATAGTAAACCGCCTATACACCAATAATGGCCAGGCCCCCATTGTCAAGGATGCGACCCTCGGAACTCTGAAATCAGCTAACGGTGGATTATTTTTTATTCTTCGTCATGGAGCTAAGCCCACATCTGTTTCCGTCAGGATTCCATGCTCCAGCGGTGAAAAGGCGGATGCCAGGGAACAGGAAAAATACAATGCCGTCAGAGCATCCCGATGTTGCGTGCAAAGTAATGATGAGAACGTCTTACTCTCTCTTTTTCAGGATATCTCGTGGCGAAAGATGAACTTGAAGCTATATTAAGAGTGGATACTCTGATAAGTCCCACATCATTCGAGGAATAAATCATGTCTGATCTCAAAACCGTATGGTTCAGCATGCTAACCGATAATTCCGACGACTCTGGTACTGATAGCCCCATCGTCTTGATTATCAATGTAAGAGGCGGCATGTTGGATGTTTTACACCGGACTTTCCCTGACACGCGCCAGAGCGATCAGGAGCGGGGGCAAGCGAATCTTTATGAGATAACAGAGGATGATTTTGAGCCGCAAGCTTTTGTCGGGTCCACGGTCGATCCTCAGGACCTGAACGCGTCCTCCATTCGTATCGGCATCCGGGGCAATGACTTATGGCGTCCCAAGAGTGTCTTCATCTGGGGGGAACAAAAAGATGGACTCGTCGTTCCGCTTGCTCTGGATACCGAGTTGCGGAGCGGTATCGTCATTGCGGGTCAACTGGCTAATATTGACCTCAGCACGGACGCGAGCGAAGGAAAGCTTTCCTTCGCGCCCTCGCGTGTGCAACTCGGGACCGCAACGACGGTGATCCGGCGGTTGCTCATGCTTATGACGACCGCGGATGTGGATGATGCCGGCACGGATGATGATATCGCGCTTCAGATCACGACCATCGACGGGCGCCTCGTCGTGGACCACGTCTTTCCGGACACGTCGCAGGCTGATCTGGAAAGAGCGCAAGCGAATCTTTACTACGTGCCGGTCATGATCCCATTCAGCAGGACCGAGCTGAATGCCGATTCGATCCGCTTAAGTATAAAGGGCAATGACGCGTGGTTGCCCAATCGTTTATTTCTTTTCGGTCTCAGCGAGGATGAAACGGGCCAGCCGCCTGAATTTGCCGTGCCCCTGGTGCATCTCCCCGCGTGGCCCCTGGGTACATTGAGTACCGACGAGGAGGAAGGACAAGGATCGGTTACGTTGCCCTTGCTGGATAATGTTATCTTGCTTTAAGGGGAATGAGATAGCCGATGAAGCGGGGAGCGGGTTAGCGCATTCGTCATAGCACGTTGTTACAGTAAGCTGTGCGGGTCGGCTGAAAAGCGCATCGATAAATCCACCGCCATTATATCCTTGGTGAGGCTGCCAACGGAAATCCGGTCTACGCCGCTTTCGGCTACCGCCCGGACGTTGTCGAGCGTAATCCCGCCCGATGCCTCCAGTGTCGCAGCCCGGTTGGTCAACCGCGCGTTCAGGATGACTGCCTCGCATAAAGTGTCGAGGTCAAGGTTATCCAGCAGGATCAGCTTAGCCCCCGCATTCAACGCGATGCGCAGGTCGTCCAGCGTTTCCACTTCAATTTGAACGAACACCCCTGCCGGGGCAATTCTTTTCGCGGCGCGCAGGGCAGGTTCGATTCCCCCCGCAGCGGCGATATGGTTTTCCTTGATGAGTATGCCATCGTATAAACCCAGGCGATGGTTTGCGCCGCCGCCGCATTTGACTGCGTATTTTTGCGCCAGGCGCAGCCCTGGCAGTGTCTTGCGCGTATCGACGATTATTGCCCCGGTTCCGGCCACTGCGTCTGCATAACGCCTGGTTTGCGTTGCCACGGCCGACAGCAGTTGCAAAAAATTGAGCGCGGTACGTTCCGCGGTGAGGAGAGCCCGCGCATTGCCTTTTATCTCGCAGAGCTGTTGCTCGGCACCGATCGCTGCGCCATCTTGTGCAAACCATTGCACTTCGGCTTCGGGCGACAGTTGCCGGAAACATGCGTCAAACCACTGTGCGCCACATAAAACCGCATTCTCGCGGCTGATGACGGTGGCGATCGCGGTCTTCTCGGCAGGAATGAGGCTTGCAGTAAGGTCGCCCGCGCCGATATCCTCGGCCAGCGCCTCGCGGACGTTTCCTTCAATTGTAATCGCTAGATCCATGAACTCATCGTGGCTTTCTTATGTTATGGAATCGGAGTATTTTAGCTGAATGAGAGGGTGGAGGCAGCATGTCTGATGCACTGAAGGTAATCTCCTACGGTTTTGGCTCGATACTTGGCTTGATCGTGATCGCGATCATCGTGTTCCTGTTCATTCAGGATGTGACGCAGAAAAAGCATTCCATCCTGCGTAACTACCCCGTCATTGGACACCTGCGATTTTTTCTGGAAAAACAGGGGGAATATTTTCGCCAGTATTTCTTTTCGGGCGACAGGGACGAGATGCCGTTTAATCGCGCTACGCGAAGCTGGGTATACAAGAATGCGAAGAACGAGGGCGGCATTGTCGGTTTCGGGTCCACCAACGATTTGCGCGAGCCCGGCTCGATTCTTTTTGTCAATGTCGCTTTTCCGCTGCTGGAAAGCGAGCGCCTGCCGACCCCATCGCTTCTCATCGGCGAGGGCTTTTGCGAGCATCCCTTTCATGCCAGGTCCATAACCAACATCAGCGGCATGAGCTACGGCGCGATATCGGCGCCTGCGGTGCGTGCGCTGTCGCTCGGTGCGGCGGAGGCCGGATGCTGGCTGAATACAGGGGAGGGTGGGCTCTCGCCTTACCACCTGGAGGGCGGCTGTGACGTCGTCATGCAAATAGGCACCGCCCGGTACGGTATCCGCAAGCAGGACGGCAGCTTCTCGCCCGAGCGGGCAAAGGAACTGGCCAAGGTGGTCAAGGCGTTTGAGATCAAGCTTTCCCAAGGTGCAAAACCTGGCAAGGGCGGATTGCTTCTCGGCGTGAAGGTGAGCGACGAAATCGCCACTATCCGTGGCATTCCTGCACATCATGATTCGATCAGCCCCAATCGTCACGTCGATATCAGCAATGTGGACGAGTTGCTGGACAAGATAGCCTACATCCGTGAACTCACCGGACGGCCTGTCGGCATAAAGGCCGCGATCGGCGGTTGGCGCTTTATAAATGATCTGTGCGATGCGGTGAACCGTCGCGGTGTCGAATACGCGCCCGATTTTCTCTCGATCGATGGTGGCGAAGGCGGCAGCGGTGCGGCGCCTCAGACTCTCATCGACCACATGAGCCTGCCCATAGCGGAAGCATTGCCGCGGGTGGTGGATTCGTTGCTGCAATCCGGCTTGAAAAGTCGCATACGCGTCGTCGCGGCAGGCAAGCTTGTAACGGGGGCGCGGGCAGCCTGGGCGCTGTGCGCTGGAGCGGATTTCGTCAATACCGCGCGAGGTTTCATGTTTTCACTGGGCTGCATCCAGGCCATGCGCTGCCATACCAATACCTGCCCTACCGGCATTACCACTCACAACCGGCGTTTGCAGCGTGGGCTGGTGGTAGAGGAGAAATACCTGCGAGTCGCCAATTATGCAAGAAACATGAATAGTGAAATCGACATGATCTCGTATTCATGCGGGTTGCCCCATGCCCGTCAATTGAGGCGCGAGCATGTGCGTATCGTAGAGACAGCAGGCAAAAGCGTGGCGCTCAATATTTTGTATCCCTATCCTGAGGTGAACTGATGTGAATCTGCAAGGCAACATCGGCCCTGAGGTGCTATCTTGAAATTCGCGACGCGTTCCCACATATGGAAAAATAAATCATCCATCACTTACCCGAGGATTCTTACATGCGTTTTGACAAGCTAACCACCAAATTCCAGCAGGCGCTGGCGGATGCGCAGAGCATCGCGGTAGGGCAGGATAATTCCTATGTTGAGCCACAGCATCTGCTGCTTGCACTCTTGCAACAGGAGGATGGCGGTACGATTTCGCTGCTGCAACGGTCGGGTGCAAATGTCCCTCCCCTGCGCGATGCACTAAAAAAAGCCATAGAGCGTTTACCCAAGGTGGAGGGTACCGGCGGAGAAATCAACGCCTCGCGCGAACTGGGCAACTTGCTCAACCTTGCGGACAAGGAAGCGCAAAAACGCGGTGATCAATTCATTGCGTCGGAGATGTTCCTGCTCGCCGTACTTCAGGACAAAGGCGAAACCGGCAACCTGCTGAGGCAGCACGGCGCCAACCGGCCAGCGCTGGAGCAGGCTATCAGCGAGGTTCGGGGTGGAGAAAACGTCGGAAGCGCCGAAGCCGAGGGCAGCCGTGAAGCCTTGAAAAAATATACTCTTGACCTTACCGAGCGCGCGCGCATGGGCAAGCTCGATCCGGTGATCGGACGTGACGACGAAATTCGCCGCACTATCCAGGTATTGCAGCGGCGTACCAAGAATAACCCGGTTCTGATTGGAGAGCCGGGCGTGGGCAAGACCGCCATCGCCGAGGGCCTGGCCCAGCGAATCATCAACGGCGAGGTACCTGAAACCCTGAAGGACAAGCGTGTGCTGTCCCTTGATATGGCGGCGCTGCTCGCTGGGGCCAAATACCGCGGTGAATTCGAGGAGCGCCTGAAATCTGTCTTGAAGGAGATTGCTCAGGCGGAAGGCAGCATCATCGTATTCATTGATGAGCTTCATACCATGGTTGGCGCCGGCAAGGCGGAAGGTGCGATGGATGCGGGAAACATGCTTAAACCCGCGCTTGCGCGCGGCGAATTGCATTGCGTCGGCGCGACCACGCTGGACGAATACCGTAAATACATCGAGAAGGATGCAGCGCTTGAGCGGCGTTTCCAGAAAGTCCTGGTGGAAGAGCCCACCGTCGAAGCCACTATCGCCATTTTGCGTGGATTGCAGGAAAGATACGAAGTTCATCACGGTGTCGATATCACTGACCCGGCCATTGTCGCGGCGGCTGAACTGTCTCATCGGTATATAACCGACCGCTTCCTGCCGGATAAGGCTATCGATCTGATTGATGAGGCAGCGGCACGGATTCGCATGGAAATTGACTCCAAGCCCGAGGTGATGGACAGGCTGGACCGCCGTCTCATTCAGCTCAAAATCGAGCGTGAGGCGGTAAAAAAGGAAAAAGACGAGGCTTCACAGAAGCGCCTGGGTTTGCTGGAGGACGAAATAGCGAAACTGGAACGCGAGTATGCGGATCTGGAAGAGGTCTGGAAAGCTGAAAAATCGCAGGTGCAGGGGTCTCAACACATCAAGGAGGAGATGGAGAAGGTCAAGCTGGAGATAGAAGCGGCTACGCGCAAGGGAGACTGGCAGAAAGTCTCGGAACTGCAATATGGCCGGATTCCCCAACTGGAAGCGCAACTGCAGTCGCAGCTCAACAATCAGCAGCAGAGCGAAATGGCAGGGCAAGGCGCTGCGGAGAGCAAACCGAAGCTGCTCCGCACGCAGGTAGGCGCGGAAGAAATCGCCGAGGTGGTATCCCGCGCCACGGGTATTCCCGTATCGAAGATGATGCAGGGCGAGCGCGAAAAACTCCTGCATATGGAACAAAAACTGCATGACCGTGTTGTGGGCCAGGATGAGGCGGTTCGCCTGGTGTCCGATGCTATTCGCCGCTCGCGCGCGGGGCTGTCCGATCCCAACCGTCCGTATGGCTCGTTTCTATTTCTGGGACCGACCGGCGTGGGCAAGACGGAATTATGCAAGGCCCTGGCAGGTTTTCTGTTTGATTCCGAAGATCATCTGATCCGCATCGACATGTCCGAGTTTATGGAAAAACACTCGGTCGCACGATTGATCGGGGCGCCGCCGGGCTATGTGGGTTACGAGGAAGGCGGCTATCTCACCGAAGCGGTGCGCAGAAAGCCCTACTCGGTAATCCTGCTGGATGAAGTTGAAAAAGCGCATCCTGATGTGTTCAACGTCCTGCTACAGGTGCTCGATGATGGTCGCATGACCGACGGCCAGGGGCGCACGGTGGATTTCAAGAACACCGTCATTGTCATGACCTCCAATCTGGGTTCGCAAATGATCCAGCAAATGGCTGGCGATGATTATCAGGTGATCAAGCTGGCGGTGATGGGCGAAGTGAAGACCTATTTCCGCCCCGAGTTCATCAATCGCATCGATGAGGTGGTGGTATTCCATGCGCTGGACGAAAAGCATATCCAGGCCATAGCGCGGATACAGTTGCAATACCTTGAAGAGAGGCTCGCCAAGCTCCAGATGAAACTCGAGGTGACCGATGCGGCGCTGGCGGAGCTTGCCCAGGCGGGTTTCGATCCCATTTTTGGCGCGCGTCCCTTGAAGCGTGCCATTCAGGCGCAAATCGAGAACCCGCTGGCAAAGGAAATACTCGAAGGCCGCTTTTGCGCCAAGGACACCATCGCGGTGGATTGCAGAAATGGAATGATAGTGTTTGCGAAGTCGTGATCGGGGCGGGAGAAGGCGTTTCCCCGTGTAGTCCTGAGCAATCGAGGTAATAATTTTGACCCCGGCGGTCGACACCGCGCCGACAAACGGGCGTGTCCGACTGCCGGATCAGGACAATAAAGGCCGCTCGCGGGCTAGCCCGACAGTGGCGCCTTTTTTTCGTTTGCCTCCTGGTAAAACCCAGGGATAAGTGTCAGAGAAAGAAGTGAATGATAAGCGCTCTGGCAACCGACCAGGCAACGAATAGCGCAAGAATACTCCACGCAATGAAGACGAGAAGCTGATTGTGCATCAGAAATGGTCCTCCATAAAAATGCGTTACATCGGGCAGAAGCGGTAATAATTGGATTCCTCATCCTTACTATCGTTCGGGCCTCCAACCTCCGGCAGTCTCAGGTGCTCGTCGTGAAGAATGGGAGTTTCCGCTACCAGCGAGCAAAGCAATATGTCCTCGTCTTGATGTCTTTCGCGGTTCCTGTCAGCGCGGGCCACTGCTGTGTGTTCTGTTTCTTTGGTCCCGTGAAGTGCCCGCCTATCCCAGCAGCGGTTTCTGCGCGGATTTATAGTTTGACGCGATTAAGCCGCAACGCATTGGTAACGACGGATACCGAGCTCATTGCCATCGCAGCTCCAGCGAACATCGGCGAGAGCAGCAGCCCGAAAGCCGGATAAAGCACCCCGGCAGCAAGCGGTATACCCAGCGCGTTGTAGCCGAATGCGAAGACGAGGTTCTGCCGGATATTGCGCATAGTGGCATGCGAAAGCACGATGGCGCGCGCGATGCCGCGCAAATCACCCTTGACGAGGGTCACGCCGGCACTTTCCATCGCCACGTCCGTACCCGTACCCATGGCGATGCCCACATCGGCTTGTGCCAGCGCGGGCGCGTCATTGATGCCATCGCCAGCCATTGCGACCTTACGCCCCTCGGCCTGCAACCGCTTTACGTGATCAGCCTTGTGCTCGGGAAGCACTTCCGCCAAGGCTTCATCAATACCAAGCTGTCGTGCAACTGCGTCCGCGGTCTGTTGTGAATCGCCGGTAAGCATGACAATACGGATTCCCTCTCTGCGCAAAGTGGCAAGCGCTTCAGGCGTCCCTTCCTTAATCGGGTCGGCAACTGCCGCAATGCCGGCCAATGCTCCATCCACTGCGAAAAACACGACAGTTTTTGCTTCCGTGCGCCATCGTTCCCCCGTTTGTTCCCAGTGCCGCGTATCGATATCATGCTGGGCGAGAAAATTACGGCTTCCCACAAGAACGCGCTTGCCTCCAATATTAGCTTGCACGCCCAGCCCATTAAACGCCTCGAAATCCTCAATGGCGGGCAGCGTCAGGTCTCGCGCTTTGGCGCTCTCGACAATAGCGTGACCAATAGGATGCTCCGAAGGTTGCTCTACACCTGCGACAAGTGCGAGCGCCTCGTCATCGGCAATGCCTTTCGTAAAAAAATCAGTCAGCGTCGGGCGGCCAAGGGTCAAGGTGCCCGTCTTGTCCACCACTACGGTGTCGATTTCACGCATACGCTCTATCGCTTCGGCGTTTCGAAAGAGGATGCCGGCGCCTGCTCCCTGCCCCATCGCTACCGTCATCGAGATAGGCGTAGCAAGACCCACAGCGCAAGGGCATGCGATGATGAGGACGGCAATAGCGTTTAGGAAAGCGTAGGTAAATCGGGGTTCAGGGCCGAGAAACCACCAGGCAAGCGCGGTGAGGGCAGCGATGGCGATGACGATCTGGACGAAGTAGGCCGCAATAACGTCCGCGAGCAGCTGAATTGGCGCGCGTGTACGCTGGGCATCCGCGACCATGTGGACGATACGGGCCAGCAGAGTATCTGCGCCCACCCGTTCAGCGCGCATGATAAGCGAGCCGTTGCTATTGATGGTAGCGCCAGTGACCTTGTCGCCTGGCGCTTTTGGGGCCGGCATGGGCTCGCCGGTAATCATCGATTCATCGACTCGGCTTTTCCCTTCAAGCACAGCGCCATCAACCGGAATTTTTTCTCCCGGTTTCACGCGCAGCCGGTCGCCGGCCACGACTGTCTCAAGCGACACCTGCTCTTCCGTTCCATCATCGCGCAAGCGCCACGCCTGGTTGGGCGCGAGCTTCAAGAGCTGCTGAATCGCCCGGCTGGTCTGGCCCATTGCTCGCGTCTGGAGGTATTCGCCGAGTATCACCAGCGTCATGATGACCGCGGCGGCCTCGAAATAGGTTCCTACTGAGCCATCATGTGCCCGAAACTCTTGAGGGAACAAGCCCGGCATGAATACTGCTGCCAGACTGAACAGGTAAGCAAATACGACTCCCATCCCGATCAGCGTATACATGTTTAGCGCGCGATGCACGAGAGAGAACCAGAATCTGCGCAAAATCGGCCAGCCCACCCACCAGACAACGGGCGTCCCTAACAGGAATTCGGCCCATCCGCGGGAACGCGGCCCCAGGCCAAATGGTTCATGAATGCCCATCATGGGCGCCATTGCGACCAAAACCAGAGGAATCGACAGCGCAAGCCCCACTTTCAACCGCCACGCGAGATCGCGCAACTCCGAGTCATGGGCTTCTTCGCCTCCGCTCAAGCCAGTGCCGGCAATGGATACGAGCGACATGCCGCAAATAGGGCAATCGCCGGGTGCATCCCGCAGGATTTCCGGGTGCATCGGGCACGTCCACTGGAGGGCAGCCCCTGCTGCCAGGGCAGAAGCCGAAGAGGGGTCGGAGCCTGCAAGGCGGTGGGTGTGATCGTGGTGCTGTTCGTGCTGCTGCGATGAGCCCGAACTGTTCACGTATTTGTTCATGGTTGCAGGCTCTCTATAAATTCCTCTCAAACCAAGTGTTCGGAATACGAAAGAAAGGCAAGTTTTATTTCAATGACTATGATTCATGTTAGGCCAGTTTCTGATATTCGCAGAAATTCATAGCAGTTTTTGATGGACGATAAAGGCCTGCTGGTAACTGATGTCAAGACCGAAGCTATAGTCGCCTGCAGCACCACAGGTGGTACAGCCGCACTAAAAATGATATTTCCGGTCCTTCATATTTCACTGCTGCCGTGATGGAGCAGACGATTCCCTGATTTGTTTCTTTTATTCTTTTTAGAGCAAATTCGGGCAAACAGCGAATTGACATCAGCTCAGGGTGGTCTATGATAAATTCAGCGGACTGATCCTTCTGCTTATTTGCGTTGGATCCTCGAAGTAACCAGATATGCAGGCAGCGCCAGCCCTTGTGGCAGCGCTCTGTTGGGGCTGGCCTTAAGAAACGCGTTTCACTTTTATCGCTTTTGTGAAACAGGCCATAAAACAGCAATGACATAACGGTCAAGGTTTTCGGCAAAACTTTCGCTTTGAATCAAGACCAGGCTCATCCAATTTTTTAGCTGGCTTCAGAGAAAAGGAAGGGGTATGAAAAAGCGAATAGCCCTGATAAGCGAACACGCTTCGCCCCTGGTGGCTGTGGGCGGTGCGGACACGGGCGGTCAGAATATTGCAGTGGCTGAGTTAGCCCAGCATTTAGCAGCTTTAGGTTACGAAATTGACGTCTTTACCCGCTGGGACGACCGGCGCGTACCAAAGATCATCAACTGGCGGAGCGGCATACGCGTCATCCATGTGCAAGCCGGTCCGGTAGCATTTATTCCCAAAGAGAAACTGCTCCCGCATATGCCGGCTTTTACAGAGGATATGCTTCGCTTTGTTGAAGCAGAAAATAACCCCTACAAGCTTATCCACGCTCACTTCTTCATGTCTGCGCTGGTTGCGGCGGACATCAAGCGAAAACTCCGGATTCCTTTCATCGTTACCTTTCACGCCCTGGCGAAAGTGCGCAGAATCCACCAGGGTAAAAACGACTGGTTCCCCGAGGAAGGCTTTGCCATCGAAGAACGGATAATAGCAGAGGCCGACCAGATCGTGGCGTTATGCCCACAGGAGCACGACGACCTGGTCGATCTCTATCAGGCTGATCCAGAGAAAATTACGGTTATTCCAAACGGATTCCGCCCGGATGAGATCTATCCGCTGGATAAGTTGTTTGCCCGGATGGCATTGAAACTCGATCCCAAGGAAAAGATTATCCTGCAAGTAGGCCGTATGGTTCCGCGAAAAGGAGTTGATAACGTCATAAAAGCGCTTGGTTATATGCGCCGGGAGCACAATTTCAAGGCGCGCCTGTTGATCGTGGGTGGCGAATCGGATGAGCCAGACCCAAAAATGACACCAGAAATCGGCCGCCTGCAAAAGATCGCGGAAGCCGAGGGCGGGAGCGACCTGGTAACCTTTGCCGGACGCCGTCCCCGTGCCATGTTGCACTACTACTACAGTGCAGCCGACGTATTTACAACCACGCCCTGGTATGAGCCGTTCGGGATCACTCCGCTTGAATCCATGGCCTGCGGAACGCCTGTCATCGGCTCGAATGTCGGCGGGATCAAATCTACCGTGATGGATGGCAAGACGGGTTTTCTCGTGCGCCCCAACGATCCTGTCCTGCTTGGCCAGCGCATCCTGGAGTTGCTGCGCAGTAATAAGCTCATGATGTACTTCAAGGAAAATGCGATTCGTCATGTCAACGAAAACTACACATGGATGAAGGCAACACATCTCACCGCCAATATGTACGAACGGATCGCGACGCAGAGTCCCTTGCGGGAAGATGACGAGGATGATCCGCTTTCGTACATCGATGATTCCTTCGATTCATTGATCGAAACCCTTAAGAAGTCGAAGCGGAAAATAAGTCTCGCTACCCTTGACTCAGCCCAGGCTGTCTATCGCTCGCTGGCCCGGGGGGGCAAGGTGCTGGTTTGCGGCAATGGCGGCAGTGCTGCGGAAGCGCAGCATTTCGCGGCAGAGCTAGTTGGCCAATTCGAGGCCACCGGACGCCGCGGCTTGCCGGTAATAGCGTTGACAGCGGATACGACATTTGTAACTGCCTGGGCAAATGACTTCAGTTTTGATGAAGTGTTCGCCAGGCAGGTTGAGGCACACGGACGGCCTGGCGACGTTTTGCTCGTCATCAGCTCGAGCGGCCGGTCGCCCAATCTGATCAATGCGATCCGCGCAGCGCGTAAACAACAGATGTTCTCTATCGGGCTGCTCGGCAAGGGAGGCGGCCCCGCCGGGGAACTAACCGATGTCAACATCGTTATTCCATCAAACGAGACATCCCGTATTCAGGAGGTGCAGCTTCATGTTCTCCATATGCTGGGCCACCTGATCGAGCAGCAGATCGGGGCTGACGACAACAAAACCGTTCAGATGCCGGAAGAATGGCCAATGGGTCAGCTCCACGTGGTCGGCCGATTAAAAAAACACCATTAACAAGAGGAAGGCTTGGCATGGATCAACAGAATATGGCTGGTAAAGTAATTATTGTTACGGGCGCGGGTCAAGGATTGGGTGAGGCTATTGCACGCACGCTCGCTACAGCAGGGGCGGTTGTTTGCGGTTGCGATATCCAGGAAGACCGGGTAAGGAACGTAGCAACGGCAATCAGCGACGCAGGCGGCGCGGCTTACTCATATCTGCTGGATGTTCGTAATGAGGATGAAATCAGGAAGACTGTCGATAGGGTTATCACTGAGCATGGGCGTATCGATGTTTTGATCAACAATGCCGGTACCGATACGACGCTCTCGATCGAAGATTTGAGCATCGCCGATTGGGACAGGGTGCTGGACGTAAATTTACGTGGCCCCTTCCTGTTGTCAAAAGCCGTCTATCCGCTCCTGAAGCGGCAGGGCAAGGGCCACATCGTTAACATTACCTCGACGGCTGCCAAGCGGGTCTGGACCGAGGCGACCGCCTACCATGCCAGTAAATGGGGACTACTCGGCTTCAGCCACGCCTTGCACGCCGAAGGCAGGCGGGACAACATAAAAGTTACTGCCGTGGTTGTCGGCGGGATGCGCACGCCCTTTATTATGGATCGATTCCCCGATACCGATCCAAATGTTCTCCAGGATCCCAGGAATGTAGCCGAAACAGTACGATTTGTCCTCACGCAGCCAGACGAGACGGTGATTCCGGAGGTAATGGTGCTGCCCATGAGGGAGACATCGTGGCCGTAGCGCGGATGACGCAGGAAACAGCTGTCTTTATCGACAAGGACGGGACCCTTGTTCAGGATGTGCCATACAACGTCGACCCCGCAAATGTGCGCCTGACGGCAGGCGCGGGTAAGGCGCTACGCCATATGAAAAACGCGGGTTATCAGTTGATCGTCATTTCCAATCAATCCGGGGTCGCCAAAGGTTTATTTGAAGAAAGAGAACTTTTGCCTGTTAATGAACGGATACGAACATTGCTTGAACCGTACGGCGTGGAAGTCGATGCGTTTTATTACTGTCCGCATGGGCCGGGCGATAGTTGCGCATGCCGTAAACCGAAGCCGGGAATGATTTTAAGGGCAGCAGCGGATCATGTGATCGACCTGAAACGCTCGTGGATGATAGGCGATATCCTGCATGATGTGGAAGCCGGCAATCGTGCGGGTTGTTATACGATCCACCTTGATAACGGTGGCGAGACGGAATGGGTAAGGGGCGACTATCGGCAGCCTCTGTACGCAGTCAAGGATCTGGCCGCGGCGGCGGATATTATTTGCCGCTATGCCAAGGCCAGCGCACTGTTGCCAGCGGTTGCCCCCTGCTGAATCGATGCTGTTGCGTGACGTCGATCCCAGTTTGTTTTTGTGACCCGGCATGCGACACGCGGGAAGGAGGGGTATGAACAGCGATTATCTTGCCATCATCGATCGTTTCACGAGTCTCAACATACTGGTGATTGGCGACGCAATGCTTGATGTCTACCTGGACGGGTCGGCAAATCGCATTTGCAGGGAGGCTCCGGTACCGATTGTCGATATCAAGGATATCAAGGCAGTGCCGGGAGGAGCAGCCAACACGGCGGTGAATCTGGCTCAATTAGGCGCCCAGGTCGACTATATATCCGTCGTGGGTTGCGATCATGAAGCCGGGATGTTGAAAGACGCTCTTATCAGCCATGGCCTCGACATCTCGTCCATCCTGTGCGATCACGCGCGTCGGACAATAACAAAACAACGGGTAACCGCCGGCAGCCAACTACTGGTGCGTTTCGACACCGGCACGACCGAAGCCATCTGCGAGAGTCATGAAGCACGAATAATCGGCATCCTGAAAGAAAAATTTCATGAGGTGGATGCTGTCGTGATCTCGGACTATGGCTATGGCATTATGACGGATAACGTCATTGGCATTCTCGGTGTTTTGCAGCATGAAAAAGAGAATGTCGTGGTAATCGACGCGAAGTCACTCGATAAATATAGACGCGTCGGCGCCACCGCGGCAAAGCCGAACTACCAGGAACTTGTGACGTTGCTTGCCATCACGGAGCCCGCCACAGGTGGCCACCGATCCGAGCAGATCAAATCCTATGGGCAGAGGCTGCTGGAAAAAACCGGAACAAGATATGTTGCGGCCACCATGGATATTGAAGGGGCGCTGTTGTTCCAGCACGGCAGGGAACCCTACCGTACTTTCTCGAAGCCAGTCGAGAACAGCAAGGCTGCCGGAGCCGGCGATACCTATACCAGTGCGCTCACGCTTGCGTTAGCCAGCGGTGCGTCCATTGAAACCGCCGGCGAGATAGCCAAGTGTGCTGCGGCGGTGATACTTCAAAAATCAGGCACTGCTACCTGTACGCAAAACGAGCTGAACCAGTATTTTGGGAGCGGCAGCAAGTATGTGCAGGACTGGCAGGAATTAAAAAGCCAGATTGACACGTTCAGAAGGGAAGGCAAGCGTATTGTGTTTACGAACGGTTGCTTCGACCTGCTCCATAGTGGGCATGTTGCCTATCTTGAGCAGGCGGCCGACCTGGGTGATGTCCTGGTTCTGGCGCTTAATGCCGATGCCAGCATCAAACGCCTTAAAGGGGAAAACCGACCCATCAATAACCTGCACGAACGCATACGCGTACTGTCCGGGCTTGAGTCGGTGGCGCTCGTGACCTCGTTCGACGAAGACACGCCAATACGTCTTTGACCCTACCCCACAAAACCGTACCATTTAAAAGTAGAATTTCTGGCATGATTTTGACCTTAAATGGAAAGGAGCATGACGTGAAGAGAAGCAAA
>NZ_FRBV01000021.1 GCF_900142705.1 Nitrosospira sp. Nsp11
GAATGCTTGCAATGCCTCGGACAAAAACAAAATGAAGAGAACCATCGATTAATGATGGAAGTTTGTTAAAGATGAGGTTTTTCAGGGACGACTAAGTAACGGATAATTAGCCCTAAATCCGCTGAGTACTCCAAGTGGGGAGAGATTTCTTCTCACGCAGGAATTCTTCGATCTTGTCCGTTGTGACGCCCGGGCTGAACAGATATCCCTGCATCTCCTCGCACTTAAGTCTTCGCAAAAGATCGGCTTGCTTAATCGTTTCCACTCCCTCGGCAATAACACGGAGATGCAGTGAATGTGCTAGAGATATGATTGCAGAAACGATGCTAAGATCGTCTGGATTGGTATTCATATTGATAATGAAAGCGCGATCAATTTTCAGCACATTAACTGGCAACTTGGCAATATAGCTGAGCGAAGAATAGCCGGTACCGAAATCGTCAATAGCGATCTGAATATTCATATCTCGAATAAGGCTTAGCTTCTCGATATTAGCCTCTATGTCGTTCATGATTACACTTTCAGTGATCTCGAGTTGCAATCCGACCGAAACTTCCCCTGCGTTGCGCAGCACATCTGCCACCATACTAACAAAATCCTTTTGCTGTAACTGAATTGCCGAGACATTCACTGCAATTACTGGGGGATTCAACCCTAAGGATTTCCATTTCTGTGCGTCCGATATCGCTTTGCCCAGCGCCCAACGGCCCGCTTCCAGGATCATCCGGGTTTCTTCGAGCAAAGGAATGAAGTTCAGTGGAGGTATCAAGCCATTTTCCGGATCCTCCCAGCGCATCAATGCCTCCAATCCGCTGATTTTTCCATTTTCAAGATCAATTTTGGGCTGGTAGTGCAGGACCAGCTGTTCCTGCTCCAGCGCTTGGCGCAGCCTGGTTTCAAGTTTCAGCTTTTCTTTAACCCTGGCATGAAATTCGGGAGCGTAAAACAAGTGTTTATCGGAAGAAAGCTTTGCTTTTTTCAGTGCCGTTTCGGCATTTCTCAAGAGTGTATCGGTATCTCGGCCATCGGCGGGATAGGATGATGTTCCCGCTCTGACGGAAACGCGCAATTCCTGCCCAGCCGTCAGGAAAGGCTGGTTCTGAACCTCAAACAGGAGCTTTTCCAGAATATGGGCAATATCAGTGCTTTCCTCTTCATGTGTTCTCGCAATAGCAAAATAATCCGCAGAAAGATGGGCAAGAATGTCTGTTTCTGAAAGCAGTTGCTTCAACCTTTTTGCAAGCTGACGCAGGAGACTGTCACCCGCCCCATGGCCGAGTGATTCATTAATACTGCTGAACCGCTCAATATCGAGGACAATTACAGAAAGCATCTTGTGATCGGAAGAGACGGTCTGGATTCGTTGATCGACCCGATCCAGAAATAACGCTCGGTTCGGCAGATCGGTTACAGCGTCGAAAAAAGCGAGATAATTGATACGCTCCTCTTTTTTCAGGTGATCCATTGCAAACGAAATGTCACCCGCCATTTCGATCAGCAGAGTCATTTCCTCGTCGTCGAAGAATCCTGTCTCCCGTGCATAGAGCGCCAGGATGCCGGCAAGTTGTCCATCAAGGGTCAGGGGTAACACCGCCATGGAAAGATAATCGTCGTCCGGCGGTTGGACAAGTGAGCTTTGCGTTCGCCGGTAGGCATTGAGATCGTTGCAAATGGCGGGTTTGAGATGTGTGATCACGTCCCCTATCAAACAGGAGCCCCCTGGCGCATCCACCACAGCGGCCAGATCGAGCCGGGACAGATAGCCATCACCTCGCCCCGCCTTAGCCATTGGCGTAATTTGTCCCGTATTGGCCTCGAACATCCCGATCCACGTAAAGACAAACTCACCATGGGTTGTTGCAATACGGCACGCTTCGTCGAAGAGTTCCTGTATTTCACGGACGCGCACAATAGTCGTGTTGATGCCGCTTAATACGCTATATATGCGGTTGAGCCTGACCACCCTGGCTTCATATTCCTTGCGTCGGGAGATCTCTGCTGTTAACGCTGCGGTTCGCTCCTCGACCAATTTTTCCATGTGTTCATGCAATCGGGCGCGTTCCAGTGCGACGCTTACCTGGTACCCGACCCCATAAAACGTGTCCAACTCATTGTCCTTGAACTGGGCTTGTTCCAAACCCAGAAGATTCATGACACCTTGGCTCTGATTGCCGCTCCACAACGGTATGCTCGCATGGTAGCAAGGGAGAGAGGCATGGTCCCCATGTTGGATAAGATGCTCACACTGTAAAATTTTTGGAGCGTGGCTGAACTCTCCAGAGAGCAAAAGGCGGCGGCATTCGCATAGTGCCTCTATGCTCTCCGCAGCTAATGATACGGGTACGTTCCGCGCACCAGCTAACCTGACCCCGCTGCCATCCCACAGATAAAGCCACCCTGCCTGGACTCCGGGCAGCTCCACCACGTACTCAAGTGCTTTTTCGCAGACCTCGCGCTCGGTTACTGCCTGATTCAGACCCTCCGCTATCTGATACAGTCCGTTGAGCAAACGATTCGAGTGCGTCAACTCAAGTTGCCGTGCATTTAGCTCATAATTGAGGTGGACCGCATCCTCGTAGACCGAAATCAATAGATCCACGATCTGCTGCCGTTCGGTTGTTATGAAATGTTTTTGCCCGCCCAGATAAATCTCCATCCCCATTTGCATCTTCTGGCTCTTGCGCAATTCGTGGCTCATCAGCAGGTAGTCGATGCGATCAAGAAGATACTGGTCGTCGTATGGTTTACGGATAAAATTGTCAGCGCCGGATTCCAATCCTTTCATGATGTCCCTGATGTCGGACAGGGAAGTAAGCATAATCATAGGGATATCTTTGAGCTGCGCGTCCCGTTTGATTTCGGCGCATAGCGCAAACCCATCCATCTCCGGCATCATTACATCGCTGACAATCAATGCAGGTTTGCACTGCCGGGCTGCCGCAAGAGCCTGCTTGCCATTGCCTGCGGTAGTAACTTTAAAGTTATTTTCCTCAAGCAGATATCTCAATTTTTCTGCTTGGGTGGGGCTGTCCTCCGCGATAAGAATCTTGGCTTTCCGGACGTCGTGGGTTGAAACATCATGAGCCAAACTTGATTTCTCCTCTATCGTTTACCAGGTCCGTCAACACTGCCGCAATCTTTTGCAGAGGTAAGATCAGCGTCGCTGCATCTAATTTGATGGCCTCGCCCGGCATACCGTGGACGACAGAACTGTCCTTGTCCTGCGCGAATGTGATCGAGCCTTTCTCCTTTAGCATGTATAGCTCTTCCGCTCCGTCCCGACCCATGCCCGTCAGTAGGCCGGCAATGGCACCATGACCGTACACGTCGGCAACCGATCGGAAAAGATAAGAAATCGAAGGCATCAACCCATGCTCGGGCTCATCCTTGGTCAACACAATTTTCCCGTCGCTTCCTACTTTCATCTGATATTCGTCAGGCGCAACATAGACATGTCCCGGCAGCGGCAATTCGCCCTGCTTGGCAACATGAACAGGGAGGCTGGCCGAATTCTTCAGCCATTCAACAAATCCTTCTATGAATCCTCCCGCCATATGCTGGACTATTAAAATAGGCGCAGGGAAATCCTTTGGGAGTGCCCGCAGAATAGTTTCGAGCGCGGGCGGGCCACCAGTAGAAGCACCCATGACGACAATTTTTGTTTGTGCCGCTCGGGGCAACGAAGAGATGCTTGTCTGGCACGGGGTCCGGAAGGACTTCCGCATACGCGACCAGCGCCGCACTACCTTTACTTCAGACATCAGTTTTACGACCTGTATCAAATCCCGAGCCGTTGCCTCATGATCTGGATTACCGATGCCGGCAGGACGGCGCAGAACCGCGAGTGCACCTGCGTCGATCGCACCAAACGTTGTCACAACCTCCGTGGGATCTGTGCTGCCGCTCACGATTACAATGGGAGTCGGTTGTGTCTCCATGATCACTCGCGTTGCCTCCAGCCCGTTCAACTTCGGCATATGGATGTCCATGGTAATTACGTCAGGTCGATGACTGCGCAAAACATCGAGCGCTTCCTCTCCATCACCAGCGGTGGCGATAACCGTGACGTCAGGATCCGAGTTGAGAATGTAAACCAGGAACTCTCGTACTACAGGCGAATCTTCCACTACTAAAACTCTGATCATGGCGAGAAACTTATGTCCCGAGGCTGATAAGGCGCCGGATGACCTCCAGTAAATTGCTCTGATCGAAATTGCTCTTCACGATATACGCATTCGCACCAGCCTCAATGCCGCGCTCGCGATGATTTTGTGAATCCAGTGCTGTTACCAGTACCACGGGCAGCTCCGGTAATTGCTTGTCAGCACGTATTTTGGCTGTCAGAGCAAAGCCGTCCATACGTGGCATTTCAACGTCGGAGACTACCAGGTCGAACGCGCCTGTTTTAAGAGCGGTATATCCATCAACCCCGTCGACGGCTGTGGTCACACGATAGCCCGCCGACTCCAGTATATGTTTGAGCAGCGTCCGCGCAGTAATGGAATCCTCCACCACTAAAATAGATTGTTCACTTGACGTCTCATGCTTTTCAGCCGATAAACGGCGAGTAGGAACGCGTACTGCGGCCGACCGCGAGACCGCCGACTTCAGCAGATCAGGTACATCGAGTACGGGCGCCAAAAGGCCAGTCCCCACTACACATACACCTGTGACGTTCCGTACGCGCGTCAATGGCCGGACGAGTCCTTTGATTAGAATCTCCTGCTCACCAAGAATCTCTTCCACCAGAAATACAACGCGGCCGAGACCTGAGCCGAGAACTACAGCTGGTGTGGTGCGCGCTTCAACCTCTGCAACGCGAGGACGCAATTCCAGTACGTCACTCAGCCAGGCCAGAGAAAGCGGTTGTTTGTCAACCAGAATCGTTTCACGGTTCTCCATAGTCTGAATTTCGCTATTCGCGATGAGGAGCACCCGTTCAACGCTATTTGAAGGAATAACAAAAAGCTGTCCCCCGGCATGAATCAGGACCCCGCGGGTGTTTGCCAGCGTTAGCGGCAGTAAGATGCGGAAAACGGTTCCGATATCAGCATTCGACCTGACCACGATGCTGCCACCCAAGCCTTCAACCTTTTCGCGTACAATCGCAAGTCCGAGCCCGCGTCCTGAGATATCGGTTACGATGGGGCTGGTGGTTACCCCGGATTGAAAAGCCAGCGCCATTAATTCGAACTCTCCCAGCTGTTCCATCTCCTCTGGGGAGATTACGCCAAGCTTGCGAGCAGCTGCTTTTACCATCGCTACATTGATCCCCGCACCATCATCGGTCACAAGTATCTCCGCCGTACCGCTATCGCTCCGTGAGCATGAAAAAGTGATTTTTCCGTACGAAGGCTTGCCTTTAGCTAGCCGTGCCGCCGATTGCTCGATGCCATGATCAATGCAATTACGCACCAGGTGGATAAGAGGGTCCCTCATCTCTTCCAGGATATGCCGATCAATTTCTATCTCGCCTCCGCGAATGACAAGCTCCAAGCTCTTGCCTTGCTCGCGGGCCAGCTCCCGGGAGAATCGGGGCAGGATGTCCAGAAACGTCGAGAAAGGCAGTAACTGCATCTCTTTCACATCCTGAAGCAGATAATCCGTCATGCCGGCCAGGGTGCGGTGATCCTGCTCGGCTGCCCGTTGCAGCCTCGCCAGCTGGCTCTCAAGCGCCTTCATATGGAGCGGCTCGGCATCCAGGTATTTGAGCAGCTTGGGAAGCTCGTGCTTTCCTCGAAAGGTCCGGTTATCCTTAAGATTGAATGTCAACTCGCGATCAACGATGCGCATTGCCGATTGGATTTGCAGCCGCTGCTTTTTCCATGCGGCAAGTGCCGCAGTGACCTCGCTTAGCTCCTTGGCACGCTGTCCCACCCCCAGTCGCGGCAGCAGCAGTTCCTCAACCTGACGCAGAATCGCTTCGAGTTTTGCAATCGGTACCCTGATTGTCGCTGATGCATGGCTCGCAGCGGACGCCGCTCTCTGTGCAGCCATATTGGAACCTGATTCGGTTGACTCATCGGAAGCAGCTAAAGGTAAAAGCGGTGCAGCTTGCGGCGCTGCGGTATGGCTCGCAAGCTCATGCAATGGCCTCTTCAGTATATCGTCAAGCTGTCGCATCATTTTGGGCAACAGAGACTTTTGCGTCCCGGACACACTGCCATCTCCAGCAACCAGTCCGCTTAGCGCATCGATTGTTTGAAGCAGCAGATCAATCAGCGGTGACGATATGGCAAGACTTTTATCTTTCAGCGCCGAGAAGACGTTTTCCAGAGATCGGCAGACTGCTTCTATCTGTGTAAAGTTCACAGCCCGGGCGGCACCTTTCAAACTGTGAGCGCCCCGCAATATGGCCTCAATGATATCGGCCCCACGTGTATCCAAAGGTTTCTCTTCCAGCGCAAGCAGCCCGGACGACATAGCCTGGAGATGTGCATCTGCCTCGAGCCGAAACATTGCAAGAAGCCTTTCCAGGAGCGCATCATTTTTGCTGGTCATGGATTTTTTCCATTCGCTCTATCTAGCAATCCCGCCGCCTATCAGGGTACTCAGTTTAGCCCCCATTTCATACAAACCCTGCGCTGCCAATTCTGCCTGCCGGGTGCCTGCAACATTCTGCTCGCTTGCCTGCTTGATATTGATCATGGCCGTAGCCACCTGATCCATGCCAACCATTTGCTGCTTGCTTGATGCCGCGATCTGGGTGGCTGCCTGCGCGGCCTCGCTAATACTGGCCGAGAGCAAGCGGATTGCTTCATCAGTCTCGGTGGATTGCTTGACGCCCGCCTCTACAGCTTTATTGCCCTGCTCAGTAGCGAGTACCGCAATATTAGTGGCCTTCTGAATATCGCCCAATATCGTGCGCACCTGCCCGGTTGCCTGCCTGGATTGCTCGGCCAGGCTTCTTATCTCCTGGGCCACTACGCCAAAACTCTTACCTTGTTCTCCAGCCCGGGCTGCCTCAATTGCTGCATTCACCGCCAGCAGATTGGATTGCTCAGCCAGGTCGTTGACTGTTGCGATGATTTCGCCAATGGCGTGGCTCTGCTCAGAAAGATGCACAATGCTCTCGGCGATGGATTCCATCTGTTCCTGAATGC
The DNA here is from genome assembly GCF_900142705.1 of Nitrosospira sp. Nsp11. Lineage (GTDB taxonomy): Bacteria > Pseudomonadota > Gammaproteobacteria > Burkholderiales > Nitrosomonadaceae > Nitrosospira. The sequence goes on from NZ_FRBV01000021.1 coordinate 7,104, forward strand.
GATGCATTCCACTAATGGCTTCCTCCACCGATTTACGGCCAGCCTGCGAGACGTTGGAAGCTTTCTGCGCACTGTCCGAAACAAATTTGGCTTTCTGACTTGCCAGTTGCGCCGTTTGTTTGACTTCTTCCACAGTGGCGGTTGTCTCGCTCACGGCGGCTGCGGTCTCAGCGGCACCCGAGGCAACCTGAGAGGTGGTAGAAAGAATCTCTGCTGAAGACGATGACAACTGGGCGATGCTTTCGCGGAGCTGCCGGGTAATAGTACGACTGAGATGGACGCCGATTGTTAGCCCGACTAAAACAGCAAATAAAGAAACAACTGCTAATGTAATGGTAAAAAAACTGACTTTATCCGCAAGCTCAATTTTTCTCCTTTCCAAAAGCACAGTTTGTTGCTCGTAGAAACGCTTGGCTTTATCGATGAGCGCAAGGCTGAGCGGGCGGAACGTGTTGGTCATGAAAGCTAATGCTTCCTCGGGTTTTTGCTCAAGCGTGAGCTGAATGACTCCCTGCTGAGCGCGTTCCAATTGTTCATGCAGAGATTCCATGTCGTCGAGCAGATCGGTCTTCTTTTCTCCACCCATCACACGCCGCATTTTGTCGAAGATTTGCTTGAACTGGCGATCATTGTCTTGCAGGAGCAACTGGTTAGGCTTCTGGAGCTCCGGATAGAGCATAATTCCCCGGACGTGCGTCTGCTGCGCAAACCCCGCGATCCGAAGCTCGTTCGCGCTCTCCATCAGCCGCTCGTCCACGCTTAGGAAATGTTCGTAGGTTACCTGTATCTGATTGAGTGCATAGAACGCAACAACCGTCGAGAGTGCAAGCAGGGCCAGTATAAGCGCGTAGCCGCCCATAATTTTTTTACTGATGGTCATATTGTTCCCTTTCACAGCTTCAATTTTTTATCATCTCAAGGTGTCGCCTGCCGTTGCTTCTGTTTGAAATTCCAAGCTTCTTCGTCTCCTGTTTGGCTCACTCGGTTACTTGTTCATCTACGAAGATGTTCTCATCAAGGAGGAGCTTTGCCGCATCAAGAATCATCAACGGCTTTGAAGTTATTCCCTTGAGGTAATTCTTACGAATACCCGTGAGTGTGGGCAGAGAGGGCAGGATGTCGGATACCGGGATACGGCGCATATCGAGAATTTCGTCCGCCAAGATGCCGAAGATTATTTTTCCTGATTGCAGTACGATAATTTTGTTGGCGTTGGCTAATTCCTTTTCTGGCAGTTCAAAAAAAACCTTGAGGTCAATAACCGGGAATATCCGCCCTCTCAGATTGACCATACCTAAAACAAATGCCGGCGTGCAGGGCAGCGGCATTATGTTTTCCACGCAAGCAATCTGGGTGATGAAGTGCGGTTCGATTGCATAACTTTCATTGCCGAGCGTAAATTCCACTACCTGAGTGCCTTCGCTTGCGGTGTCTTGCGGCAATGCTTCCTGTGCCAGGGCCAGTGCCCTCGCTTGCAGGATCCGCTGCGTCTCTTCGATGGAAGGTGTCCAAATGCGCTCGACCGCTGTCCTTGCCGCACTCAACCGCCGCTCGACCTCAAGAAAACTCGTACGAACCGTTTTCTTTTTTTTTGGAAACACTGGCGCGTTAGTTGTCAATGCTTTTCTCTTTATTTCCTGGCAATCCGGCGAGTTTACTTGCCCGCATAGATGTAATGACTTGCGTGAGTCGGCCAGCGATTAACCCCTCTGATTCCGGCAGAATTGCGTGGGATGGGTACGAAGCCAGCAGCAATAACGCGTTGTCCAAATGACGTTCTGCCTCCCGGCTTTTGCCGTGCGACAAACACAGGTTACCCAATGCAAAATGGGCGAGCACAAGGTCCGGATCAAGATATAGCGTCCTCATCAGTGACTGCATCGCGTCCTTCACTTGTCCGAGTTCCTGCTGGATTGTGGCGAGGAGATAATAGGCTGCCGGCTCAAGTTTATTTGCCGCAATTGCTTCCTCGCACCGTCTGGCGGCCTTGGTAAGATCGCCTCGATTGGCATGGAAACGGGCTGATTGACAAAGCACCTCAAACTTCTCCCTCTCTGGCTGGTCTGTAACGCGGTGAGCAGTAAGCGGTTGTTCAACCAGGTCAGTTACCACAGGCAATTCTGCCGCCGCCGAGCGTTTGAGGGTGGAGCTTGTGAACCGACCCTGGACACCAGGCGTTTGCGTTAAAGGTTTCTGGACCCTGCATGAGATATTTGGTAACGCGCCAGAAAGTCGGTACTCAACCATATTTCTCCGCGACTCAGGGCTTTCAACTTTTCGATAGAGAAATGCCCCGGGAAAGGCCGTGGATTTAAATTGGGGGAAGAAATCGTCGGACATCTCCACCGGGCTTACAACCAGCCATCCATTATTCACGAGAGACCGGTGAAAGTTCTGTCCAATTCTCCTAACTCCTTCCGGACTGAAATACATCAGTACGTTCCGGCAGAAGATGATATCCATCGCACTCCTGTTACTGGCGACTGAGGGATACACGTCCTCCGCCAGATTCAGGTAGGAAAATGTCACCCTTTTTCGGATATGCGGCAATATCTCGAATAGTCCATTTTTTTTTCGTTTGAAGTAACGCTCCTTAATCCAGTCCGGTGTAGCCCGAAAAGACCATTCGCTGTATAGACCCTCCGCCGCTCTGTCCAGGAATGCGGGGTTGATATCAGTAGCCAGGATTGTCGCATTCCATTCCCCGTCATGCTGGAACAAGCGATCAAGAAGCATAGCAATGGTGTAGGGTTCCTCGCCTGTGCAGCAACCCGCGCTCCAGATACGTAATTTTCGGTTGCCGCGTTTGCACATGCGCATCAATTCGGGAAAAATACGTCCCTCAAGTACATCCAGACCTCTCTGCTCCCGGAAGAAATAAGTCTCGCCGACGGTCAAATGACGAGCAAGTATTTCGATCTGTCGGCGCGTCAGGGCACTGGAAAGGAGTTGGAGGATTCCTGATTCAGTGTCCCTCACGCCAAGCTCCTGTGCTGCGGATGCAATTCGTCGCTCAAGATCATCCCAGCGCTTTTCCGGGTAATACAAACCCATCTTCATCTCAAGCAATGCGCTTAGCTGTGAGAGCAGCAGATGGGGAAAGGTGATTTGCATATCTGTCTCAGGTGGTACCAAGCGCCAAATTCAAAGCCTTTTCTTCATCCAAGGAAAGGAACTCGCCAAGATTGTGGATAAAGACCAGTCCATCCTTGAGTTTGATAACGCCATTTAGATATTTGATTCCCGGAAGGATAATATCTGTTGAGATCAGGCGATGCTCAAGACCTTCAATGACTCCCGTTACTGCGTCCGCCATCAGCGCCACAGGACGCCGTTCGGTATGCGCAAAAATCAGCTGATCAGTCAGCAAGGCCTCACGCTTTGGCAGCTTAAAAAGCTGACGGACATTGACAACAGGGATAACTCGGCCCCGCATGTTAACGACGCCAAGCACGACGCTCGGTGCACCCGGTAACGGGATTATATTAACCATACGCGCGACGCTGTCCACCGTAGACAGATGCAGGGCATACCCCTGATTATCGAGAATAAAAACCAGGTATTGGTTATCCATCACTGCTTGTGAATCACTCTGTATAGGAAATAGAACAGGTTACAAAGATTGCCGGCGCCAGACGCTCATATCGGTTCTCGACCTGCATTAATGAGATAGGGTTGGGGGCGCGCCAAATCAGTCGGGGCCTGGGCCATAGGTTGCGATCGAGACTGACTAAATGTTTCGGCATCGAGCTCGCCATTACTACCGGAGTACCCGGGGAGACAAGCCAGGCAACCTTGCGAATTATTTTGCTATTAACGCCAGATCTGCTCCGGCAAACAGTGATTCATCTGTCGTAGTTGGCGCTGCTCTTTGATCCATCTGATTGCTACAGCATTTTTGAAAACAATTGCCATTGCTGGCCTCACTCCTTATGGTTGATGACCGTCCTATGAGACTACATATTGATGAGTCTTAATAGCTGTAGAATTTTACAGGTAGAGATATTGAAATGCGGGCTGCAACCAACCCTCGAGGAGGTTGCATGGTGCCGGAGTAGCCACCGATTTAGTCGGACAGGGACTGCTGATGACACGGAATAACCTAATGCTTGGCGATATACCGATCCGCAAGGCTCCAGGATAGGATTGGGCGCGCTTCTAGTCGGCTTCTATGACGAGGATAAAAAACTGCGATAGGCAGACAAGGTCATGCCAGTGATCATCAGTTGGCGCGCAACCTCGCTGCTAACTTGGCATCGGCTCGGCTTATCTTGTGATAAACGCCTGGTTGCAGCATTTTTTCCTTGCCGTGAAGTGTGAGCGAAGCTGGAAGTATTTGGACCCGTTGGGCCGATGCGAATACTATTCTGCCCCGGGAATCCATGGAGTTCCCTAGCGTTTGTACCCCTCCAGTGCCCCCTTATTGAGCGACTCTCAACCTTAATGAGTTCGTGCATGGGTGTGCTTTCCTCCTTTCCTAGATGCCTTATGGTTAGCAGCCTGTCTTTGCATCACTCGAAACATCCGTCGTCCCACCTTGGTACCCAATACGGATTGCGGCAGAGTTTCAAAAGGCTTGACCATAGACTCTCGAAGGAAGGCACGAGGGACCCAGGAGGGGGAATCGTCGGGAGCCGGTACGTAGGGTGCCCACTCGTAAATTTGGGGTAAAACTATCTCGAAGCTGAGAGTGTTCTACCTGAATTGGACTCGGTAGCGAAAAGGTAGAAGCCTATGGATGAGCAGGAGGGCGGAAGGTCTTCACCAAGAATAAAAAATCTTCAGGACAAACTAGGACAAACGGGTAGGGTATTAAGAATGACTTCAGTTGGTAATTTTCAGTAATCTAACTTCTTGATTTTCAAATTAAAAACGCACCCCAAGGTGATGCATTCAAGTTGGTGCCGGGAGGGGGAATCGAACCCCCATGACCTCGCGGTCGCGGGATTTTGAGTCCCGTGCGTCTACCAATTCCGCCATCCCGGCACAGCCTGCCGGGGCATTATTACTGAAAATCCAAATCGCGGCAACTCATAAGCGATGCCGGGTGTATCGGTATAATATGCGCGATGAAAATTCAGGATTTCGATTTCGATTTGCCTCCCGAGCTCATCGCGCAGTTCCCGGTTGAGCAGCGCGCCAGCAGCCGCATGCTGCATCTGAAGGGTCCAGGCGGTGCCCTGGGTGATGCAATGTTTGCCGATTTGCCTCGCTATGTGCGCCCTGGCGACGTGATGGTGTTTAATGACACGCGCGTGATCAAGGCCCGTCTGCATGGCGTGAGGGACACGGGAGGCAGGGTGGAGGTGATGGTGGAACGGGTGCTGGATGCCCATTGCGTGTTGGCAATCATGCGCGCGAGCCATATGCCGAAGCCGGGATCGAAGCTTTTCCTCGCTGGCGCAATCAACGTGACCGTGTTGGCACGTGAGCGCGATTTCTATACGTTGCGTTTTGATCACGAAAACACGGTTATCGATTTATTGGAGCGTTACGGTAACCTGCCGCTGCCGCCTTATATTTCCCGGCTGCCGGAAAAAATGGACGAGGCGCGCTACCAGACCATTTACGCGAAGCAGGCAGGCGCTGTCGCGGCGCCGACTGCGGGCCTGCACTTTGATAAAAGCATGCTTGCTGCATTACGAGAAATGGGGGTGCAGATTGCTTATGTGACGCTGCATGTGGGGTCGGGCACGTTCCAGCCGGTCCGGGTGGACAACATTGCCGATCACAAAATGCATGGAGAGATTTTTCATGTGCCGCAGGAAACGAATGACGTAATCCGGCGCGCAAAAGCCGGCGGGGGCAGGGTGCTCGCCGTCGGCACCACATCGCTGCGAGCTTTGGAAGGAGCGGCAGCACGCACGGCAGAGGCAAAGGCGGAGGCATTGGAAAGCATGGACGAATTGCAATCGGGTCATGGCGAGACCGATATCTTTATCACGCCAGGGTATCGTTTCCGCGTGGTGGAGCGCCTGCTGACCAATTTTCATTTGCCTCGCTCAACCTTGCTGATGCTCGTGTCCGCATTTGGAGGAACGGAAAACATTCGTCGTGCTTACCAGCATGCTGTAAATAAGCGGTATCGGTTTTTCAGTTACGGTGACGCCATGTTGATCGAAAGACAATCATAGAACGCCGTTCCCTGCTTAGCCCGCTAATTAACCGCTGATTGGCCGCCTGCCCTATAATTTGAGATACAGTTCCGAAAGCTTCTGCATCCACGCGTTCTGAATACATCATTCCAAGACACTTTGAACTGTCTCAACCGTCTCCAGGGCACTTTGAAACTACTCCCATCCAGCAAGCAACCGGTAGCATGAAATTTCAACTGCATCGTACCGACGGTCGCGCCCGTCGGGCTACGTTATCGCTGGCCCATGGCACGGTCGAGACGCCCGCTTTCATGCCGGTAGGCACTTACGGCGCGGTAAAAACGATGTCGCCTGCGGATTTACGGGAGATTGACGCCCATATCGTGCTTGGCAACACGTTTCACTTATGGCTGCGCCCCGGCCTCGAAGTGATCAGCGCGCACGGCGGACTGCACCATTTCATGGGTTGGGATGGACCTATATTGACGGATTCGGGCGGTTTCCAGGTGTTCAGCCTGGGAGCCCTGAGAAAGATTAGCGAAGAGGGCGTCAAGTTCAGGTCGCCGGTAAATGGCGACGTTTGTTTTCTCACGCCGGAGGAATCGATGCGTATACAACGCATACTCAATTCCGACATCGTGATGATATTCGACGAATGCACGCCTTACCCTGCGGACGAGCCAACTGCGCGTGAATCCATGGAATTGAGCGTGCGCTGGGCGGAGCGGTCCAGGCGCGGGCATGATGATGAGCGGAATCCCAATGCATTGTTTGGCATCATTCAGGGCGGAATGCATGAGAATCTCCGTGATGATTCGTTATCCAGACTGGTGGATATCGGCTTCGACGGTTATGCAGTCGGGGGACTATCGGTAGGCGAGCCCAAGGACGACATGCAGCGCATCCTCAAGCACATCACGCCGCAGTTGCCCGACGAAAAGCCGCGTTATCTCATGGGTGTGGGTACCCCGGCGGATATTGTCAACGCCGTGTCCCAAGGCATAGACATGTTTGACTGCGTACTTCCAACACGTAATGCCCGGAACGGGTGGCTGTTCACGCGCAACGGGGTGGTCAAGCTGCGCAATAGCCGGTACCGCCTGGATACGGCGTCGCCCGATGACCAATGCAACTGCTATACATGCCGGAATTTCACCCTTGCTTATCTGCATCACTTGCAGCGGACCGGTGAAATTCTGGGTGCGCGGCTCAACACGCTGCACAACCTGTATTATTACCAGCAATTGATGAGCGAAATCCGCGCCGCTATCGAAACCGGGCAGTTCGAGGAATATGCTCAAGAATTTCAAGCCCGCGTCGCATCGTGCTAAAATCGCATCCTTTTTTATCCCATTATCGGAGAAGCCATGTTGATTAGTGAAGCCTATGCCCAGGCCGCTGCGCCTGCGCAAGCAGCGGGAGTGGATTTTATGAGCTTGCTGCCGCTGATCGGTATATTCGTTGTCTTTTACCTGCTGCTGATTCGTCCTCAGGCGAAGCGTGCCAAAGAACAGAAATTGATGATAGAGGCACTGCAAAAAGGTGATGAGCTGGCAACCGCATCCGGTGTATTGGGACGCGTGGTCAAGGTTGTCGGAAACTACGTCATACTGCAAATTGCCGAAAATGTGCAAGTAACCATACAAAAAACAGCCGTTCAGACTCTACTGCCCAAGGGAACCTTGAATAGTATCGAGAAAGAATAGCCATCCTTGTAAAGGCCCAGGCGCGAAGGCTTTGGCATAGGTTTTCAGTACCAATTCTTAGTTCCCTTATTTCCTGTTTCCCGCCTTTCACTCAAAAAAATGAACCGCTACCCTTCCTGGAAATACCTGATTATCGCGGTTTCGATACTGCTGGGGCTGGTCTATACCCTGCCGAATTTTTACGGCGAATCGCCGGCGGTACAAATTTCGCCGCTACGTACCGCGCCCAAGGCGGATACCGCGCTACTGCAACGGGTTGAAGATGCGCTGAAGAAAGCGAACCTTCCCGTGGATGGAATGTTTCTTGAAGCAGGCGGCGTCAAAGTGCGATTTGCAGATACCGACACGCAGATCAAGGCCAGGGATACGCTCCAGTCTTTGCTGGGTAACGGTTACATGGTCGCGCTGAATCTGCTCTCCAATTCCCCACAATGGTTGACCAGCATCGGGGCATTGCCTATGTATCTGGGGCTTGATTTGCGCGGCGGCGTCCATTTCCTGCTGCAGGTGGACATGAGAGGCGCACTTTCCAAGGCGCTTGACCGTTATAGCGCGGATATACGCGGCAGCCTGCGGGAGAAAAAGATTTCCTATGCCGGCCTTGACAAGCAGGGTTCTCAAATCACTGTCAAGTTCCGTAATACCGAATCGCGCGCTCAAGGAAAAGCGGAAATCAGCAACACCTACGCAGATCTGGATTTGCGCGAAGAGAATGTAGGTGCCGAGTTTTATTTGATAGCAAATATAAAGCAAGAAGCGCAGGTGCGCATCCAGAGCTCCGCCGTACAACAAAACATCACGACGCTGCGCAATCGCGTCAATGAGCTGGGGGTAGCCGAACCCATCATTCAACAGGCTGGCGTGGACCGCGTGGTTGTGCAACTGCCAGGCGTGCAGGATACCGCCAAGGCCAAGGATATTCTGGGACGTACCGCCACACTGGAGGTCCGCATGGTGGATGAGGGCCGCGACCTGGAAGCGGCACTGCGCGGGCAGGTTCCCTTCGGGTCGGAGCTTTACACTGAGCGTGGCGGCGGTCCGGTACTGGTGAAAAAGCAGGTGGTGCTGACGGGTGATCGCATCACTGACGCCCAACCCGGGTTCGACAACAACAGTCAACCGGCAGTACACATCGATCTCGACGGCAATGGGGCGCGTATATTCAGGCAGTTGACCCACGATAATGTCGGAAAGCGCATGGCTATTTTGCTGATCGAAAAGAATCAGGCTGAAGTTATTACCGCACCCGTGATCCGCGAAGAAATCGGCGGTGGACGAGTGCAGATCAGCGGGCGGATGACGACTGAAGAGGCCAGGGATGTGGCGTTGCTGCTGCGTGCCGGTGCTTTGGCCGCGCCGATGGATATCATCGAGGAACGAACGGTAGGCCCCAGCCTTGGCGCCGACAATATTTCACGTGGGTTTAATTCAACGCTATACGGCTTTCTTGCGATTGCCGTCTTCATGACTATTTATTACCTTGTGTTTGGTTTTATTTCGGTGACCGCGCTGGGCGTAAACCTGCTTCTGCTGGTAGGCCTCCTTTCGATCCTGCAGGCCACGCTGACGCTGCCGGGCATGGCGGCGATCGCGCTCACCCTTGGCATGGCAATCGATGCGAACGTACTGATCAATGAACGTGTCCGCGACGAACTGAGGGAAGGTTTGTCACCGCAAGCGGCGATCAACGCAGGATACGAGCGGGCCTGGGGCACTATTCTCGATTCCAATGTTACGACCTTGATTGCGGGAATTGCGCTGTTCGCGTTTGGCTCGGGCCCGGTCAAGGGTTTTGCCGTGGTGCTGTGTCTAGGCATCGCCACTTCAATGTTCAGCGCGGTGATGGTATCGCGAGGAATAGTCAATCTGGTATATGGCAGCCGCCGCAAGCTGGAGCGGGTCTCTATCGGGCAGATCTGGAAGCCGGCTACCGATAAGCGCTAATACACGTATGAGCAGAGCGGGAACATACATTCCTTCAGGGAGATAAGGGTCAGCATGGAATTTTTCAGAATCAAGCGCGACATTCCCTTCATGAGCTGGGGGAAATATACCACCACCATTTCGTTGCTGACTTTTGTCGTAGCGGTATTTTTTCTCGTCACCAAGGGGTTGAATCTGGGCGTGGACTTTACCGGCGGCACCGTAATGGAGGTGGCCTATTCCCATCCTGCGGACACGGCCAGGATACGGGACACGCTCGTCAAAATGGGAATGCCCGACGCAAGCGTGCAGAACTTCGGTACATCGCGGGACGTATTGATACGCCTGCCGGCCAAGCCGGAGATGTCCAGTGCCAAGCTGTCCGAAACGGTGATAGCAGCGTTGCGCCAGGATGACGAAGCAGCGGAGTTGCGGCGCGTGGAGTTTGTGGGCCCGCAAGTGGGTAAGGAACTGGTGGAAAACGGTGCGCTGGCGTTGTTACTGGTTTCGCTCGGCATCGTCGCTTATCTTGCGGTGCGTTTTGAATGGAAGTTCGGGGTTGCCGGTATTATTGCGAACCTGCACGACGTGGTGATCATTCTCGGATTTTTCGCATTCTTCCAATGGGAATTCTCCCTCACGGTATTGGCCGCTATCCTGGCCATTCTTGGCTATTCCGTCAATGAATCGGTGGTGATATTCGATCGCATACGGGAAAATTTCCGTAAAATGCGCAAGGCTACGGTAAACACAGTCATAGACAACGCGATCACCCGCACTATGTCGCGCACCATTATTACTCATGGCAGTACCCAGATGGTCGTGATCTCAATGTTCCTGTTTGGCGGCGAACCACTGCATAATTTTGCACTCGCGCTTACTATCGGCATTCTGTTCGGCATTTATTCCTCGGTATTGGTGGCAAGCCCCATCCTCGTGTTGCTGGGGGTGTCGCGCAAGGATATTGTGAGACCTGAAAAGAAGGAAGAGGTACAAGCGCTGCCCTGATTCAAACACAAGTTAAACCAGCCTCATCCGGTTGCCCTAACTCAGCCTCGTCCCAGTCCTACTTAAGGCTTCCCTTGGAAATTCTCGCCGCCTTCATCGATATCATCCTGCATCTGGACAAGCATCTCATCTGGCTGGTTCAGAATTACGGCAACTGGATTTATCTTATTCTGTTCCTGATTATTTTCTGTGAGACAGGACTGGTCGTGACTCCCTTTCTGCCGGGTGATTCACTGCTGTTCGTGGCGGGTGCGATTGCCGCAACCGGTGCAATGGACGTTCAATGGCTGGCCGCGCTTCTCATTCTCGCGGCATTTTGCGGCGACAATACCAATTACTGGATAGGGCGTTATTTCGGCCCCAGGATATTTTCCAGAGCAGACTCGCGCTTATTGAATCGCGCGCATCTGGAAAAAACGAATCAGTTTTATGTGAAGCATGGTGGTAAAACCATCATTTTCGCGCGTTTTCTACCCATTATTCGTACTTTCGCGCCTTTTGTGGCCGGCATAGGACGCATGATCTACCCTCGTTTCATGGCTTACAGCGCATTCGGCAGCGTCTTCTGGATCGGTTTTTTCGTATTCGGCGGATTTTACTTTGGCAATGTGCCCATAGTGAAAAACAACCTGACCTTTTTCATATTCGGCATCATCATTATTTCCGTTCTTCCAGGTATTGTTCAATTCGTGCGTAATTGGCTTGGAAATCGCAGGGCGCCAGAGGCGCCAGCCAAGCGATAAGAGTAGCGCGGTTCAACCGGAAGCCGGAGTTGTAGCAAGGTCACCAAGAAGGTGAGGTTCAGGGGGCGCCAAAAATCCTTACGGGTTTCGGGTTATAGCGCCTAGCAGGCAAGTGAGCTGCAAAATAAGCTGCTACTAACAGCCGGGTTTAAGCTAATTCAAGCTTAGGCAGATGCAAACCGGCAAGCGAAGCGGATTGTGCCGCATGGGAGCTTCTTTAATCACTCGCCCCCAGTTCGAGTGCGCGCTGCCGCGACTGGGCCCGCTTCTCTTCCTCGTTTTCTTCTTTTGCGTTCTCCAGCCCCAGCCAACCTTGTAGATTAGCGAGAGCGATGTCGGCTAATGCGTCTATCCAGTCATCGCGTTCGTTCAGGCAGGGAATATAATGATACTCATGGCCTCCAGCCTGGGTGAAAATGGCTTTCCCCTCTATCGCGATTTCTTCAAGTGTCTCGAGGCAATCGGAAACAAAACCGGGACAGACGACATCCACGCGCCCGGTATTTTGCTTACCGAGATGCTCCAGCGTAGCCGCAGTGTAGGGTCTTAGCCATTCAGCCTTGCCAAAACGGGATTGAAAACAAACCTGGTACGCGTCTGCATGCAATTCCAGCGCCTCGGCCAGCAATCGCCCGGTTTTCTGGCACTCGCAATGGTAGGGGTCACCTTTATCCAGCGTTGAGCGCGGTACCCCGTGAAAGCTCATTACCAGCTTGTCGGGGCGGCCGTTTTTAGCCCAATAATCGCGTATATTCTGTGCCAGCGCGGCAATATAGCCGGGATGATCATGATAATGTTTCACAGTGCGCAGTGCAGGGGTGTTGCGCATCTTCCCCAGTTGCGCGAATACTTCATCGAACGCGGAGGCTGTGCTGCTTGCGGCGTATTGGGGGTAGAGCGGCAGCACCAGTATGCGCTCGCAGCCATTCTGCCTCATCCCCCTCAGCACCTCGGCGAGGGAGGGACTGCCAATACTCATTGCATATTCGACTATCGGCGCCCGCTCGGTGCGTTTTGCCAGCACATCGCGCAGCAGACCGGTCTGGCGATCGGTATGAACTTTCAGCGGGGAGCCCTCCGGCATCCAGATCAACGCATATTTTTCAGCCGATTTTTTGGGACGCGTGTTCAGTATGACGCCGTTCAGGATCGGCCACCATGCCCACCGCGGAAATTCCACTACGCGCGGACTGCTCAGGAACTGCTTGAGATACGGGCGCAAGGCCTCTGCGGTGGGCGCCTCAGGCGTACCGAGATTGACTAGTAAAATGCCTGTCTGGCTTGGCGTACCGTGGTGGTAGGCAGGTTCGGGCGCTATCAAGATATTCCAATTCTCATCAGAAACAAAACTGCATTGTTGATATCTTCTTCGGCTCTACTGGTTCTACTATAGGCGCCTGTTGGCGGCAGCGTATCGCAGGAACGGCTGAATGACTCACACGCGTTCAGGTATGCTTTGGCGCGGCTTCACTAATGGGTAAAGTGGGTGAAAGTGGTGAAGTGGCTAATGTTGCGATAGCGCGCTGGAAAGCAGCCTTGCAGTCACATCCACAATCGGAATGACTCGTTCATAAGCCATCCGCGTGGGTCCGATCACAGCGACCGTGCCTACGATTTTTCCGTCCACCTCATAAGGTGCGGTAACCATGCTGAACTCATCCAGGGTCACGCCACCGGACTCCCCGCCGATAAAGATCTGCACACCTTCCGCCTTACGGCTGAATTCCAGCAACTGCAACAACGCGGTTTTCCGCTCGAAGAGATCAAACAGCTTCTTCAGGCTGGTTGTATTACTCGACAAGTCATGCACATCAAGCAGCTTGTGCTCGCCCGCCACGACCACGTTTTCACTGTTTTCCTTGATTGCGGCCCCTCCCGCTTCGATAGCGGCGGTCATGAGATGGGTCGTATCATGACGCAATTGCTTCAGTTCGCTCTGGAGGCGAGTGCGGATTTCATCGATGGCGCAACCCGCATAATTCTGATTAATGAAATTGGCTGCTTCCGTCAATTCGGCCTGGCTGTATGTTCGGTCCGTAAAAAGCACCCGGTTCTGCACATCCCCTTCCGGCGTCACGATAATGAGCAGAATGCGCTTTTCCGACAAGGTCATGAATTCGATATAGCGAAATATAGCCGTACTACGCTTGGGCGCCACCACCACCCCGGCAAAGCGTGTCAATTCCGCCAGCAGTTGGGAAGCCGCGTTAATCAATCGTGAAGGATTGTCCGGATGGAGCTGATCTTGAAGCTGATGGATCTCAATGACATCCAGAGGCTTTACCACCAGCAGCGTATCCACAAAAAAACGATAGCCCTGGTGAGTAGGTATGCGGCCGGCGGAGGTATGGGGACTGGCGACAAAACCCATTTCCTCAAGGTCCGCCATCACATTTCGAATAGTGGCGGGGCTCAGATCAAGGCCGGAAAACTTGGAGAGCGAGCGAGAACCTACCGGCTGACCTTCGGTGATATACCGTTCGACCAGAGTCTTTAGCAGGATTTTGGCGCGCTGATTTAGCATTCTATTATTTTACACCAGGATTCATTCTACCGGCTGAATTGAGTCTACCGCTCCGAGCGGTACAGGAAGGGCATGGGTAATCCTGAAGACGCCAACACGTACAACATTACTTGGCAGTTCTCAATTCTCTAACTGATAGATATCGCTTTATCTTCAATTGCAGAAAAATTCCGTTCGGGTACGCTTTGCGGCGATCCGCACAACCTCTCCCCGCAAGCGGTCTTTCAGCCAATATTCGCAGTGATCGTTGCACTGAATATATCAATAACGGGGCTGGAATACTTTGTCACCTCGGTGCCGATATGGTTTAATCTCAAGTAATGTTTTATATCAAAGGTCGGCTTTATCAGCGGTTTCACCTATTCTTCAGTTTAATGTAGCGATGAGTTCTTCGTTTAAAACAATAGCTTTGATCGGCAAGCATAGAAATCCCGATATCGTGGCTCCGCTGTTGAGCCTGGGGAGGTATATGGAGAAGCGCAATCTGGAAGTTCTCCTGGATCAAGCTACGGCTGCTGTCGTGGCAGAGGCAAGATACCCTGCCATGACCATGGAGGAGATCGGTGTGCGTGCTGATTTGGCGATAGTCCTGGGTGGCGACGGCACGATGCTCAATATCGCACGAAAGTTAGCACCTTTCAATGTTCCGTTGCTCGGCATCAACCAGGGCCGGCTCGGCTTTCTTACTGACCTTTCGATTGACTCCATGCTCGAAACACTGGGCTCGATGCTGGATGGCCAATATTTCAAAGAGCGTCGCATGTTGCTGTACGTTGAGGTGGTCAGCGATAACGTCCCGGCATATAGTGCTCTGGCATTAAATGATGTGGCGGTAAATCGAGGCGTTGGCGGTAACATGATCGAGTTCGAGGTGCATATCAATGGTGAATACGTATACTCCCTGCGTTCGGATGGCTTGATTGTCGCGACCCCGACTGGTTCTACCGCTTATGCATTGTCATCGGGCGGCCCTATCCTTCACCCCAGTCTTGATTTGATTGCGCTCGTTCCGGTCAGTCCCCATACGCTGAGCAACCGTCCCATCGTTGTCGGGCCGGACGCCGTCGTGGAAATCCTGATGCATCGTACCGCAGTCGCGCGTGTGCATTCCGATAGCCATTCCCATTACGATTTAAGGCAACATGACAAGGTTGTCGTGCGGCGCTCTCCTCATACCGTAACATTGCTGCATGCTTCAGATCACAGTTACTACCGTATGCTCCGCGAGAAGCTTGGCTGGAGCGGCATACCCAGAAACCAGATATGAGCCTTTCAGCATGCTAAAATTTCTGAGCATACGGAATTTTGTCATTGTTGACTGTATGGAACTGGAGTTTGTTCCCGGGTTCACTGTGCTTACCGGCGAAACCGGCGCCGGAAAATCCATTCTGATTGATGCGCTCTCGCTTGTACTGGGCGAGCGTAGCGAAACGAGTGTGGTTCGCAATGGCTGCGACCGCGCTGAAATCAGCGCGGAGTTCGATATTGGCGGACTGCCAAAGCTCGCGGAATGGTTGCGCGAAAACGAATTCGAAAATCAGGATGACGACCGCGACGTATGTCTGCTGCGCCGGTTGGTGGATGCCGGGGGGCGTTCCCGCAGTTTTATCAATGGTCGCGCTGCCACCTTGCAGCAATTACATACGGTTGGTGAGCACCTTGTGGATATCCAGGGGCAGCATGCACATCAGTCATTGTTGCGCAAGGAAGCGCAACGCGAGCTTCTCGATGCTTATTCAGGCAATCGGCAATTGGCGCAATCTGTCGCAGAAGCTTACCGGCATTGGCAGGGGCTTCATCGGCTGCGCCTGTCCCGGGAGCAAAACGCGGCCGCTTTCGATCAGGAGCGCGAGCAACTGGAGTGGCAAGCAAGCGAAATCTCCGCACTGAATTTTTTGCCTGATGAGTGGCAAGCGTTGCAAGCCGAGCACAGCCGGTTATCCCATGCGGTCGCTTTGCTGGAGGCGACGCAGATGGGACTCGAAACCCTGTCGGAGGGCCAATCCGCTGCGCTTTCGCAGCTAAATGCGGTCATTGTGCGCCTGGGTCAGGTACTTGAGTGCGATAGTAGTCTCAAAGTAGTGCTTGATTTGCTCGAACCGGCGCAAATCCAGTTACAGGAAGGTGTGTATGAACTTGGGCGTTATCAGCAGCGTCTTGATCTGGATCCCCAACGTTTGCAGGAAATAGAAGCCCGCTTGGCGGCTGTTCACGCTACGGCCAGAAAATACCGAATTGTTCCCGATCAGTTGCAGGAACTGTTGAGGACGGTCGCCGAGCGGTTGGAAGAACTGGGCCACAAGGAAGATGGCGAGTCGCTGGCGAGGCAAGAGGCGGCAGCCAGAGATGAATATCTCGAGCTTGCAAAAAAATTGAGTGCCGGGCGGGCAGGCGCAGCGGCCACGCTTGCCCGGCAGGTTACCGTTGCCATGCAAACCCTTGCGATGGCAGGCGGAGAGTTTTCGATAACGCTGGCCCCGCTCGAGCAAGGCAATGCGAACGGTATGGAGCAAATCGAATTCCAGGTTTCCGCCCATCAGGGCCTGCCATTGCGGCCATTGGCAAAAGTCGCGTCAGGCGGAGAATTATCGCGGATCGGCCTGGCGATACACGTCATCACCAGCAAGCTCGGCGTGACGCCCACGCTTATATTCGATGAGGTGGACGCCGGTATCGGTGGCCGAGTCGCAGAGATGGTGGGGGGGATGCTGAAAAAACTTGGCGCGGAGCGCCAGGTATTGTGTATAACCCATCTGGCCCAGGTTGCGTCGGCGGGAGACCACCAATGGCAGGTCACCAAATCAGCCGATTCCGCGAACCCAGGAAACGTATCGAGCCGCATCGCTGTGCTTGGAAAGCAGGAGCGGGTCGAGGAAATTGCGCGAATGCTGGGCGGTGCAAAAATAACTGATACTACGCGCAAGCACGCCGCCGAAATGTTGCTAGCCGCCGGGGCAGAAGGCACCGGCTGATTGAACCAAATCCCCTAGTTCCACCATTACCGGTGCATGATCGGAAGGCCTTTCGAGTTTGCGTGTTGCTCTGTCGATAACACACGCGGTACATACTTCCGCAAGGTTTTTACTTAATAGAATATGGTCTATCCGCAAACCCATGTTGCGGCGGAAGGCCATCATGCGGTAGTCCCACCAGGTGTAGGATTTTTCCGGTTGTTCGAATAGGCGGAAGCTATCCATGAGGCCCAGGCTGAGCACGTCACGAAATGCCTCACGCTCCGGCAGACTGAACAGAACCTGCCCTTCCCATAACTTTGGGTCGTGTACGTCGCGCTCTTCCGGTGCGATATTAAAATCGCCCAGCAACACCAGTTTCGGATGCTGGCTTAACATGTCTCGAATCCAATCCTTGAGGGCGGCCAGCCACATCAGCTTATATTGGTATTTTTCGGACTCGACGTTCTCCCCGTTGGGGACGTAGATGCAGATTACCCGCACATCGCCGTAAACCGCCCCGAGAACGCGCTTTTGAGGATCATCGAAAGCGGGTATGGCTGTGATAATTTCGCTTCCCGGCTGTTTGCTGAGTAAAGCGACGCCATTATAAGTTTTCTGGCCACTGTAGAGCGTTTGGTAACCAGCTGCCGCAATGGCTTCTATCGGGAAATTCTCGTCTTGCAGCTTCGTTTCTTGCAGGCACAGCACATCTGGTTGATACAATGCCAGCCAGTCAAGAACATGCGGCAGGCGGACCTTGAGAGAGTTTACGTTCCATGTCGCAATTTTCATGCGTCCATTTTATCAAATTTACGAGAGCGGCTCGCAACAAATAGCCCTCACGCAAATCATCGCACGATGCGTTGATGATTCCGAATAGATCATTGGATTTGCTGGCTTGATCGCCATGCGCTCCACCGTAGATTTATTTCAAAGTTTTCCAATTATGTTGTGCTATTATGGAATTAGGCATGTTGCGCTGAGCGCGGCTACTCATGACACTTGCCCCGGCCCCTCACTGAGCTCCCAGGGGCTATCGCATGCCTCGCCCGCTACATTCAGGATTTACTCGTGGTGCTCTTTCGAGCCGCACTTATGCGCGTCTCTTTAACGGGAGTTGGTGCCGATGTTTAGCAGGAATACGGTCGATATTGGCGCTTATAGCGCACCGCTTCCCTTTCCAACAAAGCCGTGCCTATTATGAATACTTCAGACGACTCGGAATTTGGTGTAGCCGATTGGCGGCGGCTATTGCGTTCGATAGGTGAAGACCCATCACGCCAGGGCCTGGTTGAAACGCCAGGCCGCATTTCGCGGGCCTGGGCTCATTGGACGCGCGGCTATAAACAGGACCCGGCAGCGATTCTGAAGACATTTGCCGATGGCGGCGAAAGTTATGACGAGCTAATCGTTGTCAGGCAAATACCGGTGTACTCGCATTGCGAGCACCATCTTGCTCCCTTCTTCGGTCACGCAACCGTTGGGTATCTTCCCAGCGGCCACATCGTTGGGTTATCGAAGCTGACACGACTGGTCAATTGTTTTGCTGCACGCTTGCAGGTTCAGGAACGTTTGACCCAGCAAATTGCGCAGTCCCTGATTGAGCATCTTCAGCCCAAGGCTGTCGGTGTGATTATTCGCTGCCGCCACATGTGCATGGAATCGCGGGGGATCGCCGTCGCCGGCGAAGAGACCGTCACTTCGGCAATGCTTGGCGATCTTAAAACAAACGCTGCTCAACGAGCCGAGTTTCTGGCGCTGGCCGAGTAACTTCTGTGAAAGCAGCGGTCCTGAAAATCCGCACTAATATCCCTGTTCGCAACGTTGAATTACAAGGCAGTAGGACACATGGTCCGAAGAGTACGAAGCCATGGCGCCGCTATAACACTTATCCATCATTTAATTTTCTAATTATCTGCATGAGTGAATCTCGTGCGGAACCAACTGGAGCGTAAAGCGTATGACGACGGCTAAATATTTGTCTATTTTCACACCGGCGACCAAGCTTGAAAGGGAAGAAAATTTTGAAAATTACTGGGAATTTACTCAGCAGCATGGCGGTCAACTTTTTGAAAGTGCGAAGGATCTGGAGAAAAAACGTGCCAGGCTTAAGCATTTTCAGGAGCATCCTATTAGATTGCGTCGGCCGCTTGCCAATCCTGAAGCGTTTTACCGCAATTATGTCGAGATGCAGGATGATCCCCGATCGATGGATCGCATGACGCTGATGTTGACGTGCATTTATAAATTCGCGAGACACGAATGGGTGGGAATAAAAGGCGCGTGGGATGTCATTCCTGATATGGCGCACTCATATACGGTAACAGAAAAAATCAGCCGCATGCATTTAGCCGAAGAATTTTGCCATGTACGCCTTTTTAACGAAATGTTATGCACGTGCGGCCTGGATAAGGTGGAGTGGGTACCTTTAGGGCCGATCAAGGAAAAAATCTACGAGCAATTTCCGAAAGTTCCGGGATTCTTGAAGGACTCGCCCGCTTTTATTACCGAACTGATGGGCGTCACTTTTTATTGCCACCTATACCGCTTGTTTGACGAGATATTGGCTGAAGAACCTGAAGTCTGTAACCGCCTAAAAGAGCTGCTGGATGAGATTACAATTGATGAAGTAGCGCATGTGGGTCAACGAAGGAATTTTGTCGGTCCTATAGGAATGGGAATTTCCAAAGCACTGGTTAAACCTTTTTATACGATGTTTTTTAAAGATATACCCGAAATCGGTCAATTGCTGGATGTCGAGCAGATGATCAAGGATGGCGTCTCTTTTGATTTCAACGAGCTGCCCGCTCATATGATCGAACGCAGCTGGGTTCCCTCATATTGCAAGGCCTGAGGCATACCGGAAGGAGTTCCGAGGTTCGAAGGTTCGGTTACAGCTTGTTATTCGCGAAGTTACAAAAGCACTTCCCATCCCTGAGGACAGCGCGGAGCCTGTCCAACAGGGACTTATATAATAGTGCAGGGCTCGATAAGCCCCATGGAAAGGGCGCGGGAAATGGCTTGCTGGCGGTTGACCACCCCCATTTTTTGGGCCGCGTTCTGAAGATGAAAAGTGACCGTACGTTCCGATATGTTGACGATGTTGCCTATTTCCCAGCCGGTTTTTCCTTCGGCCGCCCATAATAAGCATTCCTTTTCCCTTTCTGTCAGGCTGATCCGTTTCAAAGGGAGCGGACCTTTACTCAGAACAACACGCTGCACTGCCTCGTGCAGATAACAGGTCAATAGCTGGTCGTCCCTGAAAAACCTCATCTTTAACAAACTTCCATCATTAATCGATGGTTCTCTTCATTTTGTTTTTGTCCGAGGCATTGCAAGCATTCCAG
>NZ_FRBV01000026.1 GCF_900142705.1 Nitrosospira sp. Nsp11
TCGCCCGCCAGGCAAGGGAAAATGCCTTGCCCGGCAGGCCTACTGAGTCGGAAATTTCTACTTTAGACCGGTACTGATTTCGGGGTCAGGTCATCCCGATGAGCGCCATAGCTTTCCCCATAACTGTTTTGGGGGTTAGGGTGGCGTGCGCTATATTCTTCAGGGGTAAGTAATTCCTTATTCGAACGCTTTTGAAACTTTACGAAATCGCATTTCGCGAATGTTGCCGCAATCTCTATCATTTCGTGGGCGATCTCCATATCCCCCTTATGATTACAGCCTATTTCAGCAATGATTTTTGGTGTCTTCATAAATAATTTACGATTATCCTTTGATTAGATAAAACCCGAGCCCATCTTTGGCGAGCACCCGCTATCGCTATATCGTACAGATTCGAAAAATTTTTTGAAAAGGGATCATGAGGTTGAATTCGAAGATTCGCTAACCCTGGATTCTGAACAAGTGTCTTGAGTGTTGTTTGACTCTGATATTGCCAAAACGATTCAATAAATGGCCAAAACGCGCAATCTTCTGTTCGATCTCCGCGACCTTGATCTCGGGAAAGCGATGGTCATGGTACGAAAGTCGGTTGGGGCCAGGACGGCGCATGTTCAAGTTTGTGACCGAAGCTTTTAATTTGGCAAGCGCCCAGCCCTGAACAAACTTCCCAAGCGGGGGTGAGGGCGGCTGCTTTCTACCATAGCCGTTGTCCTCAAGGATATCGACGATGCGCTCGCAAGCCAAACGCCCATTTTGAGCCGCCAGATAATAGTCGATAAGTGCCTTGCGTTCCTCACCGCCCGCGACGCCCAGTTTACCTTCAAGAATTCCGGTCAAGGTATGCTGCAATTCTTCAAAATTGAAGGACTGATAGCTTAGCCTGGTGGGCAGGCCCTGAAACTCATAGTCATAATACTCATTGAATGTCGCAAGGTAGGATATAGCCGGCACCCCAAGCGCATAAGCCTCCAGTCCCGTCGTGCAACCATTGTGCACCATGGTCTTCGCAGCCAGAAGCCAGGGGATGACATTGCCCTCATTGATGACTTTCACTCGCCGGCACTTGGCGGCGATCTCATTGTACACCTTGAAATTTTCACTCGGATGTGGCCGGACGACAATCGTCAGATCAGGAAAAGCCTGTTCGAGAGCGGGAATGAGTTGCTTGAAATCCTCCAGTATTGCCTGTTTATGATCCCATAATCCATCCGCAAATTCGCGGCTCATTCCAATCCCGGCTTGGCCGCGCCGGGACTTCTTCTGCCCATCTTTCGACGGCACAAACAAACCAACATTCGGAATGAAGGGGTTCACCTCGGTAAAATTCGTGTTGATGAGAATGAAATCCCCGTAAAGTTTGCGCAATCTTTCTACTTCTGCATCGAAGTAGGGGCGCATTTCGGGCCGCAATATATCGCCGCGGGGATTTCCGGTAATATGGATAGGCATATTTGAAGGCAGTTGCGGATACTGCTGAAGCAGGTCGGCGTTTTCCTGGCCCCAGGCAAATATATGAGACACATTCCTGATTGTCGTCGGAGACATTCGAACCGTGAAATAGGTGTCGGGGGGCGGGTGAACCAGCGCCTCTTCTTCCCACGCAACGATCTCATGCCCAAGCAAACGCAGAATTCTGAACATTGAGTTGCTCAGGCTGCGCATGCTTTTCGCCAGATACACACCACGTGGAAGCGACGCCACCTCGAAATGAACAAACGCACGCGAACCGAGAATAACCGGGAAACCGCGCTCGGCCGCCACGCAAGACAGCAGAAGTTTGGCGTCCAGTTCACGCACTTGATTTTCAACAGGAATAATAAGGGTCGAGGCGGAATTTGACATATTTTCGAAAAAATACAAGTCAGCAAATTCAAGTTATCCATTATCGCATTGACGCAAGGTACAGGGTTATATCATTCGTACGTAAACGAAACGCGCACGGCAACGTCAAGGCTGTGCTGGTTCAACGATAGAAAGGTATTGCGTGCCTCGGAAACGTCGATTTGGCTGATTCATGATTAGTGAGGTCCACTACCCGGCTGAAAGTCAGGAGGTTGTACCGTCTGAATTTGGACATAGTGCCGGCTGAAATGGGAATTCAGTCTAGAAAATCCTGGTTTCGACCTTGACTACATAAACCCTTGTGGCGCATCCATGTTTAGTTGTCCCATGGCTCCTACCCATTCGGAACATTGCTTGACAACCACTTACCCCAAGCGCATCATTTCGGCCAAAACGGGCTATCGAGCCTACTGAATTAAAGCAATGCAGACTGTTGTCGATGTTGATTTATTCGCTCATTCCCGCGCGGGGGGGATCAAAGGCCGTCCCCCATAAAAATATCCGGCTTTTGCGGGGAAAACCTCTTATCGCCCATTCGATTGAGATTTCCCTTAAATGCCCCTCCATCCAGCGAACTTTTGTCAGCACGGACTCGGAGGAAATTGCCAAGGTAGCGAGAAACGCCGGCGCCGAGGTACCTTTTTTAAGGCCTAGTGAACTCGCGCAGGACGATACGCGGGACTTGCCCGTATTTCATCATTTTTTGGGATGGTTAGAACAAAATCGAGTCCCACTTCCCGATGCCATCTTTCAATTCCGTCCAACTTCTCCCTCGCGTAGCGTTTCGAAAATAGAAGAGGCTGCTGAGCTTCTGAAAAAAAATCCGGAAGCGGATTCGGTTCGAGGAATCATTGAGCCAGGGCAAAATCCTTACAAAATGTGGACCATCGGAGAGGATGGTTTTATGCAAGCGCTATTGAAGGTTCCTGGCATTTCCGAGCCCTTCAACGAACCGAGGCAAAGTTTGCCTAAGGTGTATTGGCAAATCGGTTATCTGGATTTGATTCGCACCCGGACCATTCTGGAAAAAAATTCCCTCACAGGCACACATGTCTTGCCGCTTAAAATCGAGAACAACGACTCCATCGATATCGACGATGAATTCTCGTTTCAACTGGCCGAATTCCTGATGGAAAGACGAGGAAGCAACATTTGAAAGCTTTGGTGGTTGGCCTTGGATCCATTGGAGTCAGGCACCTCAACAATTTGCATACGCTCGGAATTCGCGAACTCGGCGTGGTGCGAAGCCGGAATCTTCCGCCTCCCATGGAGATCATTCCCGAAGGTATTGCTGTCTTTCAAGATCTCGACCTCGCACTCAGCCACAAATTCGACCTTGTGGTGGTGGCCAACCCTACCTCGCTTCATCTGGAAACGCTCATCAAATCCCTCAAGGCAGGGTCCCACGTTTATGTTGAGAAGCCCATTGCCCATGAAAAACGGCGGTTGCCCGAACTGGCTCGCTACCTCACTCTAAATGGGCCTAAAGTTTTGGTGGGGTGCCAGCTCCGGATGCACCCGGGGCTGCAGAAAATCGAAGAATGGATCAAACAGGATAAACTTGGAAAGATCTACTCGGTGCAAGTGGACCTTGGAGAATACTTGCCCGACTGGCACCCTTGGGAAGATTACCGGCAGAGTTATGCTGCGCGCGCAGATCAGGGGGGAGGGGTTGTTCTGACGCTTATCCATGAGCTGGACTATTTGCATTGGCTTTTCGGAAAACCCAAGGAGGTCTTTGCTATCGGAGGGCATCGAACGTCTCTCGAAATTACAGCGGAAGATACCGCGCTCATCACGTTCGAAACCGAGCGAAACATCTGTGTTCAACTCCGGATGGATTATTGGCGAAAGCCGCCCGTCCGGCATATGAATATCGTGGCTGAAAAGGCCATCGTAGACTGGGACTATCCCGCTCGCCGCACTACCCTGAAACAAAATGGGCAAATCCTGGATGAAATGGAATTACCTTCAGCCTGGGACCGGAACGCGTTATTTCTATCCATGATGGGGGAATTTATTGAGACGTTTTCCCGAGGATCGACTCCCCGAGTCACCTTGCAGGACGGCATCGATGTCCTGAACACCGCTCTAGCAGTAAAAAAATCCCTTCAAACCCATCAGAAGGTTGCTTTATGAATCAACCGTACAAAGGTACGCCCTTTGATCTTACCGACCACGTGGTGCTCATCAGTGGAGCCACTGGTCTGCTCGGAAAAGAATTCGCTCTGGCTGCCGCTTCGGCTGGCGCCCATTTAGTACTGGGAGATTTAAAGAGAAATAATCTAGAATCTCTAAAAAGCGAAATTGCTTCTGTTTATCCAAATACGAAAACATGTATTCAGACCCTGGATGTGACCGACACCAATTCTTGCCGATCCATTGTCCAGTTATGCGAAATCCAGTTCAATCGACTTGATGCTGTTATTCACAGCGCCGCCATTGATCCGAAATTTGAACGGGGTTCTGACACCACCTCTTTTTCCAAATTCACTAAGTTTCCAAAAGAACTTTGGCAATCCTCTCTGGATGTCAATTTGACGGGTGCTTTTTTATTCACCCAGGCCGCCTGCGAAGTAATGGAAAAATCAGGGAAGGGTTCTATTATTTTTCTGGGATCCAACTACGGACTTGTCGGGCCGGATCAACGTATTTATAAAAAATCCGGTCAAGAGAACCAGACATACAAGCCCGCCGTTTATTCCGTTTGCAAAGCGGGTCTGTTGGGATTGACAAAGTTTTTGGCGGCTTATTATATGAATACGGCCATACGAGTAAATCTTCTCACGCCCAGTGGAGTCTGGAATCAACATGATGATGAGTTTATTAAAAACTATTCATCTCGGACCATCCTTGGCCGCATGTCAGAAAAAAACGAATACCGCGGAGCCGCTATTTTTCTAGCCTCGGATGCGTCGAGCTATATGACTGGCGCGAACCTGGTCATGGATGGGGGCTGGACTGCATTATGACTACCTCAAGACTTGATTTTTACCGAGGTGAGCTACACCGCAAAAGGTAATTTCTGGTTAAA
The DNA here is from genome assembly GCF_900142705.1 of Nitrosospira sp. Nsp11. Lineage (GTDB taxonomy): Bacteria > Pseudomonadota > Gammaproteobacteria > Burkholderiales > Nitrosomonadaceae > Nitrosospira. Next base: position 4,877 of record NZ_FRBV01000026.1, read on the forward strand.
GTCGAGTTTTGGGTATTACAATTTCGGATTTTCAAATTGTCGGTGCTAGCCGACTGTCGAACTTAAAGGAAATCGGCTGCAAAAGCGACTAGCCGGTTCATATTTCGCGTTTTGTCGAGCGATAGAATAATTATTGGTCTTAAAAATCCGCAGAATCCATCTTCACCCCGTCACTTTTTCGCTGCAATTCTTCAAGTCCGACAGGCCAGAATTTTCGTTCATGTCTGCGTTTTTCATTCCAACATATTACATCGGTCGACAAAAGCCTTGAAAAGCATGGGGTCGCTTGAAATGGCCGCAATTTCATGATTGAGCCAGAACGATGGTTTTGTCCAATTGAAGCTACCAAAAAAGGACCATACCTTCTCATGCTCTTCTACCAGCACGAACTTGAGGTGCATCGGAAGATGCTCGGGATTTTTGATTCGCTTGAACTGGATCCTGGAGGCCGAGAGCCGTTGTTCTACCTTTGCAGTGACGCGCCTCAAGGTTGAATCTGCAAATATCTCCAGTGCCGCACCTCGGTTGGCGAGCTCAATCATCACATCGGCGGCGCTCTCTGTTCTGATGTGCGATGCAACTATGCGGACACGCGCAGTGCTGCCAACCTGGTTCAAGAACTCCACCACCGGGTGCGTACGTATCCGGGGCCAGAAGTAGATAGTTGTGTCAAGGCTGCTGATCGCCAGATTTGCATTGGCAGAGAACCGGTAAAGTAACCCTGGCGGTACCCGATTCAGCTGTCGAGCATGCTTTACCAATTCTTCAACAAGATATGGGTCGACAAGTCCGACTAGCGCATTATGCCCCCGGTCCTGGTCACCTATTTTCCGGATGATTTCCGGCTTTTCCTCCGGCACGTTTCCTGATGGGTTGAAAGAGCCGATAAACGCAATGGGCTTTGGGTGCGAAAAGCAGTAAAGTTTTTCGTGTAATTGCGGCTTCCACGACTTCCCTGGCGGGGCGGGAAAACCAGGGAGGGTAACAACGCGAAGTCCTTTGGCCAGTCCATCATGGGCGGAAAGTCTTGTTATTACGGCATCGTTGGCATCGGGGACCCGCGGTTTGCCCGCTAGCGTCAAGGTAACCTTGACTCCGCGTTTATAAGCCTGAATAAGCGCTTCCGCAAGCCGCAGGTCACGAAAATAATAGGTAACCCAGTCGATGGAGCCGCCGGACGGAACCGCGGCGATATGTTTCTCCAATATATCGCGCAGGTATCCCGCGGGCTGGTCGGGGCCGCCAAAATATATCTCGAAAGAAGGCTTTTTCTCCACAGTTAATTCCGCCAGGATTCGTCTATTGCTGAACAGGGGAAATAACTGAATGATTCCGCCAATTTATTGATCCGCATGGCTCGCTGATTTATTTAATGCCAAAGACACGATTGAGGATTTGCTCTGTATCTTTCCTTCATCTTCTCTTCACCTGCGCTTCAAGCAAAGCCACATAGCGGGATAATACATCCGGCCCTCCGGCGTGAAGCATCTCGTTGATGAATCGCAGCCGATGTTCCTCCACATAGAAGGAACCGCCACCGCCGGTAAGAAACTCGTCAATTCTCTTATACACATCATCCCGGCATTTCAATTCCGTCTCGGGCATAAAACAGGCTAGCGCAGAACGTCCGGCATGCAGGTAATCGGCGGCTAGCACCGGTTTTCTCGCCTTGACTGCTTCAAAAACCACCGAAGTGGCAAGGTCGATAATAACATCCGCCCAATTCATCAAATGAATGGAATGGGTGTCATCGCTTGCCACACTTACATTCGGCAGGCGATGCAAGGACAAATTTTTGGTGAGGGGCTGTCGACGGCCGCCGCGCGTATGTGGCTTGATCACCAATTCTACTTCGGGAAAAGCGGCGATCATACCGATCACCTCGCCGACTTCTTCCCAGAACGTCGTAAAATTGCTCTTCCTCAAAAACATCACGACTTTAAGCCGGTTACCGGAGCGGGCCGTCAGCAAAGATGGAGAGATTTTTGTCAATTTCTCCAACCATTCGTCACAGTAGCGTGGGGAACCCAGCACAGCAATCGCCTGATCATCCAGGAACGGACGGAAGCGCTTTGCGCACAATTCATTGGGTACCACAAGCTTATCAAATATCCTTGCCGCAGAAAACAGGGTATCCGGTTCGAGGCTCCACTCATGGTGTCGTATCAGTTGACTGGCATGAGGACTATCTCCATGCGGCAGCGATGCTGTACCCAAACCCATGGTTCGTCCCATAGACACAACCGTCTCGACCCACTCCACGGAAATAGGCGAATCTCTGGTGATCCAGTCAAATACGATCACACCCTCGTCAATACCGTTGAAACTCCGCTGCAATAAGCGGTCAGTGGTGCTTCGCCAGATCAACTCGCGCCGTTTGGCACCGTACATCCGAGCCAATGCGCCGATAAGAGGGCCTATAAACAGCCGTCTCAAACTGCTGAGCAGGAGGAGCATCTGCATCTGCCATCTCAAGAATTCAACAGGTGGCAACAGGTTACGAATATGGGCAACTCGCACACCATCGAGCCTGCTCAGAAATTCAATACGGTAATCACTGAGAAATTTTGGACTACCTACCATGACGATATCGCAGATATGGCCCGCCTCGATCCATTTCGAGATGACCGGAGTGATGTGATCTATGTCATTATAATGGCGTAGAAAAAAAAGCGCTTTCATATGAGCCACCGCACAACGTTTGCGGCGGGAAAAATTATTTTCGTCTGGCAGTTAAAAGACGGATCAAATGTGTCCATTGCAACCAAATTTGAGAGTGTAAGGACTACATTTCATTCAAGAGGATTATCACGAAACATATAGGATTATGGCGGCGACGCAGGAGTCCAAAGAGGAATGCGCCGCAATTCCATCCCATCGCAATATATGCATAATTTGAGCTTATAATAAAACTGATTCTTCACGGTGGCTCAAGCCTGTTCAAGGGCCAGCAAAGCGTTTAAATTAGCGTTTCATCTCCAAGTGCACCCTGCAACAGGGTCTTTGACTGGAGCGGAATTCTGAGCCGGTTGACTATGAAAAATCAATCTATTTCGATGTGTTCGGAAGATCATAGGGTACGAAATTTAGCTTGGGAGGTGGAGGTTATAGGTCGAGTGTCCGATGTATGAGCAATCAACCCTGCTTCCAGCCTGATGAAAAACGCTCAGGTGTGGCACAACACGCTGGTAAAGTTTGTGCTGTTTTTTTTCGGCATAGCGCTGTGGAGCAAATGGCTGAGCTTGAATGTAGGTATTCTCGTAACCTTGCTCTGGATACTGGATAACGGCTTTCGCAGGCTCGGACAGGTAATCAAAGAACCTTTCGTATTAGCAATACTCATCTTTTGCGCTGTGTTGGCGCTGGGAATGCTTTGGGGCGACTTTCCCGCATATGGACGTTTGAAATGGAGAAGATATTTCGGACTTCTGGTCTTTGTGCCATTTTTATCGCTTTTGAATAAAGATCGTCTGCCTTGGGCGATTAGTGGTCTGCTTGCGGGTTATTTTGGCGTTTTACTTATCGGAAGTTATCAATGGGCTATTGTCGGGGTGCAAGGCATTCCACCCCTTGATATAAGCTATCTGACCTTCTCATCGATGCTTGGGATAGGGTTTATACTATCTCTGTATTTTGCCAGCGTGAGCGCCGGTAAAAGAATAAAGTCAGCATTATGGCTTCTCGCGACATTTCTATTTTTTATGCAGTTAAACCAGAATGGACGCGGACCTCTTCTGGCCACATTGCTTGCATCGGTATTTTTAATTTACCTGCGCTATAAAACAGAAAAAAAAGTCCTTCTGAGTATTGTCGCATCGGCGACCATTATGGTTGTATTTTTCGCATACAATAATGGCAACCTGCATGAAAGGCTGGTTCAGGCCCAGGCCGATATCGAGCTGTCCAAGCGAGGAAAATACGATAACAGCCTGGGTTATCGCCTCGCCGTCTGGGATGTTGGACTGCATGGCATCGCTCAAAAGCCCTTGTTTGGCCATGGCACAGGCGTACCCGAAAGCTATTTTGAAAAAACGGTGGTCACATACAAAGATGGTCGGTACAAGGATTTGCCAAAATTCCTTGAAACCTCTCATTATCACAACGACTGGATTGAAATTGGAATGCATATCGGCGCGCTTGGCATTTTGGCGTTCTCATTTCTTCTATGGAGCTGGTATCAAACCCTGAAAACATATCGCCTTTCCCTTCTGGGAGCAGCTTTAGTATGCTTTATTTTTATATCGGGGCTGACGGATACTTTTGTTCTTTTTGGCAAGATTCCCACTTTACTTCTGGTCATCACTGCTATTGGAATTGGCCGGCAGAAAGAAAATCGTGGAATGAAGCAATAGATTTTCTTTACTGAGAATCAAGGATTTTTACCCAAATACCCCTCCGCAATGCGGTAATGCACCTGCCGCAGCCGCTTGCCTTCGCGCATGACTACTCGCTCCTGTACCGGACCGGGTTGCAGGAGCATCCGGTCAATGTCATGTATTTTCGTGGTATGCTCGAGATCGTGGCGCCATATGCCCACCATGATGATGGGGCGGGTCGTGGGCGATTCCGATGGATACCAGAAATCGTACATGGCACCGCTATCGCCGAACATATTGCGTGAGCGTATCTCCATAGGCTCATCGCCGCGATTGTAAAAAGACAAGGGCGCAGCCACCGACCATTTGCTCATGCCTATCACAATGGGCTCTTGCCCAGTCCGTTGTCGAACCTCCGCTACAATTTGCTCGACCTCATTTGTGGCTTCGCGCCAAAAATAACGTTCGGACAAAAACTTGTAGGGAATCCCAGGGATACCGAGCACCACATAGTGCAGTACGAATCCATAGAGAATTAGGCAGATCATGATGGTCGGCTTCCAGGCTGCTCTCACATGGCGTGCGGTGGCGCTGAGATCGCCCGCCTGGCCCATCATCCACGCCATCGTTGGCAGTACCGCGAGCCATAATGGACCGGCCCAGTGGAACCGTTGTGAATCGAAAATACTGAGAATCAAGAACACTGACAGTGGCATGCCGGTGAACACTCCCACGAACAGGCGACGCTTGCGTGCATAGGTGCTGGAGTCACGTTCGGTCCTCGGCCACAACGCCATGGCTGCGGCAAGCAAACCCACCGGCGTCAACAGGACCATAAGATGCAGAAATAATTCGTGCACCGAGAATTGATTATCGCCTACCCCCTTGACCCGGCTTGACTGAAAGCTAAGCGACGCCCAGTCATGCTGGAAATTCCAGATGATCACCGGCGAAAACAGCAGTAGCGCAAGTGCGGCGGCCAGATATGCATGCGGCCGGCGCAGCC
>NZ_FRBV01000025.1 GCF_900142705.1 Nitrosospira sp. Nsp11
ACGCCGGAGAATCACTTCGGCTTTGAGGGCGTCGCCTGGTACTGGCACTTCGTGGACGTGGTCTGGCTGGGCCTGTTCATATTCGTCTACTGGCTTGTGTGACAGCCGCCGGATTTATCCAGCGCTGTTATTATGGCATGACAGTTTTTTCATGATCTCGCGATGATCTTATCCCGCACAACTCAGTACGCCATTCAGGCACTTATTTATATGGCCACGCAACCTCGTGGCGTGGCAGTACTGAATCGCACCATTGCCGACCACCTGAAGTCATCCCCTACCTATCTTGCCAAAATTCTGCAAGACTTGTCCCGCGGCAACCTGCTTTATTCTTTCCGTGGAAAACAAGGGGGTTTTTGCCTGAGGGAAAATAGCGACAAAATTAATCTGATGCAGATCGCCATCCTTACCGAGGGTCCCGGATTCACCGATGGCTGCGTGCTGGGGCTCAAGGTTTGCAGTGATAAGGCGCCGTGCCCGATGCATATCAAATGGTGGCCAATCAAGCAGGAGATCGTGAAGCTATTGCAAAACCAGACTCTGGATATGCTTGCCGCCATGGTCGTAAGCGGCCGATATAAACTGACCGATTTACCGGAGGCCGCGCTTGGCGGTCAAGACCGTCTGGGCGTAACCAGCCCGGACGGATTGTAAAATTTATCAACGGAGCTCCGGATATGACCAAATGCTCATCGGATATATCACACGCTACTGATGACCCAGTTGATGTCCCGCTGGATTGCAGGGATTGTGGCGCCTATAAATTATGCATGTCCCTTTGGTTGAAGACGGGCGACCCATCTTTGCTTGAGCGAGTCGTCAAAAAAAAGCACGTGTTTAAACGCGGAGAAGTTTTGTATCGCATGGGGCAACCGATGGAATACATGTATGTCATCCGCGGCGGATCGGTCAAAACCAGCGTCAGCACTGAGGACGGGCAGGTGCAAGTCATAGGCTTTCACATAGTAGGAGAATTGCTGGGTCTGAATGCCATAGAGAGCCGGCAACACAACTGCGAAGCCCAGGCGACGGGAATGACCTCTGTTTGCGAAGTTTCCATTGATCGCTTTGAAGAACTGGCCAGCACGGATCCCGCCATCCAGCACGAAATTCTCAAGATCATGAGTGCGGAAATCCACCACAGCCACGAATTGCTGCTGTTGCTGGGTAAGCATAATGCTGAAGAGCGTCTGGCTACGTTCTTGCTCAGCCTGTCTCAGCAGTTCGCGCGGCGCCATTGTTCGGCTACCGAATTCGACCTGAGCATGTCTCGCAGCGATATAGGAAACCATCTGGGAATCGCTGAGGAGACCGTGTGCCGTGTATTTGCGCGGTTTCAGGATGACGGTCTCATCAGCAGCCAGTATAGACGTGTGAGGCTGAATGATCTGGAGCGTTTGAAGCAGATTGCTTACCACCGGCGCACCAGCAATGCTCGGGATTCCGTAGACCGCCAACTCGAAGCTTGACCTACCGTTTCTGTCTCAGTTCTGGGACAGCGATTTTCTTGTTCCAGGATACTTCACTGGTTTCTTGCGCGGACGAACTCAAGATTTGCTTCTCAGTGATCGCCACAGTTATTTTGCAAGCAGCACTACCGGGAACGACCATTTCCAGCAAGGGGCCTGTAAGGGTGATATTCGTCAGTGTTTATTGTCATTGCCCGGGATATGCTTTAGTTTCGAAAATGGCAATCTGATGCTTTTCATGTCTTTAAAAAAAAATTAAGCAAGGAAAGCGCGAATCGCGCGAATTGCTGATATTCTCCGTCCGGGACCTTTTTCATTTATTGTTTCCCCCAAATACCAGCCTTTCATAGTATTTCGATGAAGAGTTGAGTGTTGTTCTTTTTTTAATCTAAAGGAAAATCCATGCGAAAATTACTTATTACCCTTGCTACAATGTTGGCGTTTACGGGTTCTGCTCACGCAATCGTCAATATCAATACAGCCACTCAGGCCGAGCTTCAGACTATCCCAAGCATCTCAGCCGCCAGAGCCAAGGCGATCATTGAATATCGCACAAAAGCGGGTGCATTCAGGTCTACGGACGATCTGCTAAAGGTCGATGACCAACTGGATTTGCGCACACTCCGCAAGGATGTTACGATTACCGGCCCAACCAGGATTGACAAAGAAGTTAAACCTGTGGCCCATTAAGAAAAAGAAAAGAACAACGTCTGCCTGGAAGCTGCCAGGGACGAATCGTCCAAGGCAAATGAAAGTGGCGGAAGTTGCAAAATGATTATAGTAATATCGGGCAGACAAAACCACGGTTCTTCCGGGGTTTTGTCTGTTACCGTCATCGATAATCCTTAATTCCCTCCGGTTTTCGTTCTATCCTTGCGAGGATATGGTAAAGCAATTCGATTGTACAATGATACAGGCGGGTTCCTTTGCCATCTGCTATAATGCTGCCCTTTTGTCGTTCCGACTGAGGATCTGCCAATGTCCCGTTCCATTCGAAATATCGCTATTATCGCCCACGTCGATCACGGCAAGACCACCATGGTGGATAAATTGCTGCATCAGGCAGGCTCTTTTGCCGCGCATCAGCATATTGCCGATCGGGTGATGGATTCAAGCGATATCGAGCGCGAGCGCGGTATCACGATCCTCGCCAAGAATTGCGCTGTGGATTACCAAGGCGTGCACATCAATATTGTCGATACACCAGGCCATGCAGATTTTGGTGGTGAGGTGGAGCGCGTGCTATCCATGGTGGATGGAGTGCTGCTGCTGGTAGATGCGGTCGAAGGCCCCATGCCGCAGACCCGTTTTGTCACAAAGAAAGCGCTGGCTCTGGGGCTGCGCCCCATAGTGGTGGTCAATAAGGTCGACCGTCCCGGTGCACGTCCCGACTGGGTGGTGAATCATACTTTTGACTTGTTCGACAAGCTGGGCGCGAATGAAGATCAACTGGATTTTCCAGTGGTTTACGCCTCCGCGCTCAACGGCTATGCGATGCTGGATCTGAAGCAGACCAGTACCGATATGCGTCCGCTTTTCGATACTATACTCAAGCACGTCCCCGCGCCCGAAGGCAACCCCGACGAGCCGCTGCAACTGCAGATTGCTGCGCTGGATTATTCCAGTTTTGTCGGGCGTATCGGTATTGGCCGCATCAGCCGTGGCCGGCTCAGGCCCGCCCAGGATGTGCTGGTGCTGGGATCGGGTGCGCCGAAGAAGGTCAGGGTTAACCAAGTGCTGGGTTTTCGCGGTATCGAACGAGTCCAGCTGGAAGAAGCCATGGCGGGTGACATCGTCCTGATCAATGGCGTCGAGGAACTCAGTATCGGTGTGACGCTGGCCGATATCGATCGGCCCGAAGCGCTGCCGATGCGTGCTGTGGACGAGCCCACGCTGACGATGAACTTTCAGGTGAATACATCGCCTTTTGCCGGGAAGGAAGGCAAGTTTGTCACCAGCCGTCAATTGCGCGAGCGCCTTGAAAAGGAGCTGCTGACCAATGTCGCGATGAAGCTGGAAGAAACGGACGATACCGACTCGTTTCTGGTTTCCGGCCGGGGCGAGCTGCACCTCACCATTTTGCTGGAAAGCATGCGTCGTGAAGGCTATGAGCTTGCCGTATCGCGTCCGCACGTAGTGATTCGTGAAATTGACGGTGTCAAATGTGAGCCGTTTGAAATGCTCACCGTCGATGTTGAAGAGACTCATCAAGGTGGAGTAATGGAGGCGTTGGGCGCGCGTCGCGGCGATTTGCAGGACATGGTCTCGGATGAGCGCGGACGTGTGAGGCTGGATTACCGTATTCCCGCGCGGGGGTTGATCGGCTTCCAGTCCGACTTCATGACCATGACGCGTGGTACGGGGCTGATGAGCCATGTATTCGACGAATACGCACCCATGCGGCCGGAAATAGCTGCACGCCGGAACGGCGTACTGATTTCGGCCGAGCAGGGCGAAGCCGTGGCGTATGCGCTTTGGAAATTGCAGGAGCGCGGGCGCATGTTTGTCAGTCCAGGGGATCGTCTGTACGAAGGAATGGTGATCGGTATTCACAGCCGCGATAACGATCTTGTTGTCAATCCGATAAAGGGCAAACAGTTGACTAACATTCGCGCATCCGGAACTGACGAAGCTGTGACTCTGACTCCGCCGATCCAGCTCACTCTCGAATCTGCGATTGAATTCATCGCCGATGATGAATTGGTGGAGATTACGCCCAAGACCATTCGTATTCGCAAACGTTTCCTGCAGGAGCACGAACGCAAGAAAGCTTCCCGCGCCGCTGCGTAATTTCACGAGGCATATCGGGGCTGGGTGATGCGCTGGTTGAGCTCCGCCTGCACAACGTATTCATGCGGCCTGGCATGGCGCAGGGCGACTATAATTCTTCCATTTTGAACGACAAGAATGGAAGCGCCTTGCTCGCCATGAATGAAAGAACGCTCTGGTATGTCGCTGATCCCATGTGCTCATGGTGTTGGGGCTTCTCTCCGGTAATCGAAGCGATTCAACGTGAGTATGGCGCCCGGCTTGGAATAGAGGTATTACTGGGTGGTTTGCGGCCAGGGACGAAATATCCAATTCCCCCGGCGCAACGTGAACAGATACTCCACCATTGGTGCGCGGTGCAGCAGCTGACTGCGCAGCCATTCCGGTTTGAAGGCGCGTTGCCGGAAGGATTTGTTTACGACACCGAACCCGCCAGCCGCGGAGTGGTCACGGTATCGTTGATCAACCGCGAAGCGATCTTTTCTTTTTTCAAGATAGTCCAATCCGCGTTTTATATGGAGCAGCAGGATGTGACGAACTCCATTGTGCTGTCACAACTCGCCGCGAGGGTGGGAATAAATGCCCAGCAGTTCGGGCAGACGTTCGAGTCCGATATCGCGACGCGCCTGACGCTTGAACATTTCCGGAAGGCACGGCAGTGGGGCGTGCATGGTTTTCCCACTTTAATCGGGCAGAGCGGGGCGGATTACCGTCTGCTCAGCACGGGTTATTGTTCACTTGAAGAATTGCTTCCAAAGCTGGACGGGTGGCTGCTGGGTCAGCTTGATAATTCCGGGCCAAGCTCATAGTTTCCAAGGTACAGATCATGTATAAAGCATTTTTGAAGTTTTTTGCTTCGGCCGTGGTGCTTTCGATATTTTGCATCTCCATACCCGTATCCGCCGAGAAGGGAGGAAGCGATCATAAAACGGATCAGCATCGCCATCAAAAGGAAAAAAATTGGAATAAGGGCAAGAATTATCAGCATTATCGAGCTCGCAATATGCAAGCTCTGCCGGGTAATTTTAACTCGAGGCAACGCGCCGTTATTCATGATTATTATGGGCCCCGCTTTCAGAGCGGCCGCTGTCCGCCAGGCTTGGCGAAGAAGTACAACGGTTGCATGCCTCCCGGACAAGCAAGGAAATGGGGAGTGGGACGTCCATTGCCCCGGAATGTGGTGTTTTATGATCTCCCACCTCACCTGATCGCGCAATTGGGCATGCCTGGGCCGGGTTACCGCTATGTGCGCGTCGCCGCGGACATTCTCTTGATAGCAGTAGGTACCGGTACGGTTATCGACGCAATTATGGATTTGAACTCAATGTGAGCAAAAAATCGGCTTCTTTTGTTCAACAGAAGGCTTGCTCGACAAATAGCCAGGTGAACCGCGAGATTCTTTTTAACCGTTAATTTAATTAAAACGCGGGCGCATACCTGCCGACTTCTTCAACTCCGCGATACTAAATGTACTAAAGTCCGGTTCCGGTGGACCAGCCTAAGCGTTCCAGTAACCCCCGAAATGAGTCGCTCGCAATAATAAACGCGATAAGATAGGACGTTAAACTTAACATGACGATCGCGCCGAGGGATCGCCATGGGCTCAGGGTGGAGTAATGACGCCACTCCGATAGGAAGCCGGCATCTTCTGGTGCTTTGAGCGGTTTATATAGATCGAATTCCCTAAGGACAGTTTGTCGCGATCGGCGCAGCACATCCTGGACACCTGTTCGGTACGCGGTATCGATGAGGTCGGGCCGTTTTACCTGCCTGGCGGAGGAAGATTCCTCCACAGTAGCCTTTCTGCCCGCAAGTTTATAGAAACCCTGCATTCGATCCACATACCGATCCTCCGCGAACATCGCGTCCACCATTGCCTCAACGGTAGATACAAGTTCCTCATCCGGGACAACAGACTGGATAGTAGATCCGCCAGCTGATTTTGGCTTCAGGGTCCGGGCGATTTCATTGATAAATTCGTTTTCTTTTCTGGCAATGAGCTTGAGCCAGATTGCCTCGACGGCCTGCGGAGACGGCGCGCAGTTTTTTGTATTGTTATTGTCATACGAAGCGGCCTCAAGCAGCGTGTCGAGTTCCAATTTCGAGGCGCTTTCACAATCAGCGTCAATTGCCTCAAGCCTGGCTTTGAGAATGTCGTTCATGATGCTTTCCTGAAGCGAACACCTTATGATTGAAAGACGAATTGAACCAAGATTGGAAGCTACACAGTGTAACGCAATTTGTTAAATACGTGCACAGCTTGAACGCATGTACCCGACAGCGTACGGCCTGGCGAGGGCGCATCGATAGCGGGCACAATTCAGGCGGGTGTGAAGCGCTGATTCTTCCGTTGGAAACGAAAGCTTAATGCTCATGGAGGTTGACGGAAAATTGCGCCGACAACACGCGCAATCTATGCCTGTAAATCTGCTGGATTTCCTGAAAGCAGCTGCCCCGTCATATCGGAATGGCGGAAAAGACAGCGAGATCCTCTACAGCAGCTACTGTCCGACGTATGAGCTCATGGTTGCTCTCCAGCTTTATCATTCCACCGACGGCGAGTGACACAACCATTGCTTCAAAGGGATAGATAAGGTGAGCGCGGTATCTCTGCAATAGGCCAGTGCTATCGATGCCCGTAATTCCGCTATCTCTGAGCCCCTTTATATAAACCGACAAGAGCCTTGCCTCGTGAGCCCGCCGGACTTCCGGATCAAGCGCAGTCGCAAGAAAATAGGCAACGTCTCCTATGCCTTCCCCGAAGCGTACAAGCTGCCAATCAAGAAGGCCAGGTTGAGACTGACTCCAGAATAGATTACCGGGATGGCAATCGTGATGAACGAGTGTTTGCGGCGCATTAGAAAGAAAACGCATTACCTGGTGGCGATTTCGCGCATAGCGAACGGCCAGCGTATAAAGAGCCGGAGGTATGAGTTTTCCAGCCCGATGCAACCCCCGCATCATCAATGGAACAGCCAGGGCGGCGCCCAGATGATCTTCCATCCGACGTACAGGCGCCGCAAGCCAGTGGTAAGTTCGTGCGAGATCGGCTTTGCCCCAGAAATGAGCATGAATGCGGGCAAGCTGCTCAATAACGAGCGTGGCTTGTGCCGCGGTCAGGGCATCGCCGGTATGCCCTGCAGTCGCACCGGATTCGGTTACGTCGCTCAGAACCAGCGTCGACCCTTTCCCCAGCATGCTCTGTGCCGCCAATAGACCGGGTATCGCGATGGGTATGGCTTGAGCAGCTTCATTATAGAAGCGCACCTCCGTATGTAGCAACCTTGGCAAAGCGGTAATCATTCTTGCGCGCCACGTCAGCGACGGCAGTTTTACGAACCACCGTCTAGGCAGTGCTGCAGGTCCATTGTGCTCAATCGCAAGACGGATCCGCGTGGTCGTGCCGATATCAACCGAAACAACATTCACATTCGAGACGATTGTTTGAGAATGATGTTTGTTAATTACCCGCTGAGCCCAGCCAATGTTTAAATCGCCGGGTTGGCGTGCAAGAATATTATGATTCATCGCTGCCTGCCTCCAATGGAGTCAATTGCAACTGCTGTATAGGCGGTACCTACATCTGGTATTGAATTATCCTAAATCCCCTCGTAGCGAGCTTACCAGGAAGGTGAAGTTTACGGAGTACGAAAAATCTTTTTCGATTGTAGCGCTTAGTTGACAAAGGAGCTGGAAATAAGCGGTCAACTGCCGAATTTAGGATTAACCATGCCGTCCGCATGGTTCCAATATACAAAAAGGGAGCCGCGGCTCCCTTTTTGAAATGGCAGGCGGATAAGCCTGCGCCCAAAGCTATCAGTATTTGGATTTCCATTTATCGTCGAAGCGAGTTTCTTTAGTGTCGAAGTCCTGCCAGATATAGCCGGGCGTGATTATCGGCTCGGTTGGGACGTAGAACGTCACCAGATCGACGATGCCAGTCAACGATCGGCCAACCCCGGTTACGATTCCGGAAAACAACCCGGTTGTAAGTCCATAACCAATGCCTTTTTCATTGGTTGTCATTACCATATTCTTCGGAATTTCTCCTATGCCTGTTACCAGGTTCGCCATGCCGTGCGCAAGCTTGTCGCCGGCATCCACAGCATAATTGGCAGCGAATGCCCCCTGAGGTGAAAAGAATAACAATGCAGATAGCAACAGCAGCGGTTTAAGTATACGTTTCATCGATACCCCCCAAAAGTGGAACAAATTAAATCCCGCGTAATACTAGCATACCGCTGAGGCGTGGTGGCAGTGCCTGTTAAAAAACATTCTCCTGAATCCGCCCCCTGGCGAGCTTATCTAAGAGGTGGAGCTCAGGGGCACAAAAAAACCCTTTTCGGTTATAGCGTTTGGTTAACAAATGAGCTAAAAAATGAACGCTCGACTGCCGGATTTGGGATTATGCTTCAAGTAAGAAAATTCCGGCTTTGGCTGTATTTCAGAGGTAATCCGTGGGTGAGTTCGGGAGTAGGCGCAGGCGGCGATGTCCGCTGATGTGCAAGGATTAGCTTCTGTAGAATATCGGTGCTGCCATAGATACAATTGCAAATCGAATATTTATATTATGTTATGCATGCTGATCGCATTGACTCCGGAATATGAAAAGGGGAGCCATGGCTCCCCTTTTCATATCATGGCAAATGGATAAGCCTGTGGGAAAATCTATTAATTTTGTAACTTCCATTCCGGATGGAAGTGCGTATGCTTGGTCTCGAATTCCTTCCAGATAAAATCGGGGTAAATTATGGGCTTGGTCGGAATAATGAAAGTCACCAAATCTACAACGCCTGTCAACGTACGGCCAATTCCATATATGATTCCCGACGCCAATCCAGTGGTAAGTCCGTAACCGATACCTTTCTCATTGGTTGTCATTATCATGTTTTTCGGAACTTCCCCTATGCCTGTTATCGTATTCGCAATGCCGTGAGCGAGTTTATCACCTACGTTTTCGACGTAAGTATCAGCCATCGCGGCCTGAGGTGAAAAGAACAACAGCGCAGATAGTATCAGCAGCGGCTTCAATATATTTTTCATCGATACCTCCCTTTAAGTACATTAACAAATTAAATCAAGTTTAATACTAGCATACCGCCGAGGGATATGTGCACGGCATTCCAAAAATTAACGCTTTCGACAATATTTTCTGAGCCGTTTATTGATCTTGCGATACTGAATCAGGTATGGAACTATCGTTCGCTAACCGCATTGGTCATTGATGCTGGATAAGGCAAATAAAAAGGAAGCCTGGGCTCCCTTTTTATAAAATGACAGACAGACAAACAAGTCCGCATTCAAATCGTCATTGGTCTCATACAGCATATTTCTCGGAACTTCCCCCACGCCTGTTATCGCGTTCAGGGCGCCATGCCCGAGCTTGGCGCCTACGGCTTTGAAATGGCCGGGATCAGTCGCTGCCCGAGAAGAAAAGAATGCATTGCAGATAATAGCAGTAACGGTTTCAGTATATTTTTCACCAGCATCCCCAATCTGATTGAAAAAAATTAAACGGTGTCACTAGCATACCCCTGAGATATGTTTGGGCGAGATCTTGCTCCTCTATTAGGGCAGAGCTTGCCCATATGCACAGATTTTGGGGAACGTCTGCGTCCGCAGTCTTTAGTCGCCCATCCTGCATTATCAGCGCCTTAGAGGCGCACTGCGATGAATTGTGCTAGGCTTCGGCATTCCGTGATTTAGCCACTGTAGATAAAAGAACACGCAAGCCGCGTAGAAAAAAAACAGTTACGTGCATCTTAACCATTTTGTCTGACACAACCGACCCCCTGTCTTTGCGTCCTCTCTCCTCAACACAGCCTGGCCTGCCCAACACAGTTGTAACCGGCGTCGTACAATTTTCGGTGGTGATCCCCACGCTCAACGAGGCCGACAACATCGACCCCCTGCTGGCGCGCCTGTGCGAGCTTGGCCTGCCGCCAGAAAGTTTCGAGATTATCTT
>NZ_FRBV01000003.1 GCF_900142705.1 Nitrosospira sp. Nsp11
CCGAATTTGTACCACCTCGAGTCATACCACTCCGACATGTCGTAGTCGCGACCACTTGCCTTGGCGTGACCCGACGTTCCTAGTGTTGTTGCCATGTTGTTTCCTCCTGTTGCCTTGTGCGTTGATCATGTGCTGCGCGCTCTACCGGCTTGAACCAAACTTCGACTCCTTAACCACTCCCCGCCGGTATGAGCTTCGATAATTTGTTGCTGTCTTTCGTTGCTATCAATCTGGTGTTGCTCAATGCTTCTGGTGCTGCTTATACTGCAGGTGTTGCCCGGTGCTGTCAGAGGTGTTTCCAGGTGTTTCTCTGTACCTGTGTTTCTGAATATGGTGTTACCAATACGTTACATACCCATAACCTCATAAAGACTATCCCCGAAGATGCCCTAAGTCAAGCAGTTTGTCAGGGCTGCAACAGGGCATCTTTCATAGCAATTTCTATGCCAATCAGTGTTGGTTTTTTCGTAATCTTTCAGTGATGCAGTCCGATAGATATTTTGTCGCCTGGAAGAACGCCAGTAAACGGGGATATGGTTTCGTTATTCGTGGAAGAATTGTAATGGAAGCTACCCGGTTAGCGACAGAATAAGCTAAGATAATTTCGAAAACGTATCATCATCTGTTACCACTTTTTTTGTCGATTTATTTTGCTGATCCTTCATACCCGGATCGATTACGTTGACCGTTGGCTAATAGTCCACCTATCTTTCCACCCTATCGTGGACGCTTTGCTCCATCTCCGACCGGACCGCTGCATTTCGGCTCCCTTGTCGCTGCCGTCGGCAGCTATCTTGAGGCGAAATCGCGTCAGGGCGAGTGGATGGTCAGGATCGAAAACCTGGATCCGACACGCGAAATTGCCGGCGTATCGGGGCAAATTCTAAATACCCTGCAAGCGCTGGGAATGGAATCGGATAGTGAGGTTATCTATCAAAAACAGCGCTACAAAACGTATCAGGCAGCGCTCGCTGTACTTGAAAGGCAGCATTTGGTTTATCCCTGCGTCTGCAGCCGTAAGGAAATTGCAGATTCCACGATCACAGGAATAGATGGACCCATTTATCCTGGTACCTGCCGTGGACGCTTCCTTCATGACCAATGCCCCGGGGCACGGCGAATACGAACTGATAACAGGCTGATCCAGTTCAGGGATTCGCTGCAAGGGCTGATTCTACATCGATTGCACAGTGATATTGGGGATTTCGTGCTGCGCCGTGCCGATGGGGTTTTTGCTTATCAATTGGCAGCGGTCGTTGACGATGCCGAGCAAGGAGTCACTCATGTGGTGCGTGGGAGAGATTTGCTGAATTCTACTTCTCGCCAAATATACCTGCAACAATTGCTGGGTTATCCGACTCCTTCCTATCTGCATCTTCCGGTAGTAGTTAACGCTCGAGGTGAGAAACTCAGCAAACAGACCGGCGCTGCGCCTCTTGATGTTTCCGATCCGATGCCACAATTAATGATGGCGATACGTTTCCTGGGTCAAGCACCACCGGCAGAATTGATCGGAAGCGATGTCGGTTCATTTTGGAAGTGGGCGACAGAATATTGGAAACCGGAGAAAATTCCTCAAAAATAGCGAAACTTCCAGCAGAAATCGAATTCGGTCAAGATGCAACGCCCTCATCAAGACATTCGTGCTACGCTGCTGCCCTGATTGCGATAGGCTGAGTAACTGGATGGCACCTCGTAACTTATTAAAGATGTTATATGAAATGAATATAACCCTGCAGGGATCTGAGAAGGGATACCGATGAATAGTGAAATACCTGAATTGATCTGCATTGCGAAGGAGGAGTAGTGCCGTTTCTGCCATTTTACATACCCAGGCATAAGCAACTCAAAATTGTAATTGTGGGTGGCGGTTATGCGGGAATCGCTGCGCTGGTAACCCTTCTGCGCCATATGCCCGAGGTCCGCATCACGATCATAGATCCCAGGCTTCATCACCTTAAGATTACGCATATACATGAAACCTTCCGGTATCCGCTGGACGACTTTCTCGTATCGTTTTCAGATCTGGAAAATCGCTTTGGCTGCCGACACGTTTGCGCCCAGCTGATCCTGAACGATTGTGTTCTCCAGCAAAGCCAGAAAGATAGATTTATCGTGGTCAACGACGAAATACTGGAATTTGATTATCTTCTGGTGGCCTCAGGTTCGCCTCTCGCGCAGCTGAGTAAATCAGAGGATATTTTCGACCTGAATGATTTCATGATCAACACCGGCTCGGACTTACTGAACCAGCAGCGCTATATACATGAGCCCGGCGAGAAAATCATTTCAGTAATAGGCGGAGGCGCCACAGGTATTCAATTTCTTTTCGAAATCGCCCATTTTCTCCAGCGCCAGAAATTCGGATGGAAATTGCGGTTGATTCATGGGGGAGATCGTGTACTTAACCAATTTGGAGTAGGCTTTTCGGAATATACCCAGGCACGCATGTCTGAACTGGATATAGATTTTTATCCTAATACTCGTTACCGGGACCAGGTCGCGAATAAGATTTTGCTGCAAGAAGTCGAAACGGGTCACCAATTCGAGCTACCTTCCACTATCTCGCTCCTGTTTCTCGGCAAAAAACTTGATACGCCGCTCTTCGCCAATGCGTTCGGACAAGTTGTGATCGAGCAGAAACAGTTGGAGAATATTTTTACCGCCGGCGATTGTTCCATATATAACTCTGCCGGTTCCAATGCCATGACAGCGCAATCCAGCGTTCGCAAAGGAATGCTGGCGGCAAGAAATATTTTACGTCACTCAGGCTCATTAAAGTTGCTGGAGCCATACTTTCATCGCGACTTAGGTTACGTCATCAGTCTTGGACCATCGGATGCCGTCGGTTGGCTGGCACTCGAAGGTAACGTGGTCGGTGGCATGCCGGCGCTGATGATCAAGGAGGTGGTAGAGGCTCAATATGATTTATTGCTGACAGGAATCGATACGTATCTGATCTAAGTTCGAATGTTTGGCATTAACAATACAATACCATATCGTTAAAATAAACAGTTGAAGAGCGGGCTATTAAGAGCGGGCTATTAATCGATATTCACCGGTTCGCCAGGATAGACGATATAACCATACCCTGCTGAAACCATTTATCGATCACATATTCATAAAACTCCTGATTTCGGTTATTGCTGAAAACGGTCGCTAGCGCTTTCCCTTTTTCTGTCAGGAGAACGTGTCCAAGATCAAGCTGATTGTTCGCTTCCTCCGGAAATTGGATTTTCGTAGCCTGGCCGAAATAAAACAGACGGGTATGCTTACCAAACCTTCTCTTCACATATCCAGCGGCCTCAAAGGATATCAAACCGATTGACTCCAAATGTTTTAATACCCGTAAGCTGATGCCATGCTTTGCATAAACCGCATGCTCCGGATTATAAATTAAAAGCAGCGGCTCCCCTTGAATCCATACAAACTGGCACAGGGATGTAAAAAGCGCTGCATCGTCTTCATCAAGATCAGGAATATGGGCGTCTATCTCTTTCTTTAAAGACATTGCCAACTCGATATCAATGGAGTTTTTTATTTCCTGGAAATTGGCTGCATCCAGGTGAAAACGCCGGGGATGGCGTAGCGCGTTAAAATTGATGGCCGCGACGGGTAAGTTCCTGGTCAATTTTTCCGAGAAAACTTATATTTTTTTTGCGCTGTTTGTCGCCCTTGTACCAAGTAAAACAGGCAAGAGTACCAAGCAAGACCAAGAGAAGGTTTGTCGCAGCCGGACCGCCGAAAAACATGTCCATAAGCCCGGTCAACAATGCAAACGCGCCCGCTATACCATTCCAGTTCAAGAACTTATTTCCCCACGTCGGGGCTTCACGTTGGAGACGCCACGCAAGAAGTTTCTCACGTATCGAAACAAGTTCGGCCACGGTCCAGGTCGTTAAATCCATCGGAATAGCCCCAACTGAAATAAAAGATACATAACCGATCGAATGTCCATGCTATCAATAGCTCAGATCAGTGTATGTTAGAAGCATACAAGAATTCTCTGAACCAGACAATGATTTATGCTGGGCAGAGCTAAAGCAGTTTTTATTCCGCGATGCCAAACCGGATGATGGTTTATTAATACCGGTCAGGCATAAAGAAGCCGGGATAACCCGGCTTCTTTTTTTTACCTTATCGCCGGCACTTACGTATCGGCTTTCTCAGCTACGGTCGTAGTTAATTGCTCTGGTCGATCCAACAATTCCACTAAAGCCATCGGTGCGTTGTCACCCTTGCGAAAACCGAATTTAAGAATACGCAAATAACCGCCGTTACGTGTTTGATATCGCGGACCCAGTTCACCGAATAACTTACCGACCATGTCACGATCGCGCAAGCGATTGAATGCCAGACGTCGATTCGCCAGCGATGGTTTTTTACCTAGCGTTATCATTGGCTCGATTACACGGCGCAACTCCTTGGCCTTAGGCAGCGTGGTTTTAATAACCTCGTGCCGCAACAATGAATTGGTCATGTTACGTAGCATCGCCAGTCGGTGGCTGCTCGTACGATTTAGCTTTCGTAGCCCATTATGGTGCCGCATGACTTGTTTCCTTTTTTCCCTTATCAAGATTGGAAGGCGGCCAACTTTCCAGCTTCATGCCCAGCGTCAATCCACGCGAAGCCAAGACCTCCTTTATTTCATTGAGAGATTTTCTTCCCAAGTTAGGGGTTTTCAGCAATTCGGTTTCCGTGCGCTGAATTAGGTCGCCAATATAATATATATTCTCCGCTTTCAGGCAATTGGCCGAGCGCACGGTAAGCTCCAAATCATCCACTGGCCGAAGCAATACCGGATCAATCTGAGGTAATTTTGGCTGCTCCACCGGTAACGGTGTGCCCTTAAGGTCGGCAAATATGGAGAGTTGCTCAACCAGCACCTTCGCCGCATAACGGATCGCTTCTTCCGGATCGACGACGCCGTTGGTTTCAATATCCATAACGAGCTTATCGAGGTCGGTACGCTGCTCAACCCGAGCACTCTCGACCGCATAACTTACGCGCCGCACAGGACTGAAAGAAGCGTCCAGCAAAATGCTACCGAGAGCACGACCTTCACTTGTCAATTGCCGCACAGTTCCAGGTACATAACCGCGCCCAAGCTCCACCTTAATTTGCATATCCAGCTTTCCGCCGGCAGTAAGATGTGCCACCACATGGTCTGGATTAATGATTTCCACATCATGTCCTGCTTCGATGTCGCCGGCAGTCACCGTACCTTCACCTTTCTTTTTAAGGATCAGTATAGCCTCGGTTCGGCTGTGTAGCTTTAGAACGATACCCTTAAGATTGAGCAAAATATCGACCACATCCTCTTGTACACCGTCCAGTGCGGAATACTCATGCACTACACCGCTAATCTGGACTTCGGTTGGTGCAAATCCCGGCATGGACGATAGCAAAATTCGACGTAATGCATTTCCTAACGTGTGACCGTACCCACGTTCAAACGGTTCCATGATAATCTTGGCATGCAGCGGGGAAATATTCTGCACGTCAATAATGCGGGGCGTAAGAAAAGTGTTACTTGGCATAGCCTGATCCTTTTGCGGAAACCTTGGCGGTAATTACTTAGAATACAACTCGATGACTAGAGACTCATTGATGCTTGAAGGCAAGTCAGAACGCTCCGGTTTAACTTTAAACGTTCCTTTCATAGCCTTGACATCCATCTCTATCCACTCTGGAAAATTACGCTGCTCCGCTGCTTCCACAGCAGCCTTGATGCGCAGATGACCTTTAGCCTTTTCCGCAACCTCTATCACATCACCGGGCTTAACCTGGTAGGAAGGAATATTGGTCCGGCGTCCATTTACCAGGATGCCGTTATGGCGCACGATCTGGCGCGCCTCTGACCGCGAAGCACCAAATCCCATCCGGTAAGAAACCGTATCCAGGCGACATTCCAGCAACTGCAGCAAATTCTCGCCAGTAATACCGCGCTGTCGTTCCGCTAGCTCATAATTGTTATGGAACTGGCGCTCCAATATGCCATATATCCTGCGCAACTTCTGTTTTTCGCGCAATTGGACCCCATAGTCAGACAACCGCGTACTTTTCTGACCGTGTTGACCGGGCGCATAGTTCCTGCGCTCGATTGCACATTTGTCGGTGAAACACTTCTCACCTTTCAAGAATAACTTCTCCCCTTCCCGTCGACATTGGCGACATTTAGGATCAAGATTTCTAGCCACAGACTACTCCTTAAATACGGCGTTTTTTCGGTGGGCGGCAACCGTTATGCGGAACCGGCGTCACATCCGAAATACTGGTGATTTTAAAACCGGCTGCGTTCAAAGCCCGCACGGCGGATTCACGTCCCGGACCAGGACCTTTGATACGCACTTCCAAATTCTTTACTCCGCATTCCTGAGCAACCTTACTTGCCTGCTCGGCTGCTACCTGAGCAGCGAATGGAGTACTTTTACGCGACCCCTTGAATCCGGCACCGCCGGAAGTCGCCCATGATAAAGCGTTGCCCTGGCGGTCCGTGATAGTCACGATAGTGTTATTAAATGATGCATGAACGTGGGCAATCCCCTCCGCTACATTTTTTTTGACCTTCTTGCGAACCCGTGTGGCTGCTTTTACCATATCGAATTATTCCTGTATGCTACCGTTCAGTTGGCTGAAAATTATCTCGTTGCTGCCTTTGCGTTGGAAGCTCGAACTGCCTTGCGTGGCCCCTTACGCGTCCTTGCATTTGTACGAGTACGCTGGCCCCGTACCGGCAAACCACGACGGTGACGCAATCCACGATAACAGCCCAAATCCATCAAACGTTTGATATTCATAGAAACCTCACGCCGCAGATCGCCCTCGACCGCAAATTTTGCGACGTTGTCTCTCAGCTTTTCCATTTGAGCATCGGTTACATCTTTGATCTTAGTGGAAGCACCGATGCCAACCGCAGCACAAATCTCCCGCGCTCTGGCGCGACCTATGCCGTAGATTGAAGTTAACGCAATTTCGGCATGCTGATGATTCGGGATATTTACTCCAGCGATACGGGCCATACAGGTTTCCCACAAAAATTTTGAATTATAACATCGAAAGTGATGCTTATTCGATCAACCTTGGCGTTGCTTATGCCTTGGATCTGAACAAATTACCCGAACTATCCGATTGCGTTTAATAATCTTGCAATTACGGCAGATTTTTTTTACAGAGGCTAATACTTTCATAAATACTCCTTCCCCACTATTTCGCGCGAAATGTAATTCGCGCTCTGCTTAAATCGTATGGCGTCAAATCCACCGTTACCTTATCACCAGGTAAAATCCGAATGTAATGCATTCGCATTTTTCCGGAAATATGGCCCAGCACGACGTGCCCATTTTCCAGCTTGACACGGAAGGTTGCGTTTGGCAACGTTTCGAGTATCTCGCCCTGCATTTGTATCGTTTCTTCTTTGGCCATCCTATCCTTAGATGTAACTATCTTGCCGGTAATCCGCCGCCGCCTTTGAAGTTGGTTTTCTTCAGCAAGCTCTCATACTGATGGGACATTATGTACGCCTGAACCTGCGCCATGAAGTCCATGGTAACCACCACGATAATGAGGAGAGACGTCCCTCCAAAGTAAAATGGCACGTTCCATTTCAAGATCAGGAATTCCGGCAGCAAACACACGAGTGTTACATAAATCGCTCCGGCCAGGGTAAGTCTTAGCATAATGCGTTCGATATACCGGGCTGTCTGCTCGCCCGGACGAATCCCAGGGATGAAAGCCCCGCTTTTTTTCAGATTCTCGGCAGTTTCTCTGGGATTAAATACAAGCGCGGTATAAAAGAAACAGAAAAATATGATCATTGCAGCATACATGATCACGTAAATCGGTTGGCCCGGCGATAGCGCGCCGCTCATATCCTTCAACCAACTCATGGATTCGCCCGTCGCAAACCAGCCTGCCAGCGTAGCTGGAAATAATATGATGCTGGAAGCAAAGATCGGAGGAATCACACCGGACATATTCAGCTTCAACGGCAAATGAGAGCTTTGGCCGCCATAAACTTTTCGTCCCACCTGGCGCTTCGCATAATTCACTAGTATCTTGCGCTGACCCCGCTCGACGAAAACCACGAAGGCTGTCACTGCCGTTGCCGCCACAAAGATCCCCAATGCAACCAGAAAATGCATTGCACCAGTTCTGACCAGTTCCAGCGTACCGCCAATTGCGCTGGGAAGCCCCGCTGCTATGCCGGCAAAAATTATGAGCGATATACCATTCCCGATGCCGCGTTCAGTAATCTGTTCGCCTAGCCACATTAGAAATATCGTTCCGGTAACCAAGGTTATCACCGTTGTCAACAGGAACATCGGCCCAGGCTCGATCACCAATCCGGGCTGGGATTGCAACGCAATCGATATGCCATAACCCTGCAGCAGCGCCAATCCCAACGTACCGTATCGAGTGTATTGGGTAATTTTCCTGCGGCCTGATTCCCCCTCCTTCTTCAGCGCTTCCAGATAAGGGAACGCAACTGTACCCAATTGCATAATAATAGAAGCAGAAATATACGGCATGATCCCGAGTGCAAAGATCGAGAAACGGGAAAGCGCGCCACCCGAAAACATGTTGAACATCCCAAGGATGCCCCCTTGCTGCGACTCGAACAGGTCTTTTAGCACCACTGGGTCGATACCTGGTACCGGAACATGCGCACCGATTCGATAGACGACTAATGCGAGCAACAAAAACCACAACCGACGTTTCAAGTCGCCAAGTTTTCCGGAGAGTCCCCGCAGGGATTCGCTAGCGGCCAATCTGTATCCTCTCGAGTTTATTCAACGCTGCCCCCAACGGCTTCGATGGCAGCCTTCGCGCCTTTCGTTACTGCAATTCCCTGCAACTTAAGTGCACGCTCGACCTTTCCGGAAAGTATCACCTTCGCACTCAAAGCAGATCCGGGAATAACCCCTGCCTGTTTCAGGATGAGGATATCGATTTCATTTCCTGGCAATTTTTCCAAGGCCGACAGTCGCACTTCAGCGGTAGCGCTCCGGGTAAGTGATACAAAACCACGCTTGGGCAAACGACGTTGAAGGGGCATCTGGCCGCCTTCAAAACCTACTTTATGAAAACCGCCAGAGCGGGATTTTTGTCCCTTGTGACCTCGTCCGGCAGTTTTGCCGAGGCCGGAACCGATGCCGCGCCCCAAACGCCGCCTTGCATGCTTGGCGCCACCGGCTGGCTTAATCGAATTCAGCTGCATCTAGGCCTCACTCTTTACAAGGTAATAAATATTATTAATCATACCTCGCACAGCCGGAGTATTCTCCAACTCAGCGCTACTATTTATTCCGCGCAGTCCCAACCCACGTGCAGTCGCACGATGCGATCGTTTCGTACCGATCAGGCTTTTGACTAAAGTCACTTTAATCTTTTTTTTATCCGTAGTCATTTCGCCAAGCCCATGATTTCTTCCACACTCTTGCCCCTCTTGGCTGCGATTTCCGCGGGCGTATTCATCGCTTGCAGTCCATGCAAAGTCGCACGCACTACATTATAAGGGTTGGTTGAACCGATACATTTGGCGAGAATATTATGAACACCCATCACTTCGAATATTGCCCGCATCGGCCCACCGGCAATAATACCGGTTCCTTCGGACGCAGGCTGCATATAGACTGTAGCAGCGCCATGTCTGCCGATGACTGGGTGATGTAGCGTGCCATTCTTCAAGCTTACCTTGATCATCTTGCGGCGGGCTTCATCCATTGCCTTTTGTACGGCAACCGGCACTTCGCGGGATTTACCTTTACCCATGCCGACAGCGCCATCCCCGTTCCCAACTACCGTCAGCGCGGCAAATCCGAGGATACGACCTCCTTTGACTACTTTGGTGACCCGATTAATCGCCACCATCTTTTCCTTAAGGCCATCACCTCGATCATCACCCTGAGGCACCTTTCCTTGCATGCGTCCTTGCATTTTAGCCATTATCTTCCCTCAGTTAGAATTTGAGGCCATGTTCACGAGCAGCTTCGGCTAATGCCTTTACGCGCCCATGATATTTGAACCCCGAGCGGTCGAATGAAACCGTCTCGATACCTAAACCTCTGGCTTTTTCTGCAACGCGTTTCCCAACTGCCGCCGCTGCATCAACGGTGCCGCCATTGGGCAACTCCTTGCGAAGCTCCGGCTCCAAAGTAGATGCACTGGTCAAGACCTTCCCGCCGGAGCCATCTATCAACTGTGCATAAATATGACAATTGCTGCGATGCACCGACAACCGCACCATCTTCAGCTCGGCGATCTTGGCGCGCGTCCGACGAGCACGGCGCAAACGGGATTTTGTTGGATTCGGCATATCTACCCCAATTATTTTTTCTTGGTTTCTTTCATAACGATGACTTCATCGGAATAACGCACACCCTTCCCCTTATAAGGTTCCGGCTTGCGGTAAGCACGTACGTCAGCCGCGACCTGGCCGACCTGTTGCTTATCCATTCCCTTGATAATGACCTCGGTTTGAGTGGGCGTTTCCACTTTAACGCCCTCAGGCATCTTGTGAGCGACGGGGTGTGAAAATCCCAGAGTCAAGTTTAGAACATCATTCGCCGCCTGAGCACGATAGCCTACTCCAACCAGTGTCAGTTTCTTTTGGAAACCGCTGGTAACTCCCTTGACCATATTGGCAAGCAATGCGCGCATCGTACCAGACATCGCATTTGCGTGTTTCGAATCATTCGCAGCTTTAACAAGCAAACTATCGCCCTCACGCTCGACAGAGATGTCTGAAACCAGATTGCGCTGCAACGCGCCCAGCGGTCCCTTTATCGACACTTCAGAGGCGGAAAGCGTTACCTCAACACCTGCGGGAATCAGCACAGGATTTTTACCCACTCGAGACATTTTTTATATCCTTAAGCCACAATGCATAGTACTTCACCGCCAACGCCATTGGCGCGCGCCTTTCGCTCCGTCATTACACCTTTTGAAGTGGAGACGATCGCTACGCCCAACCCGTTCATCACATTAGGAAGCTTGTCGCTGGCTTTGTAAATCCTCAGGCCGGGACGGCTAACACGTTCAATTTTTTCAATTACAGGACGTCCCGCGTAATATTTTAAACTGATATCCAACAGCGGCTTTCCGTCCGCTTGGTGAACCGCGAAATCCTCGACGTAACCTTCATCCTTCAATACTTGCGCAATCGCAGCTTTGAGCTTGGACGCGGGCATTACAACGGATGTTTTTTCGGAAAGCTGCGCGTTACGAATCCGCGTCAGCATATCGGCGATAGGGTCACTCATGCTCATCTAGGGATACCTCTAGAAATCCAGATTCCGTAACCGGAAAATATACTAATCTCTGAAATTATTAAATTGATCATGTTGGGTCCGCCTTTTGTATGAACGAAAGTCGCGTTTGGTTCATTAGTATTTAGACGCGCCCAAAATATTATGTCGCTCAATCTTACCAACTGGCCTTGATTATGCCGGGAATCTCCCCGCTCATCGCAATATCGCGGAGTTTGCTGCGGCCCAGACCGAACTTGCTGTAAACGCCACGTGGACGACCAGTCAGGGAGCAACGATTACGCAGACGCACCGGACTTGAGTTGCGCGGCAACATCTGAAGCTTGATCCTGGCAGAATGTCGATCTTCATCGCTCGAATTGGCATCGTTAATTATGGCCGACAATTCAGCGCGCCGAGGCGCATATTTCTTTACGGTTTCGCGTCGTTTCAAGTCGCGGTTAATCACAGCTATTTTGGCCATGCTACTCTCAATTTTTAAATGGAAATTTAAATGCCGCCAACAACGCTTTCGCCTCCGCATCCGTTTTTGCGGTGGTGGTGATGGTTATATTCATGCCCCTTAGCGCGTCGATTTTGTCATATTCAATTTCAGGAAAAATGATTTGCTCTTTTACACCCATGTTGTAATTTCCCCGCCCATCAAATGCCCTGCCGGAAACACCGCGAAAATCACGAATACGCGGTATAGCCACGCTAACCAGTCGGTCCAAAAATTCATACATGCGAATACGGCGCAATGTAACCATGCAGCCCACCGGATATCCATCACGAACCTTAAACGTCGCGATGGATTTTTTCGCCTTTGTCACCACCGGCTTCTGCCCTGCAATTTTTTGCATATCGCTTACGGCGCTATCCATGACCTTCTTATCGGCGACCGCCTCTCCCACACCCATATTAAGCGTGATTTTCTCGATGCGGGGGACTTCCATCACAGACTTGTAGCCAAATTGCTGCATTAATTGTTGGACTACAGTGTCGCGGTAATACTCTTGTAGACGAGCCATATTCTTTCCTTAACCTATTCAGGCATCAAGCAGTTCGCCGCTCGACTTGAAATAACGGACTTTACCTTTGCCTTCCTGAATTCTGAAACCCACACGGTCGGCTTTACGAGTGAAGGGATTATAAATCGCTATATTCGAGACCTGAATTGGATTCTCCATTTCGACGATTCCACCCGTGGCTCCCTTATTTGGATTGGGCCGCTGATGTTTCTTGACCTTATTGACGCCCTCGACCACCACCAAGTCAGCATTCACCGCGCGCAGCACCGTGCCACGCTTGCCCTTATCCTTGCCGGTGATGACAACAACATCATCACCTTTCTTTATCTTTCGCATATTCAGTCCTTACCGCGCCTACAAAACTTCTGGCGCAAGCGAAACAATTTTCATGAAACGTGCATTACGCAATTCCCGCGTTACCGGTCCAAAAATACGCGTACCAATTGGCTCCAGCTTGGCGTTCAACAACACGGCAGCGTTACTGTCAAATTTGATTAACGAACCGTCAGCGCGACGCACTCCTTTTGAAGTGCGAACCACCACCGCATTGTACACTTCGCCTTTCTTGACGCGTCCCCGCGGCGCAACATCCTTGATGCTGACTTTTATAATGTCGCCAATACCAGCGTAACGCCGCCTGGATCCGCCCAGCACCTTGATGCACATGATCGAACGAGCACCAGTATTGTCCGCGACTTGCAGAATCGATTGCATTTGGATCATTTTTTACTCACTCTTTCCAACTTTTCCCGCCCCGAGACCGAGGTGTGGATAGTATTGGAACCCGTCCGGGTTATGAAGTCACCAATTGATGACTGCCAAAATTAAAGATCTGAAAAACGAAGAGGCCGAATTATAAGTTAATCCCGCGAGAAAAACAAGGAAAAAGAAATATTGGCCTATCGGGCTCGTCAGTAAATCAACTGACTTGGTTGCCCTTCTCCATTAACTTAACCACGCGCCAGGCTTTTGTTTTAGAGAGAGGCCGGCATTCTTCGATTACTACCATATCACCTGGATGAAACTCGTTACTCTCGTCATGAACGTGGTATTTTTTTGAACGAACCATAATCTTCCCATAGAGGGGATGCTTAACTTTACGTTCGACCAAAACAGTAATGGTCTTATCCATCTTATCACTCAACACTTTTCCGCTGAGGGTGCGGCTTAAATTAGCTTCACTCATGACTGCTTTGCCTTCTGGCTAAGTATGGTTTTTGCGCGCGCGATATCCCGGCGCACGTTACGTAATTGGTTGGTATTACTCAACTGCTGTGTTGTGTGCTGCATCCGCAGGCCAAACTGCGCCCGTAGGAGCTCTAACAACTCCTGCTGCAACTCTACCGGATTCCGGGATCTAAGGTCTTTAGTTTTCTTTTTCATAATTAACCGCCTACCTGTCTTACAACGAATGTAGTCAGAATCGGCAGCTTGGACGCAGCTAAACGAAAGGCTTGTCGCGCCAGCGCTTCATCAACGCCGTCCATTTCATACAGCATTTTACCGGGCTGAATTTCCGCCACAAAGTACTCCGGATTTCCCTTCCCATTGCCCATCCGAACCTCGGCTGGTTTATGGGAAATCGGTTTATCCGGAAATATTCGGATCCAGATACGCCCGCCGCGCTTTATGTGACGGCTCATTGCGCGCCGCGCAGCCTCGATCTGTCGCGCTGTTAATCGACCACGGCCAACTGCCTTGAGACCATATTCCCCAAAACTGACTTTCGCACCGCGGGTTGCAACCCCGGTATTACGTCCTTTTTGCTGTTTGCGGTACTTCGTTCTAGCTGGCTGCTGCATCTTTTGCTCCTGGCGTTATAGTTGCAGACTTGGAGGAGGGCGCTTCAACCGTGTTCTCAGGTTTTCTGGCAATTTTCCTCTCGCTCGTTCTTGCGTCGGTCCTGGGTTCACCCCTGCCAGCCGGCTTCCTTGCTGGACGTCTGGCTTCCGGTTCTCCCGCAGGAGTCGGTGCTTGCGTTGCTGGCCCAAGTGCCCCCGATTGCTCGTTACGTCCTATCACTTCGCCCTTGAATACCCAAACTTTGATTCCGATCACACCGTATGTGGTCTTGGCTTCCGAAACACCGTAGTCCAGATCAGCACGCAAGGTGTGAAGCGGCACACGGCCTTCACGGTACCATTCGGTGCGAGCAATTTCAATACCGTTCAATCGCCCGGCACTCATGATTTTGATGCCTTGGGCACCTAAGCGCATTGCGTTCTGCATCGCGCGTTTCATGGCACGACGAAACATGATACGTTTCTCTAACTGCTGCGCAATATTGTCTGCAATCAATTGCGCATCAATTTCCGGCTTGCGGATTTCCTCGATGTTTACGTGCACCGGAACACCCATAAGCTTTTGTAGCACACCGCGCAGAACTTCTATATCTTCGCCTTTCTTGCCGATTACGACACCGGGACGTGAACTGTAAATGGTAATGCGCGCATTCTTGGACGGCCGTTCGATGATTACGCGACCGACGGATGCGTGCGCCAATTTCTTTTTAAGATATTCCCGAACCTTTATATCTTCGTTCAGCATCCCGGGAAAATTTTTTGTATTGGCATACCACTTCGACGACCAGTTTTTAAGTACAGAAAGGCGGAAACCCGTCGGATTTATTTTTTGTCCCATAATGTCCTGGTACGTCCTTATTTTTTGTTGCCGGCTTTGTCGCCAACAGTAAGAAGAATATGACAAGTTGGCTTGACGATGCGATTGCCACGCCCCTTGGCGCGGGCGCTGGTACGCATCATTGACGGTCCACGATCCACATATATCGTCGATACCTTTAATTCGTCTATATCCGCTCCATCATTATGCTCAGCATTGGCGATGGCCGATTCGAGCAGCTTACGAATAATGACAGCGCCTTTTTTGGGACTGAAGGCAAGCAGATTAAGCGCTCGATCCACAGGTAATCCCCGAATCTGATCCGCCACCAACCGACCCTTCTGTTCGGATAACCTGACCCCACGCAATACGGCAGTTGTTTGCATAATTGATTATCCCTATCTCTTCGATCCAGCCGCAACTTTCCTGTCGCCTGAATGTCCCTTGAAAGTACGAGTGTGAGAGAATTCTCCAAGCTTGTGTCCTACCATGTTCTCGGTAACGTATACCGGGATATGCTGTTTACCATTATGTACCGCAATGGTTAAACCAATAAAATCCGGTAGAACAGTTGACCGACGCGACCAGGTTTTGATCGGGCGCTTGTCATTGGTAGCGCGCGCAGTCTCCACTTTGGCTATCAGATGCAAGTCAACAAATGGACCTTTTTTTACAGAACGTCCCATGATTCATTACCCTTTATTTGAATAACGGCGCCGCACAATCATACCATCGGTACGCTTATTGGCACGAGTACGGAAACCTTTGGCTGGTGTCCCCCATGGGCTGACTGGATGACGCCCTGCAGCGGTTTTACCTTCACCTCCACCATGGGGATGATCTACAGGATTCATCACCACACCGCGCACTGTAGGCCGAATGCCGCGCCAGCGCTGTGCACCTGCTTTACCGATCGATCGCAAATTATGCTCCTCGTTTCCGACCTCGCCTATCGTGGCGCGGCAGTTTACGTGCACCCTTCGGATTTCTCCGGAACGCAGGCGAAGCTGGGCATAATCACCCTCGCGTGCCAGAAGCTGCACCGACGTACCTGCAGAGCGGGCCAGTTGCGCACCTTTCCCGGGCATCATTTCCACGCAGTGAATTGTGCTACCCACCGGAATATTGCGCAGCGGCAGCGCGTTACCGTTCTTGATCGGCGCATCCACGCCGCTCATCAATTGCATGCCGGCGGCAATGCCGCTCGGTGCGACGATATAGCGCCGCTCCCCATCGACATAGCAAAGTAATGCCAGATTTGCGCTGCGATTCGGATCGTATTCCAGCCGTTCTACCTTGGCAACGATACCATCCTTATTACGGCGGAAATCCACAATGCGATAATGTTGCTTGTGGCCACCGCCCATGTGGCGGGTAGTAATGCGACCTTTATTGTTGCGTCCCGCTGTATGATTCTGCTTCTCCAGGAGCCTGGCATAAGGTTCACCTTTATGCAAACCTGGATTAACTACCTTGACAACTGCGCGGCGGCCGGGAGAGGTTGGTTTGACTTTAACCAGTGCCATTATTTGACTTCTCCTTGAGCAATTTCAGAAAAATTTATTTCCTGACCAGCCTTTATGTTGACATAAGCTTTCTTCCAGTTGCGGCGGCGGCCCATGAAACGACCAAAGCGCTTTTCCTTGCCTTTGACGTTAGCGACCTGCACGCTCTCTACCTCAATATTCTGGCCCTTCCACAGTAGCTCGACCGCTGCTTTGATCTCGGGCTTCGTAGCATCCTGCGTCACGCGAAAAATGACCTGGTTATGCTTTTCAGCGATATAGGTAGCCTTCTCCGACACTTGCGGTGACAAAATGACCTGCATCAGACGTTCCGGATTGAATGTTTGCGTGCTCATGCAAGCATTTCCTCCATCTTGGCCAATGCGCCGCGAGTTATCAGCACGTTGGCAAAGCGCAGAAGGCTGACCGGGTCGACGTGACCCGCTTCCACTACCTTTACGAGAGGCAGATTTCGTGATGACAAATAGAGATTTTCATCCACACTATCGGTAACGATCATGACCTCATCCAATTTCATATCTTTCAGTTTTCCAGCCAGGGCTTTGGTCTTTGGCGTATCCAGGGCAAAATTTTCCACCACTGACAATCGGTTTTCACGGACAAGCTGGGATAAGATAGCCCCCATACCAGCACGATACATTTTACGATTGACCTTGTGGCTAAAATTCTCTTCAGGACTGTTGGGAAAAATTTTTCCACCACCACGCCACAACGGGCTCGACGCCATACCGGCGCGTGCGCGCCCCGTACCTTTTTGCCGCCAGGGCTTGCGAGTGGACTTGGCAACATCCGAACGTCCCTTTTGGGCGCGGTTGGCGCTACGAGCGTTTGCGAGGTAAGCGGTCACCACTTGATGCACCAGGGCTTCGTTGTACTCCCGACCGAAAAGGGAATCAGGAGCCGAAACACTAGCATCCGACTGACCATTATCGCCAATGAGTTTAAGTTCCATTATGCACCCGCCTTCTTACCGGACTTCGTACCGCTTTTTGCCGCCGCTTTTGCATCAACCTTTACAGCAGGCTTTGCAACAATCTTGCTGATCTTTGCGCTCGGATGCACCACCACGTCCCCGCCTTTCGATCCGGGTATCGCACCCTTGATGAGCAACAGGCCACGCTCGGCATCAACCCGCAGTACCTCAAGGTTCTGGGTGGTGCGTTTTACGCTACCTAGATGTCCGGACATGCGCTTCCCGGGGAAAACACGACCAGGGTCCTGCGCCATTCCGATGGAACCTGGAACGTTGTGAGATCTGGAATTACCATGGCTGGCACGGTTTGAGGAAAAACCGTGACGCTTGATTACGCCAGCATAACCCTTTCCGATGGTAATACCGGTCACATCCACTTTTTGGCCAACGCGGAAAATCTCCGAACCTACGACTACACCGGGCTTGAGACTATCAGTTACCTCCTGCCCCACACGGAATTCCTTAAGGACATGACCGGCTTCCACTGCAGCTTTGGCAAAATGCCCCGCTGCAGGTTTGTTGACGCGAATGGCACGGCGTTTGCCGAAAGTGACCTGCACTGCGGAATAGCCATCAGTGGCCGGTGTTTTGATTTGGGTTACACGATTGTTGGACACGTCAAGTACTGTGACCGGCTGGCTATCGCCATCGTCGGTGAAAATACGAGTCATGCCAATCTTGCGGCCGACAAGCCCTAAACTCATTTTAATTACCTTTTCAGAAAAGGTGCCGATTACAATTGACCGGCAAGTACATTTGTTTAAATCAGGGATTCAGATTATTCGTCAAAAAAACGATTAACTAAAGATTAAATTCAGCAACTCATAACTTTATTTCTACATCAACCCCTGCGGGGAGATCCAACTTCATCAAGGCATCCACCGTTTTATCAGTGGGGTCCATGATGTCCATCAGGCGCAGATGAGTCCGAATCTCGAACTGATCGCGTGATGTTTTATTGACGTGAGGGGACCGCAATACGTCGAAGCGCTCAATGCGCGTCGGCAGAGGTACAGGTCCTTTAACTACCGCCCCCGTCCGTTTGGCGGTTTCAACGATTTCCATCGCCGATTTATCGATCAATCGGTAATCAAACGCTTTCAGACGAATACGAATTTTTTGACTTTGCATAAACGAACCTCAGGTTGAGGATTTGGATTTCGAATTGACGATTCGGTGCTGTGGCACGAAATCTCAAATCCTATCCTTGATCCTGTTATTACTCTATAATCTTTGCCACCACGCCTGCGCCAACGGTTCTGCCGCCCTCGCGAATGGCAAAACGCAGACCTTCTTCCATCGCAATCGGCGCAATCAGGTTGACCGTCACGGAGACGTTGTCGCCCGGCATGACCATCTCGGTGCCCGCAGGCAATTCAATCGCACCCGTTACGTCGGTGGTGCGAAAGTAGAACTGGGGCCGATAGCCCTGGAAAAACGGGGTGTGACGCCCACCTTCTTCT
The DNA here is from genome assembly GCF_900142705.1 of Nitrosospira sp. Nsp11. Taxonomy (GTDB): domain Bacteria; phylum Pseudomonadota; class Gammaproteobacteria; order Burkholderiales; family Nitrosomonadaceae; genus Nitrosospira. Next base: position 18,862 of record NZ_FRBV01000003.1, read on the forward strand.
TTGCTCAGTACGTATATCTCGGCGGTGAATTTGGTGTGCGGGTTGATGGTGCCAGGCTTGGCCAATACCTGACCACGCTCGACGTCTTCTCGCTTGGTGCCTCGCAGCAATACGCCAACGTTGTCGCCCGCCTGCCCCTGGTCCAGCAGTTTCCTGAACATCTCCACGCCGGTACATACTGTCTTGATGGTGGGCTTGAGTCCCACTATCTCGATTTCCTCGCCTACCTTGACGATGCCGCGCTCTACTCGTCCAGTGACTACGGTGCCGCGTCCGGAGATGGAGAAAACGTCTTCCACCGGCATCAGGAAGGGGCCGTCTATCGCGCGAACAGGCTCAGGAATGTAGCTGTCGAGCGCATCCGCCAGCTTGAATATGGAGGGCTCGCCTATGTCGCTCTGATCGCCTTCGAGTGCTTTGAGGGCAGAACCGATGATGATGGGGGTGTCGTCTCCCGGAAAGTTGTATTTGGACAACAGTTCCCGTACTTCCATTTCCACCAGTTCCAGCAGTTCGTCGTCGTCTACCATGTCCGCTTTGTTCATGTAGACAACTATGTAGGGAACCCCTACCTGACGCGCCAGAAGTATGTGTTCGCGGGTCTGCGGCATCGGTCCGTCCGCAGCCGATACGACCAGTATCGCGCCATCCATCTGCGCAGCACCGGTAATCATGTTCTTGACGTAGTCGGCGTGGCCCGGACAGTCAACGTGCGCATAGTGACGCTTCACCGTCTCGTACTCTACGTGCGATGTGTTGATGGTGATGCCTCGCGCCTTCTCTTCCGGCGCCGAGTCAATCTGCGCGTAACTCTTCGCCTCACCACCAAACTTCTTCGTCAATACCATGGTGATCGCCGCCGTTAATGTGGTCTTGCCATGATCCACATGCCCTATCGTGCCAACGTTTACGTGCGGCTTCGTCCGCTCAAATTTACTCTTTGCCATGATCGTTCCTTTACTTGATTACCGTTATTTCTTATTAATAATTGCTTCAGCCACATTTTTCGGTGCTTCAGAATATTGCTTGAATTCCATGGTATAGGTCGCCCGCCCCTGAGTCGCGGATCGCAGCGAAGTCGAGTAGCCAAACATCTCCGCCAGCGGGACTTCCGCACGTATCACCTTGAGACCGGGCAAGTCGTCCATACCCTGGATCATTCCGCGACGGGATGACAAGTCGCCTACCACATTGCCCATGAAATCCGCTGGCGTTTCCACTTCCACTGCCATCATGGGTTCCAGCAACACTGGACTCGCCTTGCGCATGCCATCCTTGAACGCGATCGAAGCGGCCATTTTGAACGCATTCTCATTCGAATCCACGTCGTGATAAGAACCATCAAATAACGTAACTTTGGCATCCACCACTGGAAAGCCTGCCAGCACACCATTCGGAAGCGTCTCCAGCAATCCTTTTTCTACCGCCGGAATGTATTCGCGCGGTACCGTTCCACCCTTGATTGCATCAACGAACTCAAATCCCTTACCCGCCTCATTCGGCTCCAGCTTGAGCCAGACGTGACCATATTGGCCCCGCCCGCCGGATTGCTTGATGAATTTACCCTCGACCTCTACCGGCTTCTTGATGGCTTCACGATAAGCGACCTGAGGAGCGCCCACGTTGGCTTCCACGCCAAATTCCCGCTTCATCCGTTCTACAATAATTTCAAGATGCAGTTCGCCCATGCCGGAAATAATAGTTTGTCCCGACTCTTCGTCAGTGCGAACGCGAAAGGACGGATCTTCTTGTGCCAGACGATTCAATGCCATTCCCATCTTTTCCTGGTCAAGCTTAGTCTTCGGTTCCACGGCAACGTGAATCACGGGTTCCGGAAATATCATCCGCTCCAATGTGATCACAGCGGTGGGATCGCACAAGGTGTCACCGGTAACAGCCTCTTTCAAGCCTACCGCAGCGGCGATGTCACCAGCCCTCACCTCCTTGATTTCCTCTCGCTGATTAGCATGCATTTGCAGCAATCTTCCAATTCGTTCCTTCCGCCCTTTAAGGGGGTTATAGATGGTATCACCGGAAGACACCACGCCAGAGTAAACGCGGAAAAAGATTAATTGGCCAACATAAGGGTCGGTGGCAATTTTGAATGCCAATCCAGAAAACGGCTCCTCGTCGTTTGCATGGCGTTCATCATGTCCGCCCTTCTCATCTTCTCCATTGATCGCGCTGATATCTACTGGCGAAGGCAAGTAGTCCAGGACGGCGTCCAGCATCGCCTGCACACCCTTGTTCTTGAATGCCGAACCACAAAGCATGGGAACGATCTCGTTTCCGATCGTACGAATGCGTAGCCCTTTCTTGATGTCGGCCGGAGATAAATCGCCCTCTTCAAGATATTTGTTCATCAACTCTTCATTCGCCTCGGCGGCGGTTTCCACCATTTTTTCACGCCACTGCTTGGCATTCTCCAGCAAATCGGCGGGTATATCCCGCTCCTCAAACTTAAGCCCCTGGCTCGCATCGTCCCAATAAATGCCTTTCATCTTTATCAGATCGATAACGCCTTCGAATTTATCTTCCGCACCGATAGGTAGTTGTACGGGTACCGGATGCGCTTTCAGGCGAGATTGAATTTGTTCATGAACGCGCATGAAATTGGCGCCGGCACGATCCATTTTATTGACGAATGCCAGCCGTGGGACCTTGTACTTATTGGCCTGACGCCATACTGTTTCAGTCTGAGGCTGCACTCCGCCAACGGCGCAGAATACGGTGCAAGCCCCGTCGAGGACACGTAGCGACCGCTCCACTTCGATGGTGAAGTCAACGTGACCCGGGGTATCGATAATATTGATGCGATGATCAGGATAGTTTTTTTCCATCCCCTTCCAAAAGCAGGTGGTCGCCGCGGAAGTGATGGTAATGCCGCGCTCCTGCTCTTGCTCCATCCAATCCATCGTTGCTGCGCCGTCATGCACTTCGCCAATTTTGTGCGATATACCGGTATAGAACAGTATGCGTTCCGTGGTCGTAGTCTTGCCGGCGTCGATATGCGCCATTACGCCGATATTCCGATAACGCTCGATAGGGGTTTTTCTTGCCACGATTCTTGAACCTTAAGGTTTTATTTGTCGGAGCAAAGCGCTCAGCCAAGTAATAAAATGAATTTGTTTCGGAAACAGGTCAGCCAGGGACCTGAATTTCGGTGATCGTCGCCGTAACTGCCGCTAGAACCGGTAATGTGCAAATGCCTTATTCGCCTCTGCCATACGATGAACTTCCTCACGCTTCTTGACGGCGCCGCCCCGGCCTTCAGCTGCTTCCGCTAATTCACCGGCAAGTCGCGCGCCCATCGATTTTTCTGCTCGTTTCCGGGCAGCATCGCGCAACCAGCGCATCGCCAGCGCATTTCGCCGAATCGATCGCACCTCTACGGGGACTTGATAGTTGGCTCCGCCGACACGACGGCTTTTTACTTCCACCATGGGACGAACATTGGATAGCGCCTGCGTGAACACTTCCACCGGGTCCTTGCCCGTTTTCTTCTGGATTTGATCCATTGCGCCGTAAATAATGCGTTCCGCTACCGACTTCTTTCCCCGGGTCATCAGCACATTGACGAATTTCGCCACCTCGGTACTGTGGTACTTGGGATCCGGCAAAATTTCTCGTTTTGGAACTTCTCTCCGTCTTGGCATTTTCTAACCTTGGGGGTAATTATTCAGCTTAAGTAACAACGTATTCAGTTCAATATTATCCGGCGCTAACGCTCAAACCGCTCTTAAGCCTATTTCGGCCTTTTGGCGCCATATTTGGAACGACTCTGTTTGCGATCTTTTACTCCGGCAGTATCCAGACTACCCCTTACGGTGTGATAGCGAACGCCCGGCAAATCCTTGACGCGGCCGCCACGAATCAGCACTACGGAGTGTTCCTGTAGATTATGTCCCTCTCCACCAATGTAACTGGACACCTCAAAACCGTTAGTCAGACGAACCCTCGCCACCTTGCGCAAAGCCGAGTTCGGTTTTTTTGGCGTAGTTGTATAGACTCGGGTGCATACCCCCCGTTTCTGGGGACTATTTCCCAGCGCTGGAACCTTGCTCTTCACACGTCTCGCCGCACGAGGCTTGCGTACTAACTGACTGATTGTCGGCATTTTATTCTCTACAAAATCGGGATGGCAATATAGCCGTCCCGCTGGCAATATGAAATTTTCTATCTTTCCGCGCCAGATATTTTTATCCAGGGACGGCTAAAAAACTGCGAATTCTAGGGGGTTTATCATGTGATGTCAAGCTAAAGTCTTTTTTGATTTCTGGTGAAAATACAATTCTTAAAACCTTAAACGTCTGTTCCAAATGGTCTTTGGCCATCCCTCTTACTCTTATTTGGATAACCGGCATGCGTCTGACCGACAGGCTTTCTGGCAGGACGATGCATTCATGGTATAGCTGCCGACAGCATAATGGCGGCAGAGCCTGTGATCTGGATCGAGCTTATAGTTGCCTGGCGAAGAGCACCAATAGTATATCTATCAGGCGCCTGCGGCTGAACAAGCCTACTTCAGTAGTCCTAGTCCCCACATTCGCCAGAAAGCCAGACTCTGTGTTTGTCGGCGTCCGTATGGATGATCTACACGGAACCGAGTCGCGGCATATCCAGTATCCGGTATTTAACGTCAGGTGGAGGCAGCGCGAACTTCGCGCCGCTTTGCGGTAAGCGCGTGGTTGCCCAGCTTCTTCAATACCTCCCACGCTGGTCCGGGAAACTTGTGCAATTTTACCATCACATCCTCTAGCGCTTCCAGGAACCAATCCACATCAGCTTCGCTGATATTCAAGGGTGGAAGAATTTTTACGATGGGCATGGCGTGTCCCGCTACCTGAGTCAAGATATGATGATCGTCCAGGAGCGGAAGAACGATCGCTTGGGCGAAAAGATTCTCATCCATCTTGTTGACCATAGCCCAGGCCGCCCTGAGAGACATCGATTCGGGTTGACCGAACTCAATGGCGATCATTAGGCCACGTTGACGCACGCCCTTCAGAAATTCGAAGCGGGGCACCATGGCCTCGATACCCGTGCGAAAACGTGCACCGAGCTCAATGGCCCGATCCATTAGCTTCTCATCGTCCAGAACGCTGAGCGAGGCCAGGCCGGCCGCCATTGCCATATTACCCATACCGAACGTCGAAGCATGAACAATCGCCCGATGCATGCCATCGTAAACACTATCATAAACAGCGCGGCGCGTAATAGTCGCACCCAGCGGGATATAACCACCCGAAAGCGCTTTGGAGAGACAGATGATATCAGGGCGGAGTCCCTCGACCCATTGGCTGGCGAGAAAGCGCCCAGTCCGCCCCATACCCGATTGAACTTCGTCACAAATCAATAAGGTACCGTATTTCCGGCACAACTCCTGAGCGCCGAGTAGATACTCGTTACTGGCGATATTAACGCCCTTGCCCTGAATAGGCTCAAGGACAAAGGCAGCAACATCGCCCCGGGCAAGACGTGACTCAAGACCCGCGAGATCCCCAAGATATACTTCCGAGCTACCGGGAAGCATCGGCTCGAAACCCCTCCGGAAACTCGCTTCTCCATTTAGAGATAGCGCCCCCATGGTCAGACCATGGAAGGCTTTAGCAAGATGAGCGGTGCAGGGCCGCCCTGTATAGGCACGCGCGAATTTGATCGCTGCTTCGATCGCTTCGGTTCCCGAGTTGCTGAAATAAACAGTGTCCAGACCAGGCGACATGCGCTTCACGAGTTCGCGTGCCAGCGCAGCCGCAAGGGGTGGAGCGTCGAAACCGATCCATCCGGGGAAATCGGTGTCCAGCACCTGCTGCAAGGCGCCGCGAATGGCAGGATGACGGCGTCCAAAATTGAAAACGCCCCAGTTGGTCAGGAAATCAAGGTAGCGCGTGCCGTGCTCATCCCAAAGATAAGGTCCCTCGCCTCTCACCCACGTTCGATTGAAACCGAGCGTGCGTAAGACTTTGACGAATACCGGATTAACATAATCTTCGTAGAGCTCGAAGTTTTTGCCACGTGTCTCGGCAATTATCGCGTCAATATCAATGGGCATAATTAAGTTTTCCACCAGACACAAATATGATGTTGGCGTTATCTCGCATGGCTGTCGCTGATCCAATCCCTTTATTCGTTAGACAGTATATCCACTATTCCGCATTTCTCCTGCATCTTCCTCTCCCAAACCTATCTTCTCTCCTGCATTTAACAACAGTTTCTGTTTCTTGCGGGTATTATGGAAGGCAAGGCCCGTGCCTGCAGGGATAAGCCGACCGACGATAACATTTTCTTTTAAGCCTCGCAGGTCATCCCGCTTGCCCATGATAGCCGCTTCGGTTAGCACACGTGTGGTTTCCTGAAAGGAAGCCGCGGAAATGAACGAATCGGTGGAAAGCGACGCCTTGGTGATACCCAGAAGCATGAATTCATAGGACGCCGGTTGTTTGTCCTCGGCCACCACCCTTTCGTTTTCCGACAACAGGTCCGCCCGTTCAACTTGCTCACCTGGAATAAAGCGTGTATCCCCCGCATCCACAATTTGTATACGCCGCAACATCTGGCGCACGATCACTTCGATGTGTTTGTCATTGATCTTGACGCCTTGCAGTCGATACACATCCTGGACCTCGTCAGTGATATAGCGTGCAAGCGCTTCTACGCCTAGCAAGCGGAGGATATCATGCGGATCGGCGGGCCCATCGACGATGCTCTCCCCTTTATTCACCACTTGTCCATCGTGGGCTGTGACGTGCTTTTCCTTGGGGATCAGATACTCATGCGAGATCCCGTCCAGATCGGTAATTACCAGGCGCTGTTTACCCTTGGTATCCTTGCCGAAGGACACAATACCGGTGACCTCCGCCAACACGCCAGCATCCTTCGGAGAGCGCGCTTCAAACAATTCCGCGACACGAGGCAGGCCGCCGGTGATGTCGCGCGTTTTTGAACTTTCCTGCGGGATACGAGCCAGTACTTCACCCACGCTGACCTGTTGCCCATCCCGGACCGTAATAACGGAGCCGATCTGGAAAGTGATGCTGACCGATAAAACGCTACCTGCGAGCCGCACTTCCTTTCCCTCTTCATCCAGAAGCTTCACCATCGGACGCAAACCCTTGGTCTGCACCACGCCACGCCGCTTCGGATCAATCACTACAAGCGTAGATAAACCGGTTACTTCGTCTATCTGCTTGGCCACCGTCACGCCTTCTTCCACGTTCTCGAAGCGAATCTTGCCGGCGTATTCTGTAATGATGGGGCGGGTATGCGGATCCCACGCCGCCAGGACCTGCCCCGCTTTGACCACTTCACCGTCGCGGATCAGCAATGTCGCTCCATAAGGCGCTTTATGGCGTTCACGCTCGCGGCCGTTATCATCATGTACCACTACTTCGCCGCTCCGGGAAATTGCGATCAGCTCGCTGCGCGAATTGGTAACGTAACGCATGGTTGGGGAATAACGCACAATGCCGTTGGACTTGCTCTCGACCTGGCTTGCTACAGCGGTTCTGGAAGCAGCGCCCCCGATGTGGAATGTGCGCATCGTGAGCTGAGTACCTGGCTCACCAATTGACTGGGCAGCAATCACCCCCACGGCTTCACCTACGTTTACGGGAGTGCCGCGCCCCAGGTCACGTCCATAACACTTGGCACATAAACCATAACGAGTTTCGCAGGTCAGCGGAGTGCGTACTTTTACCTCATCTATACCCAATGCTTCAATAGTATCGACCGCACTCTCGTCCAGTAGCGCGCCGGCCGGATAAATCACGGCTTGATGCTCCGGGTTGATTACATCGTTGGCGACTACCCGTCCAAGTATGCGTTCTCGTAGTGCTTCAATGACTTCGCCACCTTCGACCAAGGCCTTCATTACGACGCCATTACTCGTGCCGCAGTCGTCCTGGGTCACCACAAGATCCTGTGTCACATCGACCAAGCGACGGGTAAGATAACCGGAGTTGGCGGTCTTCAGTGCGGTATCGGCCAGACCTTTGCGTGCACCATGCGTTGAAATAAAATACTGCAGCACGTTCAACCCTTCGCGGAAGTTCGCTGTGATGGGCGTCTCGATGATCGAACCATCAGGCTTGGCCATCAAGCCGCGCATACCCGCCAATTGGCGAATCTGTGCAGCGGAACCCCGCGCACCCGAATCCGCCATCATATAAATCGAATTGAAGGATTCTTGTGTCAGTGCCTTGCCTTTCTTGTCTTTTTTGACTTCTCCGGTTTCCAGATCGATTATAGGCTCGACTCCCAGCTGATCCATCATGGCTTTAGCCACCTGATCGCCAGCACGACCCCATATATCCACTACCTTGTTATAGCGTTCGCCCTGTGTCACCAAACCAGAAGTGTACTGAACCTCAATCTCCTGCACTTCCCTTTCCGATGCGCCGATGATGTCATTCTTCTGTACCGGCGTCAGCATGTCGTCCAGGCAGATCGATATTCCTGCGCGTGTTGCGTAAGTGAACCCCGCATACATCAATTTGTCCGCAAAAATGACTGTTTCGCGAAGTCCGCAGCGACGGAAGCTGGCATTAATGAGCTTGGAAATCTCCTTCTTCTTGAGCACTTTGTTCATCAGCGGAAAAGGCAACCCGGCGGGGAGAATTTCAGACAGTAGCGCTCGCCCAACAGTGGTGTCATAACGCGTAGTTTTCTCATGACGTTCGCCATCGGCGTCTACGTCATACTCCTTGATTCTCACCGTAATTCTGGCATTCAGTTCAATTATGCGGCTCTCGTAGGCCCGAGAAACTTCGCTGATGTTGGAAAACATCATACCTTCGCCGCGAGCATTGATCTTTTCCCGTGTGGTGTAGTACAGCCCCAACACGATATCCTGAGATGGCACGATGACCGGCTCTCCATTTGCCGGCGACAAGACATTGTTGGTCGACATCATGAGCGTGCGACATTCCATTTGTGCTTCCAGCGATAACGGCACGTGGACCGCCATCTGGTCACCGTCGAAGTCGGCGTTGAATGCCGCGCATACCAATGGATGCAACTGGATTGCCTTGCCTTCGATCAACACCGGTTCGAATGCCTGAATTCCAAGCCGATGCAATGTAGGAGCCCGGTTCAGCATTACCGGATGCTGGCGAATAACGTCCTCAAGAATATCCCAAACGACAGGGCTCTCGTTTTCTACCTCGCGTTTGGCCGCTTTTATGGTGCTCGCGATACCCATTATTTCGAGTTTATTGAAGATAAACGGCTTGAACAATTCCAATGCCATTTTTTTCGGCAAGCCGCATTGGTGCAATTTGAGCTGCGGGCCCACCACAATTACCGAGCGCCCGGAGTAATCTACACGTTTACCCAGCAGATTTTGGCGGAACCGCCCCCCTTTGCCCTTGATCATATCGGCAAGTGATTTTAACGGCCGCTTGTTGGCGCCAGTCATGGCTTTGCCACGACGGCCGTTATCCAGCAACGAATCAACCGCCTCCTGCAGCATGCGTTTCTCGTTGCGCACGATAATTTCCGGCGCCTTCAACTCAAGCAAACGCTTCAAGCGATTGTTGCGGTTTATAACGCGACGATACAAGTCATTCAGATCAGAAGTGGCGAAGCGTCCGCCGTCCAGCGGCACCAACGGGCGCAACTCGGGCGGCAGCACGGGCAGGACCGCCAAAACCATCCACTCCGGTTTAATCCCGGACTTACAGAATGCCTCCAATACTTTCAAGCGCTTGGAGATTTTCTTCATCTTCGTTTCGGAGCCGGTTGTACCCATCTCGCGCCGAAGATTATCAATCTCAACGCGAATGTTGAGATTCCCCAATAAATCGCGCACACCTTCCGCACCCATGCTCGCACGAAAATCGTCGCCATATTCTTCCGTTTTGGCGCGATAGTCGTCATCCGTCAAAAGCTGACACCGCTGAAGAGGCGTCATGCCGGGATCCGTTACCACATAAGCTTCAAAATAGAGTACACGCTCGATATCACGTAAAGTCATATCCAGAACCATGCCCAAGCGAGATGGCAACGATTTCAGGAACCAGATATGCGCTACCGGCGAAGCCAGTTCGATATGACCCATACGCTCGCGCCGAACCTTCGACAGCGTAACTTCCACACCGCATTTCTCGCAGATAACACCACGATGTTTCAGACGTTTATATTTTCCGCACAGACACTCATAATCCTTTACCGGGCCGAAGATCTTTGCGCAGAACAGACCATCTCGTTCCGGCTTGAACGTACGGTAATTGATGGTTTCCGGCTTCTTGACTTCACCATAGGACCAAGAGCGTATTTTCTCGGGAGAAGCCAGACCGATCTTGATCGAATCGAACTCTTCCTTCTGGGTAACCTGTTTGAATAAATCAAGCAGTGCTTTCATTTGTCACTCCTGTTGATCAGGGATCGATACATAAAATTTCCGGTGGAAAAGCGAGGAAAAAAATAACCCTTCTCCGTACCTCTACACAACATGGCTAATGCCGATCCAAATCAATATCCATTGCCAGTGAACGGATTTCCTTCACCAGCACGTTGAATGATTCCGGCATGCCTGCGTCGATCTTGTGGTCGCCCTTGACAATACTCTCGTACACCTTGGTGCGCCCATTCACATCGTCGGACTTGACCGTCAACATTTCCTGCAGGGTATAGGCGGCGCCGTACGCTTCCAGTGCCCATACTTCCATTTCACCAAAACGCTGACCGCCGAACTGAGCCTTACCGCCAAGAGGCTGCTGCGTTACCAGGCTATAGGGGCCGGTTGACCGCGCATGCATTTTATCGTCCACCAGATGATGCAACTTCAGCACATGCATATAGCCTACCGTCACAGGGCGGTCGAACGCCTCACCGGTTCGGCCGTCATGAAGCGTCACCTGACCGGATCTAGGGAAGCCGGCAAGCTCCAGCATATCTTTGATTTCGTGTTCGGTAGCGCCATCGAACACAGGGGTTGCGAACGGCACGCCATCCACGAGATTTTCCGCCAAGTCGAGGATCTCCGCGTCCGTAAGCGAAGCGATATCCTCTTGCTTGCCACTCGTGTTATAGATCTTGTCGAGAAAATCCCGGATCTCGGCGGTCCGGCTGCCCGCGCGAAGCATATCGCCGATCTTCGTTCCCAATCCTTTCGCTGCCCATCCAAGATGGGTTTCCAGAATCTGGCCCACGTTCATGCGCGACGGTACACCCAAGGGGTTCAGTACTACATCGACCGGTGTGCCATCCGCCATGTAGGGCATATCTTCTACCGGCACTATCTTCGAAATAACACCCTTATTCCCATGGCGCCCAGCCATTTTATCTCCCGGCTGGAGCCGGCGCTTTACGGCGACATAAACCTTAACCATTTTCTGCACGCCTGGCGGCAATTCATCACCTTGCGTAAGTTTCTTTTTCTTCTCCTCAAAAGCGTCATCGAACGCTTTGCGTTTCTGGGACAAACCTTCCTCGATCTGTTCGAGCTGCAGGCTTGCCTCCTCATCAGAAAGACGAATATCGAACCAGTGATGCGGATCTATACTATCGAGATATTCCTTGGTGACGGGTGCGCCCTTGACGAGCTTTTTAGGCCCGCCAGTTGCAATCTTACCCTTGAGCAAGCGCTCGATACGCTCAAATGCGTCCCCTTCCACAATCCGCATCTGGTCAGCCAGATCCTTCTTGTATCGCTTCAGCTCATCATCGATGATCTGCTGGGCGCGCTTGTCACGTTCTATACCTTCCCGGGTAAAGACCTGCACATCAATGACTGTACCGGAAATACCGGATGGCACCCGTAACGACGTATCCTTGACGTCAGAAGCTTTCTCGCCAAAAATAGCGCGCAGAAGCTTTTCTTCAGGTGTCAATTGAGTTTCGCCCTTGGGGGTGACCTTTCCTACCAATACGTCGCCAGCCTCCACTTCCGCACCGATATGAACGATGCCAGAAGCATCCAGACGTCCGAGTTGTACTTCCGACAAGTTGGAAATATCACCTGTGATTTCTTCCGTTCCCAGTTTTGTATCACGGCTCACCACCGACAGTTCTTCGATATGGATAGACGTGAAACGGTCATTGGCAACGATACGCTCAGAGATGAGAATCGAATCCTCAAAGTTGTAGCCATTCCATGGCATAAATGCCACCAACATGTTCTGCCCCAGCGCCAGTTCACCCTTGTCCGTGGAGGCGCCATCCGCCACAACATCGCCACGCGCAATGATGTCGCCTACTTTCACCAGGGGCCGCTGGTTAATATTGGTATTCTGATTGGAACGGGTGTATTTGATCAGATTGTATATGTCCACACCCACTTCGCCCACGCGGGTTTCAATATCATGTACCCGAACCACGATACGGCTCGCATCCACATAATCCACGATGCCGCCTCGCACCGCCTTTACCGCTGTTCCTGAATCCACCGCCACTACCCGTTCGATACCGGTGCCAACCAGAGGCTTCTCTGCGCGCAGGCAGGGAACCGCCTGCCGTTGCATGTTGGAGCCCATCAGCGCGCGATTGGCGTCATCGTGTTCCAGAAATGGAATCAACGACGCCGCTACCGACACGATCTGAGCGGGCGCCACATCCATGTACTCGATCCGGTCCGGACTTGAAAGCGTAAATTCGTTCTTATGACGGCAGGAAACAATGTCGTTGGTAAAATTGCCATCGCTATCCAGCTCTGCATTTGCCTGGGCAATCACAAATTGACCTTCTTCAATGGCCGACAGATAGTCAATCTCTTCGGTTACATGGCCGTCCTTCACTTTACTGTACGGGGTTTCCATGAAGCCATATTCATTGGTCCGGGCATACAGCGCCAATGAATTTATCAGCCCGATGTTGGGGCCTTCCGGTGTTTCAATCGGACATACGCGGCCATAGTGAGTGGGGTGTACATCGCGCACCTCAAATCCTGCCCGCTCGCGCGTCAAACCGCCCGGGCCCAACGCGGACACACGGCGTTTATGCGTGATTTCCGAAAGCGGATTGGTCTGGTCCATGAATTGCGATAGCTGGCTGGAACCAAAAAACTCGCGCACCGCAGCCGATACCGGCTTCGCGTTAATCAAGTCATGCGGCATCAGATTATCTGACTCAGCCTGGCTGAGCCGCTCCTTTACCGCTCTTTCGACCCGCACCAGGCCAGAACGAAATTGATTTTCCGCAAGTTCACCGACCGAACGCACGCGACGATTACCCAGGTGATCGATATCGTCGATTTCACCACGGCCATTGCGCAGTTCGACCAGAATCCTGATCACTGCAATAATGTCGTCATTAGACAACGTTGTAGAACCATCCAGTTCAGTCTTGCCTATGCGGCGATTGAATTTCATCCGCCCCACCACTGAAAGATCATAGCGTTCGGGTGCGTAGAACAATCCGTTGAACAACGCCTTGACAGCGTCTTCGGTGGGTGGTTCACCGGGACGCATCATCCGGTAGATGGCTACCTGCGCGGCCATCTGGTCGGCGGTCTCGTCTATTCTCAGTGTTTGCGATATATAAGCGCCCTGATCAAGATCGTTTGTATAAATGGTGTGGATTTCTTTTATATCCGCCTCGCGCAATTTGGCGAGCAGAGTTTCCGTGATCTCGTCGTTGGCAAGCGCGAGGACTTCACCTGTTTCCTTATCCACCACATTATGGCCCAATATGCGGCCTAGCAAAAAGTCTTCCGAAACCGCAAGTTTATCTATGCCGGCTTGCTGCATTTCACGAACGTGCTTGACGGTGATACGCTTGTCTTTCTGAACAATAATTTTGCCGCTTTTGGAGACGATATCGAAACGGGCGGTATCGCCACGCAAACGTTCCGGTATCAATTCAAACAGGATACCCTTCTGCGGCAGGTGGAAGGTATCAAATGAAAAGAAACCCGCAAGAATTTGCTCTGGCGTATAGCCTATTGCCTTGAGCAAAACAGTAATTGGCATTTTACGACGGCGGTCGACGCGGAAATAGAGATAGTCCTTGGGGTCAAACTCGAAATCCAGCCAGGAACCGCGATAGGGAATAATGCGCGCAGAAAAGAGCAGTTTACCGGACGAATGCGTTTTACCCCGATCATGCTCGAAAAATACCCCGGGTGAGCGATGCAGTTGAGACACGATCACACGCTCTGTTCCATTGATAACGAACGAACCTGTGGTGGTCATGAGCGGAATCTCGCCCATGTAGACTTCCTGCTCCTTTACCTCCTTCACGGTTGGCTTGGAAGCCTCCTTATCCATGATCGTCAAGCGGACTTTTGCCCGCAAGGGAGAAGCGTAGGTAAGGCCACGCTGCTGACATTCCTTGACATCAAACGGCGGCATGCCAAGCACGTAATTAACGAAGTCGAGGCGGGCATTTTTGGAATGGCTCTCGATCGGAAAAATCGACATAAACGCGGCCTGCAATCCCTCAGTGGCGCGAAAATCAGGGTCGACTTGAGCTTGCAGAAAAGCTGCGTAAGACTCGATTTGAGTAGCGAGAAGAAAGGGAATCGGCAAAACGCTGGCGCGCTTTGCGAAACTTTTCCGAATACGTTTTTTCTCGGTAAACGAATAGCTCATGGAATCTCTCCGGGGGGGGGTCAGAAGACAGATGGACAGAAAATTGGAGCAGAGTACCTGGTTTTAGCTACCGTGCTGAGTGTTCTGGCGCATAAAAATGCGGAAATCCGAACTTAAAATAGCCAGTATCTGACGGCGTCTTTCACGCCGCCAGCTGGTCTTATCGTTTTATCTTATTTAATTTCAGCAGTTGCGCCGGCTTCGGTCAACTGTTTCTGGATGGCTTCCGCATCGGCTTTGGCGATACCTTCCTTGACTGCCTTGGGTGCACCGTCCACCAGATCTTTCGCTTCTTTCAAGCCCAGTCCGGTAACCGCGCGCACTACTTTAATCACATTTACCTTGCTATCGCCTACGGCAGTCAGCATTACGGTAAATTCCGTTTGCTCTTCCGCAGCCGCGGCAGCAGCACCGGCGGCGGGAGCAGCCGCCATGACGGTAGCGGCGGCGGCGGAGACGCCAAATTTCTCTTCCATTTCCTTAATCAGCTGAGAAAGTTCCAGCACAGTCATATTTGCAATCGATTCTAAAATTTCTGCTTTGGCTATCGCCATGGTTTTCTCCTGATAATTAACCTGATTGATTACGATCTCGAAATACTAATACCGGACTAGGCAGCTTGTTTCTGGTCACGGACCGCTGCAAGGCCCCGGACAAAACGGGTAGGCACTTCGTTGAGTGTTCGAACAAAATTAGCGATGGGCGCTTGCATCGTACCTAACAGTTTCGCAAGCAACTCGTCACGGCTTGGGAGAGAAGCAAGGCTTGCGACGTCATTGCTGGACATCAGCAAATTAGCCATGGCGCCAGCTTTGATCACCAATTTGTCATTGGTCCTGGAAAACTCGTACAGCACCTTGGCCGCCGCAACCGGGTCACTTCCGATACCATAGACAAGCGGACCGACCATATGCCCGGAAAGCTTCGAAAATGGTGTATCTGAAATTGCTCTACGCGCAAGCGAGTTTTTGACGACCCTAAAATATATTCCCGATTGACGCGCCTTCGCGCGCAATTGCGTCATATGTCCAACGGTAAGACCACGGTACTCTGCGATAATGATTGCCTGCGCATTCGCCACCTGAGCGCTTACTTCAGCGATTACTGCTTTCTTTTCTTCCAAATTTAGACTCAAGGGCATTCTCCATCAGTTAAAATGCGACGCGAGCTCAGCTTGTGGTATTGGTAAACTCATAAAACTCAGAACCAAAACCCGACAACCTACTCAACTATCGCGAACCGGCGACCTTAAATCAGGAGCTTAATCTGTTCCTGTTTTGGGGCACGCCATCTGCGCTGGGCGCCTGAGATGAAAAAAAACAGAAGCGAAAGCGATGCAAACGCTGCTGAGCCTCTCTCCCATCTCTATTTGCGATTAAGTTCCAAGCAATAGTTTGCATTCAATAGACTGATACACAGCTTATCGTTACGCTCTGCCATTGCTCAACAACCCCAACGGTCTTTGACAACCCGCCGAACAGGTACAACACGCTAGATACAGCATGCCTTTTCGGCGGCCCAAAGTCTTGCAAATAAATCCATTAAAACTTAACGCATGTTAGCCTGATCCACTCGGACGCCTGTTCCCATGGTACTGGAAACCGAAATCTTTCTAAGATAAACGCCTTTGGAGGCGGCGGGTTTAGACCTGTTGAGCGCATCCACCAGCGCCAGCATATTTTGTATCAGCGCGTCCACGGTAAACGATGCACGGCCGATAGTGCACTGAACGATGCCAGCTTTATCAGCACGATATTGCACTTGGCCCGCCTTGGCGTTTTTTACCGCACCCGCAACATCCGGAGTCACCGTGCCCACCTTGGGATTGGGCATCAACCCGCGCGGCCCCAGTATCTGCCCCAATTGTCCAACAATGCGCATGGCATCCGGGCTTGCGATAGCGACATCAAAATCTATGTTGCCTGCTTTGATCTGTTCCGCGAGATCTTCAAACCCGACAATATCCGCGCCGGCTGCAAGAGCCTCCTTAGCCTTATCACCCTGGGCAAATACCGCTACTCGCACTGTTTTGCCAATGCCTGCGGGCAGAACCACTGAACCACGAACAGCCTGGTCGGATTTCTTTGCATCAATACCTAAATTGACAGCCACATCGATAGACTCGTCAAATTTTGCGGTGGCGGTTTCCTTGATGATCTTGAGGGCGTCCGGCAGGGGATAAAACTTGCTGCGATCAACTTTTTCAATAATCGCCTTGAAACGTTTAGATACGCGCGCCATTTATATGCCCTCCACTTCGACGCCCATGCTGCGGGCACTGCCGGCGATAGTGCGCACTGCGGCGTCCATGTCGGCCGCTGTCAGATCCGGCGTTTTTATTTGTGCGATTTCTTCTGCCTGTTTCCGTGTCAACCGACCTATTTTATCAGTATGAGGCTTGGGACTACCCTTGCTGACGCCCACTGCTTTCTTTATCAGAACGGTCGCCGGCGTGGTTTTCATGATGAAAGTGAAGCTCTTGTCGGCGTAAGCGGTTATAACAACCGGCACCGGCAGCCCAACTTCCATTTTCTGGGTCGCGGCGTTAAACGCCTTACAAAATTCCATGATATTCAACCCTCGCTGGCCAAGCGCAGGGCCTATCGGTGGACTCGGGTTGGCTTTGCCTGCCGCGACTTGCAATTTGATATAACCGACTATCTTCTTTGCCACAATAACTCTCCTTTTGGGTACAAACGAACGTTAAGCTCTCCCCGCGTTAACAACAAACAGGGCAGCGTACTCAATCCTGAGCGCCAACCCATTCCATTCCATATTTAGGCTTTTTCGACTTGGCTGAAATCCAGTTCCACCGGCGTGGGTCGGCCGAAAATAGAAACCGACACCCTGATTTTGCTCTTGTCATAATTGACATCTTCCACGTTACCGTGAAAATCGGTGAATGGCCCTTCCTTGACGCGCACTGCCTCGCCCGTTTCAAAAAGAACCTTAGGCTTGGGTTTCTCCACCCCTTCCTGAATCTGATGAAGGATATTCTGCACTTCCTTGTCGCTGATGGGTGTCGGCTTCATGGCCGAACCCCCGATAAAGCCCGTCACCTTGGCCGTATTTTTGACCAGGTGCCATGTCTCATCGGTCATCTCCATCTCGACCAGTACATAGCCAGGAAAAAATTTCCGTTCGCTGAGATTCTTCTGGCCGCCTTTCATCTCAATGACTTCTTCCACCGGAACAAGTATTTGCCCAAATTTTTCCTGCATCCCGGCACGATTTATTCGTTCCTTCAACGCGCGCTGCACACCCTTCTCGAATCCGGAGTAGGCATGAACCACATACCACTTCTTATCCATCACCCCTCCTGTCCCATCAGATATTTCACCGCCATCAACAAGCCCGCGTCCACCATCCATAAAAACAGAGCCATTACCAGAACAAAACCAAAAACTATTCCGGTAGTTTGCATCGTCTCTTTACGGGTCGGCCATACAACTTTCCGGGTTTCTTCCGATGACTCTCTACTGAACGCATAGAACTGTTTGCCTTGGGTAGTAAACCAGACCACCACCGCCGCAAGAACGATACCAGCGAGTACGGAAATGACGCGTATTACCATGGCACTTTCGCGCAGGTAATAGAAACCGGCAATACCCGAGATCAACAGCAGAAGCGCGAATCCCAACTTGATCTTATCCACTACTCTATCCCACTCTGCCTGTGATACTTATCAGTAAATGAAGCGGTGCAGGAGCTGATCATACAATTTGCAACCTCAGCTCTTCATGCAATGTGTTGGTGGTATTATGAAGCTTTGCTTCCCTAGAAAAATATGCAGTAAGCTATGATTTTCAATAGCATCTCTTAGGGTGGCAGGCCAGGAGGGCATCGAACCCCCAACCTTCGGTTTTGGAGACCGACGCTCTGCCAATTGAGCTACTGGCCTGTATTTCGGACATGAATACAAAGGTCTTCAACGTTTGGAACGGTCTCGGCGACGTCACTCTATAATCTTTGCCACCACGCCTGCGCCAACGGTTCTGCCGCCCTCGCGAATGGCAAAACGCAGACCTTCTTCCATCGCAATCGGCGCAATCAGGTTGACCGTCACGGAGACGTTGTCGCCCGGCATGACCATCTCGGTGCCCGCAGGCAATTCAATCGCACCCGTTACGTCGGTGGTGCGAAAGTAGAACTGGGGCCGATAGCCCTGGAAAAACGGGGTGTGACGCCCACCTTCTTCTTTGCTCAGTACGTATATCTCGGCGGTGAATTTGGTGTGCGGGTTGATGGTGCCAGGCTTGGCCAATACCTGACCACGCTCGACGTCTTCTCGCTTGGTGCCTCGCAGCAATACGCCAACGTTGTCGCCCGCCTGCCCCTGGTCCAGCAGTTTCCTGAACATCTCCACGCCGGTACATACTGTCTTGATGGTGGGCTTGAGTCCCACTATCTCGATTTCCTCGCCTACCTTGACGATGCCGCGCTCTACTCGTCCAGTGACTACGGTGCCGCGTCCGGAGATGGAGAAAACGTCTTCCACCGGCATCAGGAAGGGGCCGTCTATCGCGCGAACAGGCTCAGGAATGTAGCTGTCGAGCGCATCCGCCAGCTTGAATATGGAGGGCTCGCCTATGTCGCTCTGATCGCCTTCGAGTGCTTTGAGGGCAGAACCGATGATGATGGGGGTGTCGTCTCCCGGAAAGTTGTATTTGGACAACAGTTCCCGTACTTCCATTTCCACCAGTTCCAGCAGTTCGTCGTCGTCTACCATGTCCGCTTTGTTCATGTAGACAACTATGTAGGGAACCCCTACCTGACGCGCCAGAAGTATGTGTTCGCGGGTCTGCGGCATCGGTCCGTCCGCAGCCGATACGACCAGTATCGCGCCATCCATCTGCGCAGCACCGGTAATCATGTTCTTGACGTAGTCGGCGTGGCCCGGACAGTCAACGTGCGCATAGTGACGCTTCACCGTCTCGTACTCTACGTGCGATGTGTTGATGGTGATGCCTCGCGCCTTCTCTTCCGGCGCCGAGTCAATCTGCGCGTAACTCTTCGCCTCACCACCAAACTTCTTCGTCAATACCATGGTGATCGCCGCCGTTAATGTGGTCTTGCCATGATCCACATGCCCTATCGTGCCAACGTTTACGTGCGGCTTCGTCCGCTCAAATTTACTCTTTGCCATGATCGTTCCTTTTTAAAGCACCTTTTATATTCACGTCCTATGGAGCCCATGGCCAGGATTGAACTGGCGACCTCTCCCTTACCAAGGGAGTGCTCTGCCACTGAGCTACATGGGCAAGCGTCTTCCTGCCTAAAACCTGTCACTCGCCTTCAGTATCCTGCAATAATTTGCCAATACTTTTAGCTTTTCTCTGGCCCGAATCTGGAGCGGGTGAAGGGAATCGAACCCTCGTCGTAAGCTTGGAAGGCTTCTGCTCTACCATTGAGCTACACCCGCATCTAGCCATCGATCTGGATTGAAGCGCCCAATCAACTCATCAGAGAAAAGGCGTCGCGCACCACCATGCGTCGCCCGCTATCTAAAGCCGGGCTCATCAGGATTGCAGAAGTTGCCAGCGCCTCGCAGCTCTGCCATACCTATATACACCACCTGATTTGGTGGAGGGGGAAGGATTCGAACCTTCGAAGGCAGAGCCGTCAGATTTACAGTCTGATCCCTTTGACCGCTCGGGAACCCCTCCAAACGAAACTGCCAATTGTGAATGCTTTAAGTTGATAAGTCAATGTGCATTTCAGGGTTTTTTGCTTGGCAACCGCGGCTATTCAAGATAGTGAATAGTCTGATTCAATCACCCTGAATTAATCATCTTGATAAGATGCCAACACCTCATCGCCGGGATAATCAGTGTGTAGATCCTTGGCGCAAGCCTAATAGCTCAACCTCAAAAATCAGTGCCGCGTTCGGTGGAATGACCTTACCCGCCCCTTGTGCGCCATAGGCCATATCGGCGGGAATGATCAAAGTTCGCTGCCCCCCCACCTTCATGCCGGCCACACCTCGATCCCAGCCTTTGATTACGCGGCCCGCGCCCAGCAAAAACGAAAAAGGCGTGCCGCGATCACGCGAGCTATCGAATTTTGTTCCTTTTTTATCAGCCGCGCTGGGATCGTAAAGCCAGCCGGTATAATGCACTTCAACCGCCTTGCCGACGACCGCCTCTTCGCCAGTACCGATTTTGGTATCTTCTTTTATAAGTTCGGTCACGTTGGACGCTCCTTGCCTGGTTTCAGAAAATGCAGCCTGGGGCAATAAAACCATGCCCAAT
Organism: Nitrosospira sp. Nsp11; assembly: GCF_900142705.1. Lineage (GTDB taxonomy): Bacteria > Pseudomonadota > Gammaproteobacteria > Burkholderiales > Nitrosomonadaceae > Nitrosospira. Next base: position 39,641 of record NZ_FRBV01000003.1, read on the forward strand.
AGTAGTATGCTCAAATTGATCAGTGCGTTTACTTTAGACATGATTGCCCCAAGAATTGAATTAGTATTTGGACGCCCTCAAACCTTATTATACCGGCTAACCGCCCACGGCTTGATAAAAGAGCGATTAAATTTTTAAACTCGTCAACATTTCCATTAAGCCTACGCATATGCAAGAGCGTTTGAACGATGAGGTATGCCAGGAGCAGCAAGAGCCGTCGTTGATACGGTTGCACGATTCGCCTGTCGTACGGTATCTCTACCTGGCAGCGGGGTTCGCTGCGCTGATACTTGCTGTGGCAGGCGTAGTGCTGCCGATATTGCCTACCACTCCTTTTGTACTGCTGGCCGCGGCCTGCTTCGCGCGTAGCTCGAAACACTTCCATGACAGGCTTCTGGCTAATCGCGTTGCAGGTCCGATCATCCGAGAGTGGGTTGAACATCGTAGCATTCCACGGCGGGTGAAGCGCTGGGTTTACTTCCTGCTGGCGATATCATTCGGCAGTTCCATCCTGATGATGCCATCTGTCTGGCATCAGGTGATGCTGGCTATGCTGGGTATTATCCTGGTTGCATTTATCTGGCGCATACCCGTAAGGGATTTGCCTGCCGGTCCATGACATCGCATAGCCAAATGCGCCCCATGGAAAGCTGGTGCTTTCAATTTGCGCCCTCCAAGGCGTAAGAGACGATGCAGCCAGTTCCATTTTATCCACGGGTTATTTATTGCGTTGCAAACGCCGGCGGTCCTACTCTGAAGCGGCTTGCGGCTCAGCCACAAAAATTTCGACACGACGGTTTTTAGCTCTGTTTGCGGGCGTATCGTTGGCGACTAGAGGCTCACGCGAACCACGACCATCAATATTGATGCGATTCGAAGAAACACCCCGGCTCACCAAATAATCCCGCGTGCTGGCCGCGCGGTTAATAGATAAGGGATTATTGATTGCATCGCTACCCGAGTTGTCGGTATGTCCAATGATCGTTACCTGGGAAGCAGTATTATTGCTCAGGCTCGTCGCGAAGCTATCCAGTACCGGTTTGAAATCATATTTGATCTCCGCGCGGCCGGTATCAAATGAAATATCGCTGGGGATATCCAGCTTCAGGCGGTTATCCGATGTCTTGACGACTTGTACACCCGTACCGGAGGTAGCTTGTTCCATTTCCTTTTTTTGCTGTTCCATTCTCCTGGACCATACATTCCCGGCAATAGCCCCAAGACCGGCACCCGCTGCCGCGCCAATCGCCGCACCCGTCCCTTTGCCTGCAAGAACGCCAATTATTGCGCCTGTACTCGCACCGATCCCTGCGCCTATAGCCGTGTCTCGAGCTCTATTATTCTGCGTTTCGGGCGTGCTAGCACAGCCACCCATTGTCAAGACCAGCGCCATTGAAATAATTGATAATTGATTACGCATGATTTTCCCCTTATTTGTCGGTAAAGTTATGTGGAGTGCAGATAATTTCTGCATATCAGCAACTCGCTTAAGCTAACTCTAGCAGAGAATGGGTGAAAAGCTATCAATCATCCTCGTGGATGATGCAGGGCATGAATACGCTTCAACCGTTCGCGCGCAACGTGAGTATAGATTTGCGTGGTGGAAATATCTGCATGGCCCAGCAGCAATTGCACCACGCGTAAATCAGCACCATGATTCAGCAGATGCGTAGCAAAAGCATGGCGCAATGTGTGTGGCGACAGCGGCTTGGCGATACCGGCCTGCTGCGCATAACGTTTGATCAGATACCAGAAAGCCTGGCGTGTCATGGCCGAGCCACGGGTGGTGACGAACAGCGCGTTACTCAATCTCCCTTTCAGCAACCCCGGTCTAGTCTCTCTAGTGTAGCGAGCTACCCACTCTAGCGCGTCCTCACCCAAAGGCGTCAGCCGTTCTTTCCCGCCCTTGCCGATCACTCGTACAATGCCCATGTTCAGGCTGATTTGTGGGCTTTCCAGGCTGATCAGCTCGGATACCCGCAGTCCGCTCGCGTATAGCACCTCAAGCATGGTGCGATCACGCAATCCTAATGGAGTCTTGACATCAGGCGCATCAAGCAATGCTTCCACATCCGCCTCAGTCAGGCTCGCGGGCAAATTACGGGGCAGTTTGGGCGTATCGATATTGAGACTTGGATCAGCCCGAATTCTTCCCTGGCGTAACAGGAAACGATAGAACCGCTTTAAACTCGACAGTTCGCGGCTGGTGGTGCTCGCCTTTACCCTGGCGGAAACCTTACAGGCAAGAAACTCCAGCAGATCGGGATGCGTCGCCGCCACCAGCAAGCTATCACTCTGTTTTCGCTCTTTCTGCTTGGCAAGCCATTGGCTGAATTGTTGCAGATCGCTGCGGTAGCTTTCCAATGTATTACGTGACAAACCGTCTTCCAGCCATAAGGCATCCGAGAACTCGTCCAGCAAGCATGAGTCAAGCTCAGGCACCTTCATGGTGCAATAGCCAGCGCTTGATAGTAAGCGGGACGCCGTCGCTCGCATTCATAAACCCCCCCAGCCCGCCGTTTTTTGCAATAACGCGATGACACGGAATAATTATCGGCAGCCGGTTGGCTCCGCATGCCTGCCCCACGGCACGCGGGGCAGAATGCAGTTGTGCAGCGATATCGCCATAACTGCGGGTGGTCCCGCTGGAAATATCCTGAATGGCACGCCATACCCGCCGCTGATGGACAGTGCCGCCAATGTGCATCGATAGATCGAATACAAAGGCCGGATCAGCCAGATACGCCTGCAGCTGCTCGCAGACTTCCTTGGCCAAAGCAGTACGCGGCGCAAGTAAAGGCGTGTCGACGGGCAGGTACGCTATATCGGTGAGCCAGTCTTCTTCGACGCGAAGACCGAGTACGGCAAATGGGGCAGCAAGCTTTGCCTGATAGTTGTTTGCTGATTTTTGAACAGCCTTAGGCTTCATCATGACAATATTGAGATCGCTTATTCATCTTGCTTACCGCCGCCTGGGGCAGAGAATTCAGTAGTCATAGAGGCTTTGTAAACAGCTGTAACAGTTTTCTGTCCGCTTTGACTTTATGCCGACAGTCCGGCGATAATCAGCCATTATCCGGCTTGAGTAATCTGCCGGCAAGACCCCTGATCAAGGAGCAAGTGGTGAAATTTAATATAAAAAGCGGAAACCCGGAGAAGCAGCGCAGCGCGTGCGTGGTGGTGGGCGTATTCGAGCCGCGCAAATTGACTGAAGCGGCAGAAGCCATGGACAAGATCGCCGATGGGTATATCGGCGGACTATTGCGCAGCGGCGATATGGAGGGTAAGACAGGCTCTGCACTGGTTCTGCACAACGTGCCCAACACCTTGTGCGAGCGAATACTCCTGGTGGGACTCGGCAAGGAACAAGAGCTCAGCGATAAAGCATACTGCGATGTGGTACGCAGCGCGTTCAAGGCATTGCATGGCACAGGCGCTACGGACGCCGCCCTGTTTTTGAATGAGGTACCGGTCAAAAACCGTGAAACCGCATGGAAAATTTCACAAACCGCCATTATCGCGATGGAAAGCAGGTATCGCTTCGATCGACTCAAAAGCCAGGTTGAAGAAACTAAACCGCCTCTTCGTAAGGTCACGCTTTGCACCCTGAGCGACGGCGGCCGCATAAAACTTGCCACCAGCGAAGAAGCCCTTCAGCAGGGCCTTGCCATTGCCGATGGCATGAATCTTGCCAAAGATCTAGGCAATCTTGCGCCCAACATCTGTACCCCGACCTACCTGGCGGAGCAGGCCATCGACGTGGCCAAGGCTTATAAGCTCAAGGTTACCGTTCTGGAGCAGAAGGACATGGAGAAGCTCGGCATGGGCGCATTGCTGGCCGTTGCCCGCGGCAGTCACCAGCCCGCCAAGCTGATCGCGCTGGAATACTGGGGGCGAACGAAGAAGGAAAAACCGGTCGTGCTGGTGGGCAAGGGCGTCACTTTTGATACCGGCGGCATTTCCTTGAAGCCCGCAGCGGAGATGGATGAAATGAAGTACGACATGTGCGGCGCAGCCAGCGTGCTCGGCACCATTACCGCGGTGGCAAAAATGCGACTTCCCGTCAACGTGATCGGCATCATACCCACCACCGAAAATATGCCTGGTGGCAATGCCACCAGGCCCGCGGATGTCGTTACCAGCATGTCCGGGCAAACCGTGGAAATTCTCAATACTGATGCTGAAGGACGGCTGATCCTGTGCGATGCGCTGACTTATGCCGAGCGCTATGAACCCGAGACCGTAATAGATATTGCGACCCTTACCGGTGCTTGTGTCATCGCCCTCGGCCATGTTGCGTCGGGATTACTCAGCACAGATGAAGAACTGGCAGAGGAATTGCTGCAGGCTTCCGGTCAAGCAGCAGATCCCGCTTGGCGACTGCCATTATGGGACGAGTACCAGGAGCAATTGAAAAGTAATTTTGCCGATATCGCCAACATCGGTGGCCGCGCCGCCGGAACCATTACCGCGGCCTGCTTCCTGTCGCGTTTCACGAAGAAATATCGATGGGCTCACCTGGACATAGCGGGTACTGCCTGGAAATCCGGCAAGGAAAAAGGGGCCACAGGCCGACCTGTGCCTCTGCTGACACAATTCCTGATCGGGCGGGCGGCGAAAAAAGGGCCTGCCGAGCATAAATCGAAATAGACTGGCATGACCGAGATCGACTTCTATTCCGGCAGCGAGGATAAACTTCATACCGCTTGCCGTCTCGTTGCCAAAGCGTTGCGGAAAGGCTTCAAGGTAATGATTTATTCAACCGATATAACAATGATCGAGCGGCTGGATAAACTTCTTTGGACTTTTTCTTCAATCGACTTTATTCCTCACTGCCGTGCTGACGACAAGTTGGCCGATGCCACACCGGTAATACTCGGCTACGCCGCGAATCTTCCACATAATGATGTCCTGCTCAACCTGGATCCTGAAAATCCTTCGTTCTTCAGCCGCTTCCGGCGCTTGATCGAAATCGCCGGCACTACGCCGGAAGATACGCAAGCGGCGCGAAAACGCTATCGCTTCTATCAGGATCGGGGATATGAAATTCGCCATCATAAGCTTGGAGCGGTATAGTTAAACCCAGATTGAGTCAGATGCGGGAATATATCCTGCATCACCTCTTTCCGCCGGATGTTCTTCTCTCCAGGCACCCTTTCAACTATTCGCGAAATCCGGCACTTCCATGACAAACAGCAGCGATGAAACGACGCCAGAAGCTGATTACAACGAAATCCTGAGCAAGCTCGAAGCGTTGCTGCGCAAGCACCAGGGCAACCCATCGGCTCCAGCCTCGGTTGAAACGGATGGCAAAGCCGAGGCTTTTCATATTGCTGCTCACGGAACCGCATTAGCATTAGAGCAGAGGTCGTTGATAGCAGTAGACGAGATACCAACGCTGACTGAAATGGTGTATCTGGCCCCTGAAATGCTGTCGCCTCAGCCTGATATTACATCGCTACTGGCGCAAATTCTGGATTCCGCGCTTGGGGACGCGGAGGTCGACCTGAATGCCGACGCGAGAAAAATATTGGTTCAGGCGCTGGAATCCCGCTTGTTCGGACTCTGAGCGGCTTCCGGCCACCGCGCGTGCATCAGCTTAGCCTCATCCCGGTTGGCCACCGCTTCAGGATAAACGTCACCTGACGATAACCGTCACTGTTTGCATCCGCACCTTCCGTTATAATTGCCGGTTTTCCGCCTTCCCCGTCAATATCCATGGAACTCGAAAAAAGCTTTAATCCCCGCACCATCGAAAACCGCTGGTATTCGCGTTGGGAATCCGCCGGCTATTTCAAATCCATGCCCGATGGGACACCCGCTCAAACAGGGATAGTTCCTGCCTACTGTATTATGCTGCCCCCCCCGAACGTAACCGGCACACTGCACATGGGCCACGCTTTCCAGCATACCTTGATGGATGCGCTTTCGCGTTATCACCGCATGTGCGGGGAAAACACGCTATGGCAGCCCGGCACAGATCACGCCGGCATTGCAACGCAAATTGTCGTAGAACGCCAACTGGATCAGCAGAATATCGATCGCCGCGACCTGGGGCGGGAAGAATTCATTGAGCGCGTATGGCAATGGAAAACGGAATCCGGCTCCACCATCAGTCGCCAGATGAGGCGCCTGGGTGCTTCCTGCGACTGGTCGCGCGAACGCTTCACCATGGATTCAGGATTATCCCGAGCCGTTACCGAAGCATTCGTCCGGCTTTATCGCGATGGCCTCATCTATCGTGGCAAACGGCTGGTGAATTGGGACCCGGTGCTGCAGACCGCGGTTTCCGATCTGGAAGTGATATCCGTCGAGGAGGAAGGATCTCTCTGGCATATTCTCTATCCACTCGAGAAGGACGGGGAAATAGATCTGGACGACAGAGCGTCCACAAGAGTAATCGTCGCCACGACACGTCCCGAAACCATGCTGGGTGATATGGCCGTTGCCGTGCATCCGGATGACCTCCGTTACCGCCACCTGATCGGTCGCCACGTGCGCCTTCCATTGTGTGAGCGAAGTATTCCTATAATCGCCGATGCTTATGTCGATCCGGAATTTGGTACCGGCTGCTTGAAAATTACCCCCGCGCATGATTTCAATGACTACCAGGTCGGGAAGCGGCATGAGCTTATTCCGCTCAGTATTCTCACGCTGGACGGAAAAATCAACGAGTTGGCACCCACGCAGTATCAGGGCATGGACCGTTCGGATGCTCGCAAAAAAATTATTTCCGATCTGGAAGGACAAGGTCTGCTGATTGAGACCAGGCCGCACAAGCTTATGGTCCCGCGCGGAGACCGAACCCACGCGGTAATCGAGCCCATGCTCACCGATCAATGGTATGTGGAGATGGATGGTCTCGCCAAAGCCGGGCTGAAAGTGGTAGCGAGCGGTGAAGTCAGTTTCATTCCGGAAAACTGGAGTCATGTATACAACCAATGGCTCGAAAACATCCAGGACTGGTGTATTTCGCGTCAATTGTGGTGGGGGCACCGGATTCCAGCCTGGTATGACGAGGACAACAACATCTTTGTCGCGCACAGCCTGGAGGAAGCGCAGCGGCTGGCTGGTGAACGCAAGCTCATCCAGGACGAGGACGTGCTCGATACCTGGTTTTCATCGGCGCTATGGCCATTCTCCACTTTGGGCTGGCCCGGAGAAACACCTGAACTCCGGACTTTTCTGCCAACGTCGGTTTTGATCACGGGTTTTGACATCATCTTTTTCTGGGTGGCGCGCATGGTGATGATGTCGCTGTATTTCACCGGCAAAGTGCCGTTCAGGGAGGTGTATATAACCGGACTGATACGCGATGCGGAAGGGCATAAGATGAGCAAGTCCAAAGGCAACGTGCTGGACCCGCTGGATCTCATCGACGGCATCGCCTTGCCGGACTTGATTTCCAAACGCACCACAGGTCTCATGAACCCCGCACAGGCCGAATCCATCGAAAAAATCACGCGGAAGCATTTCCCTGCAGGCATTCCCGCATTCGGCGCCGATGCGCTGCGTTTTACGTTTGCCAGTCTCGCCTCTCATGGCCGGGATATAAAATTCGATATGCAGCGCTGCGAGGGCTACCGGAATTTTTGTAACAAGCTGTGGAATGCCAGTCGCTACGTTTTAATGAATTGCGAGGGAAAAGATACCGGTTTGGCCGCAAGTCTGACCTTGGAATCCAATGAAGTGTCGGCCTTGGAATATTCCGATGCCGACAGGTGGGTCATCAGCCGTTTGCAATTGGCGGAACTTGCGGTCACTCAGGCTTATCGCGATTACCGCTTCGATATGGCGGCACGGGAAATCTATGAATTAGTCTGGGATGAGTATTGTGACTGGTATCTGGAGTTTGCCAAAGTACAGTTGAATGACGGCAGCGCTGCTGCACAGCGCGCCACCCGCCGCACGCTGGCGCGCGTATTGGAGGCGACATTACGGCTGGCTCATCCCATTATTCCCTTTATTACTGAAGAGTTGTGGCAAAACATCGCGCCGCTGGCCGGCAAGCAAGGCGAGAGCATCATGATGCAGCCATATCCCAAAGCCGATCCCGGGAAGATCAGCGAAGATGCAACCGGCCGGATCGCCGCACTCAAGGAAATGATCAACGCCTGCCGAACCTTGCGCGGCGAAATGAATCTGTCTCCAGCATCGAGGGTTCCCCTGCTGGCTGCAGGAGATGAGCAAACGCTCGCTGAATTTGTTCCTTACCTGATGGCGCTGGCTAAACTCTCAAGTGTCGAAATCGTGCGCGACAGCTTGCCCCACGCCGATGCGCCAGTGGCAATCGTGGGCGAATTTCGATTGATGCTTAAAATCGAAGTGGATATAGTGGCCGAGCGCGAACGACTGGCCCGGGAAATTGGTCGCATCGAAGCAGAAGTCGCCAAGGCGGAGAGCAAACTTGCCAATAACAGCTTTATCGAGCGTGCCCCCGCCAAGGTGGTGGAGCAGGAAAAAAACAGGCTTGGCAATTTTGGTGCAACGCTGGTGAAGCTGAAAGAGCAGCTGCTGAAGCTGGATAGCTCGCCACCCCTGTGAATGGATTTCTGATTTTGCCGCGCCATGAAGCAGGAAGAATATATTGAAGCCTCTCGATTCATAAAATTGAAGCAAAAAGTTCAAGCCTCATGCTCGGCTGCGCTATACTTATCGGAAATAATGAAGAAATACCTCTAGCTCTGCCTTATAAGGTGGAGATCATGGAAAGAGATAAGGGGAAATAATCATAATTGTTCTATTAGGCGGCCCCGGCGCGGGAAAAGGGACGCAGGCCAATTACATCAAGGAACATTTCGGCATTCCCCAGATATCCACGGGCGACATGCTCCGCGCGGCAGTCAAGGCGGGTACCGAACTGGGTATCATGGCCAAGAAAATCATGGATGAGGGTGGGCTGGTTTCCGATGACATTATTATCGGGCTGGTCAAAGCGCGCATTGCACAGCCCGATTGCGTAAAAGGTTTCCTCTTCGACGGTTTTCCCCGCACCATTCCCCAGGCGGATGCAATGAAGGCCGCCGGCGTACCCATCAATTTTGTGATCGAAATTTACGTGCCTGACGAAGAGATCATCAGGCGCTTGTCGGGCCGGCGCCTGCATCCCGCCTCGGGCCGTATTTATCACGTGATATTCAATCCGCCCGCCATGGATGAGAGAGACGATGTAACCGGCGAGCCACTGATACAGCGCGACGATGATAAAGAGAGAACCGTGAGGAAACGGCTGGAAACCTATCATGCCCAGACCGAACCATTGGTAGAATATTATGCTAATTGGTCAGCCAACGGCGGAAGGGGCGCCCCCAAGTACGTCAAAATAGCGGGGGTAGGATCGGTAGAAAATATTCGCGACGCCATTTTTGCTTCACTAAAATAAACCTCAAGCAAGAACCTTGGCGGACTTGAGCTTTATGATATCGCCGCCGTTTTAATCCGTGAACAGCAACACAGCAGCAGCCTTAACAAGCTGCAGCCTGGCGCATCGTTGCGCGGCCAGGACGGTAGCACTAACTGCCTGTCGGACTTGAAGAATCGCAGCGAAAAAGTGACTGGGTGAGGGCAGATTTTGAGGATTTTGAAGGTCAATATCTATTGGTCGAAAATCAGCGAAATATCACCCACCCAGACCCTTTTGCAGCCGATTTCCTTTAAGTCCGACAGGCTGCCCGGGCAGCAAACGCATCGGCGTAATGCGCAGCAGATAAAATTTTAGAATAATCAGGGGAAAATCATGGTAGCAAAAAATGCTTTTTATGCGCAGTCCGGCGGCGTCACCGCCGTCATCAACGCCTCGGCCGCTGGCCTTATCGAAGCCGCCCGCCAGCAACAAGGGAAAATAGGCGCGGTTTATGCAGGCCGCAACGGCATTATCGGCGCCCTGACTGAAGATCTGATCGACACCGGCAAGGATTCCGCCTCGGCAATCAGCGCCCTTCGCCATACTCCCTCGGGAGCGTTCGGCTCTTGCCGTTACAAATTGAAAAGTCTCGAACAAAACCGGCGTGAGTACGAACGACTGATCGAGGTATTCAAGGCGCATGACATCGGCTACTTTTTTTATAATGGCGGCGGTGATTCCGCTGACACATGCCTCAAGGTCTCACAGCTCGCCGATACGCTGGGCTATCCCATCCAGGCCATTCATGTACCGAAAACGGTGGATAACGACCTTCCCATTACAGATTGCTGCCCCGGCTACGGCTCGGTGGCAAAATACATCGCCGTGTCCACGCTCGAAGCCAGCTTCGACGTCGCCAGCATGTCAAAAACATCGACGAAAGTATTTGTCCTGGAAGTGATGGGACGTCATGCCGGATGGATTGCTGCGGCAGGCGGCCTGGCATCCAGTGTCGACCGTGAAATCCCGGTTGTCATTCTCTTTCCGGAGATCCCCTTCGATAAAGCGAAATTTATCGCCAAGGTGGATAGCAATGTCAAGAAATTTGGCTACTGCTCGGTAGTGGTATCCGAAGGCGTAAAAGGGGAAGACGGCAAATTCCTTTCCGACCAGGGTATCCGTGATGCTTTCGGTCACGCTCAACTGGGTGGTGTTGCCCCTGTGGTGGCGAATATTGTCAGGGAGGAGCTCGGCCTTAAATACCATTGGGCAGTAGCGGATTATCTACAGCGCGCCGGGCGCCATATCGCCTCGAAAACCGATGTGGAGCAGGCTTATGCGATGGGTAAGGCCGCGGTGGAATTCGCCATCGATGGACATAACGCCGTAATGCCTACCATAGAGCGCGTTTCCAGTCATCCTTATGTGTGGAAGGTAGGCATGGCGCAACTCTCCGAGGTTGCCAACGTTGAGAAAATGATGCCCGAGAATTTCATCAGCGAGGATGGCTTTGGCATCACCGACAAATGCAGGGAATATCTGGTCCCCCTTATCCAGGGAGAGGATTACCCTCCCTATAAGGAGGGCTTACCGGACTATGTGCGACTGAAGAACGTGGCGGTAGCAAAAAAACTGGGGGACTTCACGATTTAAACCCCTTCAAGCTTGATGGGATTAGGAATTCCGTGTGCGTTTTCGAGCAGTCCGACTTAACTGGAGGTTTAAATGGCTACTGGTTTAATTATCGCGATTGCTTGTGCGATGGCTGCGCTCCTGTACGGAGTGGTTTCGATAAAATGGATTGTCGCGTTGCCAACAGGCAACGAACGCATGCGGGAGATTGCTACTGCCATTCAAGAAGGGGCTTCGGCATACCTGAATCGCCAATACACGACCATAAGTATCGTTGGGGTGATTCTACTGGTGGCCATTTTCCTGGCATTGGGCTGGAAAACCGCTGTCGGGTTTTTCATCGGTGCTTTTTTGTCGGGGCTGACAGGTTATATCGGCATGAACGTTTCGGTGCGAGCCAATGTCCGTACCGCAGAAGCTGCAAGAGAAGGTCTCAATGCAGCGCTGAACGTGGCGTTCAGAGGCGGCGCGATAACCGGCATGCTTGTGGTGGGTCTGGGCTTGATGGGCGTGGCCGGCTACTATGCTTTCCTTACCGCCGGCCTGGGCACCAATGAATCAGATGCGACTCACGCCCTGGTGGGTTTGGCTTTCGGTAGCTCGCTGATCTCCATTTTCGCTCGTCTCGGCGGCGGCATTTTTACTAAAGGCGCCGACGTAGGCGCCGATCTGGTGGGCAAGGTCGAAGCCGGCATTCCCGAGGATGATCCGCGCAACCCGGCAGTCATTGCCGACAACGTGGGGGACAATGTAGGCGACTGCGCGGGAATGGCTGCCGATCTGTTCGAGACATACGCCGTGACCATTATTGCTACCATGCTGTTGGGTGGACTGCTGATCACAGACGCCGGTCCTAATGCGGTTCTCTATCCGCTGGTGCTGGGGGGATTTTCCATTATCGCTTCCATCATCGGTTGCTACTTCGTCAAAGCGCGTGAGGGCGGAAAGATCATGAACGCGCTTTATCGCGGTCTCTCGGTTGCCGGTGTACTGGCTGCGGTCGCCTTTTATCCCATCACGACGATGATGCTGGGCGAAGGAGTGATGATTGACGGCAAACTGGTTTCATCGATGAATCTATACCTCGCCGGGCTCGTAGGTCTGGTGTTGACTGCCGCCATGGTGTGGATTACCGAATACTACACCTCTACCGAATATGGGCCAGTACAGCATATCGCGGAAGCGTCCAGCACCGGTCACGGCACCAACGTAATCGCCGGTCTGGGTGTGTCCATGAAATCGACCGCCGCTCCGGTACTTGCCGTCTGCGTCTCCATCTGGTGCGCCCAGGAGTTGGCGGGCCTTTATGGCATCGCTATCGCCGCCACCTCGATGCTATCGATGGCAGGTATCATCGTGGCGCTCGACGCCTACGGACCCATTACCGACAATGCCGGCGGAATTGCGGAAATGGCAGGTTTGCCATCGGAGATACGCGATATCACCGACCCGCTGGATGCGGTAGGGAACACTACCAAGGCGGTAACGAAAGGCTACGCCATCGGCTCCGCCGGTTTGGCCGCGCTGGTACTGTTTGCCGATTACACTCATGCGCTTTCCACGGGCGGCAAGCTCTTGAATTTTGACTTATCCGATCACATGGTGATCATCGGCTTGTTCCTCGGCGGCATGGTGCCATACCTGTTCGGGGCCATGGCGATGGAGGCTGTCGGTCGGGCTGCCGGTTCGGTGGTGGTGGAAGTTCGCCGCCAGTTCAGGGAAATTCCCGGGATCATGGAAGGTACCGCGAAGCCGGACTATTCCAGAGCAGTGGATATGGTAACAAAGGCCGCCATCAAGGAAATGATTATCCCCTCGTTGCTGCCGGTTGCCGTGCCCTTGCTCGTCGGCCTCCTGCTCGGCCCCGTCGCCTTGGGTGGTGTCCTGATTGGCGCTATTATCACGGGTATCTTTGTAGCGATTTCCATGACTGCCGGGGGCGGAGCCTGGGATAACGCCAAAAAATACATTGAAGACGGCCACTTTGGCGGCAAGGGTTCGGAAGCGCATAAAGCGGCGGTGACCGGTGATACTGTCGGCGACCCCTACAAAGACACCGCCGGCCCCGCGATTAACCCGCTCATCAAGATCATGAATATTGTTGCCTTATTGATTGTCCCATTGCTATGAGCCTTTTATTCGCAGACAAGGCACGCCGAGAAATTATGGCGTGCTTTTTTTTGGTACACTAAAAATTGCATACCCGCTTTTTCAATCTTTCCCGATTCCCGGGCGTTATATATTTGGTGAGGAATATCATGTATTTCGTCACTTCAAGCTTGAACCGAAACCCGACCCCAGTCAGCAACAACGTATTTTGCGTCCCATTCGATACCGACTTTCATCGATTTGACGTTCACAATGTCGCCTGCCAGATGGATAGTCATGAATAATAAGATCGCCCTCACGCTCGATGATGCCAAAATTATTGCCGCTGCATCGGAAGCGGAAGCCAGGCGCAATAACTGGCCGGTGGTGATTGCAATCGTTGATGACGGGGCTCACCTGGTTTACCTGCTGCGCCTCGACAATACTCAGTTCGGCAGCGTCGATGTCGCAATTCAGAAGGCCTGCGCGGCGATTGCATTTCGACGTCCCACTAAGGTGTGGGAAGAACACGTCGCTGACGGACGCCTGCGTTATCTCGGCCTGCCCGGAACCCTGCCGATCGAAGGTGGTTTACCCATCATAGTGGATGGCCAGTTCATCGGCGCTGTAGGAGTAAGCGGTGTGAGATCCCACGAGGATGCGCAAATTGCACAGGCAGGATTGAATGCAATGCCAAAAAGCTGATATAAATAAATCAGGCTCATTCGCCTGATGCGGCACAGCTTATCCGCTCGTCGAATCCGGCGGGTTCGATATTAAAGTGTCACCTTTCCGCCTTCATAGTCAATTCAAACGGAAGACGTTGTCATTGGTACATTCAACGCCTGCGCGCTTCAGCCGTAGCCATCCAGACGGGAATTCAGCCAGGCATTCGTATGCATATCAGTATGCCGGGCGCTTCCCAACGGAGCCACCAACCCGGCCATTGCCGTACCCTGAATACAGTTTAACTGGGCAAATTTAGTCTCATTTCTTTCAACACCACTATCTATCCTGGGGCTGAGTTAAGATACGATTCGCGCTACAAATCACGCTCTTTACCTGACTATCTGGATTATATGAATTCTGTGGAGCTCCAACAAAAAACTTTCCTGCTCCTATTGGTTTTCGTTACCGTAGCATTCGGGTGGATTCTCTTGCCTTTCTATGGCGCAGTATTTTGGGGCTCGGTTCTTGCCATCATATTTACTCCGTTTCATCGCAGATTGCTGGTCGTCATGAACCAGCGGCAAAATCTTGCCGCGCTCACCACCCTCCTGCTCTGCCTGATCATAGTGATTCTTCCGGTTACGATAATGACGATTTCGCTGCTACAGGAAGGATCCATCGTCTACCAGGGAATCCGGTCTGGACAGCTTAATTTCGGTGCTTATTTTCAGCAGATCATGGGAGCTATGCCACCCTGGGTCACCAACGTTCTGGACCGGCTCGGGCTCACCAATATTTCCGAGCTGCAGGATATGCTATCGACCGGCGCTTTGCAGGGCAGCCAATTTATCGCAATGCACGCTCTCAGCATCGGCCAGAACGCCTTTGAATTCGTCATCAGCTTCGGCATTATGCTGTACCTGCTGTTTTTCCTGCTGCGCGACGGCGCTGCTCTTTCCATCAGGATCAAACAAGCGATACCGCTCAGCATGGAGCACAAGCGGCATCTATTCAGCAAGTTCACTACCGTTATTCGCGCCACCGTAAAGGGCAACGTTGTTGTTGCCGCGGCGCAAGGCACGCTAGGTGGAATAATGTTTTCGTTCCTCGGCATTCAAGGGGCCTTGCTATGGGGCTTTGTGATGGCCTTCCTTTCCCTGTTGCCCGCAGTCGGAGCCGGACTGATCTGGGTGCCGGTAGCGATCTATTTTCTCTTTACCGGTGCTGTTTGGCAGGGCGTCACCCTCATCGCTTTCGGCGTGCTCGTGATCGGGCTCGTGGATAACATTTTGCGCCCCATACTCGTCGGCAGGGATACAAAAATACCCGACTATGTGATTCTCATCTCAACCTTGGGAGGCATGGTCCTTTTCGGTCTTAACGGCTTCGTTATCGGACCCGTAATTGCGGCGCTCTTCATCGCTGCATGGGATCTCTTTTCTGCATCGAAAGAAGCGCCGGCGGATTGACGACGCGAGTTAGCGGGCAGCAAGCTGTCCTGTTAAAACGCGAAGGAAGCTAGCTATCGAATGAATCGATAGTTCCGGTCCTCCAATTGCCAAGGCTGTTACCGCCTGGAGAATCTCATCTGTAGCCGGACCGTCCAGGCAAAGATGCGGCCACCCAACAGCCACCTGGCTATGACCGAGATTCTGGAATCGAAGGGGAGCGCATGCCTTACCGGTGGAACCGAAGACGTGACGGCATCAAGCACCGCCTTAGCGATAATTTCCGGACCGGGCGCCCTGGGTTCGCCAACCAGAAGGTTATGCACGCCGTCGAGAAGTTTCTTGTAGGCTGGCGGATGCGCAACGGTCTTTAACAACCTTAGCTGGTTGGGAACAAACTCTGTCTTTATTATGCCAGGCGCAATGAGCACAACTTTAATTCCGAACTCCATCACCTCGCCACGCAGGGCATCGGTTAGCGCTTCAATGGCATACTTGGTAGCCGCATACCAACCAAAACCCGGCACCGATATTCTGCTCAGCGCCGAAACGATATTGACTATCGATCCTGATTTCTGCTCCCGCATATGCGGGAGGACTGCTTGCATGAACCGTGCATAGCCGAAAACGTTAACTTCGAACTGCCGATGGGCAGCCTCCATCGAAACACATTCGATAGCGCCTAACTGGCAGAGTGCCGCGTTGTTGACCAGCACATCGATACGCCCCTTGGTCGATATAATGTGACTCACTGCACGGTTAATGCCTTCTTCATCGGTCACATCCAGTTCTATCGGCTCGATGCGATCAGAACGAATCTCTTCCAGCCTGTACAAGCGCCGCGCCACGGCAAATACATAATAACCATTTTGGGCAAGAAGCTCGGCCGCAGCCCTTCCGATACCGCTGGACGCGCCGGTTACCAGTGCAATCCGCTGAATCATATCCTTCGCTCCTTTTATATTGCCATTCGTTTCACTTTTTATACATAATGAGCGAGAAAGCAATTAAACGGTTTATCTCGTTACCCAACATATTAGCCGCCGATATTTCTTTATAGCATCAGGCAGCGCGGGTATATTCCCGTTGACTACCAAGCGCTATTCACCTGCAGGCAGGCGCATGAGGAGAGAAATATGAAAACTGTATTAATCACAGGAGCCAACCGCGGGATTGGGCTGGAATTTTGCAGGCAGTATGCCGCAGAGGACTGGCGCATTTTAGCTTGCACTCGTCATCCTGAAAAATCAGGTGCGCTCAATACGCTGGCCGCCGGCTATCCTGAGCAGGTCACCGTGCATGCGCTCGATGTTGCTGATCATGCGCAAATAGAGGGATTGGCGCAGTCGTCAGCCGCCGAGCCGATCGATCTGCTGCTCAACAACGCCGGAATTTATACCGGCTCTCACGCGGGCACTTTCAATAGTATCGATTATGAGGCTTGGGCCCATGAATTTCGTGTTAATACCATGGCAACGCTGAAGATGGCCCAAGCGTTTAACTCGCATGTTGCCAGAAGCAGTCGAAAAATTATCGTGACCATCAGCAGCAAGATGGGCAGCATTGCGGAGAACGACAGCGGCGGCAGCTACCTGTACCGGTCCAGCAAGACGGCGGTAAATATGGTTATTAAAAGCCTTGCAATTGACCTGAAACCAGCGGGAATCATTGCGGTGGTACTGCACCCCGGATGGGTGCAGACCGATATGGGTGGCAAGAACGCATTAATCTCCACAGCAGAAAGCGTATCCGGCATGCGCCGCGTCATCAGTGATCTCACCTCGGCGGATTCGGGGAAATTCATCGCTTATGATGGTAAGCCAATTCCGTGGTAAGCGCCTGCTCTCCAGCATAGCAGCCGTTGTTAACCGATACAATCTTGCCAGTTAACAGTTGCCCGCAAGTAAAACCCGCTTTCATCCGTCGATAGAGGCTTGGTTAATTCGGAGAATTGGGTTTTCGTAGCGCTTATTCAACGATTACCGCCGTCCCGCTAGCCGAAACCATCAGCATCCCATTTTCCTTGCCCATTATCTCGTAATCGATATCGATGCCGATTACCGCGTTTGCACCGAGGTCCTGAGCGCGTCGCTGTAGCTCGTCAAGCGCGATTTCCCGCGCGCGCTGCAGCTCTTTTTCATAGGTTGCGGAGCGTCCTCCCACAAGGTCACGGATTCCGGCAAAGAGGTCTTTGAACAAATTGGCGCCGAGGATCGCTTCGCCGGCGATGACTCCGCAGTATTTCGTAATGCGCTTTCCCTCAATGCTCGGGGTAGTGGTAAGTTGCATAAACCTCCCATTGACGCTCTTCAATAAAATAAGTAATAAGCCCTAGCGGGCTATCTGTACAGCTTATCCATGGCAACGTGCCGTTACTGCGGCGCGGCGGGTTTCGGCCTCTTGCGAAGCTTCTTCAGGGGGCGCTTCCCTTGTGTACCATCACGGGATTTGAACTGATCAGGGGTCGGCATCCCCTTGCGCCGCACGTTTCGCTCAGCAGAAGAACTGCGCTCCGAGGCGTTTCGTTCCGAAGCGTTTCTCTCTGCGTTGTTCCGCTCCGAGGTGCTTCGCTCGGAAGTCATGGCGCGATTGACGGGAGTAAGCGTAATTTCAAGCTCGTTGATCTCATCCCATTCGGCCTCGGTACGCTGTCTTTCCGGAATAGCAAGAAGCTCTTGCAAGCGAATATTAGGCGGACTCGGCTGTAGTTTATCCATGGTATATTTAATGCGATGCTCTACTGATAATTATTATCATTTATAATAAGATTTGATCGATCTCACTGTTGATATCCGGAGTAAATAACGATGTTAAATGCCTGGTTAAAAAAATATCTGAACAAGACTTGCATTGAGCGCATGGCTGGCAACTTTACCGGAAAAATCGGGAGGACGACAAGGGTCCCGACGGAGGCATCATCGTACGCTTCTACGATGATGCCGGGGATCGCGGTGCAGGGAATATCCCATTTTACCGATAAAATACATTATAGGTCGCCCTCACGCCCTGGTGGGAAAACTCGGAGGCTTATTCAACGGTTCTTCAGCCAATATATTACTGCAATATTTTGCTGTGCCATTTTCTTTGGCGCCAGCGCATCTCACGCAGAGCAAGTAGTAGTCTATTCCGCCCGGATCGAACAGCTCATCAAACCAATGTTCGACGTTTTCACCAAAGATACCGGCATCAACGTAAAATTCGTCACTGACAAAGAAGGCCCATTGCTGGCGCGCCTCAAGGCGGAAGGAAAAAACACACCTGCCGACATGCTGATCACCTCGGATGCGGGCAATTTGTGGGAGGCCGCTCAAGAAGGACTGTTAAGACCTGTCGAGTCAAAAACGCTCCACGCAAATGTTCGCGCCTACCTCCGTGATCCCCAAAATCAGTGGTTCGGCCTGTCCGTGCGGGCCCGCACTATCATATATAACACACAGAAAGTAAAGCCTTCGGATCTTTCTACCTACGAAGCGCTGGCTGAGCCTCAATGGAAAGGACGGTTGTGCCTGCGCACTTCCAAGAAAGTATACAACCAGTCGCTGGTCGCGATGATGATCGCTGAGCATGGCGCGGTCAGGACCGAAGAAATTATCAAAGGCTGGGTCGCCAATCTCGCTATCGATCCTTTGTCCGACGAAACCAAGGCAATGGAATTCGTCGCCGCGGGACGATGCGATGTCACTATAGCCAACAGCTATTACTATGGCCGCCTGATGCAAAAAAACCCGGCATTGCCACTTGCGATTTTCTGGCCTAACCAGGAAGGCAGCGGCGTTCACGTCAATATCTCAGGGGCGGGGATTACCAAATACGCGCATAACGCACCCGCCGCAATCAGGTTGCTTGAATTTCTGTCATCGGAAAAAGCCCAGAATCTCTTTGCCGACGTGAATATGGAATACCCTGTCAACCCCAGGGTGAAGCCCGACCCCGCTGTCGCAGCCTGGGGCACCTTCAGGCAAAATACGATAAACGTAACCACAGCCGGGGAATTGCAGGCAGAAGCGGTAAAACTGATGGATCGCGCGGGCTATCGATAAGGCGTCAAGGATGTGAGAGATGAAACGCTTAGCTCAACGGAGACTGATTCAGGCACGAAAAATGGCTTTTCAAGCGCCTCAAGCTCCGCCTATCGGGTCTCGCACGGCTGGCGTCTAATCCCCTTTCTGGTAGCTGCGGTAGTACTCGTACCCGTTGGCACGGTCATCTCGTCCTTGTTCGTACCGGCAGGCGATGTCTGGCAACACTTGGTTGAAACGACACTGGCCGGCCTGTTGGTCAATACGTTCTGGCTCGCCGTGGGTGTTTCCGCCGGTTCCGCATTGCTGGGGGTGAGCCTGGCCTGGTTTACCGCGGTGTGCGAGTTCCCCGGTCGTAAATTCTTTTCGTGGGCATTATTGCTGCCGCTTGCCATTCCCGCATATGTTACCGCGTTCGTGGCTTTGGGCCTCTTCGATTACATCGGCCCGGTGCAAACGGCGCTGCGCGCCTGGCTGGGACCGGACAGATTCTGGTTTCCGGATATACGCAGCAGGCTGGGCGTTATCATTGTCATGGTCCTGGCGTTTTATCCTTATGTTTATTTGCTGGCGCGAAATGCATTTCTCACACAAGGCAAGCGCTCGCTGGAGGCTGCCCAGTCGCTCGGCTTTAATCGCACGCAAGGATTTTTCAAGCTGGCGTTGCCAATGGCGCGCCCGTGGATTGCAGGCGGGACAATGCTGGCTCTAATGGAAACGCTTGCCGATTTCGGTACGGTAGCGGTTTTCAATTACGATACCTTCACCACTGCTATTTATAAAGCCTGGTTTGCGATGTTTTCCCTCACCGCAGCCTCCCAGCTCGCCTCACTGCTGATCGTCATCGTTTTTGCCGTAATAGTTGTGGAGCAGCAATTTCGCTCACGCATGCGCTATGCCGAAACCAGGCAAAGTGCAAAGGCGACTCCCATTCCGCTCTCCGGTTGGCGCGCATGGCTGGTATCAGGGCTTGCGTCAGGCACGCTTTTTTTTTCGTTCCTGTTGCCGGTCATGCAACTGGGCATTTGGGCCGTGGGCGTTATCGAACGTGATTTCGACCAGCGTTACGTGGAATTTCTTTGGCATTCGCTGCTATTATCCACTTTTGCCGCCCTGCTCACTTGTGCCGTCGCGCTGCTCATGGTCTACGCCGCGCGACGCTACCCGGACGCCGCCACTCGCGGCGCAGTGCGCATATCCACTATTGGATATGCTCTGCCCGGTGCCGTTCTCGCGGTTGGAATTTTCATCCCCATAGCCTGGCTGGATAGTTGGCTGAGCGAAATGGCTATGCAGTTATTTCATATAGAAACCGGTTTGCTCATCCAGGGCACTCTTTTCACGATGCTGATTGCCTATATGACGCGCTTTCTCGCCGTCAGCCACAGCCCCATAGACAGCGCCATGCAGCGTGTGACCGGCAGTATCGATGAGGCAGCCATGGGACTTGGTTTGAGCGGATGGGCAACACTATGCCGCGTACACTTGCCCATTCTGAAGGGTGGAATATTCACCGCCGCCGCGCTCGTATTCGTGGATGTCATGAAAGAGATGCCCATCACGTTGATGACCCGGCCTTTTGGCTGGGACACCCTCGCCGTGCGGATTTTCGAAATGACGACGGAAGGCCAATGGGAGCAGGCCGCATTACCTGCCGTGACGCTGGTACTGGCAGGCCTGCTTCCCCTGATATTTTTTATGCGGCAAACCGAAAGTTGATTTGAACGATTGCCCATGAACGCGCTGCTTGAGCTCAAAAATATCCGGCATGCCTATGGCCGTCAAACAGTCGTAAACGACTTATCGCTCGTGCTAAAAAAAGGCGCCATCGGCTGCCTGCTGGGGCCGAGCGGGTGCGGCAAGACAACGGTATTGCGATGTATCGCCGGGTTTGAGCCCATCTCGACCGGAGAGATTGCGCTCAATGGCGTTGTCATAAGTAGCGCAGGTTTTGTCTTGCCGCCGGAACGGCGGCACATCGGCATGGTGTTCCAGGACTATGCATTATTTCCCCATCTGACCGTTCTGGCCAATGTTGGCTTTGGCCTGCATCGGATGCAAAAAACGGAGCGCGCGGCACGCATCCACGAGATGTTGAAAACCGTCGGCCTTGTTGATGTAGGAGGTAAATATCCGCATCAACTCTCGGGCGGTCAGCAACAGCGCGTGGCCCTCGCGCGGGCGTTGGCGCCAAAGCCTGATTTGCTGTTGCTGGATGAGCCTTTCTCCAATCTGGATGTGACACTGCGTGGCCGCTTGAGCCTGGAGGTGCGCGACATTCTCAAGAGTCAGAATGCTACGGCTATTTTGGTAACGCATGACCAGGACGAGGCTTTTGCCATTGCCGACGAGATCGGTGTCATGCACCAGGGCGAAATCCAGCAATGGGATACCGGCTACAATCTCTATCACAGGCCCGCCAACCGGTTCGTTGCAAATTTCATCGGCCAAGGCGTTTTTCTCCCCGGCAAAATACTGGATCCGCATCACGTGGAAATCGAGTTAGGGACTCTGGCAGGAGAGGTCCCGCATCAATGCATGCCGGACTGCCAACTATGTCGCGAGGGAAATCCCGTGGATGTGCTCATACGCCCGGATGACATTGTGCACGATGACGCCAGCCCCCTTCAAGCCGCCGTGATGCACAAGGCTTTCCGGGGCGCCGACATCATGTACACGCTGCGCCTGCCCGGCGGTGGAACTGCCCTATCACTGGTACCCAGCCACCATAATCATGCAATAGGCGAGAAAATCGGTATCAGGCTGGAGGCGGATCACGTTGTGGCGTTCAGCCAATCTACATCCAGCTGAAGCCTCAACGCAACTGCGTTGATCGCTTATCGGTTCCTGCAAAACTTGAGCGCATCATGTTCCCTGATCGTGTACCCCACCTTTTTATAGGAGTTGCCGAAACTTCAAATCTGCTCGTTGGGATCAGATTCGACCATCGCGTTGCTCTCGTGGTTTCGCTCCCGCCGGTTTTCCGCCGGCGTGGCGTAATCGCGCGGGGCAAGTTTTGATGCCATTTGCCGGTGAAAGGCCGCCTGCTTTATGTCTTCCTCGGCGGTTCGCTTGTATTTGTGCAGCAAAGCTGCGGTATGCGATTGTTTATCTTGTGCCTGTCTGCCATAAAGATAGCTTTTTTCTTCATAATGCTGAAGCAGTTTCTTTTGCTCCTCCGCCTTTTTCAGCATTTCTTGGGCGGTATTTTGGTATTGCTTCGCCAGTTTATCGTGGTCGGCATAAGTTTTCGCACTCTTTCCAGCTCTGTGAATATTGTCATTCTGCGCTTCGAGAGGACTCATTTGCGCGCAGGAAGCCAACAAGCCAAGCGCAGACAAGATCACAACGAATGTTCCTGATTTTGTTTTCACGATGGAACCCAAATAGAATGAAGGTAGCTTCATGCTAACTCGGTTCATACCACCAAATATATTGGGGAAACCCTGGTTTTTTGCTAAGGGAAACCCTTATGCAACTTTTATATGACAGAAGTTGCTATATAAAAGTTGACAGTATATGGGTCGCCCAAGAAAACCAGACAGAAACATCGGACAATCTGACGTAAAACCCAAGGCAATGCCTGCTATTGCGGTTCGGAAATCCAGTGGGTGGCATAACGTATCAAATCCGCACCGTCTTTCAGGTTCAATTTGGTACGAATGTTGAAGCGATGCGTTTCGATAGTTTTAATACTACGGCTAAGCAACTTGGCAATTTCCTGACTGCTATGCCCGGATCCGATCAAGTGCAGTACCTCGAACTCGCTCGGAGTCAGACTGTTGACCAACGGCTCAGACTCCGAATTTCCAGTCGCGACCCGGTTCAACAGCCTGGCGTGCATGGGCTTGCTCAGATAAATATTTCCCCTTAACACCTCGCGGATCGCAGTTATCAGCACTTCACCCGGCTCCTGCTTCATTACGTAGCCACGCGCGCCCGCCCGCAAAGCGCGTTCAGCATACACGCCCTCGTCATGCATGGAAACGACGAGTACGGGTAATGCCGGCATCGGAATGTGTATGCTTTTTATGACCTCAAAACCAGAGAGGGTCTTGAGAGACACATCCATTAAAACGATATCGGCATGATGCCCTGTTTTGAGGGTGGCTAGTGCTTCTTCGCCGTCGCCCGCCTCACCAAATACCTCCATGTCCGGCTCAAGATTGATGAGCATCGCCATACCATGCCGCAACATGGCGTGATCGTCCACCAGCATTACTTGTGCTTTCAAGGCTGACATACGGGAAAACTCCTACACCATTCGCATTGCGAGCCGCACTTCCATTCCCCCTTCCGGGTGCGACAGGAATTCCAACGTCGCGCCAAGCTGCCGGGCACGATATTGCATAATTTTAATGCCCATTCCCGGGGTTGCCCCGCATTTTTTTTTGAAATCGGAAAAGCCGCTGCCATCATCACGGATCGATAAACGGAGCATTCCTTCCTCTGAAATCAGCGAAATTGTCACATGCCGCGCGCGGCCATGACGTATCGCATTATTGGTAGCCTCCTGAGCAATCCGGTAAAGGTTAAGCGCAAAATTCTTATTCTTGACGATGACATTATTTTTGCATATCAAATCACAAGTAATCTTATAGGTAACTGCGATTCTCGACGCGAATTCCCGCAACGCGTCCATCAGGCCATTAGTCTCCAGCTCAAACGGAAGCAACCCCTGCGCGAGCTGCTTGCATTGCATCACGGCGACCTGTGCCTGGGCGGCGATGGATGCGGCAACCGTTGCCACATCCCCACTTCCCGATACGGATATTTTTTTTTCCAGCGCCTTGGCTTGATATCCAATCGCCGCAATCTGCTGCCCGAGATTATCATGCAATTCCTGGCCGATCGAACGCTGGTGTTCTTCTGCTATGGAAACCAGTGTCTGTTCCAGACGTTTGCGCTCAAGCCATCTCTCCAAATCGGTCGCGACCGCGTCGATGAGCCGCTGCTCTTCCGGCACCAGGAATGGCGTATCTTCCGGATAGAAAACACGCAACTGGCCACAGAGCTCATTGTTGGCGTTAATCTCCGAGTGCAGTTCGTGTGTGGAGCCCCGGCCGTAATTATCGGAAGTGAAGCGCCTGCCATCGAGTTCAATCATCGCCGTGGCGATCTCCGGGAATTGCATGGCGGGTATCAGGTGCTCAAAAATCTGCTGGCAAACACTATCTACCGATAGCTCCAGCCCCATACCCCGGCGAATCTCGTAGAGACAGGTGATTTCTTTCAGACGCTCGCGCAGCGCCTCATCGATCTGTTTCCGCTCGAACCACCTCTCCAGATCGGTCGCGACTGTGTCGATGAGCCGCTGCTCTTCCGGCACCAGGAATGGAGTTTCCTCGGGATAGAAAACACGCAACTGGCCGCAGAGTTCGTTGTTGGCGTTAATCTTCGAGTGCAGTTCGTGTTTGCGGCCCTCACGGTAATTATCAGAAGTGAAGCACCTGCCATCAAGTTCGATCACGGCGGTTGCGATTTCCGGGAATTGCATGGCCGGTATCAGGTGCTCAAAAATCTGCTGGCAGACGTTATCCACCGATAATTCCGGCCCCAAGCCCCGGCGAATCTCGTAGAGGCAGGTAATTTCTTTCAGACGCTCGCGCAGCGCCTGGCCTGCATTTGCATGTTCATCCATAGGGGGACGGACCCCATCCGCATGTCTTTTGTTCTAACTGATCTTTAACGGATTTCATCATTCGATCAATTCAATCTCACGTTTCGCCCGTCTCTTGAAATGCACTTGAATATTTCAGCCTATTTTATATCAGCCATCGCTTCTAGTGGGTCATTGCTATACGCGAGGGAAATCCTCTGGATGTGCGTGATTACATCGCACGATGGCGGCAATCCTTCAAGCCACGTGATGCACGCAATGGGCGACAAAATGGGTATCATGCTGAAGTGGACCATTTCACAACTCGCATCGTAACTGCACAACCATAACCCGCAGCCTGAATGTTCTGCATATCCAGAGAAATAGCTCATCGGTTGGCGTTACTTGTAAAGAGACATAACGTGTAAGGCGGCGATAAGCGTAGCGTATTGCGCCGTACGAGTGATCGGGATATAAAAATGGAAAAAGATTATTGGCAGGAGCGCTGGAAGCAGGAAGAAACCGGTTTTCACCAAAACGAGGTCAATCCCTATTTGCGCCAATACTGGCAGGAGTTACATCTCGCCGCCGGCAGCGAAGTGTTCGTGCCGCTGTGCGGAAAAAGCCGGGATATGTTGTGGCTTCGTGAACAAGGATGTGCAGTGCTAGGTGTGGAAACCAGTGCGGTCGCAGTGCAAGCATTCTTCAAGGAGAACGGCTACATTCCTAACCACGCCAGCAGCGAAAAATTCGACCGCTATGATGCTAATGACATACGAATCCTGTGCGGGGATTTTTTTGACTTGAGCAAACACGACCTGGCGAAAACAAGCGCGGTGTACGATCGTGCGTCTCTAATCGCGCTGCCGCCGGAAATGCGCGAACGTTATACACGCCACTTGTTGAACATTCTACCGCCCGCAGCGCAAATCCTGCTGATCACTCTGGATTATCCCCAACAGGAAATGGCAGGCCCCCCGTTTGCGGTTTCTGCGAACGAAGTCGAAGCGCTCTACCACGAGCAGTTCACGACACGCCAGCTGTCGCAAATGGACGTGCTCGCGCAAGAACCACGCTTTCAGGCACGTGGCTTAAGTCGGTTACAGGAAAGTGTCTTCCTTCTGGCACCGCATAAATAGCGAAACTGAGCAGCTATTTCAAAAATCGAGTATCTTCCCTAATCGACTACGAATGGAGAGTCAAAATCTTGCACAAGCAATTTCAATTTGAATTTCTTGCCGCGCGAATCTCGTCAGCCAGTTGCAGCACGCTCATGGCGTAATTCACGCTGCGGTTATAACGAGTGATGACGTAGAAATTATTGAAACCCAGCCAATGTTCGTTTCCGGTTTCATTTTCCAGTTCGATCAGCGTAGCCTGGCGGCCACCCGGTATGGCGACTTGCGGCGCAATGCCCAATTTTCTCATTCTTTCCACGGTATATGCTGGTCTTTCCCCTGCGTATATCGCCTCCCGGTAGTTTTCGCCGTTGACGAGGGCGGACGCGACTATCGCTTGCTCTGTTTCCCAGCCGTAGCCCTTCAGATAATTGGCGACGCTGCCAATGGCATCCACCGTGCTGCCCGACAAATCGACCTTGCCATCATTATCGAAATCCACGGCATATCGCCGATAGCTGCTGGGCATGAATTGCGGGACGCCGATAGCCCCCGCATACGAACCTTTGATGCTCAGCAGGTCTGAACGCTGTTCCCGCCCCAGCAGCAAGTAATGTTCCAGTTCGTCGCGAAAGAAAGCAGCACGCTTCGGATAATCGAACGCCAGCGTGGTCAACGCGTCCAGCACGCGATACTTACCGGTTTGTACGCCATAGTTTGTTTCGACACCGATTATGGCAATAATGATTTCTTCAGGAACGCCAAACTCTTTGCGCGCCCGCTCCAAGGTCGACGCATGGCTGTTCCAGAAGACAACGCCATCGGTGACACGCTGGGGGGTAACAAGCATTGGACGGAATTCATACCATGGCTTGGAGGTAGCGGGGCGCGAAATCGCATTGACGATGGCCGGCTGAAACTGGGCCAGGCGGAAAATACTTTCGAGTTCAGCCTGGGTGAATCCATGCCGTTCCACCATCTGGCCGATGAAAGTTTCGAGTTCCGGTCGCAATGGTGCTGCTGCCGCGGTTGCACCGGTCGTACCCGCCGCGCATCCAGCGAGCGTCAGAAATCCGAAGGCATAGAATAGCAGTCGCATGAATTCTCCCTAGTTTGCAAGTACAGAAAGCTGTTTATCTTTTTCACTATTGATCATTATTGATCGGCTTCATTCTCTTCAGCAAACTCATCGCTTTTCGGAAAACGCTGAATCAGCTCTCTCCTTAACGGGTGCGCGACGGCGCTTTCAGGATGGCCTGCCAGAAAGGCACTTTACCGCGTATCGCCCCACTCCCGCCATCCCTTCAGTATTGGGAAATAAAGCCCTCGCTTCACCGGCTGGCCATCGAGCGAGCGCATAAGCACCGCATAACGGTCGAGTTGGGCGCGATAGCGCTCCTGCTCGCTGTCGAGAAAGCCTTCCAGGTCCGAGCCTTCGTGACTACTGGTCTTGTAGTCCACCACCCATCGCTGGCCGCTCTCATCGCGAAAGGTACGATCGATAACGAGATCGATATACTCGCCTTCGGCTATCGTTGTCATGCGCAATTCGTTGCTAGCATCCCGCTGTGGGCCGAGCAGCCACTGTCCCCGCCGATCACTTACCGCATGGGTAAGAGCGGTTATTACCTGTTTGACAGCCGCATCGGTATCGCGCTCATTACCGCTCATGCCGTGGGCAGCGAATTGACGCTTGAAAATATCCCGCAACTCGAGAATCTTCACTGAGCCCCAGTTCTCCACCCCGTCCTCGGCGATGCGCTGTAGCCAGCGGTGTACGATATTGCCGATAATACGCGCCGTTTCCCCCGCCCATGAGTACTCGATCTCGCCCTGAATCGTCGATACCTGCTGCTGAGCCCTCCACTGTACCGAGGGCGGCGCGGCCGGCAGGGTCCAACCCGAGACAAGACGCCGGAGAGACTGATCGATCGCGTATTCGCCTGTCGCGCGCGGCTCTTTATCATCAGCGGCAAATAACGCGCCTGAAGACATCGCTTGTGCCGCAGCTTCTGCATAAATAGGCTCTACCATCGGCCAGATTTTACTCAGCAGCGTTTTTCCCGCAGGCGACTTCAGTTCAAAAGGGCCGCCCCCTTCGCGAACACCCGCGCTGCCCAGCAGATGCAGGCGCTGTTTGGCACGTGTTGCAGCCACGTAGAGCAAGCGCCCATCCTCCAGGCGTTCTTTTTCACCGTCGAGTTTCTCCAGCCATGAGTAAATGCGGTCAGCCTCCCCACCCGTTTCCTGAATCGGCGCGAGCAATAAGTCGTTACCTTCGCTTGGCTCTTCCGTAGCAAGCGCAGGCCGTAAATACTCCATCCACATGAATAGCTTCTTATCGTTGCCGCGCGATGACCGGCCAAGACCGGGTACGATGACATGATCGAATTCCAGGCCCTTGGCCTTGTGGATCGTCATGATTTGCAGGGTATCGTCCGCTTTTACGTCAGGCAGTGCGAAAAGCCTGACGAGCCCTTCCTCCAAGGCAACGACGGTGAGAACGCTGCTTTCGTTTTCGTTTGCTTCGAGGTAATCAAGATAGGCAGCGGCATCTTCGAAATCTGTCGCATCTTCAATACAGGCGGGGCCTCCCAGCGCAAGCCATGCTGCCTCAACAGTGTCACGCAGCGATTGGCGGCAACGGTGAGCCATGCATTCCACCAATACTTTCCGCACGCGTAGAAGCCGGATATAACCATCGGCGGAAACCGATGCCATGCAAACGTCATCATTGATCAATTCCCACACTGTACGATCAGGTGGCTTTGCCGCGCTATCTCTCCCGTCTGCTTGGGTGTCGCTAACGACCGCATCAGTAATATCGCCAATACTGGGTTGGGAATGCACCGATACAAGTGCGTGCATGTCCGCGAGCGTGAGGCCGCACCATGGCGCGCGCAGCAAAGCGAGCCAAGCCATTCTATCGCCAGGATGCGCCAGTGCGCGGGTCAACGCCAGCAAATCCTGAACGATGGGTCTGCGCGCCAGTCCTTCAATTTCTATCGCGCGAAAGCGAATGCCGGCTTCCTTCAGCCGAGGTATGATTTCACCGAGATGGCTACGGTTGCGCACCAGAATTGCCGTGGTGGAGCCGGGATCATCGCGTTGTGCTTGCGCGACGATCTCCACCACTTTTACCGCCTCGGCTGCGTGGTCATCATTGAAAAACGGATGCACGCTGACCCCTGTGCCTTCCAGCACGCTGCGCGTTGCGATGGAGTGTGCATAAGATACCGCTCCAAGGGCGATATCCTCCCGCTCCGGCATTACCTGCGAGAACGTGGCATTGACCCAATCGACGATGCCGCGCTGTGATCGGAAATTAGCGGAAAGAGCGCTCGGCTGCAATGCGACATTGCCTATTCCCTCTGCGCGGGCGCGGAGGAATAACCCAACCTCAGCCTCGCGGAATCGATAGATGGACTGCATGGGGTCGCCGACCGCCAGGACACTGCGGCCATCCCCCGGCTCCCATCCGGCGGTCAATTTCACGACCAGATCATACTGGCTGATCGATGTATCCTG
Organism: Nitrosospira sp. Nsp11; assembly: GCF_900142705.1. GTDB lineage: Bacteria > Pseudomonadota > Gammaproteobacteria > Burkholderiales > Nitrosomonadaceae > Nitrosospira. The sequence continues at coordinate 69,085 of NZ_FRBV01000003.1, forward strand.
GAACTCATCTATCAATAAGTGCTGAATACGGTAATCGAGCGCGAGTGCAAGATCGGTAGGCATCTCGGGTTCGCCGAGCGCTCGCAGGGCGCCCTGCGCGACCTCGGTAAAGTCCACCTTGTTATGGGCTTGAAACACAAGCCTGAGCTGCGCCACTGCGCGCGGAAGCAGTCGCATTATCGAGCTAAGCACTTGCCATTGCCGTTCGGTGTAAGCAGGGGGCGGAAGCTTTTCACGAATGTCATATAACGCCAGGCAAAGCGCGCTGTCATCTTGCTCAGCCAGATGCGTAACCAATGCCCGCACCCTGTCCTTCCATGAGTCCGCCATGGCTTTTCTGGCCTTGGGCTCCGGGGGAAAACCCTCTGTTATGGTGTGTCGCTTGCGCCATGCGCCTTCTTTTACGAGCAACAGTTCGGCAATGGCATGCCAGCAGGGAACATCTCCCTCGTCATCGCCAGGAAACGTGCTGAGTTCGCAAAGCTGTGCATAGTCGACGACGGACGAACCCTTGCCGCTGTTCGCCAGATTGCGTGAGGAGTAGCGCATCAGCTCAACCAGTTCGTCCCGGCTCGAGGCAGGAAATAGTGAACACAAGCGCCGGAGCGCATCACGGCGCGCGTTCTTCAACGCCCCTTCCAGTTCATCGCGGTCCTTGCCGTGAATATGCCGCAGCCAGTGATCGCGTCGCGCCAGCATTCCGATGAGCAATATAGCAACGCGTGCCGCATCATTGTCGAGATGCTCCAGCAAATGCTCGACATCCTGCGCCACGACATCGTTCCCCTCGACAAGACCAATGGTGGCACGCGCTGCATCGGCATATAAATCAGACGCGTCCTCGATAGTTTCCGGCTGAGAGCCGAACTCCGACAGCACAGGCATCTGCCGCGTCAGCGATGCGCACAGTGAATCGAATGTCTGGACACGCAATCGGGCCGGACTATCGAGAATATGCCAGCCAGCCCGTTCGTCCCGCTGCAAGACAGCGACGGCCAGCTCCCGTGTCAGCCTTTCGTACTCCGTTTGAAGCATTTCAGACGGATAAGATGACGTATCGCGGGCCTGCACAAGCGCCGCCATCAATCGTTCACGCATCTCTGCAGCCGCTTTTCGCGTGAATGTAATCGCAACGATTTCTTCCGGCTCATCCACAAGCGTCAACAGCTTGAGATACCGCTGTATCAGAAGCCCGGTTTTGCCTGATCCGGCAGGCGCCTGAACAATAAAGGAATGGGCCGGATCAAGTGCACGACGCCGCTCGGCAAAGTCCGGGGCCGGACCGGACGCCAAGTGCGGCGCGAGTTCCGTATGGAACAAAGGCGATGTGCTGCTCATCCCTCCTCTTCCTGCTCGGTAAACTCCTTCCCTGCCCGCTCATAAATACGGCAAACGGATCGCACGTCACAGTAGCGGCAAGTGTGCGGATAGGTCTTGGGATCGATTTTGGCATTTCCGCCGATGAAATCGGCCGCGATACGGGCTAGATCGGCATGCCAGGCCGCAACCAGGTCTTCCCACGAGTCATGCTGATCCGCCAAGCGTGACTCGCCCAGCGCTTTTCCACCCGGCAGCAGGTCGCCATCACGCGCAAGTGCAGTGAACCGCATCTCTCCCGCTTTAACCTGCGCAAATGCAACCGCAACCGCGGCTGGTTCGGCAGTAATGAGATACAAGGGCAGTTGCGGTTCTTCCGGACGCTCGCCAAGCATGGCGCTCACCGATGGCGCCCGCGTTTTGTAATCGATGACAATGCGGCGTCCGTCGCTGAGCTCGTCTACACGATCGAGACGCGTCGCCAGTTCAAGCCCGCCGATTTCGATGCTGCGTTTGTCTTCGATAGCAATGACCGCAAAGTCATTCCGCTTCTTGTCTTCATTAAGCCACTCGTGGGCCAATCGCACCAGGCGCCGCTGCTCGATCACCGCAAAACGACCCGAAAGCGTAGTCGGACGGTCGCGATGGATATGTGCGGTCGCGTCTTTCGCGGCCTGCATGAGCATCGCTCCAAGATCGTCATCACTCATGGCGTCAAGCGCATTTTTGGTTTTGAGCTGACCCCAGACCTGCGCGAGTACATGATGCACCAGTATGCCGCGCTGCATTGCATCCAGCCCAATGCCCGGCGCTTTTGTTCCGGACGCACCCAGTCGATGGATAGCGAAAGCCCGGAATGCGCAGGCCGCCTGATCTTTTATCACCGCCATGCCGCCATTGGCCATACCGCTAGCGCCGTTGCCTGCATCTATTGCCGGTGCTTCGTCATTTTTTATGCGTTCAAGCCGTCCGGCGCGATGGATCAGATCGCGGTGATTTGCATAATCGGGTAGTTCAAGCTCGCAAACGGCAATATCCGCTATCAGCGGGCTGGGTGCGAGCGCCCGCCCATCGCGGCCGTCCCCATGCCGTGGGTGACTCAGGATAACTTCGTTCGCCGCCGAGAACCAGGCTTTGGTAAGCCGGGACGCAAGCGCCAGGGAAGCGCCGGCCGAACCCTGCGGCAATGCGGCGGCTTGCTGAAGTTCAATCGGCAGAAAAGGATTGGGACGCGGCTGTGGCGGCCACGCTTCATCAGATAAGCCCATTACCCAAAGATGATCGAACGTCATGCCGGCAGCTTCGAGAACGCCAAGTATCTGGATAGGAACATCCGGGGTCTCAGGCTGAAACAACACCTCGGCAGCCATATGGCGCAGACGCGATAGTGCTTTGCCGTAGCTAGAGTTCGGCATAACGCCGTCGAGGGCAGCGAAGTCGGCGAGAACCTCATGCCATTTTTTCAATATCTGATATTCCGCCGAATCCAGAGCACGTTCGCCCGGAAAACCCATGATCCTCAGCACCTCGGAAAAGACCCTGGCCAACGCTGAGGGCGCTTGCGAACCGCGTAGCTTTACTTTGCGGAACTCGGCATAGGCGATTAGAACCCTCGCTAGAACCGGGCAGCTTTTACCGTCATGTTCGCGCTCGATAAGAGCAAGCAGCCGTTCAAGTGTAATTGTGGGCTCGGTACGATTGCGCAGTTGAGCATCAAGCCTTGCGCGCTGTGCCATTTCAGTTTCGCCGCCGCTGAGAAAAGGCGATCGGAGCAAGAGGCTTGTGCGCTCGAATCCGATTTCTCCCTTGCCGAGTTCGAGTATCAGGAAGGCGGCGTTTATCAAAGGATACGAAGCCAGAGTCTTACCAAGCGATGCATTAAACGGCAATACGCGCTTGGCTGCACCCGGTAGTGATCGCTGGATATCGGGCTCCATCATCGAACTGAAGATGCGCAGGATGGTGCTTCGGTGCTCTGAAAAGGCCGGAACGACGACGCCAACGCGAGCCGAGCCATTTGCTTCGATTCGTGCCCGCGCCCAAGCAGCCGCGTGATAAATCTCCTCACCGGCGTCGTCATATTGCACGCGTCGCGAACCGGGATTTTGCGATGACCGTTGTGGCTGCGGTTGCGCCAGCATTACTTCACAACCTGCATCCTCAAGCTTGACCAACAAAGATGCCTGCTGCGGGGTAATGATATCGAAACCATAGCAGATCAAGCGCCTCGGTTTTTTGATTTCAGGCCGCAGGCACAGCTCGGCTACGAGGTTGCAAAGCCGTGCACGATCGGTCTGCCGTGCGCGGTGGGTTGTTTCCTCATAGTATCGCGACCAATCCCGAAACGCCTTGCCATCTTCATTCAGCGGGAAATTCGCGAGCTGCGGGGTGAGGCGCCATGCATGGGCGAGTTGCCATGCCTCGCGAGCGAGCCGTGCAGCCTCCGCGACGGCAAGCAAAACCGTGCCCGTATCCGAACGGGCAATGGCGTCCTCCCATAACACCTGCTCTTGGGCAGGCCTGAGCAACGCGGGCAGGTGAGAGGCTTGCGCGGAGTAAAGCGCATCCTCGTAGAAACGTTCGATGAATGTGGAGATCGGCAGGATATCCGCCGAATCCCAGGCAGAGATGACTTCGGCTGACCGCGTCCGGTCGAACTCGCGTTTCAGTGTAGCTGCGAGCCGCCGGTTAGGCGTAACGACCGTGACACCGTCCATTGAGCCGACATCACGGCCGACAAAAAAATCCGTCAGAAGAACTTGGGGGAAATTCAGAATGGAGGACATGCGGTAAAAAGCGACCGCTGCCGGATCAGCGTTCCAGTTTGTCCAGTTTCCCGGTTACCTTTGCCCAGTCGTCGGCATCGGGGGGAGAGTCTTTTTTCTCAATGATGGGCTTCCATGCTTTCGATAACTCGGCGTTGAGCGCCGTGAAATGCTGTTGATCCGTCGGCACGTCATCCTCGGCATAAATTGCATCCACTGGACATTCAGCCACACACAGAGTGCAATCGATACATTCATCGGGATCAATTACCAGAAAATTAGGCCCCTCGCGAAAGCAATCCACCGGGCACACATCCACACAATCAGTGTATTTGCACTTGATACAGCTTTCTGTTACTACATAGGTCATGACGGATCCTTGCTGGGCTCTTTGAGAATTCGCAATTTTACCAGAAAATTTACGAATGCCGCTATAACTCTACAACCGGGACCCAGGCCGCCTGCAGGGGTTTAAGGCGAGAATCAAAGCTGGGATGCCGCCGTTGAAAGCGGAGTATGCCCGACTATGTATAACCGCACCTATAGGATGAGTTACCGCCAGGCCGCTTTTCTTTTTGCACGTTTGTACGTTTGTACTTGAGCGTTTGTATAATTCCGACCGGTCCACCGCGGTTACAGAAAATGTTCCGTCACGACGTTTGTCTTGCATTGATTGCCAGCGAGACAACCAACGCTCCAACTGTTACCGGCCATTGCAATTTCAAAGTCACAGCCTGCATGATTTTTTCGAATCCCTCTTCCGACTGTGATACCGAATAATAAGGCTGCGCGTGTAAATCGGCTGGAACAGATGCTTTCAGTTCGACGCTTCCTCCCAGCACATCATCATCAAGCGTTATATCGGTCATAGAGGAGAGCTCGAGTAGTTGACCGAAACCACCCGGAATTTGTCCCCGATAAATATAGCGCCCCCCCCAGCCATCGCAACTTGGCATTGCAAGGTTGATCTCGGTGCAGAATATGCCCTCCGCTTCAGCGGCGAACAAATATGACACCTGCAACCAGTTGCCCGCAAGGGCGATACTTTTTTTTACGTATTGCGAATACACCTCCGTCTGGCAGACTGAATCATCACCATTGGATGGTTCATGCCGATAGGTTATAAAATCACCATTCAGGCGATCCACGAACAACCCCCGAGCATGATCGTCAGCGACCATATCCCCGGCAGTTATCTTATCCTTGAAGCTGAGCCGTTCATGCGCCGAGGCAATTCCGGCATTGCTGTGCTCATGCGGGCCATCCTCGCGTTGATGGATTTTACGATAATAATGCTCGCCCTGGCGCCGCAACGTATCGCCAAAATTATGCGTCAGCAGATAGGAATCCAGTTCGCAGATAACGCCTCCGTCATCCATCTTCAATACCGCCTGGATTTTACCGGTCTGCAAATACATTTCCTCGGTCCCGTCGAGATCAGTATCTTCCAAAAATCTTGCCGGGCGGGGGGTGCAGGCGTCGAGCATCGCTTCCAGCTCGACGATGGCTTTAAATACCGCGCGCCTGAGATGAGGGAGATACAAGCCTCCGAATAAGCCATGCCAATATGCATCGTTGGCCTGAGACTCATACAGCTTATGCTTCATGGCGACGCTACGTTGCCGCTCCGGCAGCGAGGCAAGCCGCTTGGAAAGGCCCAGCATGCGCTTGTGCATCCAGTTGGATTCCGGATAGCGCGAAAAAAAATTTTTCCAGATGCCACCGCGCAGGAACGCCTTGTTGCCGTCATACCAGCCCGCCGCCTTGGCCTGCTGCACAAGGTCGGCATAAACATTGGCAGGCCCTGCAGGAAGTGTCCACTCGTTCATTTCTATATATGAAGTGGTTGGGAGATACACTACACCCCGGGTTTTCTCGACGGCATGATAATCCCGGTAGTGCTGGGTGCGAATTATGGGCGACGCCAGCACTCCTTGAATGAAGTTATCAAGCCAGCCTTTTTCATATACCCACTGATAAGTTTCCGGCCAAATACCGAATTTTTCGATATCGTCAAAATAGACGGCGGCATTGCCATGCCCGGCTGTACTGTTTTCAGCCAGAGACTCTATATACGCTACCGCTTCATCCGCCGGAGAAAACGGCAGCCGGTAACGCAACGCTTCGGAGATGGGAAACAGATCGAGTTTGCGCTCGTCCTCTTCGGTAGTGAAATAACCATCCAGTTCCGCAGCTGTTTTGCCAGCACAAAGAAAATGATAATCGTCCACGATCACGTAGCGTATACCACAATCCGCTAACGCGGGAACTACTGTTGCTTCCCACACGCGCTCGGTCAGCCATGCACCTTGCGGGCGCCGCCCCAGCTTCATCTCCAGCTTATCGGAAAATGTCTGGATCTGCCCGATGCGATCGCGATTGGGAATCACGGCCAGGACCGGCTCTGTATCGCCTGCGCCGAATAGCTCAACCTGACCGCGCATCACCATCTCCCGAAGCAGCGCCATGTCTTCTGGATAGTGATCAAACAGATAATCCAGCAGCCAGCCGGAAATATGCACCGCGAAACAAAAGCTGGGATAGCGGTGAAGGACTTGCAGGAAAGGCCGGTAACAGCGCAGGTGGGCGTCAGCCAGCACTTCTGGAAAATTGCCGACCGGCTGGTGAGCATGAACGCCGAAAAGCAGGGAGACGGGTCGGGACATCGAGTTCTCCTTGAGAGAAAGCTTAGCCACTCACTTGCGCCGCTACGCGCGGCCCAGGCTGGCGCTGGTCAGGTGAAATGCATCAGGTTGCATTATGTGGCCTGGAAAACCAACTCGACTTTCCTGGTTGAAATGCCGCTCTCAAGCTTGCGCCGGCAGTAATGCGCGGCAGGCTTCCTTCAAGAGGCGCGCCGCATTGCGCCCGACTCTTGAGCCACAACGCCGCCGCCGTGGCTGATAGGCTGATGTACGGATACGGGTACCGGCAATTTCAGTAAGGAATAAAGATTAGCCAGATTATCGCGGAATAATTGGTCAAAGCTCGATACTACGTTCGGCGGATTGTAATCACCTAGCCACCAGAACCAGTCGGAGCTTTCGCAGGAAGCGAGTTGCCGTTCGGCTTTAGCTCTTTCCTCCTCGGTCAAGCGCCTGCTTTGCATCACCAGGTCATAGCTATGCTTGGCCGCGCAGAGTAAATCCCAGGCACAGTTTTTGTCCTGATCGCCGATCCATGTGGAAAATGTTCCGTATACCCAACTCCCTGCCGTCAATATCGGCAAGCGGACGACGTCGGCCGGCTGTATGCTTCCCAGATAATCCTTATAAGTGGTCACCTCGATTGCGGGGTGGTTTTCAAGAATTCCGTAGAGATCATTGAGGAAGTAATAGCCGTTGTAAGGATAGTATTCCCATGCATTCTCGCCATCGAGAATAATACTTACCACTGGACTTTCTCCAGATAGTGCATTGCGGCCGATATCTTCGAGAGAGTGCACCAAATGCTCGGCGGCATCTCGTCCAAACCACTTGGAGTACTCAAAGCCGATCATGTCGGATAGTTTTTCGTCTCGAAAGAAGCATGTGACGCTATTGGCCTTACCCTCCAGATGGTAGGGCTTGTAGAGATAGCGGCCTCGCTCAGGCAAGGGTCTGCCCCCATACGACTTGCGCAGGCTATTCGCCAACACATTTTCGCCGCTGGCGCTCCATTGACAATCGTGGTCCGCCAGAATCTCGAGCATTGCAGTTGATATCGCGCCTTCCGCAGGCCATACGCCGCCGGGCCTTATCCCGAAGCGACTCGCATGGCTCTCGATTGCTGACGTCAACTGAAACGCGACCCGGTTTTTCCCTCCTGGATAAGTACTTTCGACCGGCAGTCGCACCTCGGGCATGCTATCGCGCGCGGAAGAAAAGTCTATCAATAGCGGGGCGAGGGGATGGTAATGCGGCGTCGTGGATAATTCGATCTGGCCTGACTCAGCCAACTTGCGATAGCGAGGAATCAATCCCTGTATCAACTCTCCGATCACATTGAGCAAGTCTATCCGGTCGGCATGGGTGAAGCCTCTGTCCTGCGTCATCAATCGCACTACTGCCTCATTGGTCCTGCGCACGCTTTCGCCTGTCCACGCCAAGTGATACCACACGATCAGATCCGCCAGATACTGCCCCGAAAGATAGGACAGTTCAGCCTCTCCGCGTGCCCGCAACGTTTCGTGCATATCATGCAGCCGCTTGTAGGTTGGGTAGGGTTGCATCATGGTGACATGATTGCTGCGAAAACAACTGTCAAACGCCCGTATGCGATCTCGCGCAGAAACCTGTTCCAGGTCGGGCGTCGCCAGCAAACGCAAGAGCGGATCCCGAAACTGACCCGACGCGAACTGTGCCGCATAATCCTCAAGTTGATCCAGCAGTACCGGCACAAAATTAACCACCGCCTTCATGGACGGATGCGCTTCAAGGTGGGCCACCATGTCGCTGTAGTCCTTGATGGCGTGCAGATACACCCATGGCAACGTAAATTCGCCAGTTTCGTAATTGCGGTAATCCGGCTGGTGCATATGCCACAGCAAGACTAAATGTATTGGTTGCATTTCTATCTGACCTGATGGAAGGTGTCGGCTGGACAAGCCCTGCGGTCGGGGCGGAACCTGCTTGATCGGCATAAATTATTTGCCTTATGCCCTCGCTGTCTTATTACAACTTGTTTATCACCTGACATAATGTATTTTCTGCCCCAGCATTTCCGGAGTAATAAGCGTAATGCCATTTTCGGTGACATAAAAGCGCTCGCGGTCCTCCTCCGGGTCAAAACCAGCCATCAACCCAGGAGGAATTATACAATTCTTGTCCACAACGACGCGTCTCAGGCGCACGTTTCGGCCGATGTCCACGTTGGGTAATATTACTGAATCCTCGATACTGCTGTAGCTGCGTACCTGTACATTTGAAAATAATAACGAGCGGCGCACGGTTGACCCACTGATAATGCACCCGCCAGAAACCATTGTATCCAGTGCTTGTCCACGCCGGTCATCGTCGTCGAAAATAAACTTGGCGGGGGGCAGTTGTTCCTGGTGAGTCCAGATTGGCCAATCCTTGTCATATAGATTGAGGTCCGGCGTAATACGGGTTAGATCAAGGTTCGCCTCCCAATAGGCATCAATGGTGCCAACGTCACGCCAATACGGCACACCCGACGCCATATTGACACAACTGTGGACAAAGCGGTGGGCAAATACCCTTCCGCGAGGCACCAGGTACGGGATCATGTCCTTGCCGAAATCATGGGACGAATGCTCGTCATCATGGTCATGAATCAGCTGTTCGAAAAGAAATGACGCATTGAACACGTAGATACCCATGCTCGCAAGCGCGTGCCCAGGCTGGCCGGGAATGGCTGTGGGAACTGCAGGCTTTTCTTCGAAACCGTTGACGCGCCATTCGTCATCGACGCTCATGATGCCAAGCCCACCTGCCGTCTCCAAGGGTACGTCGTGACAGGCTATCGTCATCTCGGCGGACCTTTCGACATGATCAGCAAGCAGCTTGCCATAGTCCATTTTGTAAACGTGATCACCGCCCAGGATCAGCACGTAATCCGGATTATGAACTCGAAGTATATCGATATTTTGATACACCGCATCGGCGGTTCCCTGGTACCAGGTTTCTTCGATGCGCTGTTGAGCTGGCAATAACTCGACAAATTCATCGAATCGCCCATCAAGAAATCCCCAGCCGTGCTGAATATGGCTGATCAGGCTCTGCGCTTTATACTGTGTTGCGATTCCGATACGTCGAATGCCGGAATTAACACAATTGGAGAGAGGAAAATCGATAATGCGGAATTTGCCGCCGAATGGCATGGCGGGCTTTGCACGCCAGTCTGTAAGCTGTCTCAAGCGGGTGCCGCGCCCGCCCGCCAGTATCATCGCTACCGAATTACGCGTAATCTGGCTGATATAACGCAAGCCCGCTTCTCCTTTTGTTTAGAGAACCTCGCCTCTGAAGAAGTTCCCAGTGCGTCGCTCATCGATGGCAGAACCGCACTATTCAAACTGATCAGGCGTGCACGACGAAAGCTCGCACTTACTATTCGTAAAGAGCAACGCCAGGAAGCGTAACGTAGTGAACGTCCGCTGGAACCCGGAGTGAAAGGGCGTCCCCTGCAAGCTGCCTGCTGTGCCAGGCTCCAAGCCGAAAGGAGGCGCCCCCAAAGCATCGTAATAAGCCACCGTCGGGTTCGTCAGTGCCGGGATGCCGCGAAAGCCTGTTCCGGTCCTTACCCCACGCATCTCCCGCAACAGGCGTATGCGCGGACTCCTACGTCTCAGGAAATCCCTTCTCCTGGAGTCCGTAAAACTGCCTCGCATCCACTCAGGCTTATCCGGAAACTCCCTGGGGTTGAACTTCTTCCCAGGTTCCATCGAGCTTGATATAGAACAGTTTTGGCTCGAATCCAAGTGAACGGGCAGTATCCGCCGCCTTGTAAAGGTCCTCCTTTACCGCACCGGCGCCACAGTCCTCGTGAACGGAGAGCACAGCCACGTGGCTATCATGCAGCCTCTTCGAAAGCCCCAGATGAGTTTCAAGCTGTTCTTTATTTGCCGCGCCCCCGGCGCATATCACTCGATCAAACGTTCCCTCTTTAACATTCAGGTACTCAAGTAATTTGTCAATTGTGCCCTGAATCCGAAAGTCCATACATCCAAACACAGCGTGAGAACATGTATGCATTTGTTTTTCCTTATTTTATTTATCCCCAAGATACTGGAGCGAAGCAATGAAGGGATAGAGATTGTGCCCCTCTCCAAATTCCCCGTCAAGTAATCCGTTCAGTTCGTAGAGAACGAATAAATTGTGCGAGTCTGTCGCAAATGTCTGTCTGGATTATGCTATCCCGAAGGGGAAGAGCATGAGGAGGGGAGCATGAAGCGGACAAGAAGGTTACAGGAGGTTCAGGAAATTACCCGCGTTGAATTTCAATTCATGGCCATGTTCCGCCTTATCCTTCAAGCTATAATCGGACGTATGCAATCCGATCTGAAACATCACGGCGTAACGGTCAAAATCGACCCATCCCTGGAAGCGCTGTTGGCAGCCCGACTTCATAATCCTTTCAGTTATCTCGGTGCTCGCATGGAGCATGGCCATAGCTTGATTCGGGTATTTTATCCGTATGCGATAAATGTATGGATCAATATAGAAGGTAGCTTCGAGGGGATGAAGCGGGCACATCCTGCCGGAGTTTTTGAATGGCGCGGCGTCGCGTTGCCGTCCATGCCATATCTTTTGCGCGTCGAAGACGGTAACGCATGGCCGGAAGCATGCGTGTACGAAACTTATGACGCCTATGCCTTCCAGCCGCAAATTTCCGATTATGACGTCTATTTGTTCAATGAAGGCCGGTTACGGCAAGCTTATCGAACCCTGGGTTCGCATATCGCGGAACGAGGGGGTATCACCGGCGTACTTTTTTCGGTATGGGCGCCTAATGCCGAGCGGGTGAGTGTTGTAGGCGGCTTTAACCGGTGGGACGGCCGAGTGCATCCGATGGCGGTTCATGGCTTCAGTGGCGTTTGGGAACTCTTTATTCCCGGCCTCCCCCCGGATTCACTCTACAAATATGAAATACGCAACCGCGACAGTGGTGCAATCCTTCTTAAAACCGACCCCTATGCCAGACACTATGAATTGCGGCCCAACAATGCAGCGCGCACGCCCGTGGTTGGCAAAACAGCATGGGACGACGCTGAATGGATGATAAACCGTGCTACGTGGAATTGGTTGCAGGCGCCGCTGAACATTTACGAAATTCATGCCGGGTCCTGGAAGCGGCATCCTGATGGAGGTTTTTACTCTTATCGTGAACTCGCCCGGCATTTGATTCCTTATGTGCGTGAAATGGGCTACACCCATGTTGAGTTGATGCCAATTTCAGAGCATCCGCTTGACGAATCCTGGGGTTATCAGACGACCGGCTATTTCGCACCTACCAGTCGTTTTGGTTCACCAGACGACCTGAAATATTTCGTTAATGCCTGCCATCTGGAGGGCATCGGCGTAATTCTAGACTGGGTGCCGGCGCACTTTCCTCAAGATGCTTTTGCGTTGTCGCGATTTGATGGTAGCGCACTGTATGAACACGAGGACCCTCGTATTGGCCTGCACCAGGACTGGGGAACACATATCTTCAATTTTGGGCGCAACGAAGTCAAATCGTTTCTGTTATCCAGCGCCCATTTCTGGCTATCGGAATTTCATCTTGATGGCCTGCGCGTGGATGCCGTTGCGTCCATGCTCTATCTGGACTATTCACGCAAGCCGGGTGAATGGCTACCCAACAAATATGGAGGCAGGGAAAATCTGGAAGCGATCGATTTCCTGCGTGAACTGAATATAATGGTGCATGAGGAATTCCCGGGGGCATTGACGCTGGCGGAAGAATCCACTTCATGGCCAGCAGTATCTCGCCCTGCCTATACCGGCGGTTTGGGATTTTCCATGAAATGGAATATGGGCTGGATGAACGATACGCTATCCTACATCCGTAATAACCCGGTTTATCGGCGTTTCTACCAAGACCAGCTTACTTTTGGCCAGTTGTATGCGTACACGGAAAATTTCGTCCTGCCGCTTTCGCATGACGAAGTAGTGCATGGCAAGGGATCGCTGCTGGGCAAAATGCCGGGCGACGCGTGGCAGCAATTCGCAAACGTACGCCTGTTATTCACTTACCAGATGACTTATCCCGGTAAAAAGCTCAATTTCATGGGCAATGAATTCGCCCAGGGACGTGAATGGAACTCAGGACGGGAACTGGACTGGGGTCAATTACGCGACGAACAACACCGCGGCGTCAGGGCTGCATTACGCGACCTCAACCATTTGTATGGCAGTATCGTCGCATTACACCAGCTCGATTTCTTATGTGATGGTTTCGCGTGGGTGGACTGCCATGATGCCAACAATTCTGTCATAAGCTATCTGCGCCGCGCATGCGATGGCTCATTCGCCCTGATCGTTCTCAATTTTACGCCTGTGCCACGCACACGTTATCGCATCGGTGTACCAGCCAAAGGCAGGTACACCGAATTATTCAACAGCGATTCCTCACACTACGGCGGCAGTAATCTGGGCAACATGGGGTGCATCGATACTACCGGCGAATCATGGATGGGAAGGCCCGACTCGATCGTTATCAGCCTCCCGCCGCTGGCGGGGATTATTCTTTCGCTTGAATAATGCTCCCCTGGCAAAATATGAATGGATGAGGTGGGGCTTGCCGCATCGCCCTATCGCGCTTCTAATCGATAATCGCCCGACAAATGGCTGACGCGTTGGAGTCGCGAAGACACGTCAAATAAACAAGACTCTACCGATCGTCTGCCTTTCCAGCAAGCCGTAGCAAAACGTACCTGACAATCGAACTCGCCTGGCACAACGGTGGCCAGGAGTACTCAACGCGGGCCTGCGCCAGCTTATTCCTTTTCTGATGAATGGCGGCATCAAGACGACGCCATGCTCGATCGGCGAGTTTCGGATGGAAATCAGTGAAATCCAGGACTGATCTTCATTTCTCGCTCTTTCCAAGAAAATCTTAATGGGTGGACCTCATGTCACGAGCTTTAGCAAATTCCAATCCCGGCGTTCTGTTTATCACGCCGGAAATTTATCCCCTGAATAAAACCGGGGGCCTCGGGGATGTCAGCGCGGCGCTGCCGCCAGCGTTGCGCCGGTTGAAGATCGACGTACGTTTACTCATCCCAGGCTATCCTCGAGTACTGTCGGGCCTCAAAAACAAACAAAAGATCGCCGAATTCAGGAATCAATTCCCATTTCCGCCGTCGACGCTGCTATCCGCAAAGCTGCCGCTGGGCGCATCCGCATTTCTTCCCACTTTCATCATTGATTGCCCCGTACTGTACAACCGGGAAGGTGGCCCATACGTGGATAGTGCCGGACACGACTGGCCTGATAATGCTTTGCGTTTCGGACTTCTCTCGAAAATTGGCGCAGTTCTGGCCAGTAATGCCAGCCCGCTTGTCTGGCGTCCACGGGTAGTGCACTGCAACGATTGGCAAAGCGGCCTGGTGCCGGCGTATTTGCATTTCCATAGAGGAAAAAAAGCGGCATCGCTGATGTCGATACACAATCTCGCTTTCCAAGGTGTATTTCCGCCCGATACGGTAGCTCAGCTGGGCTTGCCTGTCGAAAGTTTTGATATAAATGGCCTGGAATATTACGGCGACATGTCATTTCTCAAGGCTGGGCTCTACTATTCCGACCACATCTCCACCGTGAGTCCGACGTATGCTGAAGAAATTCAGACGGCGCCGCTGGGCTTTGGCATGGAAGGGCTGCTGGCTGCACGGCGCGAGCATATCAGTGGGATCATCAATGGCATCGCTTCAGAATGGAATCCTGCTACTGATCGCTATATTACGCAAAATTATGCGATTACCAATCTTGCAGCCAAAGCCCACAACAAAACTGCATTACAACAATTGATGGGGCTGGCTGCCGAACCCCATATCCCGTTATTCGGCGCCGTCGGGCGGTTTACTTATCAGAAGGGTTACGATCTTTTATTGCAAGTTGCAGCGCGGTTGACCGAAATACCGGCCCAACTGGTGATTCTGGGCAGCGGTGAAACGGCGCTGGAGCAGGAGTTCGCCAGGCTGGCAAAAAATTATCCGGGGAAAATGGCCGTCCGTATCGGCTTTGACGAAAAACTTGCCCATTTGATAGAAGCGGGCGCGGACAGCTTCCTGATGCCTTCACGCTTCGAACCGTGTGGCCTGAACCAGATGTACAGCCAGCGCTACGGTACGCCTCCGCTGGTACACGCGACCGGCGGCTTGCGCGATACCGTAGTCGATTGCACGCCTGCGGCTCTAGCCGACAAAAGCGCCAGTGGTTTTTTGTTCCACGACATGACCGCAGACGGTTTTCTCAGCGCGATTCGGCGGGTCGCCGTTGCTTATCACGATAAATCAGTGTGGTGCCGCTTGAAAAAAAACGGCATGACAAAAGATTTTAGTTGGCATTCAAGCGCTGCTGCGTACCGGCAAATCTACTTGTCGCTTTTCTCCTGATTTCCCCGCCGAGATAGAGCAATTGCGGGGAAAACCTGGAGCCTTATTCGGCGTTTTGAATCACAGGGAGGATATTTGTTTCAATGATTGGGTGGGGCCGCGAAGCATGGCGCTGGCGCGCGCCCCCTTGGACTAAATTGAAAAAAGGAAATTACACCCACACCATCATGCCCATTTCAAATGGATGCGTCAGCAATAGTTGATATGGATAAACGCGTATGTAATAGTCCAGCTTTCCGCATAAATCCGGAGTAAGGCTCAGTGAATACAGGTGCTCGCCCGATTCTTCGATGCCGCTAAATTCGAACCTGATATGATTGAACTCACGTAAAGTGACCTTGTTGCGCTGACGGCAAATCAACATTTCCACTATCACGTCCTCAGGCTGTAAACCATTCAGCCTTACCGCGACATCAAACTGCACAGCATCACCAAAACTGATACGCTTGCGTGGTGTATCTAATCGACGAATCGCTACGCCTTCCCATGTTTTCCGTACGAAAGCTTTCCAGGCCGCGATTTTTTTCGCCCCGCTGAAGTCATCGGCGGCGTAAAGTGCCCCTTGCCTGCTGGCCGGCACATAAAACTTCTGGGTGTACTCCTTTACCATGCGCGCGGCCGTGTAGCGCGGCAACAACGATATCATTGAGTCTTTCGCCATTTTCACCCACCCTGGGGAGTAACCCAATTTATCGCGCGTATAGTAGAGCGGCACCACGTGATCCTGCAGCGTTTCATAGAAATCCCTGCTCTCTTCCTTGTCGCGCCGCGCCATATCCATGTTTTCCGGTCCGGGCTTGATCGCCCAGCCATTCTTGCCGTTATAGCCCTCGCCCCACCAACCATCGAGCACGCTCAGGTTGAGTGTTCCATTTATACCTGCTTTCATGCCTGAGGTCCCGCTTGCCTCCAGCGGATATACCGGGTTGTTGAGCCACACATCGACTCCGGCCACCAACCGCCGGGCTAGACGTAAATCGTAATCCTCAACCAGCAAAAGTTGTCCCTCAAATTCTGGCAGCTGGGCAACCTGGTTGATGCGGCGAATCAGGTCCTGCCCCGGGACATCGGCGGGATGCGCCTTACCCGCAAAAATAATCATGACCGGGCGGTCCTGATTGAGCATGATCCTGCGCAACCAGTCGAGGTCATCGAATAGCAGTGTCGCGCGTTTATACGTGGCGAAACGGCGCGCAAAGCCGAGCGTCAAAATGTTTGGATTTATGGGATCAGTGAATCTCAGCAGGCGGTCGAGATGCGCTTCAGAACCATGATTGCGGGAAATTTGAACCGCGAGACGCGCACGTATGCTATATAACATCTGGGATTTCAGTGTTTGCCGCACACTCCAGAACAGGTGATCGGGAATGGCGCTGATACGCGACCAGTAATCGGTATCACACATATTGCTACGCCATTCATAGCCGAGATAGCGGTCGAATAAATCCGGCCATTCCTGAGCCAGGAAGGTCGGCACATGCACGCCATTGGTGATATGCGCCATCGGATTTTCTTCCGGCTCGATCTGTGGCCATAAATCTCTGCAGATTCGCGCGGAAACGTTGCCGTGTATCTTGCTCACGCCGTTCTGAAAACGCGAGCCATGAATGGCAAGATTTGTCATGTTAAAATCGTGGCTGCCGCGAACGCGGCCCAGCGCCATAAATTCTTCCCGGGTGATTTCAAGATCACGGTAAAACCCTTCGAAATAAGCGTCCATCATGTCATCGCCGAAGTGATCATGTCCTGCCGGTACCGACGTATGGGTTGTGAACACCGTGCTTGCCGCCACTGCCTCCAGCGAGCTCGCAAAATCCAGCCCTTCTTGCACCAGATTACGCATACGTTCCAGCATCATGAACGCAGCATGCCCTTCATTGATATGCCATATCGTGGGCTTGATTCCCACCGCCCTCAAGGCGCGGACACCGCCAATGCCCAGCAGGATTTCCTGCTTGATGCGCAGGTTCCGGTCGCCACCATAGAGTTGATGCGTGATATCGCGGTCTTCTGGAGAATTTTCCGCTAAATTCGTATCAAGCAGATAAAGCGTAACGTGACCGATCTTTGCCTGCCAGACCTTCACGACGACCTTCCGTTGCGGCATTTCCACTTCGATTCGTACTTCGGAACCATTGTCGCCCAACACGGGCGCTACGGGGAGATCTTCAAAATCCGAATCAGTATAGGTAACTCTTTGATTACCCAGATTATCGATGGTCTGGAAGAAATATCCCTGACGGTAGAGCAAACCCACCCCGACGAATGGCAAGCGCAAATCGCTCGCTGCCTTGCAATGGTCGCCCGCCAGGATGCCAAGGCCACCCGAATAAATTGGAAAGCTCTCATGAAAACCGAACTCGAAACAAAAATATGCCACCCGGTCATCAGGGTGCAAGCCTGCCGTTGCGCCGTTTCGCACGGGCTCTGAATGATATGAATCGTAAGCCGAAAGAACGCTGTTGTAATTAGCCAGAAATACCTGGTCCTCCGCGGCTCTCAGCAGCAGAGACTCATCCACGCGCTTGAGAAAGTCTTTGGGGTTGTGTCCCACTGTCGCCCAAAGGCTGGGATCCCGCCGGGAAAATAGCGAGCGCGTGGAGCGGTCCCAACTGTACCAAAGATCATTCGCCAGTTCCTCAAGCCGCGATAGACGAGGGGGTATTTTTGGATTGACAGCAATAGTAAATACAGTGCCGGAGGACATAGGTAATTTGAAAGGGAAAGTGGAGAGTTGCCTCAACCCGAAAGCCGAGAGGGAATCGCGTAGCTGGATTTAACCTAAATCCGATAGTTGGACGGGGTGAAGTGTACGGTTTTTGGGGTGCAGGGCAAGGCGCAACGACGCGGAATGGTCGTTCCATTCCAAGGAGTTGCAACGCAGCCATGTGCCCCCAAAACTGTGCAATTCACCTTGTAGCGCCCTCACCCGGAAGATGAACGTCAAATAATATGAAATGTTGTTATTAATCATGATACTGATCTATTAAATGAGCATTCAACTACCGGATTTAGGTTTAATCAGCGCTATGCTTTGATAAAGTGCTCGCGATAGTATCTCATCTCAGCAATGGAGTCGTAAATATCCGCCAGCGCCTCGTGCTTGCATTGCTTTGTCAAGCCTGCCGAGATTTCCGGCTTCCAGCGTTTTACCAATTCCTTCAGGCTGCTTACGTCCAGATTACGATAATGAAAATACGATTCCAGCTGTGGCATCCACCGCGCCAGAAAACGCCGATCCTGACATATAGAATTGCCGCACATGGGAGAGATTCCCGCGGCAATATGCTCTTGCAGGAACGTAATCATGGACGCCTCTACCTCGGCTTCCTTCAGGCTGGAAGATCTCACCTTGTCCATGAGGCCGGATTTTGCATGCGTAGACTTATTCCAGTTGTCCATGCCGTCAAGCACGGCTTCGGACTGGGATAGGACCAGCACCGGCGCTTCCGCCACCATATTCAGTTGAGAATCAGTTATCACGAGAGCGACCTCGAGGATATGATCATCCTGCGGACTGAGCCCGCTCATTTCCATGTCTATCCAGATGAGGTTATTATTGTCTTGTGCCATAATTTGATCACTTTGCTGAATTTTCAACGTGTAATTGTGTCATATCGGTACTGACCCGTCACCTTTCATTGTGTTGCCGCTGCGCCCACTCATAGACCATGCAAACGTTCACCACCCTCTTTCTTGCCGCTCTGACGCTTACTTTTTTAGCGCGGATATGGCTGGCAACACGTCACATCCATCATGTTCTCGCACATCGAGATCGCGTGCCCGACGAATTCTCTTCCAGGATTACATTGGAGTCGCACCAAAAAGCGGCTGACTATACCTGTGCCAAAACGCGGTTGGGATATATCGGCATAACGCTCGATACGTTGCTTCTGCTGGCACTTACCTTGGGCGGCGGATTAAATGCTTTGGCGGGTTTCTGGTCAAATTGGTTTGGCGACCCGCTGATACACGGCATAGCGCTTATTGTCAGCGCGGTGCTACTGATGAGCGTAGCAGGAATTCCGGTAAGTTATTATCGAACTTTTGTTATCGAACACAAATTTGGCTTTAACAAAATGAGCCCTCGCATGTTTTTTCTCGACCTGATCAAGCGCGCGATGCTGGGAGGACTGCTGGGCATCCCGCTGCTACTCGGTATTTTATGGTTAATGCAGAAAATGGGGCCGAGCTGGTGGTTTTACGCCTGGCTCGCATGGATGGGCTTCAATCTGATGGTTCTCGCCATCTTCCCGACCTGGATCGCGCCGCTTTTTAATAAGTTCACCCCGCTTGAAGACGCTCCGCTCAAGGCACGTATTGAACAACTGATGCGGCGATGCGGCTTTAAATCCAGCGGGCTTTTCGTAATGGACGGCTCACGCCGCAGCAATCATGGGAATGCTTATTTTACCGGTTTCGGCAAGACCAAGCGGATTGTTTTTTTTGACACATTGCTTTCTCGTCTGGATACACCCGAGATCGAGGCGGTATTAGCGCATGAATTGGGACATTTCAAACGACGCCACGTTATCAAACGTATCGTATGGACGTTCGCCATGAGCCTTGTATTTTTATGGGGACTGGGTTATTTGATGCAACAGGACTGGTTTTACGAGGGATTAGGGGTTTCCGTTTCGCACATGCCTTCCTCCGCTATGGCGGTGCTGCTGTTTTTTTTAGTAATGCCCACGTTCACTTTTCTGTTCCAGCCCGTGGCAAGTCTATACTCGCGCAAGCATGAATTCGAGGCTGACGAGTATGCTGCAGGTAACGCATCGGCCACTGACCTCATACGTGCGCTACTAAAACTCTATCAGGATAACGCTGCCACGCTGACTCCAGACCCCTTGCATTCGGCATTTTATGATTCCCACCCGCCCGCCGCGATGAGAATAGCGCGTCTGCAAAACCTGGCGCATAATTGAACTTCTGGAGTAGGATCAGCTATTTTTTTCACTGACCAGCAGGAGTACCAATGAGCGCCACTGCCAATGATCTCACTAGAAAGCAATGCAAACCCTGCGAGGGCAACATGCCTCCACTTTCTCCCAAGGAAATAACGCTGCTGATGCAACAGCTCGAGGGGTGGGAGTTTTTCGATAAAATAATTAAAAAAAGCTATAACTTCAAGAACTATTATCAGACGATGGCTTTTGTTAATGCCGTTGCCTGGATTTCCCATCGCGAAGATCATCACCCGGACATCATGGTTGGTTACAATAAATGTAAAGTCGAATATACCACCCATGCAATCAACGGATTGTCCGAGAATGACTTCATTTGCGCGGCGAAAATCGATACCCTATTCAACATTTGAGAACACTTCAGCGGGTTCCAACCACGTCGCCGATTACCGGGCAGATAGTCGCCGCATTCGGCAGATCTTTTCTCGTTAAAACCGTAAGCGGAGCAGCACTGTCGTGCGTAATGCGTGGAAAAAAGGGGGGGGTCGCCTGCGGCGATGTGGTGGAGGTTCAGCCGACAGAATCAGGGCAAGGCGTAATTGAAAACATAATGCCTCGTAGCGCGCTATTGTATCGTAGCGATGCTTTCCGCGAAAAACTCATCGCCGCCAATATTACGCAGGTTATTATCGTAGTGGCTGCGGTGCCGAGTTTTAGCGAAGAACTGATTAATCGCTGCATCGCTGCAGCTGAGAACCAGCGTATAAAAGTACTGATCGTACTTAACAAGGCGGACCTGATCCAGCCGACAAGCACTGCTTCCAACATCCTCTCCCTCTATCGGGAACTTGGCTATTCGTTACTGCAACTCAGCGCAAAGACAGATATTGAACCGTTATTACCCCATCTGTACGACCATCTCAGCGTCCTGGTGGGCCAGTCCGGAATGGGCAAATCCACTCTTATCAATGCGCTCATCCCGGCGGCGGAGCGCGCCACCTCCGGTATTT
Source organism: Nitrosospira sp. Nsp11 (assembly GCF_900142705.1). Lineage (GTDB taxonomy): Bacteria > Pseudomonadota > Gammaproteobacteria > Burkholderiales > Nitrosomonadaceae > Nitrosospira. The sequence continues at coordinate 90,137 of NZ_FRBV01000003.1, forward strand.
CCGTTGCGCTTGATACTGGGCGACATACCACTACCCATGCCCGACTCTACCACCTCGATGACAATAGCCGGATAATCGATTCTCCTGGCATGCAGGAATTCGGTCTTCATCATATTGACAGGGATGCGTTGGCGTGGGGATTTGTCGAATTTCGCCAATACATGGGACGATGCAGATTCAATAATTGCCGCCACGCGAATGAACCTGGCTGCGCGCTTGCACAGGCTGTTCAGGAAGGCAGGATCAGCGCCCGGCGCTTCGCTTTTTATCAAAAGCTGGCTAAATGACTCACCTATATAACTTCACCCCTTATCGTGAACATGATGGCGCCTAACTGAAGCAACTTCGGTCCAAATGAAAAAGTTAAGCGTTCCGGCAAAACAACGGGAGGTACTTAAACAAGTACCTCCCGCAGAATTAATGTTCCCGAAACGGGAACTGGCTTTTGCCTTAGACTTCGTTGACTACTGCCGCCCGACGCGCATCCATATCAACCTCGAATCGCGCTAGAGACAAATCACCGTACAACAGCGCTTCCCTCTCGGCGCAACGCTCTACATTGGCATCGCCTTGCGCTTCAAATATCCGCAGCCATTCGACATATTCGTTCGGCAGGCCATGCTCGATAGCGCCCAGGACAACCATCGCCTTATGCCAGTGATAAGGCCGAAGCACGGCCTCTTTGTAACTCCCGGCAAAAGTCAACGCGGTGTGTGTGCCAGTTGACGTAACGACTGGAATATTCAGTTCGCTGTAGCCTGTTCCGAGGCCTTCCGCCTGATTCAGGCTTTCTCTATCCTTTATGCTTATCTTATAAAGAACGCCATAAACCCGGTTCCTCTGATTACCGGTTGCTTCGATATTGCTTTTCCCGGAACCGTCACGACTGACCTTTCCAAAGGTAAACCTGTTTCCTTCGATGAAGCCAATGTCTACCGCTACTGCTGATGGCGCGATATTCGAGGCGTTTATTCTGCGAGAGAACATGTTCGCCCCGTAAGCGAAATAAAGAAATGTGTTAGTCGATGTTAGCATGATGGAAATGCCTATAAATAGGTTAGCTGGTTAAAAGTAAAACGCCCAAGTTTTGCATGTATAACTCGTCACTTAATGACAACGTGTTACTGACGGTATGACAACCAGGGTAAGAATTACGCTTTCATGCCGATCTTTTACACCGAGATGAACACTTGCTTCGTCCATCCTATAAAGAAGCTCGACCACCAAATCGCACTTCCCTGACATTTTTTCCCCTCTTGAATCGCTTGTAGGAACATTTTTAAGCGGACTAAGGGTATTTAACTACTTCACAAATACTTGACAAATAGTATATACATTTTTCACAAATTCACAACTATTTTATGCATTCACCACAAATTCTTCACATCCTGGATAAAAATTTTTTAATCTTACGGGCGCCTAGTGGGGCCGGACCAACAAAATTGAAATTTCGACATCTTTTACCAGTTGCTCCGCCACAGAGCCAGTAACCAAGCGCTCCAGGCCGCGGCGGCCTTCCGTACCCACAACGACCAGGTCAGCGCCCCATTCCGTAACGGCAGCGGCGATGGCCTCCACGATAGCAGTCCGGCCGTATCTTTCTTCTGCTTCCAGTAAACGAGTCTCCACTATAGGCGTTGCACTGGTAGTAGCCGTTGTCCTGGCACGTTCCAGCAGCGCCGCTCCGGCTTTCCGGTTATTAACCTCATCATCGTCGATCCCCTTCATCCCTTTCGTCACAGTATGGACGATGCATAGTACGGCTGCATCGGTAGCTGCAATATACTGGGCCTCCTCCAATGCGATCCGGGAAATTTCATCGTCGGCGATAGCTACCATGATCTTCTTGTACATTAAGACTCCTTTTATAGGTGATTTATAAAAAGGGGCGGCATCAGTGCCCGCCCCAATTAAATTGTATCCCCGGTCAGCTAGTCAGCGGTGCCGCCTGTCGAAAATTTCTCGAAATATTTCTTGATGATGACCTTGCTCGGTATCTTGCCAGCCTGTTGAAAAACCAGGTAGTTGATAAGCCCATGAACCGCTAGTGCTACCAGCATGCCTTCGAAGATACCTATCTTGAAGACCAGCAAGGCAGTAAGAACTGAAAGCATCAACGCATATTGTCCGTAGTTTGCGACGTGCCACAATCCCATGACCATTTTCCAGCCCGAGAAAATCATGATTGCGGCCAGCGAGAACTTCGGCAAATACTCAAGATAGTGCGAATTGAAGAAGAAGAAGAGAACGACCAAACCGACGATGGCATTCGAAAACTTGGTATATGCCCCGGCCAGTCTATTGGTGGTGCTTTTAGCCAGTCCGTCCAAATTGGTCATGCCACCAAAAAAACTCGCGCCCATATTGCTTATCCAGATAGACCACAAGCTGTTATTGGTGTTGCATTTGCGCCCCAGCGGATCTATTTTTTCGATCGCGGCGTTGCTCATTACCTGCTCTATCACATCGATCGTGGCAAGCATCGCGGCGAACCCCACGATATACACCCACATCATTGCGCTCTCGATGTGCGGCATCGGGAGGGAAAGCGTAAACGGAACGTCCTCCACGAATAGCATGGACAACGGCAAGAATTGAGCCAGCACGATACTTGCTATTATTAGCAAGAAGTAAGGAATTGCGGGCTTTGTATCCTTGAATTTTGAAAACAGGTATACAAACCCGGCGAAACCGACTATCGATATAAGCACGATCTGGATGCGTGCCTCGTTCCAGAATACATCGGCTGTTTCCTGGTCTGCCGGTATCTCATAACAAAATGTAGCAAATTTGAGACCTATCTTCAGGCCCACTCCCGCCAACAGACCTTCTACGAGATAAACCGGCACCGCCTGCAAAATATACCGCTGCCAATTGTATTTCCATACGACCGCTTGCATGGTGGCAGTCAGGAAAATGACAAAAGCCATATTTTCTATACCGAAAGCATGAACGCCCATCGCCAAAGCAGGCGCGAGACCTGCCGCCACCCCCGGCACGCCGATATAATTGCCCGGCTTGAAAAAAGCATTGACCCATCCGATGAAACAGGCAAAAACGACCGTCGCCAGCGCTACTTTGATAGGATACTCCGACATCATGGCAATGCCGATCGATAGCGGGACCGCCATGGTTCCAGTTATAATTCCAGCCTGAACGTCGCGAGCGAGATACTTGACCTGAAACCCTGCCGACCCTGGCGCGACAACTTCTTCCGGGGTGGCAGCGGGCACATGATCGTCGGTTGACAGCGACTTATCGATAGTAGATGAACTCATGGTACCTATCCTTCCTTTTTAAAAAATTTAAACATAACTTCAAACGAAGAAAAAACTGAGAGGGACCTGCTTTCCGGCGGTTGTTCGACGTCTGCTCAATTTCGTCATAAGTAAAAAACAGCTGATCTGGAAGTAACCTGAAGTCCTTAACTGGCTTGCCCACAATCAGATGCTGAAGCGTTTGCTTAGCCGGCTTTGGCAGCCGCTTTTGCAGCGGATTCAACATTTAAATCTCTACAAATCCATTAAGGCATTAAAAGCAACGCTAACATAGCACCAGCGATGTGAAGAATATGTCTGTTAAATGTCAAGAATTTGTGAAGTTTTAAATATCTACTTCACATCACGCAAAAGCGGGTTTGCTCATTCTTGTGCCAATATGCGTTTAAGTCGTTTTTATACAGCTACTTAACTGATAATAATTTCTGGATATGACACGCTTTGAATCGATGGTATTTGTGACATATGTCAATTTTATGTAGGTAAATCGGAATTACCGCATAAGGAGTAAACGCGCGTCCAAGCCCAATTAAATGGAAGGTGTGCGTTAACCGAAAAAGAATTGAGATAGTATTCGGGCTGAAGCCCTACTATGCTTTGGTGCGGTGATTTGGGCCGACGACGTGATCCCGCGAAATAGCTCTGAGATCAACTGTATCCTGGAAAAGCTGCCATAGTCACGTGCCGTTTTTTCCGGTTCACGTGGACTTGGGGACTTGGGCGGGGATGCATTTAACCTGAATCGGCCCCAGCCGCTCATTTTTCAGCTCGCTTGTCAGCTCATTGTCAACCAAGTGCTAAATTGAAAAGAGATTTTTGTACCCATCCATCTGCCGGATCAGGTTTAAGAAGGACCTGCTCAGGTGGTGAATACTGCCTGTTCCTTGTTGAGCCGAACCACAATTTTCCCTGTTTCTCAAAGGCGTGCGGGGGCAAGGTCAGGCACACGATGAATCTGGGTAAGTGGGGTGGAAGGTGTGACGGTAAATCCGATGGGCTACCCATTGAGGCAGAGTGGCCTCTCCAGAAGATGGCGTAGACCAGGAGAGAGCAGGCGCCCGAAGCGCGGCCGCGGCAATTCGATCGTGCGCAATCCCGACTTCACGCTTCTGGATTATTTTTCTTCTGACCCGTTCTTTGCGGTGGATGCATGGCCGTTGCATCTGTTTTTACGTGGTGCGCCAGCTTTGACCATCCATGGCGGCGAAGCAACTGATATACCGTCGATGTCGACACGGACCCGCCTACGCATCTTTCAAGTTCGGCTTTCAATTCGTGTATAGGAAGAGCGCCCGAGGCCTGGGCTTGGGTAACGAATGGAGCGAGAAACTGTACTTCTTCATCGAGACTCATTCGTGCGTGATTGCGCAGTCCCTTTTTTGTTTTGACCTGTTCAGCGCCGGCCTCAATTCGCTGAAACCGCGTCCGCAGTTTTCCCGTTCTACTTTTAGATAAACCGATGATGACGGCTGTCTGTTCCAATGACAGCCCGAATTCCAGCGGAAGAAGTAATGCCTGAGCAGCACGCAACGCCTCGACTGTTTTGGCTGAGGCGATTTTTTCCTTCGCCACTTCCACAAACTCCCGTCCTGTCGCAGGTCTCGCCATTTGTATTCTCAACTCAGGTTTATACCGAATAATTCGGCTAACTTCAGCCACAATTCAATTTCGCCAGCAGGTTGATCAATTAGTTGGATCTCGATCGTTAAACTCGAATCAGGAAACTACAGTCAGCTTGCGAGTCAAGCCATCCTTCACTCCATCTTCCGATTCGGCCGCCCAAGACGCCAATTCCCTTGAGAACGCGGCCTTACCATCTTTCATACCTTTTGGATTGAAGTGCGAAATCCATAAAATCCGTTCCCTGCACCGACTGGAACGAATCAGTTCCCCGGCTGTTGCGTTCGATATAAGCCGGGGAATTTGATGGCGCCCGGTCAGGAGTAGTTGCCATAATTATTAATAAGCCGGACGGCGGGAGAGCCGAAAGCCAACTAGCAACGTCTTTTCGGGAATTGATGATTTGGCATAATCAACTCCTTAGGTTATTAGAAACTGGCAATGGTCGGTTTAAAAACTCAAAAAGGCGCATTCTCTTTCTTCTTACTTCATATCCTTGAAGCGCCACGCTAAGACGGATCAATAGGAAGCTGCAGGCCCTATAACCCATTTGCAGTCCGACATCAGGCACATTCCGCCATATTCTTTCAGTTTTGGACGAAGCGCCATCACCACTCTCTCAGCCTGCTTTTCTTCGCAAGCCAGAATCACTATGGCATTTCTTTCCTCCAGAGCAATGTCATCCGGGCGCCGCTCGCCGCGCGATCCAAGGCCACCTCCATGTCTCATGAACGTGTAGCCGCGCACATCGACTGTTCGTAACAAGGCAATCAGATCACCGAGTTTTTCTTCATCGATGACGATCTCTATGCGTATCATCGAAATTAAAACGTCTGCTCTATTAAACATGGTTTCTCTCCCCAGAATATTTATGCGTTGATAGTCGGATTTGAATACTCAGCCGGGCCGAAATACTTCTTGAAAGGATTTCAATGAATTGATGAATCACCCCCAGATAACAGCGGCATCCGTTTTCGCTACACACCCGCCAGATACTGGGCGGCACCGTAATACAAGGGAATACCGATTACCACATTAAACGGAAAAGTCACGCCGAGTGACAGAGTCAGGTAAAAAGATGGATTAGCCTCCGGCACAGCCAGGCGCATCGCAGGCGGCACGGCGATATAGGAGCAACTCGCTGCAAGCACGGTGACCAGCGTGACTCCGCCTACCGAGTATCCAAGCCAGAAGTGACCGACCATGAGGCCGCAAATCGCGCCGATCAGAGGCATCGCGATACCGAAACAGACGAGGAAGACCCCTACCGCCTTAAATTCCGACAGCCTTTTTCCCGCTTCCATGCCCATATCGCACAGGAACAGGCACAAGGCGCCCATGAATATGGTTTCAAAAAACGGCTCGATCTTGTGATAGCTTGGGTCCGAGACCACTGCACCTATTCCCATGGAGCAAAACAGCAAAAGAATACTGCCATTGGTGAAGGCTTCGCGCAGCAGGTGCATATACATCCCCTTCTCGCCCTTGGTAGCCCCCCCCATTACTTTCCGCGAATAACCGGCCAGCACCAGACCGATCATGATTGCGGGGGACTCCATGATTGCCAGCATGATGACCGGATAAGCTTCAAAGGTCACGCCGATGCCACCCAGGAACGCCACCGCCGTCATGTAAGTGCCCGCGCTCACCGAGCCGTAGTGCGCCGAAATTGCCGCGGCATTGAGCGGGTCGATCTTTCCAAGCCCCCGCAAAATAATATATGCGAGAATAGGCAAGCCAATACCAAACAGAAAAGCCGCTCCCACGGCAGGCAGGGCATCGCCCATAGACCCCTGAGTCAGAGCCTTGCCGCCATGCAACCCGATACCTATCAGCAGATAAATAACGATCATCTTGTGCATATCGGGCGGAAATTTAAGATCCGATTTGATCACCTGCGCGAACATACCGAGGGCGAAAAATAGTATCGCCGGTACGAGAAGACTGGTAATTGACATGGTAAACCCTCCTTATGTAGTTATTAACCCACTTGAACTATTACGATCACCCGGCCTTCAGGACCAGCCGCGATGGGCGCACTCGAGCCATTGGCTGGTATGTTCGAGCGGCCAGGAGCTCGATGGAGAGTACTTCACCGACTTGCGGGAAAGCAGCCGAGCCCGCAAGCGCGTAGAGGTTCCCGTCAACGAAGATCTTCGATCCGATCTCCCCAACATTTCCACGGGGGTGGCGGAGTTCGCACTTTTCGCGGGCCTGTTCTCAGCACGGGACTTTTTTGCATCTCTCAAGTATATGACTGTCATATAGCCCTCCGAAGGTGAATGAAAATTTCTGGAACGGTGACGGAATCGGTAACGATTCTTTGCTGGGTTCGCATTGGTTTATCCTTATTTGTAAATCAAAAATGTATAGAATGGTGGAAGCTGCAGCGGTAACAATAGTTTTCTTAATACCAGTAAAATCATGGAACAACTCGTTGCTTTACGGCTGCGAAACAAACGTTATAGTTGTGCTTCCATGAAGCACAGATTGCCACAACCCATGTGAAGAACCTGTCGCGGGGTTGTGATTAATTTGTGAAAGGCAAAAAAAGAACGATCACGAAGCGTGATGTTTTTGGAAACCGCAAATGCAGGAGGATTACGGAAAGGTGATGTGGAAGGTGGCGCCTTTTCCCGGCGTGCTATCGACCTCTATGATCCAGCCATAGTGGTCGCAGATACGCTTGACAATCGCGAGGCCGATTCCCAGGCCTTCGCCTTTTGTCGACCCGCGAAAAAAGCGCTCATAAAGGAGGGGCAGATAGGAGGGTTCGATGCCGATGCCGGAATCGGAGATTGAAAGACGCTTCCGGCTGAAATTTACGCGAATAAAACCGCGCTCTGTATATTGCACTGCATTGCGAAGCAGATTCACAAGAGCCGTGTGCAATGCTTGCCGGTTTAGCGTGAGGACAGCATTCGGCTCTACTGCAACCTCGAACATGAGGCGTTTTCGATATATTTCAGTGCATACAGGCTCCACTGCATCATATACGCACTCGGCGATTGCGACGGGCTCCATGATGCCCAGCGCCTGCTCGCGAGCAAGGAATAACAACGCCTGCAATTGTTCTCCCATGCGAGTCGCTGCGACCTCGATCATTCCGATGCGCGCTCGCGCCCTCTCCGAGAAGCCCGGTTCCGTAACGAGCAGTTCGCAACTCGTAAGGATGGTAGTGATCGGAGTACGCAACTCATGACTTATGTTCGCGGTGAACTCCTGCTCGCGTCGCAGCATGCGTGTGATGCGGTTCTGATAGTCGTCCAGTGCGCGGGCTAGTTGCGCCACTTCCTCGTCCTGACCGGGCTGGATCATTGTTGCGTCCTGTCCCGCGCCGGGCGCTAGATGTCTTACTCGCTCCGCGAGATCGGTAACTTGCCTGACAAGTACTCCTGCAAGCAGATACCCCACCAGCAACGCAACCCCGACCACCGAAAGAAGGGATAAAATGATAAGAAGCCTGAGTTCCTGTTGCCGCTGATCATGAAGCCCGATTTCATAGGCAACAAGAAATTTGACGCCGTCGACATGGCGTACCGCGACCCGAATCTCCTCCGGGCCCCTGAAAACCTTGTGGCGTCTATAATTGAGCCCTTGCAAGTACTGTGGGAGTTTGGATTCCTCGGCGGGATCATGGATAATGTACTTTTCGAGATTTGAGCCCACCTGGGGAACAAAATCACTACTCTGGCGATAGCGCTCGAGCAGATAGTCCATCTCGGTTTCCATGATTTGCTCGATATGCGCCTCTTCGATATCGTCAGAAGCAATATACAAGCTGATACCAAGCGTTCCGACGACGACTATGCAGAATACCGCAAAGGCCAGCGCAACTCGTCGGCGTAGGCCACGTTTAATCCCTGGCACGGGAAATGAGGCGGTACCCAAGTCCATGAATTGTCTCAATCGGATCATAGCCGCCAGCGCGACTTAATGCACGGCGCAATTCGTGCATATGGCTGCGCAATGTATCGCTGGTTCCCTGCGTGTCGCCCCAGACTTCGGATTCAAGTTCCCTGCGACTGAATACGCGGCCGGGCTCGCCCATCATGAGTGCGAGCAGGCGGATACATTTGGGGGGCAGCTTAACGGGTGTGCCGGCAAAAAGTACTGATAGCGTTTTGGGATCAAATGACAGATCGCCGGTTTCCAGCATGCGGCTGGTAACCTTTCCGCCATGCCGTTTATGCATCGCGACGAGACGGGCTTCGACCTCTTTTAGCGCAAACGGCTTGATCATGTAATCGTCGGCGCCGTGATCAAATCCTTTGAGCTTATCCTCCAGCGTATCACGCGCGGTCAGCATCAGCACCGGCGTGTCAAGGTCTGCTTCCTGGCGGAGTTTCCGGCACAATGTGATGCCGTCCATGGCCGGCAGACCAAGATCAAGCAGAATCCCATCAAATTTCTGCGTTACCGCGAGATGCAGACCCGTGATGCCGTCAGCGGCAGCATCGACACTGTGACCGCGCGCCTCGAGAAAATCGTAGAGGTTTGTGGCAATAGCCGGATCATCTTCAATAATAAGTATATGCACGGGAAGGCTTACTAAAAAATTATAAGATAAAACGGCTATTTAATTTTAACAACACCCTAAAAATATGCCCGATTTGAAAAATATAGCTGATTCCGACGGAAATCAACATCGACCCAAAATCGCTACTCGCGCTTAACTTGGCTCGGGGTTCGTTGAGAATCTAGCACAGTTCGATATGTTTTGTTGGTATTTAATGCCTTTTTTATTTATAAAATTGCGTATTAGCGATATTTGCGGCTGAGGGCATGAACTGCTTCCACCAAGGTCAGGGCATTCTCCGGTGGAGTAAACTGCGAAATGCCATGGCCAAGATTGAAAACATGGCCGTTGCCTTTTCCGTAACCGGAAAGAATTTTTTCCACTTCAGCAGCAATCACTTCCGGTGTGGAAAACAGCACTGCGGGATCAATATTTCCTTGCAAGGCAACTTTGTGTCCAACCCGTCGGCGTGCCTCGGCGATATCTACGGTCCAGTCGAGTCCAACCGCATCGCAACCACTATCCGCAATGCTCTCCAGCCATAGCCCGCCACCCTTCGTAAAAACGATGTTAGGCACGCGCTCACCACCATGCTCGCGCTTTAGTCCCGCCAGTATCTGACTGATATAGCGCAAAGAAAATTCCCGATAGGCTGCGTGAGACAAGGCACCGCCCCAAGTATCAAAAATCATCACCGCTTGGGCGCCGGATTCGATTTGTGCATTCAGATAAGCGGTTGCAGCCTGCGCGGTAATATCGAGAATGTGATGCAACAGATCCGGTCGCCGGTACAACATGGTTTTGATCTGGCGGAAATCGGTACCGCCGCAACCCTCCACCATATAACAGGCAAGCGTGAAAGGACTGCCGGAAAAGCCGATCAGCGGAACCCGGTTGTCCAACGTCCTTCGGATTTGAGAGACCGCATCCATTACGTAACGCAGGTGTACCTCGGGATCAGGTACCGTAAGCGCACGAATCTCCCATTCTTCACGTAAGGGTCGCTCGAACTTGGGCCCCTCGCCATCGGAGAAATAGAGCCCCAACCCCATCGCATCGGGGATAGTTAGAATGTCCGAAAACAATATTGCAGCATCCAGCGGGAATCGCGCCAGAGGCTGCATCGTAACTTCAGTCGCGAAATCCGGATTTTTGCAAAGAGCGAGAAAGTTGCCGGCACGAGCGCGCGTCTGGTTGTACTCGGGCAAATATCGCCCAGCCTGGCGCATCAGCCACACCGGTGTATATTCAGTAGGTTGCCGCAGGAGAGCCCGCAGCAGGGTATCGTTCTTCAATCTTGTCATCGGCTCCAGTTTAATCGTACAAACTCAGCAAGAAACAGCATCGTTTATGCGCCAGTTCCCGGGTAACAGCTTGTGTCCCGGATCATACCCCGTTGGAACTCATCTTCCTGAGGACAGATTGTTCGCGGGCTTAACTTGTTAATGTTATCAGCTATTGGCTTCCGGGTACATGGTCGCCAGCAAGTGGCGATTGTGGCGGAACTTTATCCTTGCCGGCGCCAGCCTTTACGGTGACCCCAAATAGGCAGCAAATGAAATGAATAAAAGATGTTAAAGACATAGTAGCAGCAAACGCATAGTAGAAGCGTCAGCTCTCCTCGATGGCAAATAACCGTCTATATTCCCGAATTGCATAACGATCGGTCATGCCGGCAATATAATCGGCCACCGCCTGATGCTTATCGTGATGATACTTTGACTGAAATACTGGAGGAAGCAGCCGGATATCCGAGCAAAACGCCTTGAAGAGTGCCTGGATCGTGTGTCGCGCCTTGGCGCTCATGCGCGCCACTTTGTAGTGCCGGTACAGATAATCACGCAGAAATTTTTTCAGTTCCTGTTGTTCCTGCCAGATTCCCTTGCTGAAACCAATCAGGGATGGAGCCGCCCGCACAGCCTCAAGACTATCCGGACGGGTATCCGCGATATTGGCGGCGCTTTGACTGATCAAATCCCCCACCAGCGTATTGATCATGCGTCGAACGGTTTCATGAACCAGACGCCGTCCCGAGATGTCAGGGTAATGACTTCTTGCCATCGATAAATGCCGATCGAATATTTTGACTTCCGCAAGTTGCTCCTGGGTAATCAGGCCGGAGCGCAAACCGTCGTCTACGTCGTGGTTGTTGTAGGCAATTTCATCGGCAAGATTGGCCAGTTGTGCTTCCAGTGACGGTCGCTGATCCGAAAGGAAACGCTCGCCCACATCTCCAAGTTTAACGGCATTCTTTCTGGCGCAGTGCTTGAGGATGCCTTCACGAGTTTCGAAGCACAGGTTCAGGCCGTCAAATGCGCCGTAACGCTCTTCCAGCACATCTACCACACGCAGAGATTGCAAGTTGTGCTCAAAGCCGCCGTAATCTTTCATGCAGTCGTTCAGCGCTTCCTGCCCGGCGTGACCGAATGGCGTATGGCCGAGGTCGTGCGCCAAGGCAATAGCTTCTACCAGGTCTTCGTTGAGATTCAAATTGCGCGCCACCGAACGGCCGATTTGCGCCACTTCCAGGCTGTGCGTCAAACGCGTGCGGAACAGGTCGCCTTCGTGATTTACGAAAACCTGAGTTTTGTATACAAGCCTGCGAAACGCGGTGGAATGAATGATGCGATCGCGATCACGCTGGAAGGCGGTACGTCCTGGCGCTGATTCTTCCGCGATGCGACGGCCGCGCGAACTGGCCGGCGTTACCGCATAAGGCGCCAGCTCATGCATTGGCAGTACATTCCACAAGAGTTTCAGTCAATATATCCGCCGGTACATCCGAATGGAGCACGGCCTCGCCTATATGCCGCAGTAAAATGAAACGCATATTCCCTCCCTCTACCTTCTTGTCCAGTCCCATCAAGCGCAGGTATGTTTCGGGACCGAGAGCGGGCGCTATAGCAGAAAGCCCTGCTTGCGCATAAATTTTCCGGATTCGCTCTACCTCGGCCTCACCGATCATTCCCATGCGCCTGGATAGTTCCGCAGCCAGCATCGTACCGGCTGCAACTGCTTCGCCATGCAACCAGACACCGTAACCCATCGCATTTTCGATGGCGTGACCAAAAGTATGCCCTAGGTTGAGTAATGCGCGACCACCGCTTTCGCGTTCGTCGGCTTGCACAACCTCCGCCTTGTTTACGCAACTTCGGCGTATTGCCTCGACCAGCACATCAGCGTCGCGGATAAGGAGCTTGGCCATATTCTGTTCTAGCCACTCCAGAAAGCCGGGGTCGCGGATAAGGCCGTATTTGATGATCTCGGCAATGCCTGCGCGCAATTCCCTTTCCGGCAACGTATCAAGCGTTGCTGTGTCTGCCAGTACGACCCGGGGCTGATAAAAAGCGCCGATCATATTTTTGCCAAGCGGATGATTGATACCGGTCTTACCGCCTACCGAAGAATCGACCTGTGCCAGAAGTGTCGTTGGAATTTGAATAAACGGCACTCCCCGCAAATATGTCGCGGCGGCAAACCCGGCCAAATCACCCACGACTCCGCCGCCAAGGGCGATGATGGGCGTGCTTCGCTCACAGCGGTGACCAAGAAGCGCATCGAATATGGAGTTCAGCGTCCGCCAATTCTTGTGCTCTTCCCCGTCGGGGAGAACGATGGGTACGGTCGCCACGCCTTGGCCTTCCAGCACGCTGCGCAGCTTTTCCATATAAAGGGGCGCTACCGTAGTGTTTGTGACGATTGCGGCGCGCTTTCGCGGCAAATGGTCCAGGATAATTTCGGAATGGCTCAGAACCCCATTGCCGATATGTATCGGGTAACTACGCTTACTTGGCGTAGAGGCAAAATCTACCGTGATTGTTTGCATGGTTTAGCGGTTCTCGAAGCACGATTTCTATTCTTGTCTACCTGATGATCAACAGGTTTTTGTTGGGCGGAACTCATCATGGAATAGCAAGCAATCTTTCAAAATGGCTTAACCACAACCAGGATTACCACTGCAATCAGGATCGCCACCGGAAATTCATTAAACCACCGGTAATAAACATGGCCGCGCCGATTGCGATCATACTTGAAATCGGCGAGCAGTTTTCCGCAGTAGAGGTGATACGCGATCAGCACGATGACGAGTGCAAGTTTTGCATGCAACCAGCCGCCAGAAATTCCATAACCCAGCCAGAGCCAAAGACCAAAGAGAATTGTCAGCACTGCGCCAGGCGTCATGATCCCATAATAAAGTTTGCGCTCCATCACCTTGAAGCGCTTGATGCCTGGTGGGTCATCGCTCATCGCATGATAGACAAACAGACGCGGCAAATAAAACAATCCTGCAAACCAGGTCACCATGAAAATGATGTGTAGCGATTTTATCCAGAGCATCTCTGATTCTTCTTAGCCTGAACCTGGCATCTATATGAGGTCGGGGGATAATGTATGGCGCGAGAGCAAGCACGGGCAATCTGCCGCGAAAACCGGGCGACCCGCTCTGCAAGAGCCGTAAAAAACAGCAAAAAAAACGCAGCAGCCGATTAGTTCATTGGGTGCCGGTAGGCCAGCACCCTGCCATGCAGAAATCGAGCATACCATAGCCGAGCATGCCCGGATGAAAAGGAATATCATCGAAAACGCATCTTGGAGCAGCAAAACGAGGAAGAACCTACATACTGCAAAGCACGTGGCGCCCAGTCTTTATAGCGCGACAACTTCGATATCGGGTTCTATTGATCTCAGCATATTCTGAATACCTCGCAACGTGCCTGAGATCGAGCTCGGGCAGGTGCCGCAAGCACCTTGATAATGAACGCTAAGCTTGTTGCCATCGAGCCCGAGCACATGCAGGTCGCCGCCGTCATTTTGGAGATAAGGACGAACCTCCTCGTCGAGCATGACATTGATAGTATCGAGCCGCTGCTGGTCCTCCGGACTTAAACCGGCAATCGCACTGGTTGCCGCAGCTACTGTTGCGGCTGATTGCGCATCGGCCGCGGGCGCGGCGCGGATGGGATCGGCCACCTCGCGTGCAAGGTCTTGCCAGTCGGCGCCGCCGTCTTGCGTTACCGTGATCCAGCGATCGACATAAAATACGTTAGTCACATGATCGATGTCGAACAATGCCGAGGCAAGTGGATCGTCTTTCGCCTGCTCGGCATTGTCATACGAACATGTCACCCCCCAGGTCAATGGCTCCTTCAGGATGAACTTCAGCGCGTTTCGATTTGGGGTGCCTTCTATTTCCGCTATTTTTGGCATTTCCTGTTCCTTTCAACCTAAATCAGGTATTTGGACGGATGAAGTGGAGGCGGTCAACTACCGGATTCAGGTTCAAGCATCACCTATTGGAGCATGCATCGGGTCATCCTCGGACTCGGTCGAGATAGTGGTCACGGCATTGAGCGCAGCATGCAGCGTATGCCACGGCAAAATCGCGCATTTTACACGCGTTGGCAGATCACGCACGCCTGCAAACACGGTGAGCCGCCCCAGATGATGCTGGCCCTCGAGATCGAGCGTGCCGGTCGCCATATCACGAAACTCCTTGATCAGCGTCTCTGCATCCGCGCGTGTTTTGCCTTTCACGACGGTGGTCATCATCGAAGCCGATGCCTTGCAGATCGCGCATGATTCACCGTGGAATGCAATGCCGTCAATGCGCTCTCCCTCGAGGTTTAGCGCAATGTCGAGGTGATCGCCGCATAATGGGTTATGGCCAACCGCATGGTGGCTTGCTTTATCAAGCGTGCCATAATTACGGGGCTTCTTGTTGTGGTCGAGAATAACTTCCTGATAGAGTGATTTCGTGTTCATTACATGAAAATTTTTTGCACGGTGCGAAGGCCCGCGATAAATGCATCCACCTCGGCCATCGTATTGTAAAAAGCAAACGAAGCACGTGTCGTCGCGGGTACCTTGAGGCGCAGCATTACCGGCTGTACGCAATGGTGCCCGGTCCGTACCGCGACCCCTTCCTGATTCAGGAGCGTGCCGATATCATGCGGATGCACGCCCTCGACCTCAAACGACAGTACCGCGGTCTTCATTGCAGCCGTGCCGATAATACGCACGCCCGGCATACAGCTTATCTGTTCAGTCGCATAGTTGAGAAGATCAAGCTCGTACGCGGCGATTGCGTCCAAACCGATCGAGGATAAATAATCAACCGCGGCGCCGAGTCCGATCGCAGCTGCGATCGGCGGTGTACCTGCTTCAAATTTGTGCGGTATGGAATTGTATGTGGTTTTTTCGAAAGTTACCGACAAAATCATGTCTCCGCCGCCCTTGAATGGCTGCATGCGCTCAAGTAGCTCAGCTTTGCCGTAGAGCACCCCTATGCCCGTTGGTCCGCATAGCTTGTGGCCGGAAAAAGCGTAGAAGTCGCAGTCGAGATCTTGCACGTCCACCGTCATGTGCGGCACGGCCTGCGCGCCATCGATCAGCACCGGTACATTGCGCGCATGCGCGAACGCAATCATTTCCTTGACCGGATTAACTGTACCCAGTGCATTCGACACATGCAACACACCTACGAATTTGGTTCGCTCGGTAAACAGTTTTTCGTATTCATCGATGAGGAGCTCCCCGGCATCGTTGATGGGCACAACACGGATCTTCGCGCCCTTCTCTTCCGCGAGCATCTGCCAAGGCACGATGTTGGAATGATGCTCAAGTGTAGTCAGAATGATTTCGTCGCCGGCACCGATGAATTTTCGGCCGTAACCATGCATAACGAGATTGATCGCATCGGTGGTGCCACTGGTGAAAATGACTTCCCTGTCTTCGCGCGCGTTGATGAAACGTTGCAATCTACGGCGCGACCCCTCGTATTCCGCAGTGGCCAATTCGGATAAATAGTGCACGCCGCGATTGATATTGGCGTGCTGGGTCGTCTGGTAGCGTACCAGGCGGTCAATTACCGGTTGCGGCATCTGGCTGGACGCCGCGTTGTCGAGATAGACCAGTGGTTTACCCTCAACCTGGAGCTCGAGGATCGGAAAATCAGCGCGAACGCGGTCAATGTCGAACGTCGAAGCGAATTGCGGCTTTAGAGTGGAATCTATTATCTTCATGGTCAATCTCGTTGAGTCCGCTCAAGTACCGTTCGCTCAAGCCGGTGCTTGAGGGATGCAATGGAAATGCGATCGATAATTTCGGCGCCAAACGCGTAAGTCAGCAGATTGCGCGCCACTACCTCGGATAGTCCACGACTCTTGAGATAAAACAGCTCCTCACTGGCGAGTTGACCAACGGTGGCGCCGTGCGCGCACTTTACGTCGTCCGCAAAAATTTCAAGCTGTGGCTTGGTGTCGACACGCGTCTTCCCACTCAGCAGCAAGTTGCGGCTCGATTGCGTGGAATCAGTATGTTGAGCCCCTGGACGTACTATTATCTTACCGTTGAACACGGCGTGCGCAGCGCCGTCCACGATGCATTTATGTAACTGGCGGCTTGTGCAATTCGGCACCGCATGATCAATGCTGGAATGGGTATCGGCAAGCTGGCGTTCCGTAATCAAGGCGAGCCCGTCAATCGTGCACTCGGCTCCCTCCGCCGCAAGCAGCACATTCAAATCATATCGTGAAATACGCGCACCCAGCGCGACGCTGACCGATCGATAGCGGCTAGCATGCGCTAGCGATACCGCACAGTTTGCGATATGAAACGCGTGGATGCTATCTCGCTGCACCCGGATGTGATTGACCTCGGCATTATCTCCCAGCGCGATTTCTGCCACCGCATTGGTGACATACGCGCCTTCATGAAGCGTAACATAATCCTCGACGAGCGTGACCGAACTACCCGATTCGGCAATCAGAAGGCAACGCGGATGGCTTGCAGCCTCTGGCTGTGTTGCAATGAACAACACATGCACCGGTTCCCTTGCCGCCGTCTCACGCGGTACCACGACCAATGCCCCGTCGTGGAGAAACGCGGTATTCAGTGCGGTGAACAGGTTATGCTCAAACCCGGCATGGCGCCCAAGATGCGGCTCTATTGCCACGCCATGCGTGGCAATAGCCGTCGACAGATCCGTGACTACCAAACCGAGCTCCTTGGCCCTATTCGGCGATGTTGAAAACTGCGGCATATATGCGCCATCGACGAACACGAGCCTGACCGCCGCTTCGTCCAGATAGAAACGTTCCACGTCGACAGTTTTCACCCTCGATGCACCGCGCAGCGGCTGGAAGGACAGCTTGGCAAGCGGTGAAATATCGGTAAAGCGCCACTCTTCGTCCCGAGTAGTCGGCACCTTTAATGTACCGGCACGGTCAACAGCATTTGCTCTCAACTGATTAAACCATGCGAGAGGGCTGGGCGGCAGTTGTGGCTGTCCCTGAAGCAAGCTTTCGAGATAGCTGTTGCCGGTAACCATGCTCATGCTCATGCCTCGACCGCAGCACGTTGCTCGGCGCCGACCCAGTCATATCCACGATTTTCGAGATCGAGTGCAAGCTCTTTGTCGCCGGTCTTGATGATGCGACCTGCCTCCATTACGTGCACGTAGTCCGGCACGATGTAATTAAGAAGGCGTTGATAATGGGTGACCAATATGATTGCATTATCCTTGTTGGCCAAGCGGTTCACACCCTTGGTGACGATCCTTAGCGCATCGATGTCGAGTCCGGAGTCGGTCTCGTCGAGAATCGCCAGCCGTGGCTCAAGCAGCGCCATTTGCAATATCTCGTTCCGCTTTTTCTCACCGCCGGAAAAACCTTCATTGACGCCACGATCGAGAAAATCGGGGTTCATGTCCAGCAATTTCATTTTTTCACGCACCAAGTCATCAAATTCGAGCGGATCAAGCTCATCCTTCCCGCGTTGTGCCTGTACAGTATTGTAGGCGAGACGCAAAAAGTGGCTATTGGCAACGCCGGGGATCTCGACCGGATACTGAAAGGCGAGGAATACGCCCGCGCGCGCGCGTTCCTCCGGTTTCAGATCAAACAGATCATTTCCTTCAAACGCCACCGAACCGCCGGTTACCTGGTATGCGTCGTGGCCGGCCAGCACCTTTGCAAGGGTGCTTTTGCCCGAGCCGTTTGTGCCCATGATTGCGTGCACTTCACCGAATTTGACCGTAAGGTCTATACCCTTGAGGATTTCGATACCGTTGACAGTCGCTCGCAGCCCACGTATTTCAAGTAACGTTTTGCTATCCTGATAAATCATCCGACGCTCCCTTCGAGCTTGAATCCGAGCAGCTTGGTCGCTTCGACCGCGAACTCCATCGGCAACTGTTGAAATACATCCTTGCAGAATCCATTAATGATCATCGATACCGCTTCCTCGCTGCCGATACCACGCTGGGCAAAGTAAAATAGTTGGTCTTCACCAATCTTTGACGTTGATGCTTCATGCTCGACCTTGGCTTCCTGGTTGCGAACCTGTATGTAAGGAAAGGTATGGGCTCCGCATTTGTCGCCGATCAGCATTGAATCACACTGCGAATAATTACGCGCCCCAGTAGCGGTAGGCGCGATTCTGACCAGTCCGCGGTAGCTGTTATTGGAATGGCCGGCCGAGATACCCTTGCTGACTATGGTGCTGCGCGTATTTTTTCCGATGTGAACCATTTTGGTGCCGGTATCTGCCTGCTGATAGTTATTGGTGACAGCCACCGAATAAAATTCTCCTACCGAGTTTTCGCCCTGAAGAATACATGAAGGATACTTCCAGGTAATAGCCGATCCGGTTTCAACTTGAGTCCACGAAATACGCGAATTAACGCCCTTGGCCAAGCCACGCTTGGTAACGAAGTTGTAAATGCCACCCATGCCGTTTTCGTCGCCCGCATACCAATTTTGCACTGTCGAGTATTTGATGTCGGCGTTGTCCAGCGCTACCAGCTCAACCACTGCGGCGTGCAATTGATTCGTATCGAATTTGGGCGCGGTACAACCCTCGAGATATGAGACCGATGAACCCTCCGCGCCGATAATGAGAGTGCGCTCGAATTGTCCCGATTCCTCCGTATTGATTCGGAAGTACGTAGCCAGATCCATGGGGCATTTCACGCCTTTGGGAATAAAGCAGAATGTCCCATCCGTAAAAACGGCGGAATTGAGCGCAGCGTAGTAATTGTCGCCCACCGGCACCACCGTACCAAGATACTGCTTCACCAGGTCCGGATGCTCATGAACGGCTTCCGAAATTGAGCAGAATATTATGCCCACCTCGGCAAGCTTCTGCTTGTAGGTCGTCGCAACCGACACGCTGTCGAAAATCACATCTACCGCTACGCCGGCGAGCGCTGCCCGCTCATGCATCGGCACCCCGAGTTTCTCAAAAGTGCGCAGTAATTCGGGATCAACCTCGTCCATGCTGTTCAGCTTCTTTTTCTGCTTCGGCGCCGCGTAGTAGCTGATTGACTGAAAATCAATCTTCGGATACTTGACGTTAGGCCACCGTGGCTCTTCCATCTTGAGCCATTGCTCATACGCCTTCAGCCGAAACTCAAGCAGCCATTCGGGCTCCTCTTTCTTTGATGAGATGAGGCGGATAATGTCCTCGTTAAGCCCTTTTGGCGCGATATCGGACTCGATCTCGGTAACAAAGCCGTGCTTATAAGGCTGATTGACCAGTTTTTGTAATACTGCACTCATGTCGATTGCTCCAATGTCGTTTTGCCTTGAGGATACGTCAAGGCATTGCCGCTCCGTATACGGCTCTTGTTTTTTTACTTCTCAGATCTTTGACATAACTAAACTTTGGCTGGTTCTTTCAAACTGAAGCTTTCACCGCAGCCGCATGTATTGTCGACGTTGGGATTTTCAAATTTGAACGAATCATTAAGCCCTTCCCTGACAAAGTCCACACGGGAACCATCCAGGAAAGGCAGACTGCTGGCATCAACCACTACACTGGCGTTATAAGATTCGAACATCTGATCGCCAGCAAGAATTTCGTCAGCATAGTCGAATGTATAAGCAAACCCGGAGCAGCCCACCTTTTTCAAGCCGATGCGCAGCGCCAATCCCTTGCCCCGCTTTGCAAGCTGCTTCCGGATCTGTTTGGCTGCGTTTTCGGTTAATGTTACTGCCATGCTATTCTCCAATTACCATTCGCAAAATATGGTGACCAGAATAAAGGCGGAGATCCTTGATCGGAATCACGCCGAAAATGCGGCATGCCCAAGCTCAGGCACAACCTTTTCCGACGGAATTACGTTTCGCATATCGAGCATTTGCATAACGCCACTCTCTCTCGCCTTGTTTGCATCACTTCTAGCTTTCTGGTCATCAACCAACTGTTTCAACGTCACAGCACCAAGGTGATCGAAAATGAGTTCATTGAGCTTTACCCATAAGTCGTGAGTCATGCACTTTTTATCGTTGTGACAATTTTCCTTTCCGCTGCATTGCGTCGAGTCGATCGGTTCGTCAACAGCGAGGATAATCTCCGCAATCGACACGTGCGCCGTGTCCTTAGCCAAACAATAACCGCCACCCGGACCTCGCACACTGTCGACGAGCCTGCGCTGGCGCAGTTTGGCAAACAATTGCTCAAGATAAGATAGCGAGATTTGCTGGCGCTGACTAATTTCGGCGAGCGTCACAGGGTGAGCGCTGTGCTGCATTGCAAGATCCAGGAGTGCCGTTACCGCAAACCGTCCTTTGGTTGTTAGCCGCATGATAAACTCCTCTTTACTCTTGTGATTCAATCAAATAGGGATATTGATCAAAAACCGGTTCAGTCATTACCAATACTTCAGTCATTACCAATACATGACTGATTTAGTCAACTATAAGATACCTGATTGATTTAGTCAACTATAACAAAACGTCTCCGGCAGAAGGTCAACATCTGCCGCAAATAAGCGCGGGACACGTCTGTCACCCCTCCCAGTCGCGGCAATTGCCCGAGACAGTCTTTGACGCTCGATAGTTGCTCCGCAGACACCCTGATCGGTGAATATCCGTTTACACCCCACTTTGTTCAAAGCGTCTATCTGCAAACCCGAATTCTGGTCACGGGTGGATACCGCGCATAGCCAATTATTATGAATTTGCTTTCTTTATTTTTGCCCTTGCCCTTTTGCAATAAGCAGGTTTCTTGCCTCAACTGATTCAACTTCTAAACACTTGGAAGTGGCGCTTACGCTCTGGAGCATAGGAAGCGGAAATCTGTCTTGGTATGGCGACAGGAAAAAATCTTATAGTTCATGTGTTTGATTGAAGCACATGAACAAGCGTCTCCCGTGGGGGACGAAATTTTGCTTAAAACTGGCAAAATATCTGTAATCCACTGATTTAAAGATTAATATTTTCTGGCATACAAATTGCTTTTATGCCTATAGCCGCGCTATTGCCGTGTTTGTTTCATTAGACGCCATTGGCCGGCTGCAGCTTCATTTTTTTCAAAAACAATATTAAAAACCTGGAGAATAAGCATTATGAAAATCAATAAGAAAAAGGTGGTACTCGCCCTCGTTGCGGTGTTTGGGCTCGCGGCGGAATCGTCAGCATCTGGCGGATTAGGAGTTTCTGCAGGATTAGGAGCACCTACGGGACTTAGCGGTTCCACAGGCTCAGGCGCTTATGCCGGATCCGGCGCTTCTACGAACCTAGGCACCTCTACAAGCTTAGGAACTTCCGCCAACATGGGAACTGCTACCGGTGCAGACATAGATTTGGGAGTTTCTAATGACCTGGGAGTATCTACCCGCTTAGGGGTTTCCGCAGGAGCCAAGGTTTTAACCAGCACATCCGGTCTAACCGCGCTCGATGCTGGCATAGCAGCCACCATGCCGGTGCCAGCCACAACCAAGGTAACGTTGAGCTCACCGGCGATCGCCGTCACGAGCGAAGTCATCGCTGCACAAGCGGTGGATAATACAACCACGATTACCGTGGGTGCACCCGCTGTCACCGCGATCACCAAGGGCGATGTCACGGCTCCAAAGCTCAGCCTCTTTGCTGATGCAAATGCCTCAACCTCTACCGGGATCAGCGCGTGGGTCGCATCGGCAGCTGGAACCAACAATACCGGAGTATCTGCCGTGCTCGGTACAGATATCGCATATGCAGGTGCTGATATAGCAGGTCAATTAACTGACACCCCTGGTTTCAGCACAACAGTGGGGGTCGAAAACCCGCTTCCCCTCCAACTGGCAATCACGGGGGACGCTGCAGTTTCAGCAGTTCCGGAAGCCAACGAATATGCCATGATGTTGGCCGGGCTCGGACTGATGGGTTTCATGGTAAACCGTAGAAAGGAAAAGCTGAAATAGAAATACAGAAAGCCTGCTGAGGTGCGCCCGGGGCGCTTGGTTTGTTCAAGCGCCCCGGGCGCACCTCAGCAATATTCTTTTGTTGCCTCCTTATTTACCCAAACGACGCCTGATGCCCCGGATCGTCCACTTCAGCCACTACCGGGTTTTTTCACTCGGATTCGACCGCGCTGCCCATTCCGGCATTTGGCGCCACTCCCCCTAGATTTGCTGCTGCGCACCTGGACTCTTTTTGTAGTCACTGGATGATGATTTGAACTTGCTTGAACACTGTTAAACGGATTTTTGTAAAAGAAACAACTGGCAGGAGAGGGTCCCTCGAGAATCCAGCTAACTGGAAGGTTGCGTCAGGGTACTCTCGCGGCGACGGAGATTCATATGGGCTTTTACCAACTCAATCGCCTGATGGCGAAACCGATTGCCATCCGTATCTTTTACCCACATATGCAACAGTCCGATAAAAAATAGATGCGTATCCATCGCCAACTGAGCAGGATCGCGCAATGGAAGCAGCTGCTCCTGGGCTTCCGCGCGCTCGTAAATCAACCGCAATTTTTCCTCGATATCAGAACAGTTACACAAAATTTGCTGCAAAACAGTAGCGAACTCATCTACATATTCACACTTTATCATCAGGATTTCATATACCTGGCGCGTTTCGACGCTGTCCACCAGGGATTGAACAGTGCCGCATAAAAAATTTTCTATACACGTAAGCGCATCTTCACAACCTTCGACCAGCAGAGTATCGTCCATGCGATCAATCAATGGCAGCAATACTTGCTCACGCATGGCCTGAAACAGATCGAGTTTATTACTGAAGTGCCAATAAATCGCACCCCGCGTGACACCGGCCTGGACCGCGATATGTTCCATCGTTGTGCGGCTTACACCGCGCGTCAGAAATACCTGGCGCGCCGCCCCGATCAGGCGCTGCCGGGTTAATTCCGAATTTTCCTTTGTTTTACGGGCCATGGTCCAGTTGCTTTTCCAGTCATTAATTTATTTACATTGATGTGCTTCTTATGTATATAATTTACATACATACACGAATGTATGCAAGATGTTTCTTTTTGACTGTTTCCGTTTACTGCGTGGGGTTAAAGATGTCAGCTGCCAAATATTATAAAAATGATAAAAACAGACTTGGCAATCTGATGGCGACTTCGCATTCGAAAGCGACCATCGCGTTTATTATTGGCATTGCCATGAACATTGCATTGGCCGCTTGTGGCAAGAGTGATCAGGCCTCCAATCAACCGCCTGCTGGAATGGCGCTCCCGGTAAGCGTGATCGAAGTACAACCCACTAGTGTGCCGATCAGTGCCGAGGCGGTCGCACAAACCGAAGGCGCCAAGGAAGTCGAGATACGTCCTCGCGTCGGCGGTATTTTGCTCAAACGCCTCTATGAAGAGGGGGCGGCGGTAAAGCTGGGCCAACCCATGTTCCTGATTGATCCTGTACCCTATAGAAATGCCTTGGCCCAAGCAAAAGCGCAACTCGCAGAACAGAAAGCCCGCATTGCACAGACGGAGCGCGAAGAAAAGCGCTTGCGCGATCTACTTGAAACGCAGGCCGTCAGCCAGCGCGAGTACGATAATGCAGTCTCCGATAACGCAATCGCAAACGCCTCCCTGGAGCAGGCGGAAGTTCGCGTGCGCGATGCCGAGCTAAATCTCTCTTATACCTCCGTGCCGGCTCCGGTGACCGGAGTATCCGGCCGCTTCCAATTTTCCGAGGGAACGCTGGTTGAAGCCAACACCAGTCTTCTGACGACGATTGTCCAGTTATCGCCGATCTGGGTACGCTTCAGTTTATCGGATAACGAACTGGCGCAGATCGGTGGTCCGCTACATGAACAAAACGTGCAGCAGGTAACCTTGATACTGCCGGATGGCTCGGAATACCCCAAAAAAGGCAAGTTGAATTTTGCAGCCAGCGAAATCGATCCAATGCTGGGTACGCAGCAATTGCGCGCAACTTTCGAAAACGTGGATCAGCGGCTTTTGCCAGGGCAGTTTGTGCGTGCGCGCGTAACCACCGGCGAACGTGATGGCGTTTTTCTCGTACCCCAGGTTGCAGTGCAGACGTCCGATCTGGGAAATATCGTGTATATCGTCAATGAAAAAAATGAAGCCACCATGCAACCGGTTGTAACCGGCCATTGGCTGGGCAAGGAGTGGGTCATCCTGAGCGGTCTCAAAGCGGGTGATAAAGTCATAGTCGACAATATAATCAAGCTTCGCCCCGGAGCCGCTGTGGCGCCTAACCTGCTTCGTCCAGAGACACCCGTGGCGACCCATGCTCCGGGATCACCGCCTGCTGAGACTTCTGCTCGGCCCGACCCAGAGAAACAGACTTAGGCGGAAATCATCATGACAAGATTCTTCATCACGCGACCTATTTTTGCGTCCGTAGTATCCATTATCATCGTACTTGCGGGGTTGGCAGCCGCGATGCAATTGCCCATCGCACAGTATCCGCAAATTGCGCCGCCGACCGTGCTGATCACCGCGACCTTTCCAGGCGCCAGCGCCGATACCTTGGCTAAAACGGTCGCTGCACCGATTGAGGAGCAGTTAAGCGGTGTCGAAGATCTATTGTATTTCAGCTCCAGCGCCGATTCGAGCGGTACGCTGACAATAACCGTGACCTTCGAAGTCGGCACGGATGTCGATCAGGCAACTTTCAACGTAAGCAACCAGGTAAATATTGCTCTGCCGCGCTTACCGGAGGAAGTCCGCCGCACCGGCCTGATAATACAAAAGCGTTCCAACGACATTCTTCTGGTTTTTATGCTCGTCTCCAAGGAGAAGGGCAAGTACGACCCCCTGTATCTGAGCAATTATGCGACGCTTAACGTGCTGGATGAGCTAAAACGCACCAAAGGAGTGGGTGACGCGATAGTTTTCGGGGGACAGGATTATTCCATGCGTATCTGGCTGCGCCCTGACCGCATGGCTCAATTAGGCGTTACTACCACGGATATTGCCGCAGCTATTCGATCTCAAAACGCTCAATATGCTGCGGGCAAGATAGGACAGGAACCTGCACCTGCGGATCAGCAGCTGATTTATACCGTTAACGCCAAAGGCCGGCTGCTGGAACCTGAACAATTCGGCAATATTATCCTGCGGGCCGATGGGCCGCGCGGCGCACTTTATCTCAAGGATGTAGCCCGCATCGAACTGGGTGCGCAAAGTTACGATGTGCGCACTGCACTCAATGGCGAACCGGGCGCGGGCATTCCCATCTTCCTTCAGCCCGGTGCAAATGCGCTGGAGACGAAAGAAGCCCTCGTCGCCAAAATGGAGGAATTGAAGACTCATTTCCCTGAAGGAATGGATTATGTAGTGCCTTACGATACCAGCCTGTTCGTTACAGCCTCGATCTGGGAGGTCATTAAAACGCTGGGCGAAGCGATGATACTGGTGATACTGGTTGTGTACCTTTTCCTGCAAAGCTGGCGCGCCACGCTCATTCCCCTTGTCGCGGTGCCGATCTCTCTCATTGGCTCGTTTGCGGGACTATGGTTGTTCGGCTTCTCCATCAACACGCTTACGCTGTTTGCGATGGTGCTGTCTATCGGCATTGTGGTGGACGATGCGATAGTGGTGCTGGAAAATATCGAGCGCTTGATGGACGAGGAACAATTATCACCGATGAAAGCTGCCATCAAATCCATGGAGCAGGTTTCACGGGCCGTTGTAGCCATTGTATTAGTGCTGTGTGCAGTGTTTGTGCCTGTAGCCTTCATGGGCGGCATTGCCGGTGAGCTATATCGCCAGTTTGCCGTAACGGTTGCGGTAGCAGTGGTAATTTCCGGCATAGTAGCGTTGACGCTCACACCGGCGTTGTGTGCCATTATCCTGAAAACCACTCATGGAGAATCTGCATTCTTCAGAAAATTTAACGGTGGATTCCGGCACTTGACCAATTTCTATACCCACACGGTCAGCCTGACATTACATCACCCCATTATTGGTGCGCTCGTATTCGCAGGAATCGTCGGCGTGGCAATTTACCTGGGCAAAACGGTTCCCGAGAGTTTCGTGCCGCCTGAAGACCAAGGCTATGTGGTGGCCGCGACGATTCTGCCTGACGGCGCAACGCTGTCTCGAACAACCCAGACGGCTGAAGCCGTGCGCGCTGCCATTGCAGAAGACCCGGCAGTTTCCCACCAGTTTGTGGTCAACGGTTACGATCTTATCGGCGGCGGAAACAAGACAAGCTCGGCAACCATGTTCGTGACATTCAAAGATTGGTCCGAAAGAATTGCCACTGCCGAGGATATCGTCAACAAGCTGTTCGGTATCGGCATGCAGCAGCCTGACGGCATCGCGATAGCATTTAATCCCCCTGCCATCCGGGGGTTGGGTACCGCAGGGGGGTTTGAAGTTTATGTGCAGGCCCGCGGCGGATCGGACCCCTTGCGATTGTCGGGGGTCGTGAGCAATCTCATCGACGCATTGAACCAGGAACCGCGCCTCGCCGGCATCAATACTTTCTTCCGTCCCACAGTACCGCAATTTTTTATCGAAGTGGATGAGGCCAAGGCGATTTCGCAGGGAGTATCAATTGCTGACCTGTATGCCACCTTGCAGAGTACTATGGGTTCGCTCTATATCAACGATTTTAACAAGTCCGGTCGCACCTATCGCGTACAACTGCAGGCAGAACCCCAATACCGTATGAAGCCGGAAGATCTCGGCAGAGTGTACGTGCGTTCCGAATCCGGTGCGATGGTGCCCATGTCGGCGCTGAGCACGATAAAAAGCATCGTCGGTGCGGAACAACTGGAGCGCTATAATGGTCTTCTTGCCGCTAAAATCATGGGAAGTGGCGCACCCGGCGTAAGCTCAGGTGACGCCATTAAACTCGTGGAAGAGATCGCGGCAAAAAACCTGCCGGATAATTATCAGATTAGCTGGACGGCACAGGCCTTCCAGGAGAAACGCACGGGTTCCGCAGCAACTCTCGCTTTCAGTTTTGCCATTATTATGGTATTTCTGATTCTGGCTGCGCAATTCGAAACCTGGGGATTGCCTCTGGCCGTTATCATGGCCGTGCCCTTTGCGCTGACAGGTGCGCTTCTGGCGGTGCTGGTACGCGGGATGCCGAATGATATTTACTTTCAGGTTGGCTTGATTACACTTATAGGGCTGGCGGCAAAAAATGCAATCCTGATCGTGGAATTCGCCAGCCAGAAAATGAAAGAAGGAATGCCGGTTGCAGAAGCCGCGGTTGAAGCTGCACGGTTGCGTTTTCGCCCTATTGTCATGACTTCCATGGCTTTTGTGCTGGGGATCGTACCGCTGGTAATCGCGACCGGGGCCGGGGCCGCCGCACGCCGCTCAATGGGAACCGGCGTCTTTGGCGGCATGCTGCTTGCGACTTTTGTCGCAACCATATTCATTCCGTTATTCTTCACATGGCTTACTCGCAAAAACCCGGGAAAGTCGGCTGAAGATGTACAACATGTACAAGAGGAAAGGGCAAATGCGCCACTATAATGCATGGGTCAGAATACTGTTCTTACTCCCGATCCTGGTCGTGACCTCTTGCGCCATGGGGCCCGACTATGTCCGTCCCCATATCGACACCGCTGACAGGTTTCGCATGGCTGAAAATGAAGGGCACTCCATTGCCAATCTGCCATGGTGGGAGTTGCTTCACGATGATGTACTTCAACAGCTTATCCGGCAGGCTTTAGCGGAAAATAAAGATCTCAAGCAGGCCGTGGCAAGCGTTGAGGAACTCGAGGCCCGCAGCGCAATCAGCCGTTTTGACCTGCTCCCGAAGCTCGAATACAACATCAACGCGCCTGCATTCGGCACTCTCGGTGGATTCCTTTTCCCCGGATTTCCCACACCGTACAGCTACTTCGCACAAAATAACGTGGCTTGGGAAATAGATGTCTGGGGCAGGCTCCGCCGCGCCAACGAAGCCACTCGTGCCGACTTGATGTCGCGCGAAGAAAATCGCCGGGCCGTTGTCCTCACACTGGTGAGCTCGGTAGCACAATCCTATTTCGATCTTTTGCAATTCGACATGCAGTTGGGCATTGCGCAAAACGCACTGCGGTCTTGGGAAGAATCGGTCGCCCTCTCCCGGGCACAACTACGCGGCGGCGTCATCTCGAGACTTGATCTGGATCAGTTCGAGGCAGAACGGGCCAACGCGGCAACGCGCGTGGCGGAGATCGAGCGTCAAATGGTTCAAAAAGAGAATGAGCTGAGCGTATTGCTGGGCAAGAATCCAGTACCGATCGGTCGGGGGATTGCATTGACAGAGCAACTGTTGCCGCCCGTGGTGCCGGCCGGCCTTCCCTCGGAGCTTTTGCAGCGGCGCCCCGATATCCTGCAAGCAGAACAGACGCTGGCAGCAGCAACCGCCAGGATTGGAATGGCCAAAGCGGCGCGGTTTCCCAGAATTTCGATCACCGGTTTTCTGGGCGTGGCCAGTCCGGCATTGTCCAAGCTGCTTGTTACGGGAAGCGAATTTGGAGCGGCGGGCGTCGGCTTGGCAGGCCCATTGCTGAATCCGCAAAGCCTGGGGTTCGAACAGCGGGCAACTGAGGCTCAGGCAAGGCAGGTGTTGGCCAAATACGAGCAGACCATTCTTGTGGCCTTCAAGGAGGTTGAAGATGCCCTAGTGGCTGTTCGTACGTTCAATGATCAACGTACGGCGCAGCAGGAACAGGTCGAGGCATTGCGCTCGGCTTTGCGTGTGGCTGACCTTCGCTATAAGGGAGGCATTACCAGCTATGTGGACGTGCTTCTTGCCGAGCGCAATCTGTTCGATGCCGAGTTTGGGCTCTCGGCAACACGCCGTATGCATCTGGTGTCTGTCATTCAGCTATATAAGGCCTTGGGCGGAGGATGGTTGCCATCGTAAACGAGCATCACGATACCATTTAGCCCCGGCCAGCAATGTTACCTGTCCTTCAGTTCTTGACGTATTTTCTTTGTACCCGGTCTTTTTGCAAGACTTGCAAGGTTTGACGTTTAAGCACCGGCCAGACGTATCCTCATGTACCAGTACCCTTCGCAAGCTTCGCTACGTTTTTATATTGCTTCACTGGCCTGCTGCGGATCACTCATAATGGAAGAAGCAAGGAAGCGCTTAGTTTTTTAATTTGCTGGCAGTTCGTACTTCATAGCGAATTGCGGCTGAGGCGCGGCGGGAATCAAGAGCAGCAGGCGGAAACAATACGACATTCATAGCCCATGGCCTCCCGCTATGTGTCAGTCGTGGTCTCAACCGAAACCGCAATACGAATATCGATTATCGACTACCCAGAGCTGAATTTCCGGCAAAACCCAATCGCCGGTAATACGATCCCTGGGGAACCTGTCTTTTATCCGGGGCAACCCGAGAGCCGGGGTATATGAATCTGCTAACTCAGCGGTTAATAGAAGTAGTCATCCGGGATGGAACCCTCGTTATTCGCATGAGCGTGGGATTACTCCTGATTCTCCTCGCCGCGTGCTCTGAGAAATCAGCGCCACCCTCAGCCCAGCCTGCCCCTGAAGTGGAAGTCATTACCGTAACCACACAAACGATTCCGGACGAGCCGGAGTTTATCGGACGAACAGAGGCCTTCCGCCCCGTGGAAATTCGGCCACAGGTTACCGGTATCATTCAAAAAATATTTTTTACCGAAGGCCGGAATATTCGCAAAGGTGAACAGTTATATCTCATTGACCCTGTTCCCTTTAAAGCTGTTTATCTCAGTGCCAACGCTCGCGTGGCCCAGACTCAGGCGCGACTTGTCCAGGCGGAGCAGGATCTGGTCCGTGTGAGGCCCCTTCTTGAGGAACAGGCTGTCAGCAGAAAAAATGTCGACGATGCCGTGGCCGAGACGCTGGCGGCCAAAGCCGCGCTGGAAGCCGCGCGAAGCGACCTGGTGAAGGCGAAATTCGATATGGATAATACCCTGATCACGGCGCCGGTAAGCGGCCGAGTCGGCCGTAGCCAGTTCTACGAAGGAAGGCTGGTCTCCGCGCAGACCACCCTTCTTACGACTATCGATCAATTGGACCCCATGTACGTCAACGTAAGCGTCCCGGAAAGCTATCTCCTGCGGCGGCGTCGCGATCTTGCCGAGCACAGGATCGAGAGACCGGACATTTTTCAGCTGCGGGGTGTGATGACCTTTTCGGATGGGAGCGTATATCCAGGAGAAGGCCTGCTTGATTTCGCCGATGTCAACCTGCGGACCGAGACAGGGATGCTACAGACGCGGTTCACATTTCCTAATCCCGAAGGGGGCTTCGCGCCGGGGCAGTCCTACTTTTATCCGGGGCAGTTCGTCAAGATTCGCCTCAAGGGGTATATCCGGCCCGATGCGATCCTCATCCCGCAGCGAGCCGTTCAACAAATGCCTACCGGATCGTTTGTCTACGTGATCGGCGAGGGCGGCAAGGCGGAGCTTCGTCCTGTTCAAGCTAGCTTGTGGTATGAAAACGAGTGGTTGATCGACGATGGCCTTCAGCCAGGGGAACGGGTGGTGGTGGAAGGTTTTCATCGGGTCCGGCCAGGGGCTCAGGTGACCGCTGTCCCATTCCAGGGTGGAAAGACTCCCAATAGTCTTCCGGAGGAAAAACCCACGCAGAACGCATCATGAGTTCCCATTTTTTTATTGATCGTCCAATTTTTGCCTCGGTCCTGTCCATCATTATTGTGGTGCTGGGCCTGGTGTCTTTGCAAAAGCTCCCGATAGCGCAATTTCCGCAAATCACGCCACCTATGGTGCAGATCGATGCGGATTATCCCGGCGCAAGCGCGGAAGTTGTCGCAGAAGCCGTGGCGCGGCCGATCGAGGTACAGCTTCCCGGTATCGACAATCTCCTCTACTACGACTCCACCAGTACGAATGATGGGCACATGACGATGAGGCTCACGTTCGAGATTGGCACTGACGTGGATATCGCGCAGGTCCAGACCCAGAACAGGCAACGCCTTGCCGAACCCCAGTTGCCCGATGAAGTCATCCGCCAGGGTGTAACCGTAAAAAAGACGTCGCCGGATTTGCTGGCGGTCATCATGTTGACCTCGACCGATCCCAGGCATGAGACTGTTTTTCTCTCGAACTATGCCCTGCTTCGCGTTCTCGACAACGTCAAACGAATCCCGGGTGTCGGCGACGCCATCATCTTCGGTGCGCAAAATTATTCGATGCGGTTGATCCTCAATCCTGTCCGAATGGCGCAACTCGATATCACGCCGACCGAAGTTGCGGCCGTGGTCCGCGAGCAGAATCGCGATTTCCCCGCCGGGAGGATAGGCCGCGAACCTACGCCCAAAGGCACCGAACTCACTATTCCCGTCATTACACGTGGCCGAATGAGCGAGGTCAAGGAATTCGAGGATATGATCGTTCGAGCGTATCCGGACGGTTCCATGGTCCGGATGAGGGATATCGCGCGGGTGGAACTCGGTGCTCAATCGTATGACCTCGAAGGGCGATGGAACGGGCAGCCCAATGCGTTCCTGCTGACCTTTCTCTCCCCGGGCGCCAATGCGCTCGAGACCGTCAAACACGTTCGCCAGGAAGTGGAAAAGCTGTCGAGAAGTTTTCCGGCAGGCGTGTCCTACGATATTCCCTATGACACGACCACATTCATTGATGTCTCCATCAAGGAAGTGGTGAAAACCCTTATTGAAGCCACGCTCCTGGTCATCCTGGTCGTCTTTCTTTTTCTTCAGAGCTGGCGTGCGACGCTCATCCCGGCCGTCGCCGTTCCAATTTCCCTCATCGGAACCCTGGCCGGGATGGAAGCGCTGGGATTCTCGATTAATACGCTGACTCTGTTCGGCATGGTTCTTGCAATCGGCATCGTCGTGGACGATGCCATCGTCGTGGTGGAGAATGTCGAGCGGCATATGACCAAGGGAGGCCTGTCCCCCAGGGATGCAGCCAAAAAAGCCATGGATGAAGTAACAGGGCCGGTGATTGCAATTGTCCTTGTACTGGCTGCCGTATTTGTTCCGGTCGCTTTTTTAGGCGGTATCACCGGTGAGCTGTATAAACAGTTTGCCATCACCATTGCCCTGTCTGTCGCCATTTCCGGGTTCGTGGCGCTAACGCTCAGCCCCGCGCTTTGCGCGCTGGTTCTCAAGCCGGGCCATGACTCCGCCAACAAGTTCTGGAATATTTTCAACCAGTCGTTTGACTGGCTACAGAGCCGTTACGTTGGAACCGTCGGGATGATTCTGAAGCGATCCTTGATTGCCCTGGCCATCTTCGGAGCCCTGGCAATCGTCATCCTCGGGCTGTTCAAGACCATTCCAGGTAGTTTCCTTCCGGAAGAAGATCAAGGCTATTTTATTACCATCGTCCAACTGCCGGAGGGCGCCTCCAAGACACGAACAATCGAAGTCTTGAAAAAGATAGAACGCTATTTCATGGCGAATCCGGCGGTCCATTCAACGGATGTCCTGGCGGGCCAGAATTTTGTGTTCGGCACGCGGGGCACGAATCAAGCAACGATGTTCGTGCCGCTGCAACATTGGGATACACGCACCAATCCCAGCGATCAGGTCCCGGGTCTTATCGCGGCGGCTTTCGGGGAATTTGCCAAAATTCCCGAAGCCTTGATTCTTGCATTTAATGCGCCCTCTATCCCGGGTCTTGGTTCCACAGGAGGTTTTTCGCTTCAATTGCAAGACCCCAGCGGTGGCGATTTTACGGAGTTCGCCGCTGTCGCTCAGGAGTTTGTAACCAAGGCGGTGGAATATCCGGCGATCGCGGCTGCCAATACGAATTTTCGCGTGAGCACCCCGCGGTTGTATGCCCAGGTAGACCGCGAGCGGGCTAAAGCACTGGGCGTGCCCATTTCTGAAGTCTTCGATACCATGCAGGCTTATTTCGGAAATCTGTATGTAAACGATTTTGTGAAATTCGGTCGCGTCTACCGGGTGCAAACAGAGGCGCTACCGGAGTATCGTTCCCGCCCGGACGATATCAGCAAGGTATATGTGCGCGCCCAGAATGGGACGGAACATACCATGATCCCGCTGGACTCGGTCGTGTCCACCGAATTCAGCAGCGGCCCGGATCCGGTTACGCATTTCAACGGATTCAATACCGCACTCGTGCTGGGCGGCGCCGCGCCGGGATACAGCTCGGGGCAGGCGCTGGAAGCGCTGGAACAAGCAGCAAATGAGATTCTGATACCGCGCGGCTATACAATCGACTGGAGCGGGATATCTTTTCAGGAGCAGAAGGCTGGAGGACAGTCCATCATGGTGTTTGCCTTCGCTCTGCTCATGGTCTTTCTGGTACTGGCTGCCTTGTACGAAAGCTGGTCTGTTCCCTTCGCAGTCATTCTTGCGATACCTTTCGGTGTTCTGGGCGCACTGCTGGCTATATGGACTCGTGGGTTAACGAATGACATCTATTTTCAAATCGGGTTGATAACGCTGATCGGCCTAACGGCAAAAAATGCAATCCTGATTGTTGAATTTGCGAACCAACGCTACGCCGAGGGCGTGCCACTGATCGATGCCGCGCTCGAAGCGGCACGGCTTCGTTTTCGGCCTATCATCATGACCTCCATGGCCTTCATCCTGGGTGTGTTTCCCCTTGTGGTTGCGTCCGGGGCAGGAGCGGCGAGCCGGAATTCCATCGGGACGGGCGTGTTTGGCGGTATGCTGGCTGCCACATTCCTGGCCATTTTTTTTGTACCGCTCTTTTTTGTCATGATCGGCAAGATCGCTCGGCGAGGCAAGCGACTAACAGCCGAGCCTCAGCAAATTCCGGTTGGCGATTTGTCTTCTGAAGAAAAACCATAGCGGCTATGCGATCAGCACAAATGTTGGCTGCCGAAATCAGCCGTCTCGGTCGTAACAAGGTGAATAACAGGACGCTTCTTTAATCCTTTGCTCCTGTTATTCCCGGCATCAGCGCCGGCGCCTCCTTCAACAAGAATTCCCTGAATGCTTGCGCTACGCTTGAAAGCCGTTTGTTTTTTCGGTGTACCACATGCCAATGGCGAATGATTGGAAAATCCTGCACATCCAGAATCGAGAGACGCTTTGTCTCCAATTCCAGCTCGGCCGTATGCAACGACATGATGCCCAGCCCCATCCCCGCTTGTACTGCCTGCTTGATCGCCTCGCTGGTATCCGTTTCCATCCCCCGGTTAATGGCAATATGGTGCGCCGCAAAAAAACGTTCCATCGCACCGCGCGTGCCCGAACCGGGCTCACGCACGAGGAAAGTTTCCCGCTCCAGCCGTTTTACGGGAATACGGCGCTTTTTGCACAAGGGGTGATTCGGGGGAGCAATGACCACCAGTGGATTTTCCATAAAAGATTCCGTGGCGATATCCAGATCATCCGGTGGCTGCCCCATGATGGCCATATCGACCACGTTGTCGGATAATTGCTTCAAAACCGTTTCCCGGTTGGCGACATTCAGGCTGACAGTAACGCCGCTATAGCGCTGGCAAAACCTGGCGAGCAGGTGCGGGGCAAAATAATTGGCGGTGCTTACCACCGCGATATTCAGTTTGCCTCGCTCCAGACCCTTCAATTCATCGAGCGCCAGCTCCATATCGGCCAGTTGTTGGGAGATTGCGCGGCTGTAATGATAAAGTTCGCGCCCCGCATCCGTCAGATAGATTTTCTTACCCATCTGTTCGAACAGCGGCAGACCGATACTTTGCTCCAGCTGCTTGATCTGCATCGAAACCGCGGGTTGGGTCAGGAAGAGGCTTTCAGCCGCGCGCGAAAAACTCAGGTAGCTGGCAACGGACTCAAAAACCTTTAATTGCCTCAGAGTAAGATGTAGCATGGTCGTTTTGCCGGGGTCGATTTTGAGGAATCATATAAGATAAAGATTATCATAACAATCAAAACACGTGACTGTTGTTTATGATAATTCCGGTTACAATGCATCCTGTAGTACTTTTATCTACCCTATGAGGAGAATCGACATGAGTGAAGAATTAACCGGCAAGGAACGCTACAAATCTGGCGTACTGCCATACAAAAAAATGGGTTACTGGGATTCCGATTATGTACCCAAGGATACGGATATCATTGCCGTGTTTCGTATCACCCCTCAACCAGGGGTGGAGCATGAGGAAGCCGCCGCCGCTGTTGCAGGCGAATCTTCCACCGCAACCTGGACCGTGGTATGGACCGACCGGTTGACCGCCGCCGAGCTCTACCGCGCCAAGGCCTATCGCTCCGAGCTGGTGCCCAACACCGGCCCCGGCACGAAAAACGAGGCTCAGTATTTCGCCTACATCGCCTACGATCTGGATTTGTTCGAGGGCGGTTCAATTGCCAACCTGACCGCATCGATCATTGGCAACGTTTTTGGTTTCAAGGCGGTGAAAGCGCTACGCCTGGAAGACATGCGCATCCCGGTCGCTTACCTGAAAACCTTCCAGGGCCCCGCTACCGGAGTCGTGGTAGAGCGCGAACGCCTCGACAAATTCGGACGCCCCTTGCTCGGCGCCACAACCAAGCCGAAGCTGGGTCTGTCAGGACGTAATTATGGGCGCGTGGTATACGAAGGGCTCAAGGGTGGTCTCGACTTCATGAAAGATGACGAGAATATCAATTCGCAACCCTTTATGCATTGGCGCGACCGTTTTCTGTATTGCATGGAAGCTGTCAACAGGGCTTCCGCTGCAACGGGCGAAGTCAAGGGCCACTACCTGAACGTCACGGCCGGCACGATGGAAGAAATGTACGAGCGCGCCGAGTTCGCCAAATCGCTGGGCTCAGTCATCGTCATGATCGATCTGGTGATCGGCTACACGGCGATACAGTCGATGGCCAAATGGGCACGCAAGAACGATATGATTCTTCACCTGCACCGCGCCGGCAACTCGACCTACTCGCGCCAGAAGAACCACGGCATGAATTTCCGTGTGATCTGCAAGTGGATGCGTATGGCGGGCGTGGATCATATACACGCAGGTACGGTTGTTGGGAAGCTTGAGGGCGATCCGCTCATGATCAAAGGCTTTTACGATACCTTGCGCGAAACGCACACTCCACAGAATCTCGAAACCGGCCTGTTCTTCGAGCAGGACTGGGCTTCTCTGAACAAGGTCATGCCGGTCGCTTCAGGCGGCATTCACGCGGGTCAGATGCACCAGTTGCTTGATTATCTCGGTGAAGACGTGATATTGCAGTTTGGCGGCGGAACGATCGGTCACCCAATGGGCATACAGGCCGGTGCTGTTGCCAATCGTGTTGCGCTGGAAGCGATGGTACTGGCGCGTAATGAAGGTCGCGATTACGTGAATGAAGGCCCCAAGATTCTCGAAGCCGCCGCCAAATGGTGCACGCCGCTCAAGCAAGCGCTGGATACCTGGAAAGACATCACCTTCAACTACGAATCCACTGATACTGCCGATTTTGTGCCGTCCACCACGGCCAGCGTTTAATCATATTAGGAGATATATAAACCATGATGACCAATGTAGGAAATCTCGTCACGCAGGGGCAGTTTTCTTTCCTGCCCCCATTGACGGACAAACAAATCTCGGCGCAAATTAAATATGCGCTGAAGAACAATTGGGCAATAGGCATTGAATATACCGATGACCCGCATCCACGCAACACTTATTGGGAGATGTTCGGCAATCCGATGTTCGATCTGAAGGATCCGGCAGGCATTCTGGCGGAGATCAATGACTGCCGTAAAACCTATCCGAATCATTACATAAGGGTAACGGCATTCAACTCCACTCGTGGCGTCGAGAGTCCAACCATGTCGTACATCGTCAACCGTCCCAAAACCGAACCGGGCTTTGGCGTGGTACGTCAGGAAACGGAAGGTCGCTGCATTCGCTACACCATTCATTCCTACGCAACCGACAAACCGGAAGCCGAGCGGTATTAATCAGGATCTCCCCTATCCCTTTTGACGGATAGGGGGTTGATTGGAGGCAGAAAACGAATGGGCAGCCAACAGCGCTCAATCGACTTCTGTCTCTTCCCTGATTGCTCTTAGCACTACCCTGATTTCAACTAGTAGCAAGGCGGCACACGCGACACCCATGGTGTCTGGCGGGCGCGAATAACTTTATAATTTACCCCGTACAAGCTTTGTATGGCTATTTTGTATGGATCAAACGTGAAAAAACCTTCAAAAGAACCCATTTCTTCGGATGATGATAACCCGGTTGATCTGGCTGCAGAATTTCGCGACTCCAACATCAAGGAGGTGTTGGACAAGCTGGACCTCGAGTTGATCGGCCTTAAGCCGGTTAAAACGCGTATTCGCGAAACAGCTGCACTGTTGCTTGTCGATCGCCTGCGCAAAAAACTGGATCTGACCGCCGGGGCACCCAGCCTGCACATGTGTTTCACCGGCAACCCCGGTACCGGGAAGACAACCGTGGCGTTACGCATGTCCGAAATCCTGCACCGCCTGGGATATGTGCGTGAAGGGCATCTTGTCTCGGTCACACGTGATGACCTGGTGGGTCAATATATCGGCCACACCGCACCTAAAACCAAAGAGGTATTGAAGAAAGCAATGGGCGGCGTCCTGTTCATTGACGAAGCCTACTATCTTTATAAACCCGAGAATGAACGCGACTATGGTGCCGAATCGATAGAGATTCTGTTACAGGCCATGGAGAACAACCGTGAAGACCTGGTTGTAATACTGGCAGGTTACAAAGACCGGATGGATAAATTTTTCCATAGCAACCCGGGCATGCGTTCGCGCATAGCGCATCATATCGACTTCCCGGACTATGGCGCCGATGAGTTGGTCGCCATCGCCAAGCTCATGCTGGCTGCGCAAAACTACCGCTTCAGCCCGGAGGGCGAGAAAGCTTTTCGCGAATATATCGGGCTAAGAATGAAGCTGGAGCATTTTGCGAATGCCCGTTCCGTTCGCAATGCGCTTGATCGAGCGCGTCTGCGCCAAGCCAATCGCCTGTTCGCGGGGGCGAAGAAAAACCTTTCGCGAATAGATCTGATGACTATCGAAGCCGAAGACATCCGCGCAAGCCGGGTGTTCAAGGAAGGCGCGGTGGATCTGGATGGCGATGAGGGAGCGAATGAGATACCGTCAATCGGTTGATCTCTGGGATATCAATTCATAATAAAACGACACTGAAATTATCAAAGCGTGATATGAGGGCGCCCACTCGGGCGCCTTTTTTTTGCACTGCGGAACGACATGCCTGCGGGGTCATCTGCCACGTCATTAGCGACAGCGCCACGTTATACTTATTCTACCATCCTAAATCCGGTAGTTGACCGCTCATTTAATAGATTAGTGTTATGATTAATAACAATATTTCACATTATTTGACACTTACCTTCTAGGTGAGGCCGCTACAGGGTGAATTGCACAGTTTTTGCGGCACATGGCTGCGTTGCAACTTCTTGGAATGGAACGACCATTCCGCGTCGTTGCGCCTTGCCCTGCACCCCAAAAACCGTACACTTCACCCCCTCCAACTACCGGATTTAGGATCATTTGACATTGATCCGAAAAAATAACTGATGCGTCCTACCCGTCTGGAAAAACCGTCCGCCAATCGCAACGATTGGCAGACCATTCGTTCTTTGCTGCCCTACCTGTGGGAATTCAAAGGCCGGGTAATCACGGCATTGACGCTGCTGATCATGGCCAAGCTCGCCAACGTGTCTGTGCCGCTGATTCTCAAAGAAATCATAGACGCGCTTGATCGTCCGCGCGCGCTGATGGTTCTGCCGGCTCTACTGCTCTTGGCCTACGGCATCTTGCGCCTGTGCAGCACACTGTTCGGTGAGCTGCGGGATGCCGTATTCGCCAAGGTGACACAACGGGCTATTCGGCGGGTAGCTATCAGGGTGTTCAATCACTTGCATGCATTGTCCCTGCGTTTTCACCTGGAGCGTCAAACAGGTGGTGTCTCCCGCGACATCGAGCGCGGCACGCGAGGTATTTCGTTTCTGCTTAACTTCATGCTGTTCAACATTCTGCCTACGTTGCTCGAAATCGGTTTAGTAGCCGCTATTCTTCTCTCCAGGTACGACATCTGGTTCTCCGTGGTTATTTTTGCAACGCTGGCTGCTTATATTGCACTCACGCTGATCGTTACCGAGTGGCGCATGATCTTTCGTCGCACCATGAACGACATGGATTCGAAAGCCAATACTCAAGCCATAGACAGTTTGCTGAACTATGAAACGGTTAAATATTTCGGCAATGAGTCATGGGAGGCGCGGCGCTACGACGAGCATATGCAAAAATGGGAGACTGCGGCCGTGCGTAACCAGACTTCTCTGGCCGCGCTTAATTCCGGACAAAGTGCCATAATCGCGGTTGGTGTAACCTTGCTGCTGTGGTTGGCGGCGGATGGCGTCATCAAGGGCACGATGTCGTTGGGCGACCTGGTACTGGTCAACACCTTTATGCTCCAGCTATATATGCCTCTGCATTTTCTGGGATTCGTTTATCGCGAAATCAAGCATTCCCTGGCGGATATGGAAAAAATGTTCAGCTTATTGGCGGAGAATGAGGAGATAAAAGACAAATCAGGCGCAACCGATCTCATTCCCGGATATTCGGCGGTTCGCTTTGAGGAAGTGAATTTTAGCTATGAGTCCAATCGCCAGATTCTGTTTAACGTGACCTTCGATATACCGGCTGGTCGTAATGTAGCAGTGGTCGGGCATAGCGGATCCGGCAAGTCGACGCTGGCCCGTCTGCTGTTCCGTTTCTACGACATCGACAGCGGTCGTATTTTGATAAACAATCAGGATATCCGCGATGTCACTCAGCAAAGCCTGCGTGCGGCGGTGGGTATCGTACCTCAGGACACCGTCCTGTTCAATGACAGTATTTATTACAATATTGCATACGGGCGCCCTGATGCGACTCGTGAAGAAGTACTCGAAGCTGCCAGGCTGGCACACATCCACGACTTCATCGAAAGCCTTCCGGGAAAATATGAAACTACCGTAGGAGAACGAGGATTAAAACTTTCTGGTGGAGAAAAGCAGCGTGTCGCTATCGCGCGCGCAATTCTGAAAAATCCCAAAATTATTATTTTCGATGAGGCCACTTCGGCACTTGATTCAAAATCGGAAAAAGCCATCCAGGCAGAGTTAAAGCGCATTGCCGTGAATCGGACTACGCTGACCATTGCGCATCGATTGTCCACTATCGCGGATGCCGACCAGATTCTGGTCATGGACAAAGGCAGTATTATCGAACGTGGCACCCACTGGGAGCTACTTGCAGCAAATGGTACTTATGCCCATATGTGGGAACTTCAGCAGCAGGAAGAACAAACGAGACAACTGCTGGATGGCCCCAAAGCGCAAGCGGATACCATCGCAGGCCCGGGGTAAATTTTCCATTAACCATCATTTCCATCATTTGCTATTATTCAGAATAAACGCCACTATTCGCGAACCCGGATAACGTTGAAGCGCCCTCTACAAAATCAGCAAAACCAGCGCGGCCCCAACCCTACTACTGGAAAAAATGCGACGCGCCTGAAAAGCTTCTCCCATTAAGTATTATGCAAGTCATCTATTGTAATTGTTGTAAATGACTTGCATTGCAAGGTCATGTGGAATCCGGTTGGAATTTTTTATGGCCTTCCCGTGTCAAAAAAGTTGAGCGGTCAAAATAATCTTGATCCATAGAGCACAAACGGATTCTGTAGGGAGTTTTAGCAAGACTTAATGTGGCCAACCTAATATAATTACCGTTCGGCTTCCAAAGGTACCTCAAAGTGTCCAAGGCGTCTTTTTCGGTTCTTCCGCAATATCTGCTACCCAAGCAGGCAATTACCGTATTTGCCGGAAAGGTTGCAAGTGCCCGTGCGGGTCGCCTGACGGCATTTTTGATTCGCTGGTTCATCAAGCGCTACGATGTGAATATGGACGAAACGGTTAATCCTGATATTCACAGCTACAAGACCTTTAATGATTTTTTTACTCGTGCGTTACTACCAGGGAAGCGGCCTCTGGCTCAAGCGGACTTTATTTGTCCAGTCGACGGCAGTATAAGCCAGCTAGGCGTTATTCGCGGTGATCAAATATTTCAGGCCAAGGGGCATAATTATTCTACAACCGCGTTGGTAGGCGGCGATAGCGAGTTGGCTGAGAAATTTCGCGGGGGCAAGTTTGCCACGCTGTATCTGAGCCCTAAGGATTACCATCGGGTGCATATGCCTTGCGATGGTCGATTGACCCGTATGATATATGTCCCAGGCGTATTGTTCTCGGTAAATCCCCTCACAGCCCGCGGTATTCCAAGCCTGTTTGCCCGTAACGAACGTGTGGTGTGTGTATTTGAGTCGGAGCATGGCCCATTTGTGCTAGCGCTGGTAGGCGCCACCATCGTTGGAAGTATTGCCACGACCTGGCATGGGGTCGTAAATCCTAAACGCTCTGGGCGTGTTCGCGAGTGGCGATACGATTCGCAAAACCTGATGCTCAGAAAAGGCGACGAAATGGGCCGTTTTCAGCTAGGCTCAACGGTGGTGATGTTATTTCCCGAAAATACAATGCAATTTAATTCGCTTTGGGGGCCCATGCGAACCATCCGTTTCGGCGAAATGATGGCCATAGGAACCAGTGACAACAATCGGGATGTGTAGTCAACCTGGTTCGATGAGATGGGCCCGCTTTCTTGAACCCCCACTGTTACTGAAAGTCCCCAAACAAACTGCATCTGAAGCGCGTCCCTCCCCCAACTCAGCACGGACTCATAAGCTTGCTCCAGATTGTTCAGGCCGAGGCACTCTTTAACAGCGCTGGACGAGTGTCAGTCCTGTCGATAGCGAGATTCGATGGATAGGAATGCTCGGACGAGAGTTCACGCCCTACCTCCAGCAGCACTTCCCGAAATTGCCTGCCTACCTCGGGATGCTGCAAGCCATACGCTACCGTGGCCTGCAAAAAACCTATCTTGCTACCGCAATCATAATGCTTGCCCTGGTAACGGTAACTCATCACAGGTTCCTGTTTGAGAAGTCGCGCGATTCCGTCCGTAAGCTGAATTTCCCCCCCTATCCCCGGTTCCACGTTTGCGAGGCATTCAAAAATGGTGGGCGAGAGAATATAACGACCTACAATTGCCAAGTTAGATGGGGCAACATCGGGAGAAGGCTTCTCCACCAAGCTTCGAATTTTCATGGTACGGCTTTCGGCATCCTCCCCGAAAGTATCCACAATCCCATAATGACGGGTGTCTTCGTGGGGTACCGGCCGGACAGCCACGAGGCTGCTAAGGGCTTGCTCGTACTGGGAAATCATCTGTGCCAATACAGGAGGCTGGGCATCGATCAGATCGTCCGGAAGCAACACAGCAAAAGGCTCATTTCCAATTTGATGTCGCGCACATAAAATCGCGTGCCCCAGCCCCCTGGGCTCTTCCTGGCGCACAAAAGTGAAACGGACCCCGTTAGGTGTGAGTTGCCGCAGCATTTTCAACGAGGCGTGTTTCTCTTGTGAGGCCAGTTCGTTTTCCAGTTCCACCGCGCGATGGAGGTGGTCTTCAATAGACCGTTTGCTGCGATGGGTCACAAAAACGATCTCTTCGATACCCGCCGCCGCTGCTTCATCCACAGCGTATTGAATCAATGGCCGATCTACAATGGGCAACATTTCCTTAGCCACCGCCTTGGTTGCAGGCAAAAAACGCGTGCCGAGCCCGGCCACGGGAAATACAGCTTTTCGCACCAGTTTTGTCGATTTACGAACGGATGCGCCATTGAGCGGCACAACTTCTTTTCGGTTTGGGGTTGCGGTTGCGGTTGCGGTTGCGGTTGCGGTTGCGGTTGCGGTTGCGGTTGCGGCGGAAATGCTCATGAGTCCTCTCCTGATTATTTCGTCATCTTTACATCAATCATTTATATTCCAGTCGTAAAAATTCCAAGGATGGGTTCCACTGAGTTTTAGTCAATACAAGTTTCATTCAACACAAATGAGTTTTTCTCTTTCGCCAAATTGCAAAGCGTAAACTATAGTTGGCGCATATAAGCGACAAGATCGGATTTCTCTTCATCTGTCAGTTTGAGCTGCAATACGAGATTGAAAAATTCAACGGTATCTTCGAGGGTTAGCAAACGCCCATCATGCAGATAAGGCGGGCTATCCTTGATGCCCCGCAAAGTGAAAGTCTTTATCGGCCCGTCTCCCGGCTCTTGCAGGAAGCGTTCGAGTTTCAGGTCGTGCATTTGCTGATCAAGAAAAGCGGGCGGCTGGTGACAGCTCGCACATTGGCCTTTCCCGAAAAAAACCTTTTCACCACGAAGTTCATGCGTGGTTGCTTTAGATGGATCGAGCCGGCCTTGCGTGTCGAGTTTTGGCGCAGGGGGAAAGTCCAGCATATTCTGAAGCTGCGCCATATGGCTCACATGAATTCGATCGAGAACCGGGAATCCCTTTTTCATGGCATGAATCGGGTCACCATTGAAATAAGCGGTACGAAACTCGAACTCGGTGAAATCCTCCACCGAGCGCAAGCTGCGTTTGGACCCGTGGATTTGCTGATTGAACATCCCACGCAAGCTTACCGTATCCAGTCGAAAACGCCTTTCCTGGGTCCTGATATCCGGGCTTAGATGAAATTGACCCGTGGTATGTCCGTTCACGTGACAGTCAAAGCAAGTGACGCCCAAGCTGGGCTGTGCGCTTTTACGGTCATCAGTTG
This sequence comes from Nitrosospira sp. Nsp11, assembly GCF_900142705.1. Taxonomy (GTDB): domain Bacteria; phylum Pseudomonadota; class Gammaproteobacteria; order Burkholderiales; family Nitrosomonadaceae; genus Nitrosospira. Next base: position 134,386 of record NZ_FRBV01000003.1, read on the forward strand.
GATTAAATTCTTCCTGGGGAAGAGGGGTGAGCAAAATCTGAAGGCCGTTAAGCTGTACGGGGGTCAGAATGTCTTTGAAGAGGCGATAAAAGTTATTGATCGATACGACTTCCCCGCGAGAAACGTCCCCTAGTTCGGGCCGGTTTTGAAGAAAAATGGCGGGGGGAAATTCCGGAAGAAATACTTCTGGCAAATCATGCTCGACGTCAAACCGCTCCAGTCGTGGAAACATGTCGATTTGAGCCTGCGTGAAGACTTGTCCCCCTGGAGATTGTTTCGGGTGAGGTAAGGCCGGGTACGGAAACATATTTTTTACCCGTATTTCGGGCGGAGACATGTCGGCCAATTTTTGCCAAGTCATTCCTGCCGGCAGGCGAGCCGTAGGGCCAACAGCCAGAGGCTTGCCGCGAGACATTTTCGCTTCCTTATCAAGCCGGGGCGTTAAATCGTATCGCCGCAGGAGAAGTTCCCGCTGTGTTTTCATGATTTTGGGGCGAGCGGCCACATCGGCTTTCATGGTTTCCTCGAAAGTCTGCATCGGCTTTTTCGCGTTCAAGGGATCACGATAAAAATCGAATCCCAATGTCTTTCCCTTGTCGGGCTGGTTTTCAAAAGCGGGCGAAGAAGGCATCGCATTCGTGGCGGCAAACTCGCTGGAACGGTCGTGCTCATTCTTCTGCTGTTCGGGCCGGGTATTGCGTGTTTCGCGCGCAGTCTGAGCGCGGACAACAGCATCCTGCGATTGCCGATCCTCCGCGCGGTTATCGTAATCGTTCTGGCCGAAAGCACTTCCCGTGGTCAATCCTAAGCTGAACACCAGAAAACCCAGTCTTCTCATGATAGATCTCCACTCTGATTGCGGAAAGAGTACCAACTCTTCATGACCATTTTTTGGATATCCCACACGTTCAATCAGTAACGTAAATATTCCCACGCTTGAGGTAGCAGGTCTGTGCGAAACCGCACACTAGCAGCCTGTCGAACTTGAAGAATCGCGGCGAAAAAGTGACTGGGTGAAGGCAGATTTTTTCTATTGGTCGAAAAGCAGTGAAATATGAACCACCCAGACGCTTTTGCAGCCGATTTCCTTTAAGTTCATGCATCTCTGCTGGTTGCGCTGCACGTTACAAAGCGGCAAAATGGCGCAAAGGCGAGCAATCGCGTAAGCGTCAGAGAGGGAAAACGCAGCACGCCCGGGTCCTCTTACGAGGCGCTCAGCATCGCGGGCCAACAGGCTGCTAGGAATTGAGCATTTTCTCCTTGGACACACGCTCGACCGGGGACGCCTTGTTTCCTTTCTCCACAGCGAGACTGTCATGCCGGGGCAGATTTGTAACCTACTCGATTGACTGGAAGAACCGCTTGAACTGTTTCTCAGGAGACCGTCCAAAACGGGAGGCAGACGATAGATAAGTCTCCAGCAACCGCTCATACTCTTCTTTTACGATCTTATAGTTCTCGCCCGCGCTGGCTTCCAGTTGTTTGCGGTCTGCTATCGCGATGTGGCCTCGTCTGCAATGAATCGCTCCCGCCATATGAAGTTTGTTCGCTGCTACCGTTACGCTTTCCCGCCGTACTCCCAACATAATCCCAGCCTGTTCATGCGTTATGTGAAGTTCATTGCCCGAGAGGCGGTCCAGGCTCATCAGCAGAAAGTAGGCAAGCTGCTGATCGACAGTATGATATCGATTTGAAACCGCTATCTGTTCCGTCTGGATCATCAGTGCATGCGCAAAACGCAAGAGAAGATGTCGTAGCTCGGTCCCCGCCTCGAATTCGCTTTTTAATATACCTGCCTTGATCCGATAGGCTTCGCCTGTGCTCTGCACTATTACCCGTGCGCGACTGCGCTCGCCGCCAAAAAGAACAGAGATATCTGCCAAACCCTCGTTGCCTATGATCCCAATCTGCGTGCACGCGCCGTTTTCCGTCTCATACAGTCGCGTGACGATGCACGTGGTCGGAAAATATAGATACTTTATGGGGAGCCCAAGCTCGTAAATCACGTACCCCGCAGGCATCGGTACCAGCTCAAGGAGAGGTAACAGGTGTGTGTAACCCGCAAGAGAAAGTGCTGCCAGCATTCTGTTCTGCTTGGGGCTTTGGGGCGCAGGCATGATAAATCCCAGTATCGGTTGTCGTATCAAAAGAATACGTCTCGCAATTCCTAGCCGAGAGTATGATTTAGCCGCGATGTATTGCCGCTTTTGGGCTGGTTTCGGGATACCATCCCCGCTATTGAAAGCTCAGATTGGTGAAATGTTAATGCCCGAGAACAGGTGGCTCTGTACGGCGACACACATAGGCACAAGGCCTCGATGGATCAAATCAGTGGAAGAAAGCTCGGGGTGACCATGATGGCAGTAAAACCATCAATGGATGGAATAGGCGAGAGTAGAGCATCCTACCCCAGCCGTATAACCTGAATTGAGGACGTGCAGCAGACTTGGGGGAAATGCTTTGATCCGATGGGGTGCCGGTTCAGAGCGGCATGGACCTGCCCTCATTAAGAGCCATCCAGCCGCGCCTGACGCGGTAGATGACCCAGATACCCGTGCCTACCGCGAGTATGTATGCAAAAGTGATACCGATGACTGTCGCAAAAGGCATTGCCGCCATAACCAACCAGGGCAAGGCATACCAGAACGTCCGTATTTGCCAGCGGAAATGGGAATCAAGATAAGTGTGGCGTACTTCTTTACGCTTCAAATAGTTAAGGATCACAGCGATAATTGAAGGCCAGCCGCTGAGAAATGTCGTAATGATAAGCGCCGGCCCTAGAATACCCATCAGGACGCTGAAACCATGCAGTAAATAAATGATGTGCGTAAGACGGACGAGGTCTGCCGGAGGGACGGTGGGCACGACTCGTGAGCCGACTTCACTCATGCTTCGAATATCCCCCTCTGAGCGAATAATTGCGCAACACCCAATTTGGAAGATGAGGTGTTTGCGATACCGTAGCGCAAACACCTCTGGACACCTGCAGAGCTACTATAATTTATCCGTAGATCGATCCTCGACGGGTTGATCGTAAGCTTCGGGTGGGGGTTCTCCGTCGTAAATCACGTGCTTGCGCTGCTGCAGGTAGGCATCGCGCACAAAGAGATAAGGCTCCAGCGCTGCCTGGTCACGGATGCGCATGGGGCCGGCCAGCCTCGCTCGCTTGTCAACGGCGCCGATAAAGCCAAGCGGCACCGTGACGGGCGCACCGATTACGAAAATACCTGTCCAGAAGAGAACGTTGGTGAGGGCGGTGACAGGAATGCCGGATATGTCGCGGTTGCTGCTGGGGCCAAGCAAAGGAACAAACAGATAAGTTTTTGCATCAACACCCCATACTCCCAACGTTTGCCCGAAGTCCTCGTCGTGCTGCGCCAAACCCATAGGTGAAGCCATATCGAAGAGCCCAGCGCCGCCAATGGTTGAATTGACAACAAAACGAAGGGTGTCCCGAAACCCCTGGCGTACCTTGCCTTGCAGGAAGGCATTCAGAATGACATTTGGATACTGGAGGTTGTCGAAAAAATTTCCGACGGAGCGCTGTGCACCATTGGGTACGTAATCGATATAGAAATCGGCAATCGGCTCCATGATCTTCCGGTCAACCACATCGGTGAACGTATAGAACTTGCGGTTGATTTTTTCATAAGGATCGACCGGATCGAACGATTCTGTTCTTTGGTCATTTGGTCGCGTGGTAGCGCAACCCGAAAGCAGCGCTACGCATATCAACAACAGGAGGGAAGTAGAATAATTATGTCTCACGATAAGTAATAAGTGAAATGACACGGTTGATTAGAACTTATGAGAATCAGTGAGGCATCGATTCCCTCTGGATGAAATTAGAGTATAACCATAAATTGTCAGATAACGGACAAGATTATTCAATTATTCCGGGAAGACAGTATTCCCCCGCTTAACGCTTCCTGGCGCCTCCTGGCAAGACGAAGGCATATCGTCAATCATCGTTTCGACTGATAGCGACCGGTAGCTATCGCCGACCCATTCCGCAGTCGTAAAACCATGATACATGTAGCCCCCAGGAGAGATCGGTATTCAAGACGAACGCCGTGATCCGTACTCGACCATAAATTCCACCAGGAGCTCATCCGTGATCAAGGTGGTGCTCAAATCGAGGCCATGTTCATTTGCTTTAATTCCTGAACAACGCTACTTAAGGCCTTAAGAAAATTCTCCACCTGTGCCGTTGAATTGCCATCGCCCAGGCTTACACGTACCGCACAGCGCGCCAAATCGGATTCCACCCCCATCGCTTCCAGGACATGGCTTCTGCCGGGGTTTACACTGGAGCAAGCCGCTCCGCTTGCTACTGCGAAACCTGCCTTGTCGAGGCGCACGACCAGTGTGTCGCCTTCAATGTCGGGCAATGCGAAATAGCAGGTATTGGGCAAACGCGACGCACCTAACCCAAAAATAACAGCGCCCATCTCAACCAACCCTTGCTCCAGTCGGGCGCGTAACGCCGAAATATGCGCCGTCCTTTCCGCTATCCGTGCCTTGACTAATCCGCAGGCGACGCCGAGCCCCACAATGGCCGGAACATTTTCAGTACCGGAGCGCAATCCGTTCTCATGACCTCCCCCATAGATAAGGGGCTTGAGCAATAACCGTTTATCGATAATCAGCGCTGCCGCACCCTTGGGTCCATAAATCTTGTGCCCGGAGAATGTCAGCGCATGCACATTGAGCGAAGCGAAATCCACAGGAATTTTGCCGAATGCCTGTACGGCGTCGGTATGAACCCAGGCGCCGCATGACCGTGCTTTCTCGGCAATCGCCGCCACATCCTGGATAACGCCGGTTTCGTTGTTCGCCAGCATTACCGATACCAGACTGGGGTGTCGGTCCGGCAAGGCGTTGTCCAGATCCGCCATATCTACGCGCCCCAGATTATCTACCGTCAATCGATGCAAATTCCAGCCATACGGGTTCCGGACCAATGCCTGAGCGGATCGCATCACACAGGGATGCTCGACCGCGCTCACGGCAATTCGCGCCGGCTTCAGATAACCTGCCGCCCCGTGGATAAACAGATTATTCGCTTCCGACCCGCCGCTGGTGAAAATAACCTGCGCCGGTTGCACGCCTACTGAATCCGCGACCCGCTCGCGCGCCTGGTTCACCGCGTGGCGGGCTGTTATGCCTTTCGCATGGCGACTGGAAGGGTTGCCGTACTCTTTTTGAAAATATGGCAGCATTGCATCCAGCACTGCCTCATCAACCGCTGTCGTGGCGTTATGATCGAAATAAGCGTAAGTCACTTTTTCCGCTCCCGGCAATTACCGATTTTTGTGCACATCCCGTCTGGATCGAATTCTACCTTTGTTGATATGAGCCACCACTCAAGCCAGAACCGTTCCATGAGATTTCTTGCATGCTCTCATGTCTTGCAGTACAGCAATGTCCTTCACCTTTGGATTTGCCACGAGTTGATCCAGCGTAACCAATGCCAGGTAATCCCGTATCCTGCCATTAAGAGTGGCCCACAAGTCGTGGGTCATACATCGCTGGTCGTTGTGGCAATTTTCCTTGCCTCCGCATTGCGTCGCATCGATCGGCTCATCCACGGCAAAAATGATGTCTACCACGGACACCTCGTTCATCGGTTTTGTCAAGCGATAGCCGCCGCCCGGTCCGCGCACGCTACCCACCAGCTTATTACGACGCAGCTTTCCAAATAATTGCTCCAGATAGGACAACGAAATTTTCTGCCGTTCGCTGATTCCCGCTAACGTAACCGGACCCTCCGCACTGTGCAACGCAAGATCAATCATCGCGGTTACCGCAAAACGCCCCTTAGTCGTTAATCGCATTTTTTCGCTCCAATTGGATTTATACCAGGTTAACATCTGCTGAAGTTATCGGCTTAATACCCGACAACGTTAGTCAAGTATATGAATCCCCTCCATTCCGGTCAACTATTTTGTTCAGCTAATTTGAATCAAATTTGACGGTTGTCAACTTTTCTCCGCTTTACCGGCCCAATAACCTCTGGACCTCTGGTTTGTTCTCGCGGAGGTGAGGCGGCAATATCGGCCCCGTTATAGCGTCTATAGCGGCTGACGACACTCACCAGGATTCTACTGGGTCATATTTGCTAGTTCCGGGGGACCAGGCCATATTTTCCGGACGAAACGTGGCTAATGACATTAGAGCTAATCAATTCGTCACGTGTTGGATACCACATATCCTGTGGCACGGTCTGCACGATACGTTGCACGAATGCATCCGGTAAACCGGCGGATATTGCTGTTGACAATCGCAGCGACAGCGGCAAATAGAATTATCGTCAGGACGCCTACCAGGATAATTGCATTGATCCAGTAAGAAACAGGTAGCGATAGATTCCTCCGCCAATGACGCAGAAAGTAATTGGGTGACCGGGGCGCAGATTTTATGCTGGCGCAATCTGCACTGCTGATCACATTTGCGGCACAAGCCCGGTAGTGTTGCTGCTCACCTATTTTTTTGCTGGTATCCGACATACATTTCCGACGCAAACTGTTGCAAATGGCGGGCCGCCGCTATCGCGAAAGAAAGATGTATTGCGAATACTCGAGGAGGTGGATGTGCAGGCCCAGCACTATTCCCTGATCATGCTGACATCAAATGCTGTGGTTGCGCTCCTAACCTGGCTCGCGTTCGAAATGCTCGGGCTCGACCATGCAAGCGTATGGGGCGTTGCCGCAGGAATATTACATTTCATTCCTTATTCAGGAACGGTCACTATCGCGCCCGCCAGCGGGATATCCGGCTTCCTGTAGTTTGGCTCAATCCCGAGCACTCGCTATAGCCGCCCTATCCGCTCTTATTTCAGGCTTGGTCGAACTGCTGTTCATAACATGACTGCAGAGGCGATTCACTCACGTAAACACGGCAGTTTTTTGGATTTGAGCAAATCAAATGACCACAGGTTCTAATCCAGATGTCCCGGAGAAGCGGTCGAGGCGTTGGAAGACATGGGCTGATGCGCTGCCTGTACCTGTTTTTCGCAGGCGCCAAGCATACCGCGCAAAATATTTACTTCTTCCTTTTCCAGGCGGGCACGGGCAAACATCCGTCGGATCCGCTGCATCAACCGTTTTGGTTCCTGCGGATCTAGAAAACCGCTATTGATCGCGACCCGCTCCAGGTGATGGTAAAGTAATTCAATTTCCTCGAAGCCTGCTGGCACGCCAACCGTTGGTAAAGGCTCGATTGATGGCAGCGCCATGCGTAATTCATACGCCATCAATTGCACAGCGCTAGCGAGATTAAGGGAAGAATATTCGGGATTTGCGGGAATATGCAGAATAATTTGACACTTACTCACTTCCGACGTAGTGAGACCGGACATTTCCGTACCAAAAACCAGTGCTACCGGATTTTGCCGCGCATGACCGAGTAACTCCAGCGCGCCGCCGCGAGCATCAAAGATTTCATGCGAAAGATCACGGTGGCGTGCGGTAATGGCCGCTGCCAGAACCGTGCCGCTCAGAGCCTCGTCAAGATCCCGGCAAACCTTGGCATTGTTGAGCACGCTCCACGCACCGGCGGCACGTCTTTCCGCTTCCTTGTCGGGAAACGACTTTGGATTCACCAGGTAGAGCGAATCCAGCCCCATCGTTTTCATCGCTCTCGCCGCCGCGCCGATATTGCCGGGATGACTGGTATGGCTTAACACCACGCGAACATTATCCAGCGGATCGTCAGGATTCATATCGAGTCTAAATCAGGTAATGGGTGGTTCATTCGGTTTAGTGCTGAGCACAAGGACTTTTTGCACCACGTGACCTTCACCTTGCCCGGCGAGCTGAGCCTTTACAGGGGCAAATCGAACACTCCATCCGCCTTAGCGCCGGATTTAGGTTAAGATTCACGCTCGTCCAACTCTGAATCCAGCCAATGCACCCTATGCTCACCATTGCGGTAAAAGCCGCACGCCGCGCAGGCAGTATCATCAATCGTGCCGCGCAGAATCTCGACTTGCTCCACGTCTCGCGTAAAGCGCACAGCGATTTTGTCAGTGAAGTGGATGGCGCTGCTGAAGAGGCCATTATCGGAATACTGCTGGATGCCTATCCCAATCATTCCATTCTAGCAGAAGAAAGCGGGGCTCAAGGTGATGCCAGTAAATCCGAGTACCAGTGGATTATCGACCCACTCGATGGCACCACCAATTTTCTCCACGGCTTTCCACATTATTCGGTATCCATCGGACTGATGCATAAAAACATACTGTTTCAGGCGGTTGTCTACAATCCGGCCGCTAATGAGCTATTTACTGCCAGTCGTGGCGCGGGTGCCTATCTAAACGATCATCGTCTTCGTGTGAGCAAGCGCGCCCAGCTCGCTGATTCCCTGATTGGCACCGGTTTTCCATTTCGCGAATTTACGCACGCTGAAGCCTATCTTGCCATGTTCAAGGATATCATGCCCAGGGTGGCCGGCATTCGCCGCCCGGGCTCGGCCGCGCTGGACCTGGCCTATGTGGCCGCGGGCCGCTATGACGGCTTCTGGGAATTCGGGCTCTCTCCCTGGGATATGGCAGCCGGTTGCCTTCTTATTACCGAAGCTGGCGGACTTGTGGGTGATATGGAAGGCAACGACTCTTATTTGCAGAGCGGCAACGTGCTGGCGGGAAATCCGAGAATTTTCGGACAGCTGCTGCAGGTGATTGCGCCGCACCTGACAGCCGAGCTGAAAACGAACTAAAGACATAAGCAAAGAAAGATTCTCACGTGTTGTGCATTTGAAGTAGCGAAGATGGAACTGCCCAAATTCGTTCACTTCGGCTGTGCAATCTGTTGCGATGGAGGAGTACCGGGTCACCAGGGGATGCCGGGTTGGCTCAATCCCGGCAGGCTCTCCTTCGTGATCACCTGCTGGATGCGGGACTGGGCACCTTGTCAGAAATTTTCGACGGCGAACCGCCTCATACACCGCGCGGCGCTCTGCCACAAGCATGGAGCGTGGCCTGCGTACTGGAAGCCTGGGTCAAGCTGGAGAGTATCTGGCGCGGCAAGCAAAAAGAGGAGTAACGCCTATGTCCCCACTGCTGGATTGCGAAAAACAACGACTTGAAAACCAGCGGCAGGGCATGGAAAATTGGCGCTTGTGGGGGCCATATCTGTCCGAGCGTGCCTGGGGCACGGTTCGCGAAGATTATAGTCCGGACGGCACCGCTTGGGAATACTTTGATCACGATCAATCTCGCTCCCGCGCCTATCGCTGGAATGAGGATGGCCTGGGCGGGATTTCCGACGAGGCACAGCATCTCTGTTTCGGCTTGGCGCTATGGAACGGCAAGGATTCCATTCTCAAAGAACGTGCTTTCGGCCTTACCGGCAACCAGGGCAATCGGGGCGAAGATGTAAAAGAATGCTATTTCTATCCTGACGCGACACCTTCGCATTCCTGGCTCCATTACCTCTACAAATATCCACAGTCCCCATTCCCCTATACTCGACTAGTAGAGGAAAACGCTCGCCGTTCACGCAAGGATCCCCCTTTTGGTTTGATTGATAGCGGCGCTTTCGCCGATGGACGCTATTGGGATGTAGAAGTATTCTATGCAAAAGCATCTCCCGACGAGTTGCACATCCGCATACTCGCCAGTAATCGCGGATCAGACGAAGCCGTCCTATGGCTGTTGCCACAACTCTGGTTTCGAAATTATTGGTCGTGGTCGGAAAAAGGTGAAGTAAAACCGGTCTTGCACACCATGCCCGCGCCTGAAGGCGCTGCCTGGGCAGTTATGGCGGAGCATCCGGCGCTGGGAAATTACAATCTCTACGGGCGGCAGCAAGCCGACCTCCTTTATACCGAAAATGAGAGCAACAACTCCCGCCTGTGGAGCACGCCCAACGCCGGGCCTTATGTTAAAGACGCATTTCACCGCTACGTGGTGGATGGTGAACTGACGGCAGTAAATACGGCCCAGCAGGGAACGAAATTTGGGGCAGTTCATAAACTCACTATTGCGCCAGGCAAGACCGAAACGATCGATCTGGTATTGTCGGCCGCCGCGCGGCCTCAACCATTCGTGTGTCAGGACGAGATTTTTTCCCAGCGTTGTGCAGAAGCCGACGCTTTTTTCGCGACCTTGCTACCTGAAGCTGCCGATCAGGATAAACGCATCCTGCGGCAGGCATTAGCGGGCATGATATGGAACAAGCAGTTCTTTCACTATGATGTTTCCGACTGGCTGAAAGGCGACCAGGCAGCGCCGCCCCCTTCGAGGAAGCACGGACGCAACCACAACTGGCGCCATCTCAAGGCAAGCCATGTCATTTCCGTGCCCGATGCCTGGGAATATCCCTGGTTTGCGGCTTGGGACCTCGCTTTCCACTGTGCACCGCTAGCGCTCATCGACGTGGATTTCGCCAAGGAGCAAATCGAGCTGCTGCTAAATGAAAACTATCTACACCCCAACGGCCAGATTCCTGCTTATGAATGGTCGCTCGGCGACGTGAATCCGCCGGTACACGCCATGGGAGCCCTTAAGGTATTCCGAGCCGAGCGCGTGCAACGCGGCCGGGGTGACATCGGTTTTCTCAAACGCGTGCTGCACAAGCTGTTGCTGAATCACACCTGGTGGATCAACCTCAAGGATGCTGACAGCATGAACGTATTCGAAGGCGGCTTTCTTGGGATGGACAATATATCGGTGTACGATCGCTCCGAGCCGCTAGACCCAGGCTATACGCTGAAGCAGGCAGATGCGACCGGCTGGATGGCGATGTTTTCCCTGCAAATCACAGTGATGGCCCTGGAAATTGCCGTGGAGGATCCAGCCTATGAAAATATCGCAATTCAGTCCTACAGCCAGTTTTTGGCGATTGCCAATACGATAGCCGGCCATACCGGTGCGGGTGTATCGCTATGGGACAATGTGGATGGCTTCTTCAAGGATCTCGTGGTTGAACCGAACGGCGACATACATCGTATCGATGTTTTTTCCTGGGTCGGCATCATTCCGCTATTTGCATGCGAGGTCGTGGATGCGCGCTTGCTTGCAAACAGGAAGCGCTTTAACGCCTTGCTCTGGGAGCACAAAGGCGGCATGTTCGACGGAAGCGTCATATGCGCGTGCCCTGTAGATACGAACGAGCGCGGCGAGCACTTGTTATCGCTGGTAACCCCGTCCATGTTCGTAAAAATGCTGCCGCGCATTTTTGACGAAGAGGAATTCTTTTCCCCGTATGGCGTGAGGAGCGTTTCAAAGCGCCACGCCGCAGAACGAAATCTGGGCCATATCCCTGGCATCGGCAAGGCCGTTATTCGCTATGTGCCAGGCGAATCCGAATCTGGACTCTTCGGCGGCAATTCCAACTGGCGCGGACCGGTATGGATGCCAACCAATTATTTGCTGGTTCAGGCTATTGAAAAAATGCACCGTTACCTGGGCGATGCTTTTACTTTTCCGGCACCTTGCCTGAACGGGTACGAAATCAATCTTAGATATGCGGCAAACATGCTGGCGGACCGGCTTGCGGATATTTTCCGCGAAGATGAATCCGGTCTGATCCCGGCCTTTCCCGAAAACAGTCCCCATCAGGCCGACCCTCACTGGCGCGACCTGCTGCTGTTCCATGAATTTTTTCATGGCGAGACCGGTCAGGGGCTGGGCGCCGCCCATCAAACCGGATGGACCGGGCTAGTGGCCAACCTGGTGATGCGACGATATCGGGCGGATATTCCGGAGTTTTGGAGGCAACAGGTTAAAATTACCCTCCCCAGAATCCTAGTGCCTCAGGAGAAGTAATTGCGATGTGGCCTCAACCACCGCTCGCAGCACCGGTAACACGTGCATCCATGGGCGAGATGGGGATCGAAATCTACACGTGATCGGTGATCGATTTTCATGTTCGTGAACATTGCCGACCTGCGCTCTGCGATGGCGCTGTCCCATTGCTCTATGCACCCATTTTTGGATGGCGGTGAGCCACCCATAATGCATAGGAAACTTTCCGCAATCCTCGTCAATAATGAAACCGGCGCTGGTTGATGCATTCAGCCGCTATGCGGTGACCAAACGCTTCTCATCCATTTCGTCGTCATCAATGGTCGGTAGCCAAACGAATCAGTGGAAATTTCAACATCCTCTAAATCAAGCAATTTCCTCTTTCACCATTTCTCTCCGAAAGGCCGAAGATCAAGCTCGAAGGTCCAAGCCTGTGATTGCTGTTGCGTAAGGAAGTAAACAGTTTCCGCTATCTGAGAGGGTTCCATGAAGAATTCGTCAGGTTTGCCTTCCATGTGCTGCCGGGTTCGCTGCAAATTCAGTATACCGTCTAGAATCACGTAGCTGACGTGAATCCTTTCAGGGTCGAGATACCGCGCCAATGATTGGGCGAGGCCGCGCTGACCCGCTTTCGCAGACGCAAAAGGAGCAAAGTTGGCGCCGCCTTTAATTGATGCGGTCGCGCCGATAATGACTATATTACCGGTTCCCGCAGCTCGCATATCCGGAAGTACTTCTTTTACTGTCTGGAACAACCCGCGGCAATTGACTTCCCAAGCGTCCTGAAAACTTTCCAGTGTCGCATCATCTATGTTTTGAAATGCGCCGGCGCCAGCGTTGTATATTAGAACTTCCACCGGGCCGAACTGCTGGCGGATTTCCGCAAAAACCTCGGATGCCGTCTCCGTATCCTTGACATCATATTGAAATGCACGAGAACCCTTGATCTTCCCGGCGATTTTATTCAGTTTCTCTTTATTGCGGGCGCAAAGCGCCACCCGATAGCCATCTTCCGCAAATCGGGCGCCAATAGCGGCACCGTTACCAGGACCGGCACCTACAATCACACAAACACCTTTATCCATTATTTGACTCCAATGAAGAAGCGGTTGGCCGTATAGGTTGGCCGTATAGCAATGGTAAGCCGCACAGCGATGACCAGGCCACCTCCCTGGTGAAGATGGTATTTTTTAGGTAGCGCTATCGCTCGGAGGCGATATGATCTCAATAAGCGCCGTAAGAGAAAAGATTGCGCTAAGGGTTTATCTTAAAGCTAAAAAATTTGTTGAATCAAAGAACACGCATGAGAATCCGATATCGGCACACCTTGTCTAATATCAGCCATGGCTATTATGCATAGTACCGTGGTAGCCTAAATTCAAGCCGCAGGTTTGTATTTTGAAAAGAAAGCAAACCGGATTTTTGAAGGCGGGTCTGACACGCCACAAGCTGAAATTCGCCAACCTGACACAGTATGCATGTGCTCATGGTCTTGGTGTGGACCCGCCATCTTCCCACCAACAAGCCCTTGCGGGAAACCAGTATCGAAAGTTTTATGGAGCTTTCCTCGATGGACGCCTGGCTATCCCATGGCTTTCGACCTCAAGCAACCGGGAAGGCCTTTCAGGGCCAGACACCATTATTTCACTCCTGAATACGAATACTGCAAGTAGCAACTCACCAGTCGTTTACGGTATAGTCCTTCCGAATTGAAAAACTGCAGCACGCAACCCCCACCCGGTGAAAAAAGAAAACCGGCACCGCATCATCTTGAGTGTTTGGAAGTGATAAAAACGAGTAACCCGCCCCGAAATTTTTCTACACTCCCTCCCGATTGTGTGTTGAACGCGCTGGAAAGCGTGGGCTTCTACAGCGATGGCCGCCTGTTGGCGCTCAACAGCTACGAGAACCGTGTCTATCAGATCGGCATGGAAGAGAGAGCGCCGCTGGTGGCAAAATTTTATCGCCCCGAACGCTGGACGGACGCCGCGATATTGGAAGAACACGCCTTCGTTCAGGAGTTGGCCGAGCGCGAAATCCCCGTCGTGCCCGCGCTGGTGCTGAATGGAAAAACCCTGCATAATTTTGAAGGATTCCGCTTCGCTGTTTTTCCAAAACATGGTGGCCGTGCCCCCGAACTGGAAAACCGCCACACGCTGGAGTGGATGGGACGATTCCTCGGACGCATCCACTCCATTGGCGCACTCAAGACGTTTCGGGAACGTCCCTCACTGGATATAGCCAGCTTCGGCGAACAACCGCGGGACTATTTGCTAACGCATGAATTCATTCCGGCCGATCTCAATGCAGCCTATCGCAGTGCGGTGAATCAGGCGCTGGATGGCGTTAGCCACTGCTTTGCGCGCGCGGGTGACGTGAATGCCTTGCGCCTGCATGGTGACTGTCATGCGGGCAATGTGCTTTGGACGGACGACGGTCCGCATTTTGTGGATTTTGATGACAGTCGCATGGGACCGGCAGTGCAGGACCTGTGGATGTTGTTGTCGGGGGACCGCTCCGATATGGTACGGCAATTGAGCGACGTGTTGGCCGGATATGAGGATTTTTGTGATTTCGACCAACGCGAATTGCATCTGGTCGAGGCGCTACGCACGCTGCGCCTGATTCATTATGCAGCGTGGCTAGCGCAGCGCTGGGATGATCCCGCCTTCAAGCAGGCGTTCCCGTGGTTCAACACCCAACGCTATTGGCAGGATCGCATCCTTGAGTTGCGCGAACAGATCGCGCTGATGGATGAGCCGCCGCTGTGGCAGGCGTAACGTTGCTCACATGTGGTCATGTTGTGGCAAAAAAAATAATTTGAGAAATTCAGACAAATCTAGCGGCTGTCTGTGGATATGGATATAGACGCGAAAACGATGTGCTGCCCATGCCGCGGCGCAGAGGAAACAGCGAAAACGAAGGGAACCCGGCCGCGCTCCTCTTCATCGGACCGCAACAAAACATACGTCGGCTGCTGCGGCCGCTATCTGGATGATGGCGAAGCGGCTCCCACTGCAGAAGCATTGATGCGCTCACGCTACACCGCCTATACCCTCGGTCGTGAAGATTATCTGCTGAGGACCTGGCACCACAGTACACGTCCCTCTTCACTTGAACTTGCAAACAAACCGCACAGCGCGCACTGCAAATGGCTGGGGCTGGAAGTGAGGCGTCATGAACAGCTAGAGCCGGACAGTATGTTGATGGAATTTGTGGCGCGCTATAAGGTGGACGGTCGGGCGCGTCGTTTGCATGAAATCAGCCGTTTTGTGCGCGAGGCCGGGCAGTGGTTCTATATTGATGGCGAAGTACCTGAGATTCTGAAGCGGAGCAACCAGTCTTCTTAAGCGTTATAAATGTCAGATCGCAGTCGTTACGGTAAACGTAATTGCAGTAGACGTAGGGCGACAATAAGCGAAGCGCATTGCGCCGTATGAGAATCTTCTCGAACTATTGCCATGCATGACTATTATAGAGTCGCGTCTAATTTCATTGCGTCATCGAACTCCCGCCCAGAAATGCTGCGTTTCAATCCGGCGCGGTTGATCAAAAGCGCGTTTTCCAAGACCTTACCAACCATTATCCAAGTGATGTTTCAAATTGACGGTGCAATGCACTTCGCTTATTGCACCCTACTTCTTATTCTTATCGCCGGAAGATTACTCCGCAAAAAACTCCCGCACCTTGTCCATCCATGATTTGGCACGGGGGCTGTGGCGAGGACCGTCTTCCTGATTGATCACTTCCAGTTCCTGCAACAACTCTCTCTGACGCGCCGTGAGCTTGACCGGGGTCTCCACTACCACATGACATAATAGATCGCCCTGGTTATTGCTGCGCACGCCTTTGATGCCCTTGCCACGCAGCCGGAATATTTTCCCACTCTGGGTTTCAGCCGGAATCCTGATTTTGGCGTGGCCGTCGAGCGTAGGAATTTCAATTTCCCCGCCGAGTGCGGCAGTGGTAAAGCTGATGGGCATTTCGCAGTGCAGATCATTGTGGTCGCGCTGAAAGACAGAATGAGGGGTGAGCTGGATAACGACATACAAATCCCCCGGAGGACCATTGTTGACCCCGGCTTCACCCTCCCCGGATAAACGGATACGGTCGCCTTCATCCACCCCGGCAGGAATCTTTACCGATAGGGTCTTATGGTTCTTGACGCGCCCCGAACCGCCGCACGTCGCGCATGGGCTCGAGATAAATTTCCCGCTTCCATGGCATTTGGGGCAGGTTTGCTGAATCGAGAAAAACCCTTGCTGCATCCTGACCTGGCCGTGACCGTTGCAGGTGGGGCATGTAACGGGTGAAGTACCGGGCTTGGCGCCATTCCCATGGCAGGTTCCGCACGCATCCATCGTCGGGATGCGGATCTTGGTTTCCGTACCGCGTGCCGCCTGCTCCAGCGAAATTTCCAGGTTATAGCGCAGGTCCGCACCGCGATAGACATTGGCCTGCCCTCCACGCCCCCCGAAGAGGTCACCGAATATATCGCCGAATGCGTCGGAAAATCCCTGGGCACCCGCGCCCGCCATATTGGGATCCACGCCGGCATGGCCATGCTGATCGTATGCTGCGCGCTTCTTCGAGTCCGACAGTATTTCGTAGGCTTCCTTGGCCTCCTTGAAATGCTCTTCCGATTTGGGATTATCCGGATTGCGGTCTGGATGATGTTTCATCGCCAGTCTGCGATAGGCTTTTTTTATATCCTCTTCGCTGCTGTCGCGGTTAACGCCCAGAACTTCATAGTAATCGCGTTTGTTCATGTCAGTTTTAATGGAAAATCGGAAGTGCGGAGACGATAGCCGATACTGTTTTGCCTATTCCCGTAATAGGCAAAACGCAGAATGCAGAAGAATGGCTCTCCGCATTGCTGCGCTTTGACGTTTCTGTGCTTACTTATTTCTTGTTCTTGACTTCTTCAAACTCGGCATCTACTACCTCGCCTTCAACAGGTTTTTCGCCCCCGCCATGTGAAGCGTGCTCCGCACCCGGCTGAGCCTGCTGACCCTGCTCTTGCGAGTACATCTTCTCCGCCAGTTTATGCGAGACCTCGGCCAGGGCCTGAGTCTTGGCCTCGATGACATCCTTGCTATCCGATTTCAGCGCATCCTCCGCCTCTTTCAGCGCATCTTCTATTTTGGACTTTTCATCGGCATCCAGTTTTTCGCCATGCTCCTTCAATGTTTTTCTCACCGAATGGATCATGGCGTCACACTGGTTGCGGGCGGTGACCAGTTCCAGCGTTTTATGATCCTCTTCGGCATGCGCCTCCGCATCTTTGACCATGCGCTGTACTTCTTCATCCGAGAGGCCGGAGCTTGCCTGAATCTTGATTTTATTTTCCTTCCCCGTCGCCTTATCCTTGGCGGATACGTGCAGTATGCCGTTTGAATCGATATCGAATGCCACTTCGATTTGCGGCATGCCGCGCGGTGACGGCGGAATATCGCTTAGATTGAATTGACCGAGGCTCTTGTTGCCGGACGCCATCTCGCGCTCACCTTGCAGTACATGAATGGTCACGGCAGTCTGATTTTCCTCGGCCGTCGAAAATACCTGTTGCGCCTTGGTCGGAATGGTGGTGTTTTTCTGAATCAACTTCGTCATCACACCGCCCAGCGTTTCGATGCCCAACGATAACGGGGTAACATCCAGCAGCAGCACGTCCTTGACCGAACCCTGCAGCACGCCGCCTTGAATGGCCGCACCGACCGCAACCGCTTCGTCCGGATTGACGTCCTTGCGCGGTTCCTTGCCGAAAATTTCCCTGACCTTATCCTGAACCTTGGGCATACGGCTCTGCCCACCCACCAGAATAACGTCATCGATATCGGAAGTCTTTACTCCGGCGTCCTTGATAGCAATCCGGCAAGGTTCCATGGTTCGGTCGATCAACTCTTCCACCAGGCTTTCCAGCTTAGCCCGGGTAATTCTCACCGCGAGATGTTTCGGTCCCGAAGCATCCGCCGTAATGTAGGGCAGGTTGACCTCCGTTTGCTGACTGGATGAAAGTTCAATCTTGGCTTTTTCCGCCGAATCCTTTAGACGTTGCAGTGCAAGCATGTCTTTTTTCAGGTCTATGCCGGTTTCCTTCCTGAATTCATCCACCAGGTATTCGATGACGCGCGAGTCGAAATCCTCACCGCCCAGGAAGGTATCTCCGTTCGTGGCCAACACTTCAAACTGGTGCTCACCCTCTACTTCCGCGATTTCGATAATGGAAATATCGAAAGTGCCACCGCCCAGATCGTACACGGCGATCTTGCGGTCACCCTCTTTTTTATCCATGCCGAAAGCCAGGGCTGCCGCAGTCGGTTCATTGATGATGCGCTTGACTTCCAGGCCGGCGATGCGTCCCGCGTCTTTTGTCGCTTGACGCTGGGAATCGTTGAAATAGGCAGGAACGGTAATAACGGCTTCGGTAACGGGTTCACCCAGATAATCCTCCGCGGTCTTTTTCATTTTTATCAACACTTGTGCCGATATTTCCGGCGGGGCGATCTTCTTGCCGCGCACCTCTATCCAGGCGTCATTGTTGTCGGCCTTTACAATGCTGTAAGGCACCATCTTGATATCCTTTTGCACCATCTCCTCGTTGAACCGGCGTCCAATCAGGCGTTTCACCGCAAATAACGTGTTCTTGGGATTAGTGACCGCCTGACGTTTGGCTGAAGCACCCACTAGAATTTCGCCATCTTCCGTATAGGCGACAATGGACGGTGTTGTACGCGCTCCCTCTGAATTTTCTATGACCTTGGGCTTGCCGTTTTCGATGACAGCCACACACGAGTTCGTGGTGCCGAGGTCAATGCCGATAATTTTTCCCATGATTTGGATCCTTGTTAGTAGTTGGTATCGAATATTCGACTATGCGAAATATCCGCTTGTGCAGAAAATGGGGATTAAGATTGTAATTTCAAGTCTCTCCGGCCTTGGAAACAGACACTAATGCCGGTCGAATCACCCGGTCGTTCAAAACGTAACCTTTCTGCATCACCTGTACTACCGTATTGGGGGCAAGATCGGAATTTACCGTACACATAGCCTGATGCAGATGTGGATCAAATTTCGCACCTTCCGGATTGATCACCTTGATATTGAATTTTTCGAAAACGGTAGTCAGTTGCTTTAGCGTCAATTCCATTCCGCTTTTGAAATTCTCGACCGTCGCGTTTTCCACCGCCAACGCGGCTTCCAGGCTGTCCATCACTGCGAGCAGTTCAGTAGAAAAATTCTCTACTGCATATTTATGCGCGCTGGCGATGTCTATTTGCGCACGCTTTCTTATATTCTCGGCATCCGCCTTGGCGCGCAGCCATGCATCGTGATGCTCCTCCGCATCGAGTTCGGCTTTTTTCAGTAACTGTTCCAGGCTCGGCATCGATTCCGTCGCCGGTTCCGGTGCCTTGTCTTCGTTGACTTTGGCCTCAGACGCGCTTGTTTCATCCATCGCTGCAGTCAGTTCCGTCGGGTCTGATTGGGGTCGATTTAACTCAGTCATGGCGCTTCTCCTAATTTCGTTCATCACTATATCGGGATAGTTTTTTCAATTTCAAGCTCTAGAGAATACCACGGCAGGTTGAGCAAGACCTCGTTTGGGCATGTTACTGAAAGACCCGAATCCTCAGGGGCGTCGCGCCCGGCTTGTACCTATGGCTTGTACCCATGTGTCGAACCGAAGATTGGGAAAAACCGATACCCAGGAATCAGGGCACACAGAAATCAACTGTCTTCAATGCCGATTTTTCGGGCCAGCGCAGCGGCATCGCCAATATAATTCTGCGGCATGATTTTGCATAAGCGTATTTTTTCGCTTTCCGGCAGGGTGAGACTGTCGATAAATTTGTGCAATGTATCTCTGTTGATACCCTCTTTGCCACGAGTCAACTCTTTCAACTGCTCATACGAATCCGGTATGCCATGGCGGCGCATTACGGTCTGTATCGGCTCGGCCAAGACTTCCCAGGCATTTTCCAGATCTTCCATCAAACGTTCCGGATTGACTTCCAGCTTGCTCAATCCGTTGCTGCAGGAGCCATATGCCAGCAATGTATGCCCCAACGCCACCCCCATGTTGCGAAGCACAGTGGAGTCCGTTAGATCACGCTGCCAGCGAGATATCGGAAGCTTCTCGCTCAAATGGCGCAACAGGGCGTTGGCGATGCCGAGATTGCCTTCGGAGTTTTCGAAATCTATCGGATTAACCTTGTGCGGCATCGTTGAGGAGCCAATTTCACCTTCTCTGGTTTTTTGCTTGAAGTAGGCAAGAGAGATATACCCCCACATGTCGCGATTAAAATCCAGCAGTACTGTATTGACATGGGCATAGGCGTCGAATAACTCCGCCATTGCGTCGTGCGGTTCGATCTGCGTCGTGTAGGGATTAAATTTCAGGCCAAATTTTTCTACAAACTCCTGCGCGAATTTTTCCCAGCCGAAAGCGGGGTATGAAGCGAGATGGGCGTTGAAGTTGCCTACCGCGCCATTGATTTTTCCCAGTATGGCCACGCCCGCCAGCCGTTTACGCGCCCGCAGCAGGCGATATGCGAAATTGGCAAGTTCCTTGCCAACTGTAGTGGGGGTGGCGGGCTGACCATGCGTTCGGGCGAGCATGGGCGTATCAGCCAATGCATGCGCCATTTGTATGAGCCTGCTGATGATTTTTTCCAATGCCGGCAGCATCACCCTGTCGCGGCTGTGCATCAGCATCAATCCGTGAGAAAGATTATTGATATCTTCCGACGTACACGCAAAATGGATGAATTGCGCGATATGCGCGGCCTCGGCATTCTTTATCAGATGCTCCCTGAGCCAGTACTCGACCGCCTTGACGTCGTGATTGGTTCTTGCCTCGATAAATTTGACCGACTCCGCGTCGGCCTCGGAAAAATTCGTCGCGAGAGCATCGAGCTGTGCAACGGTGGCGGGAGAAAATGGCGGGGCCTCGGCGATGCCTGTTGCGTTGCTCAAGGCCTTGAGCCACTCTATTTCCAACTGAACACGGTACCGGATCAGCGCGAACTCGCTGAAGTACGGCCTCAGGTCTGCGACCTTTGCGCTATAACGCCCATCAAGGGGGGAGAGTGCGGTGAGAAAAGATGAATTCATGTTCTGATTCCGGGTTATTGTCACCGGTAGGGCATTCTAGCAGCCTGTCGGCCTTAAAGGAAATCGGCTGCAAAAGCGTCTGGCTGGCTCATATTTCGCCGCTTTTTCGGCCACCAGAATAACTATTAACCTTCAAAATCCTCAAAATTCCGTCCTCCCCCAATCACTTTTTCACTGCGATTCTTCAAGCCCGACAGGCTGCTAGCATAGGCACTAGCCCAGACTATGCACCGCGCTGCCGAAAGCCGATATAATGCCCTTTGATAATTCCCCTCAAGGCTGATCATGAAGCTTATCGGATCGCTCACGAGTCCTTACGTTCGCAAGACGCGCATCGTTCTGGCTGAAAAGCATATCGGTTATACTTTTGAGCTGGAAGCTCCCTGGAACGCGGATAGTCACGTATCGGATCACAATCCGCTTGGAAAAGTGCCGGTGCTGATTATGGACGACGGCACCAGCCTGTTCGACTCGCGCGTAATTGTCGAGTATCTCGATAGTGTCAATCCGGTATCCCGTTTACTTCCTGAATCCAACCGGCGCAGAATTATGGTAAAGCGCTGGGAGGCGTTAGCGGATGGTATTTGCGACGCTGCCGCCGCGATGTTCCTCGAACGTAAACGGAAAGACGCGGAACAAAGCGTGGAGTGGATTTCCCGTCAGCAGCAAAAAGTTACGCGGGGCCTGGAAACGGCTGCTCACGAACTGAGCGATAAAAAATGGTGTGACGGCAACGTCTATACGTTGGGCGATATTGCATTAGGATGCGCCCTGGGATACCTGGCTTTTCGATTCCCTCAAATTGACTGGCGCGGTACCTTTCCCAATCTTGCCGATCTTTCCGACAGGCTGGAAAAGCGCTCTGCCTTCATGGAGACAGTTCCGGTAGCATGATGAATGGCTCAGGGAATGCTACTCGCATTCCTTCGCCTGTTCGTCTGTAATTACCCCTCCCCCAAGACATACCTTGCTCTCGTAAACCACAACCGATTGCCCCGGTGTCACAGCCCACTGCGGCTGGGCAAATTCGATTTCGCATTTGCTGTGATCGACATACGCGATTGCGCAGGGCGCATCAGCTTGGCGATAACGGGTCTTGGCCGCATAAACCCAGTTGCAATGGGGCGCACGGCCACTTATCCATGTCAATTCGGCTGCGGTAAGCGAGGACTTGAATAAGTCAGGATGATCGTGGCCCTGTACCACGACCAGGACATTCCGCGCTTTATCCTTGTTCGAAACGAACCAGGGTTCGCCACCCCCCTCTCTTGTCCCGCCAATGCCCAATCCCTGCCGCTGGCCGATGGTGTAGTACATCAAGCCGGTGTGCTCCCCCACGACGTTTCCAGCCGGGGTCTTTATCTCGCCCGGTTCATGCGGCAGGTAGCGATGGAGAAACTCCCTGAAAGGCCTTTCACCGATAAAACAAATCCCGGTACTGTCTTTTTTCGAAAAATTGGGTAACTTATAATCTCTGGCGATCCTGCGTACGTCACGCTTGTAAAGATGGCCGATAGGAAATAAGGTCCGGGATAACTGTGCTTGATTCAAACGATAGAGAAAATAGCTCTGATCCTTGGTTCCGTCTTCACCTTTCAACAGCTGGAACATACCGTTTTTTCTTTGCACCTGGGCATAATGACCGGTAGCGATAAAGCTAGCGCCGAGCCCGGCAGCGTGTTCCAGAAATGCTTTGAACTTGATCTCGGCGTTACATAACACATCCGGATTGGGCGTTCTCCCGGCCTGGTATTCCGCCAGAAAGTGGCTGAATACACGCTCCTTATACTCAACCGAAAAATTTACCGCTTCCAGCGGGATCCCGATGATATCCGCCACCGACGCGGCATCGATCAAATCCTGCCGGGAAGAGCAGTATTGGTCAGTGTCGTCATCTTCCCAATTCTTCATGAAAAGGCCGACTACGTCGTAACCCTGTTGCTTCAACAACAAAGCGGCGACAGATGAATCAACCCCGCCAGACAGACCAACTACTACGCGCGTTTTGCTCATGGTTTAAACCTAAACCCGGCAGTCGGACGCGTACGCGTGTGAAAGGATTTCCAGTGGATAATGCTTTCCCGCTACATGGTCTTCGATGCATTTCATTACTAACGGACTGCGATGGCAATAGGTCGTCTCGCGGATTTCCTCGATTCCGAACCACCCCGCGCGCACTATACCCGTGTCTAATGCCCGATCCGGATCAAAATCGACGACGGAACCGTTAAAAGCAAACCGAATAAAGGTAATATTCTCCGCCTCGGAGTGCCAGTGATAGATACCCAGTACCGATTGTGGGGCAAAAGTGTAGCCCGTTTCCTCAAGGGTTTCCCGAATTGCGCCGTGAATGATCGATTCGCCCGGCTCCAGATGGCCCGCCGGCTGATTGAACAGTAAACCGCCACCAGTTTGTTCCTCGACGAGCAGGTACTTTCCTTCTCTTTCGATGACTGCTGCAACCGTGACGTTGGGTTTCCAGATCATAATCTTTAAACTTCGCTTATTGGAAAAATAGAGTACAAGGAGATATCGCACCCGGCATTCTAGCGCCCTGCAGACGGGAAAGAAACAATAAGTGGGATAAGGCTCCTCCCCGAGGCCAGCCTCGCTTTTTTTGTACAGGTTCTTTTGTATAGGTTCTTTTGTACAGGTTCAAAAATATAGCTGTTAACCGATTTTTCCGGTAAACCGTTTTCCGTAAAGTCGAGCTACCCCTGTCGTTAATATATCCAGCCGAGATAACGCGGGCAATCCGGCGCTGCAATCCGTACGCTTTGTCACATTCGCCCGGTAATTCGATTCCAGCTCCAGGCGGAACAAAGCATGTTAGCGCTTCTCTTCCAAACCCGGGTAAAATGTAGGGGTTTGACCAGTTTACTGTTTACCGTTTACTGTTTACCGTTTACGACAGACTCACTGCTAACCACTACGACCACCGAAACACTCATATTGGAGAAACCATGTACCAGCACATCAAGACGCCAGCCGAAGGCAAAAAAATCTGCGTAAACGCTGATTTTTCCCTGAGTGTGCCGGATAACCCCGTTATTCCCTATATAGAAGGCGATGGTATCGGCGTGGATATAACGCCGGTAATGAAGGACGTGGTGGATGCCGCGGTGAGTCGCGCTTATGGCGGCAAGCGCAAGATTAACTGGATGGAGATTTATGCTGGCGAAAAAGCCACTCGTATTTATGGTGAAAACGTCTGGCTGCCCGAGGAAACACTGCAAGCCGCGGCGGAATATGTGGTTTCCATCAAGGGACCGCTAACCACTCCGGTAGGCGGGGGTATTCGCTCCATCAACGTCGCTTTGCGGCAGGAACTTGATTTATATCTATGCCTGCGTCCTGTACGCTATTTTCAGGGGGTACCCAGCCCGTTAAAGAATCCTGAAAAAACCGATATGATAATTTTCCGTGAAAATTCGGAAGACATTTATGCCGGTATTGAATGGGAAGCCCAGTCGGAAAAAGCGAAAAAGATAATTAATTTTTTAACGGCGGAAATGGATGTAACCAAAATACGCTTTCCCCAAACATCGGGAATCGGTATCAAGCCCGTTTCCAGGGAGGGCACCGAGCGACTGGTACGCAAGGCAATACAGTACGCAATCGACAACAAGCGCCCCTCTGTGACACTGGTGCACAAGGGTAATATAATGAAATACACCGAGGGCGCCTTCAAAAATTGGGGCTATGAACTAGCTTCCAGAGAATTCAACGCCCGCCTGCTCGACGGCGGCCCGTGGATGAAGCTGCCGGAGGACAAGGGAGGCGTCATAATCAAGGACGTGATCGCGGATGCTTTTTTGCAACAGATTTTGCTGCGTCCGGAGGAATACGATGTAATCGCCACGCTGAACCTGAACGGCGACTATATTTCTGACGCGTTGGCGGCGCAGGTCGGTGGTATCGGCATAGCCCCCGGGGCGAACCTCAGCGATTCGATTGCAATTTTCGAGGCAACGCATGGCACTGCGCCGAAATATGCTGGCAAGGATCAGGTTAATCCGGGGTCCATCATACTATCCGCTGAGATGATGCTAAGGCACATGGGCTGGATGGAGGCGGCGGACCTGATTATCGAGGCGATTGAAAAAACGATCCAGGATAAAATCGTGACTTATGACTTTGCGCGTCAGATGAATCATGCGCAGAAGGTTTCGTGTTCGGGGTTCGGACGGGCGCTGATTGAGCACATGCCGGCATAGCTCATGATTAAAAAAGCCCCTTGCCGATTTCCGGCAAGGGGCTTTATATAATTTTGTATTGGATTACAGCATGATCGCGGCTAACCACGTCAGTCTGGAATCGTCAAACGTCAAGCAGACTGAATATTTGAAGCTTGTTTGCCCTTCGGACCTTGAGTAACCTCAAAACTTACTTTTTGACCTTCTTTAAGAGTTTTGAATCCGGACATATTGATCGCGGAGAAGTGAGCGAATAGATCTTCGCTACCATCATCCGGTGTAATGAAACCAAAACCTTTTGAGTCGTTGAACCACTTTACTGTACCAGTTGCCATTTTTGCTTCCTATATAATAAAAAAACCGGGCCGGAAACCCGAACACTGTTTGAGTTTCAAGACCGCAAAACGGCTGTAACCGGTACTGCAGAGAACTTGAAGCCAAACGCCAAGAGCAGTTTTACGCAACTCTAGTATTCAAGTCAAGTGCTCAATCTACTTATTTTATAGAAATGCAATAGAATAATTTTCTGAAGGTACTTGAATATTTCGGTGTAATCGTCAAATATTATATCAAGAGGCAGAGACTTGCCCATTTCGCTCTAACTGATGAATAGCGAGACTGGAGACATGAAAGCAGGGAATCATGGAGATGTTGTACTGGAGGCTAAAAAGAGTAAACTCAAACCACCGCCAATGTTCAAGGTGATTTTACTGAATGATGATTTCACGCCTATGGATTTCGTGGTGGCCGTGTTGCAGACTTTTTTTTCAAAGAATCGAGAACAGGCAACCCAAATCATGCTCAAAGTACATATGGATGGAGCGGGAATATGTGGAGTTTATCCCAATGATGTAGCTACCACCAAAGTTGAGCAGGTGGTCGCATTTGCGAGGCAGCATCAACATCCGCTAAGGTGCGTGATGGAGGAGACGTAAAATGATTGCCCAAGAGTTGGAAGTAAGTTTACACATGGCGTTTGTCGAGTCACGACAGAAGCGGCATGAGTTCATAACGGTCGAGCACTTGTTATTGGCTCTGCTCGACAATCCGACCGCCGCGGAAGTGCTGCGCGCCTGCTCGGTGGATATGGACGATTTGCGTCGACTGCTGACAGAGCACGTTACGGAAAACACACCTACCGTGGGCGGCAGCGGCGAAGTGGATACACAGCCAACGCTAGGTTTTCAGCGTGTGATCCAGCGCGCAATCCTGCATGTCCAGTCTTCCGGGAAAAAAGAAGTCACCGGCGCCAACGTGCTGGTAGCGATATTTGGAGAGAAGGATTCCCACGCAGTTTATTTTCTTCATCAGAAAGGCATCACCCGTCTCGATGTAGTGAATTATATTTCTCATGGCATCAGCAAGGTATCCCAGGGAAGTCCCGCGAAATCCGACAGCGAAGGCGATGCGGAGCAGGAAATGAGTGCGGGCGGCGCACTGGAAAGTTACGCGGTAAATCTCAACTCACTCGCGCTGGCCGGCAAGATCGATCCGTTGATTGGACGTGAGCGGGAGCTGGAACGCCTGATACAGACGCTATGCCGCCGCCGCAAAAATAATCCGTTGCTGGTGGGTGAAGCGGGCGTCGGCAAGACCGCTATCGCTGAGGGGCTTGCAAGGCGGATTATCGAAAATGACGTTCCGGAAATTCTTGCGCATCATCAGGTTTATGCGCTGGATATGGGCGCACTGTTGGCCGGGACGAAATACCGGGGGGACTTCGAACAGCGCCTGAAGGCGGTGTTGAAACAGTTACTCGACAGTTCCAACGCCATTCTTTTCATTGATGAGATTCATACGTTGATCGGTGCGGGGGCCGCTTCCGGCGGTACGCTGGACGCTTCCAATCTTCTTAAACCAATACTTAATACCGGTCAGCTGAAATGTATCGGTGCGACGACTTACAGCGAATATCGGGGAATTTTTGAAAAAGACCATGCCCTATCGCGTCGCTTCCAGAAAATCGACGTACTCGAACCCAGCGTGGAAGAAACAGTCTCGATATTACGCGGCCTGAAAGCCCGCTATGAAGCGCACCATGGTGTCAAATATACGGCCATTGCGCTTACCACCGCAGCAGAATTATCGGCGCGCTTCATTAACGACCGGCATTTGCCGGACAAGGCGATAGATGTCATCGACGAAGCCGGCGCAGCACAGCGCATTTTGCCGAAGTCGAAGCAGCGCAAGGTAATCAGCAAACATGAGATCGAAAGTATCATTGCTAAAATCGCGCGCATCCCGGCACAAAATGTCTCCAGCGATGACCGAAGCACGCTAAAAGTGCTGGATCGAGATCTCAAAGCGGTGGTATTTGGTCAGGACAAGGCCATCAATGCGCTGACAGCGGCGATAAAGATGGCAAGAAGCGGCTTGGGCAATCCACAAAAGCCCGTTGGCTCATTTCTTTTTTCCGGCCCTACCGGCGTTGGCAAAACCGAAGTAGCGCGGCAGCTGGCTTATGCGTTGGGCATTCATTTGCACCGCTTCGACATGTCTGAATACATGGAGCGGCATGCCGTTTCACGCCTGATCGGCGCGCCGCCCGGATATGTGGGTTTCGACCAGGGCGGTTTGCTTACCGAGGCCATCATCAAGCAGCCATACTCGGTACTGCTACTGGATGAAATCGAGAAGGCGCATCCGGATATTTTTAATATCCTGCTGCAGGTGATGGATCACGGCACGTTGACCGACAATAATGGCCGCAAGGCGGATTTCCGCAACGTGGTAATTATCATGACCACGAATGCGGGCGCCGAAGCGCTCAGCAAATCGTCCATGGGCTTCACCACCGGTGCGCAGGCAGGCGATGAGATGGCCGATATCAAACGCATGTTTACGCCTGAGTTCCGCAACCGGCTGGATGCGATCATTTCCTTCGCATCCCTGGATAGGGACGTGATTCTGCGTGTGGTGGATAAATTCCTGATGCAGCTTGAAACGCAGCTGCACGAGAAGAAAGTGGAAGCGATATTTACCGATGCGCTGAGAGAATACCTCGCCAAAAACGGCGCTGATCCTCTCATGGGCGCCCGCCCCATGGCCCGGCTCATTCAGGACACTATTCGCAGCGCTTTGGCGGATGAGCTATTATTCGGACGGCTTGCCAACGGTGGCAAAGTGACGGTGGATATCGGTACCGATAACAAGGTGAAACTTCAGTTTGAGGAAGAAGCCGCCTCTGCCGTATAAGCTTGATCTCATCAACGCAGTTAAAACAAAAAAGGCGCGATCAGCGCCTTTTTTGCATCGGGAATGTCTGAGTAATCCAGGCTTTGCCCAATAACAATTACTTGCTTTCGGTTTCATACTTGAAAGACAGATTCACTCTTGCGCGATACGCAACCACCTTGCCATCCTCAATTACCATATCCAGCTTTACTATTTCTGCAACCCTCAGGTCTCGCAATGTTTTTGACGCCGTCTCGACGGCATTTTTGGCTGCATCCTCCCAAGAGGTCTGGCTGGTTCCGATTATCTCTGTAATTCGATAGATACTATCTCCTGACATGATTTTTCTCCTTGTGGGGTGAGCAATAAAAACAGTTACTGAGCGGTCTCAGCGCAGCAATCTCAACGCTAATTCAGTTTATGGGTAACCTCGGCGGATTGCAATCTGTACTCAGTTGCCGAGAGACGATATCAACTGCCCGCCTGTCTGACCCTGATCGGTGGCATTTGATCAGTTATACGGGCGCGTTGGCGTGTTACAGGCTGATAACCGTATTATATCTGCGGCTCAGTAGCTCTGCTCTCGAGCGCAATCGGTTACGCCAGCGCCGCTTGTCAACCGGCAACCACACGCTGGGTAATATACCCGAGTGCTTCATCCACCTGGTCGATGAGAATAAGGCATAACTCTCCGGCTTTCAGGTTGGCAAAGGCAGTATCGATCGCCACAAACTCGCCGCGAATCTCCTTGACGTCGCGGGCCCGCTTCGCATTCTTCAGACCTTGCCGCAACAGGCTCAGCACTTCCCCATCGGCGCGGCCTCTTTGACACTTGTCCTGATAAAGCACCACCTCGTCAAAAGCATCACCGAGGATCTTGGTCTGTTGACGAATATCCTCGTCGCGACGATCACCCGCGCCGCTAATCACGACCGAGCGTCTCTTGGCAGGCATCTTATCGATGGCGAGCACAAGCGCCCGGATGGCATCCGCATTGTGACCGTAGTCAGCAATAAGCGTGGCGCCCCGGTGATTGAAGAGATTGAAACGGCCCGGTGCGGTTTGCGTGTCGCTGACAAAACTGGCTAAACCGAAACGTATGACTTCCCAGTCGAGGCCAAGCGCCCAGCCCGCTCCAGTGGCGGCCATTGCATTTTCGATCTGGAAAGCGATGGCCCCGTTCTGCGTGAGAGGAATTCCCGCCAGCGTCAGGCGGTGCTCAGCACCCGCTTCCGAAGCGACGATAGAACCCCCGTCGAGATAAATGACACGCTTGCCTTGCGCCCGATGTTTCACTATCACGGGATTGCGGGGATCACGGGCGAAAAATGTGACCGAACCCGGGCAGTGGACCGCCATGCTTGCCACCAAGGGATCAGCCGCGTTGAGCACGGCGACGCCGGTACCTGGTGTAACATTTTGAACGACGATGCGTTTGACGGCAGTTAAATCCTCCACCGTGTTGACGTGGGAAAGGCCAAGATGATCGCCTCCACCGATATTGGTCACCACAGCCACATGACAACGATCGAAGCCCAGCCCCTCACGCAGCAGGCCACCCCGCGCCGTCTCGAAAACCGCCGCATCGACATCGGGGTGAAGAAGAACTTTCTTTGCACTCTTAGGGCCACTGCAGTCGCCCGTATCGATGCGCTGACCTTCAACATAAACACCGTCAGTACTGGTCATGCCGACGCGCATGCCCTGGCATTCGAGGATATTGGCAATCAGGCGGACGGTGGTGGTCTTGCCGTTGGTTCCCGTTACCGCCACAACGGGGATGCGCGCGTCATCCCCGTCTTTGAACATATTGGCAATAATCGCCTCCCCTATAGCACGCCCTGTACCGAATGAAGGTTGCAAATGCATGCGAAGGCCTGGCACGGCATTGATCTCGACAACCGCGCCGTGCTCTTCCAGCGGATTCGACACACTATCGCAGACAATGTCCACGCCACAGATATCAAGACCTACCATTCGAGCAGCGGCTTCCACGCGCGCCGCAAGCTCGGGATGAACATCATCGGTGACATCGGTGGCCGTTCCCCCGGTGGAAAGGTTGGCGTTATTGCGCAGCACAACGCGTTCGCCTCTGGAAGGCACGGATTCCGGAGCCATACCCTTGGTAGCCAGTTGGGCAACCGTAATTTCGTCAAAATGAATTTTTGTCAGTGCGTTCGCATGACCTTCACCACGTCGCGGATCACTATTTATCTGCTCAACCAATTGACTGATGCTGTGCATGCCGTCGCCGACAACCTGGGGCGGATCACGCCGCGCAGCCGCAATCAACTTATTGCCTACCACCAGCATGCGGTAATCATTACCGGGAATGCAACGCTCAACCAGGACTTCACCGCTGATCTCAGCCGCTACCGCGTAGGCAGCGTCCACCTGCTCCCGACTGGTCAGGTTCACGCCTACTCCCCTGCCCTGATTGCCATCCCGCGGCTTGACAACAACCGGGCCGCCTATTTCACAAGCAGCCACCCAGGCATCTTCCGCATTCGCTACCGGTCTGCCTGCCGCGATCGGAATACCGGCACTGCTCAGCAACGTTCTGGTCAGCTCCTTGTCCTGTGCAATGGATTCCGCCACGAGGCTGGTCCGGCCCGTCTCCGCAGCCTGGATACGGCGCTGGCGGCTGCCCCAGCCAAACTGGACCATACTGCCATCGGTCAGCCGGCGAAAAGGAATACCGCGTGCGACAGCCGCACGGACGATCGCGCCCGTACTCGGCCCGAAACGTATCTCTTCATACAATTCATGAAGACAATTAACGGCATTGGCGACGTCGAAGAGAGTATCCTCAATCGCGGCATGACATAAGGTTTGCGCATATTCGAGAGCAAGCCTGCCTACCGATTCTTCGCTGTACTCGACAATGACTTGATAAATGCGGGCTTCCAGCGTGCGAGTAGTCTTACTGAAGGTCACCGGACAGCCGGCCTGTGCTTGCAGGCCGAGCGCAACGCGCCCAAGCGCATGCGCCATGATTCCCGCTTCAGCCAGGAAAACTGGTTGGAGCAAATCGATTTGCGGAAATCGGTCACGCAACCGGATGAGGAAGTCTCTGTTTTCCACGAGAGATTCAGTTTCACCGCAAGAAACTATTGCTTCTATGGCTGTGTGGCGACTCCACAAATTAGGCCCACGCAATGCGCGGACAGACGATACTTTCATTGAAAGTTCTCCTGGTGCTTCTTGCTCATCCGGATGCGTTGCTGATATGCATCTGATTTCCATGTTTTATTGAGCGGCGGCGAAATTTTCAATCCCGGCACGTATGAGAGCGGGCTCGATACCGAGCGCCCAGGCAGCGCCCACTGCAGCCAGAACATTTTCTACCTCCGGAACGGCATAACCACCCCGGGTAAGCGGAATGTCCGCTACTTTTCCCAGCGACGACTCACTGGAACCGGTAACGAGCAGAATTTTCCCATCTCGAACTATCACCGCCCGCTTACCCTGTGTGCCTTTTATCTCCGCCGCAGCGGCTAAACAGTGCTTTCTGATTACGGGTAATTCAGGATCGAGGCTGAAGTAAATGACCTCGCCGTTGCACAGCGCAGCCATTTCAACCAGCATTGCCTCCCTGGCGTTGAGAATCGCCGCACCCGTGGGCAACACCACATCCACTTGAGTGCGCAGTATATCGAAAACCTGCCTGGCGGTTTCGATATAGTGCCGTCCATAGTGACGCTGTAGCTCGACATTGGTAATGACGCCCACATGACATCCATCGTAGGCCAAGCCCTCACCCAGAATGCTATCGCTGCCGTTTTCAAAAACCGCAGCTTCTATCGAACGATTCATCAGGATGTTGTTAGCCGTCTTCCATCTGGCGTGATCGCCCTTGTAGACTTGCCTGCGGTCGAGATAAAACCCATCGCTGCATGCCAGTCCCGTATGTTTGCCAGACAAGGCGAGTAGATGAGCGACAAGGCGCGCTACTGTAGTTTTACCATAGCTGCCAGTAATACCTACGACCGGAACCCGGCCGTCTCCCTGGTTAGGGAAGAGATGGTCAACAATAGCTTCGCCAACGGGACGCGGCGTGCCAATGACGGGTTTGATGTGCATCAGCAAACCGGGGCCGGCATTGACCTCGACAATCGCCCCTCCCTGTTCGGCAAGGGGTCGGGAAATATCCCTGGCAACGAGATCGATGCCGGCAATATCCAGCCCGACAATGCGGGCCGCAAGCGAAGCAGCCGCAGCGATGCTGGGATGTACTTCGTCAGTAACATCAAAAGCGTGATTACCGTTACGCTGAATCAGAACTTCGAGACCGGCCTGCGGCATTGAATTGATGGTGAAGCCCTGGCGCGCAATTTCCATTGTCGTTACGCCATCGATGCTGACAGGATTCAAGGGATGGTCTTCGCTTGTCCCCCGGCGCGGATCTGAATTGATCTGGTGGTCTATCAGCTCGCCAATGGTTGATTTACCGTCGCCGGTCACTGAGACCGAATCGCCTCGGCTAGCGGCCACCAGGCGTCCGCCAACCACCAGCAAGCGGTGTTCCGTACCCGGAACATAACGTTCGACCAATACGCCGTCACCTTCTTCCGAAGCAGCGCGATAAGCGGACTCGACTTCTTCCTGCCTGCTAAGCTCAATAAAGACACCACGTCCATGGTTGCCGTCGCTGGGCTTGACCACGACCGGCAGACCTATGTCCTGTGCGGCTGTCCATGCATCTTCCGCACTATGAACACTACGGCCGTCAGGGACTGAAACACCGCAGGATTGAAGCAACACCTTGGTCAGGTCCTTATCCCGCGAGATACTTTCGGCAATGGCCGGAGTGAGGTCGGTCTCGGCTGTCCATATACGCTGGCTTCGAGCACCATAGCCGAGTTGCACGAGGTTGCCCTTGGCCAGAAGGCGGATGGCGGGAATATTGCGGATGGCGGCGGCCTCGACGATACAGGCGGTCGATGGGCCCAGCCAGAGTGAATCCACCATGTTGCTCAGGCGCTCGATGGAATGCTGGACGTTATAGGGCGGGTTCTCGGGTTGCAGATATCCCATGGCAGCCAGTACCAGTTCACGTGCCTCTGACAGCGCGCTACGCGCGATATTCTCATGCCACGCACTGACAGCCACCTTATAAACGCCGCGCAATGAGGTCTCTCTGGCTCTGCCAAAGCCGCCGGGCATACCCGCCAGGTTTTGCAGTTCAAGCGTAATATGCTCGAGAATGTGGCCTGCCCAGGTACCGTCCTTCAATCGGCGCAGAAATCCACCGCGCTCTCCATAGCTGCAGCGGTGCTCAATCAGCGAAGGGAGCCAGGAATAGAGGCGTTCGTAAAAACCGGGGATGGTATTTGACGGGAAATCCTCGAGATCTCCGATATCAACAATGGCTTCCAGCACCGGGCGAAGCGTCCAGATGTTAGGCCCGTTCAGGTGGTGAACCTCAAGAAATTTGATATCCCTGTTTGCACAATCGGTATTTGTATCCGCGTACGCCAGCATAAAATAGGGTTCTCGAAAGAGTAAGTTAAAACTGGACTAACGCTGCTGACGGGAATCGGTTTACAGCTAAGCAATCAGCTCTGCTGCGTGCTTTGGGCTAAATTCGGCAGTTAGGATGGTTGGAGTATGCGCACAAGGTGAAGCTCACAGGGTACAAAAAATCCTTTTCGATTATAGCGCTCAGCTGGAAAATGGGCTGAAGAATGGACGGTCAATTGCCGGACTTAGATTCAACAGTCTGCTGCAAAAAGGTTTCAGATCCTCGGTCGTTCATCCCGACGCTCTCGCTCAGCTCAAGGCAGCCTGTACGGTAGCAGGCTGTCCTGTTTGATGACTCAGGTTATTGGTAGCTGATGCCGCTATCTCGTGGCGTATCGGCCTGACGAACGTTTTGGAGGAGCACTCGATTTTGCTATGTTCGTTTTTGACACCTGATTATTCCGCGATTATTGGCTGCTGCAGGCCGGAAACCGACAAAGAATAAAGCAATCATCATACCAGTTTTAATTAATCTTATTAAACAATATGTTGCTGTCGCCAAAGGAAAGATTGGCGTCACTATTTACCGACGGTTTATATTCAAATTGATACTAACCTATTGATGAAATAAAAATATCGTATGTCTCCTGTCAGCGACAATTCCATAAAGAGCCTGCCCGGCCGAAACGGGGCAACATGAAAAGAACAACGACGTAAAATCGACGGATGAACCGAGATGCCCCCATGGGAAATCAATGGGAAATCTCAGTTCAAACATGCTGGGGCGAATGGTTCCAAACTGCATCAGCATTTTCATGACACATCTCCTTCGTAGCCTGGGCTAAAGGAAGCGGTCCAGAATCTTGCGGCTGTGATGGTCCAGAGCGAAACGGTCGCGGATCAGAAAATGGATGCCCTGACTGTCCATAATCAGCAGAGAAGGTGGCTTGAGCCTGCGAATGTATTCCTCACCCTTGAGGATGAAAGCGGTTTTGCCCCGATCCGTTTCCACATACCAGGTACTCGGCGTAGCAAAACTCGAAACCTCGTGTATGAGCTTGATTTCCGGCATGAACTCCCGCGCGGCAAGATCCGCTTCCACGAGTTTACGCATCTCGTCCGGCACATCGCTTAATTTTTCAATCCAGGCGAGTTCGCGGCCATGCGAATCGATCAGGGCGATGTCTCGCTCGGGCGCGGTAATAGGGAACGCTCGTACTGGGACTACGCCTTCCTGCACCTTCCCATCGTTCGCGACAAACACCAGCCGCCCGAACGTGTTACGGCTTAACAGATAATCTGGTTTTCCGCTCATTCTCGGCCACCCTCAGCTTTGCGGTCGACATTCGGCCTGCGCAAGTCATCCTCGGTATCGATGTTGCGCGCCTGAGCCTCGTAGAGGCCGTAGTAATGGCCTTTTCGTGACATAAGTTCGTCGTGGCTGCCGACCTCGACGATGCTGCCGCGGTCAAGCACGATGAGCCGGTTAGCATCGCGTAGCGTAGAGAGACGATGGGCAATCGCAATAGTCGTGCGGCCCCGCACCAGATTTTCGAGCGCTTTCTGGATTTCTTTCTCGGTTGTTGTATCGACAGAAGAAGTGGCCTCGTCGAGAATCAGAATACGCGGATCGATGAGCAGGGCACGAGCAATCGAGATGCGCTGCCGCTCTCCTCCTGAGAGAGTCTGGCCTCGCTCGCCGACCAGGGAATCATAGCCATGCGGCAGGCGCAGGATGAACTCATGGGCATGCGCTGCGCGGGCTGCGGCAACCACCTCCTCCAGGCCAGCGTCCGGTTTGCCGTAGGCAATATTCTCGGCGATGGTTCCAAAAAACAGGAACGGCTCTTGAAGCACGAGTCCGATGTGCCGGCGGTATTCGGCGACCGGCAAGGAGCGAATATCTACACCGTCGAGCAAAATTGCGCCTTCGGTAACATCGTAAAATCGACAGATCAGGTTGACAAGCGTGCTCTTGCCTGAGCCGCTGTGCCCCACGAGGCCGATCATTTCGCCCGGCGCGATGGTGAGGCTGATGTCATGTGTCACAGTGCGGGTGCCATAACGGAATCCGACGTTGCATAACTCGATACGACCCTCGACGATAGGCAGATGTACGGGATGCGCAGGGTCGGGCACACTGGAAATATGATCGAGGATTTCGAAGATACGCTTGGTGCCGGCCGCTGCTTTCTGCGTAAACGAGACAATACGGCTCATCGAGTCCAGCCGCATATAGAAACGGCTGATATAGGCAAGAAAAGCGGTAAGCACGCCCACCGTGATTTCGTCCCTGGATATCTGCCAGATGCCGAACACCCACACCACGAGCAGACCGACTTCAGTTAATAGCGTCACGGTCGGCGTGAACAATGACCAGACCTTGTTGACCCTGTCGTTGACCTCCAGATTGCGATCGTTTGCCGAGCGGAAGCGTGCCGCTTCGCGTTTCTCCTGCGCAAACGCCTTCACGACGCGTACGCCGGGAATGGTATCGGCAAGCACACTCGTGACCTCGGCCCAGGCGCGGTCGACTTTTTCGAATCCCGTGCGCAGCCTGTCACGCACCAAATGGATCAGCCAGGCGATAATCGGCAGAGGCATTAGCGTTACCAGCGCCAGCCAGGGGTTGATTGAAACCAGGACGGCCACAGTCATGCCGATCATCAATACGTCGGTAAAAAAATCAAGCAGGTGTAGCGACATGAAAACGTTGAGGCGATCGGTCTCCGAGCCAATGCGCGCCATCAGATCGCCAGTACGCTTTCCGCCGAAGTAGGCATGCGAGAGCTTGAGGAGATGCTCGTAGGTGGCAGTGCGCAGGTCGGCGCCGATACGCTCTGAAACGAGCGCCAGCATATAGGTTCGCGACCAGCCCAATACCCATGCCAGAACTGCGGCGCCCAGCAGGCCGGCCAGATAAAATATGACAAGATCAATATCGATGGGCTTGCCGTTCTGATAGGGAATCAGAATATTATCCATTAGCGGCATGGTCAGGTAGGGCGGCACCATCGTTGCAGCGGTGCTGCCCAACGTCAGCAAGAACCCGGCAAGCAATCGCCCTTTATAAGGTTTGGCAAAGCGCCACAAGCGGAACAGTGTCCAGGTCGACGGCGGCGTTTCGGTTTCCCTGCTGCAGACCTCGCACTCTTCCTGCCCCGGCAATAGGGGTGTATCAAGCGCCCTCAGGCATTTTGAGCAGAAAGCCTGAGCAGGTACCGACGGTACCTCGCCGGTAAGTTGATGGTTGAGTTGCAGGTTGAAGCTCTCGATCAAACGTCCGGCTGCAGTATCCGCTCCAAGCGTGTAGCGCCAGTGAGCAAGCAGTGAATTCTCGTCAAGAAGCTCAAGGCTGCCAATACCGGCATGATCGTAGCGCGCCAGCGTCAGGCCGGGGCGATAAGGCCATTCCTGCCAGGTTGTATCCCTGCCTGATGTAGCCAACAGGCGTTTATTGGTAACAACGACCAGGCCGGATACAAAATACAGTTGGGTATCAAGATCCGTTTCAAGCCAGGCCAGGACATTTTCTTCCTGATAAAGCTGTGATTCAGCGCTTGTAATCCAGGCGGACGGCAGGGTGAGCGGCGGCGTGCCGGGTAAGTGGCCGGCAGGCAAAATCGGCAAAGACTTGGAGTGTGGCGTCGTCAATCTGGTGTAATGGACCAAAAATTTTCTTTACTCAAAAAACAGGGTTGCCGCTACGCAACCTTGCTCATCGTTTTTATGGGCGATACGCAGCGCTCCCGTTGCTGTCGCCAATACAGTTCCTCAACATCGGCCTTTATTCCATTCAATCGGTGACGATTTCCGATCCCCTATGGGGGATTCCTGATGGACTGGAGGCCCCTGGTTGGGATCAGCTTCGTTGGGATCAAGCGGATTATGCCTTATCGAAGATGTTATGTTACCTACATTCAAATCCTGGTTCTGTTTCATGATTCTCCCGTGCTCCAAGGATGGCACCAGCGGTGACCGCAGCTAATCCCGCAAGCGCCAGCAGGGACAGAGGCTCGCCCAGAAGAGGCACAGCAGCCAGCGCCGATACGACAGGCACAAAAGCCATCAGCAAAGCCACTGTTTGGGAACCAAGGCGGCTTACCGCGAAGGTATAAAGCAGCATTGCCAGAAACACCACTACTACGCCCTGATATATTGCCTGAACGGCGATTTCGCCGACAGGTGCTTGCTCAAGCGTACTGGGCAGGAACAACCACCAGATGGGCAGGTAGACTAACGCGCTACCCAGCGTAGTCGCCACCGTCGCGGCAAGAGGCCGTATCGGATAGCGGCTGAGCAGCAGCGTGAAGATGGCCCAGGATGATGAACCGCATAGTAAAAGCAGGTCGCCAAGAATTTGAGTATGGGTGAGTTTCGGCCCGCGAGAAAACGAGTCTACGGCAATCAATACGATCCCGGAAAAGACAATGACCAGCGCGATATGGCGTTTTCTCAATGGTCTCAATCCAAGCCATAACCATGCAATGATCGCCGTCAAAAAAGGCAAAGCGCCGGGCAATAGCACAGAAGCATGAGCAGCCGGCGTCATACGGAACGCAGCGTACACAACAACAGCATAACCTATGCCGCCGAACAGCGAGAACAGCACGATCACCTTGAATGGCGGCAGCAGAATCCGTGGCAAAAAAAAGACCGCGATGGAGGCGCCGACACCAAAACGCAGCGCCGCGATGTCCCAACTTGTCAGCGTGCCGGTGCCGCCCAAACGCGTAACCAGGATGAAGCCGGTCCAGATGCACATGCTTAAGAAAGCCGCGATCCAGCCGCTACGGATGTTTGCTGCCGGATTCGCGGTATTAACTACTACTGTCGGCAAGATATATCCCAAATAAAAAACTATAGCCGGAGCACGGCAATAAAACCTATAACTCTAATGGAACAGCGCAACGCTTCTGTCAAATACTAACGGAAGTAGAAGGCTGTACCAGCAAGGGGGAGCTTCCCGCAAACTTCTGATACAAGCGCGCACCCTGCATTCGCATGGCTATGAGGGATGCTGGGTAAGGGTCGTAGCGTAAATGCTGCGGTATTGAAAATACGGATTTCTAGAAATGCGTCAGGCTGGAACCGATCCAGGCTCAACGCTATGTCGTGCTTTCCTGATATTTTCAAGGGCTGCTTCAATGATGCGGCGCGGGGCGCCGATATTCATGCGCATGAAGCCGCTTCCGGCTTCGCCGAAAAGCGTGCCGGGACTCATGCCCACGCCAGCTTCGTGCACGAAGAAATGCCTGAGCTGTGCATTGTCTATATCCAATGCAGCCATTAGTGCACGACAATCGAGCCAGAGTAGATACGTTCCCTCCGGTCTGATGAGACGAATTTCCGGAAGATGCTTTGCCAGATATGCCGCGACGAAATCGCGGGTTTCCTGAAGATAAACAAGTAACGCGTCCAGCCATGCCCCGCCTTCTCGATAGGCAGCCTCGAAAGCAGTGATACTGAAAGGATTGGATGCACTAACGTGCATCGTATCGAATATTTGCGTGAGTTCCTTGCGGCGCTGCGGATCGGGCACAACGAGCGCGGAGAGATTCATCCCGGGGATGTTGAATGTCTTGCTGGGCGCGGTAGCAGTCACAATATTGTTCCCTTTTCCGGGTGCCGCTTCCGCCAGCATCGACAGCGTATGGTGCTGATTTCCAGGATAGACCAAATCGGCGTGAATCTCATCCGAGAATATCACCAGATCGTATTTCTCGGCAATTTGCAGAATTCGCTCCAGTTCCTGCTTGCTCCATACCCTGCCGACCGGATTATGTGGGGAGCATATCAACAACAGGCGGGCTTTCTCCGCGCATTGCTCCAGGTGGTCATAGTCGATGTCGTAGCGACCGTTCCTGAGGCGCAACGG
This sequence comes from Nitrosospira sp. Nsp11, assembly GCF_900142705.1. Taxonomy (GTDB): domain Bacteria; phylum Pseudomonadota; class Gammaproteobacteria; order Burkholderiales; family Nitrosomonadaceae; genus Nitrosospira. The sequence continues at coordinate 173,960 of NZ_FRBV01000003.1, forward strand.
ATTATGTATCAGTTGTCGGCCGGTGCCGGTAACCGCCGAAAAAAAAGGAAAATAAACCGGCGGTTGCACGATAACCGACTCGCCCGCCGAGGCGAAAGCCATTACAGCTGCATGTAGCGAGGGGACCACACCGGGACACATCATGATCCAGTCGCGGCGTACTTCCCAACCATGACGTTGCTTCAACCAGCCTATCAAGGATTCATACAGGCTTTCCGGGTAGACGGTATAGCCGTATATGGGGTGGACGGCACGCCGCGAAAGGGCCTGGGTCACTGCCGCCGGTGCTGCGAAATCCATATCCGCCACCCATAGGGGAACGACGTCCGCTGCACCAAACATACTCTGGCGTGCTTCATATTTCAAACTGGCGGTACCGCCCCTTTCTATTTCAATATCGAAATCAGGGGCGGGAATATTGCTGCCGCTCAATCAATTCTCTCCCAGATCGTCGCTTGCGAGACCGTATGCTGGAATTTCCGCCGGGTTTCCCGAATTACGAATGGTACGTCCTGTGGATCTTGAATCAGTTTGAAATGGCTGCCCAGGATCTTTTTCAGACCGTCAAGCGTGGTAAAACTTTCACCATCCCGCTTGAATCCACCAATCCATGCATCCCGCTTGGTATGTTCCTCCAGCCAGGTATACGGCGAAGCGATCAGCAAAAGACCCCCTGGGTTGAGCCGTGTGTGAATGGTTGTGAGCAGTTTGGCCGGATCGTAAAGACGATCGATGAGGTTGGCTGCAAGGATGAGATCGTAACCGGTAAAGATAGGCTTGAGGTTACAGGCGTCGCCCTGGTAGAACGTCACCTTATGCTTCACATCATCCAGGCCAAGGCCAGTCAGCGTACGCTCTCTATAGAGAACGAGATCGCCCTCATCCGTTAGCGTATAGCGCAACATACCCTGCGCAGCAAGCTGGACGCCTTGTCCGATGAAGCGGGCGGAGAAATCGATACCGGTTACCTCATCGAAGTGCCGCGCCAGCTCAAAAGTCGAACGTCCGGAAGCGCAGCCGAGGTCGAGTGCTTTGCGGGACGGTTTATTACCCATGGCGGCAATAGCCAGCTTGGCAAGTGCCTTCGAAAAATTAGGCACCCCGAAGTAGGTATCGCCATAATGAAATTCCGCATACTCGGAGAGAAGCTTGTCGGTTTCATAGTGAGAGTCATGCTGCACGGCAGGCGCATCGCTAACCACGTAGCGAAATCCGGCATGCTGAAAAAAATGACGCCGAAACGCATAGCGAGCGCTCTTCCGCGATTCATCCCCACATGAAATCCAGGAGCCGCCCTTCATGAGATTGTGCCGCCCATCGAATGTGGGCGTGGTGAAATCATCGTAATGCGGATGAATATCAAAACCTTCAAATGGATAGATGGGGGTTTCAGTCCATTGCCAGACGTTACCGACAATATCGTAGAAATCTCCCTGAGGAAATTCATTGACCGGGTGAGCGGATGCAAAATGATCGAGATGAATATTGGCCGGCGCAGGTTCAGCAGGTAGAAGTTCGGATACCCCTGCCATATCGTAAAGGCGATACCATTCATCTTCCGTCGGCAACCGGTACGGTTGACCGCTTGTTGCCGCTTTCCAGTTACAAAACGCCTTTGCTTCATGATAATTCACTTCAGCCGGCCAATCCCAAGGCATGGGTATCTCTTCGGTCATCAGGCGCAATCGCCACTCGGCGCCTTGCCTGATCCAGAAAAGGGGGTATTCCGCGCGAGCATGACATCGCCAGGCACGGCCTTCTTCTTCCCAGAAACTTTCGGTGCCGTAGCCGTTTGCCTGGACGAAGGCAAGGAACTCCTGGTTGCTTACCAAATATTTCCCTGCTTTAAAAGCCGCAACTTCCGCTACATGACTGCCATACTCATTGTCCCATCCATAGGTGGGATCGGCTTTGTCTTTACCGAGACGCACGGTGCCCGAAGTCACATTGATGAGCCGGTTTTGGGGCGCCGGGCCGGACTTCCGGCAAGGTTCCCATGCTGGATGAGGCTTGACATGTTCAATTGCATGCTGACGGATGAGTACGGATGACGTCTCAAGATGGATGAGCTCGTGCTCGATGCACATCATAATGGTCCACCAGGGGTTATCCCAGCCTATTGGCAAGCTAAGCGGCGTGTCCCTTATAAGCCGGTCCACGACATTACGCACCGTATGGCGGTAAGCTCGAACTTCTTCGACGGACGGCCAGTCGTAATGGGCCGTATTCAGGTCATCCCAACTCATTTCGTCGACGCCGACCGCGAACATGGATTCCAACCTGGGATTGATCCGTTGCGTAATAAGTCCCGCGAGCAGCAGCTTGTTTGTAAAAAAAGTAGACGTATGGCCCAGGTAGAAGACTAGCGGATGACGCAACGGAATCGGTTTTTTGAAATAGGCTTCATCGCCCTGCAATGTCTCAAAAAGCTGCTCGTAGCGATCGAGCGTGGCGTGAAAATATTCGCGTATCTCCTCACGTTTTGCAGCGACATTATCGCCAGAAAGAACCGGCGTTCTCGGGAAAAGCAATTTTGGCATCATGCGTAATTTTGGAACTTCAGAAGCGGACTGGACGGGCATTATGCCTTTTTTTGCGTTCAGATTCATATTCAACCTCGGGTATGAATTGCCTCAATATAGTAAAGAACAAACCAGAAAGTGTACACCTGGATACATGGCCGCGACATTGCTTTAAACCTGAATCCGCCCACTCAGCCGCTCATTTTTTTACTCATTTTCCATTGGCGACATGATCCACAGAGATTTTTTCCACCACTTTTTTCCACTCTTCGGCCTCATCTTTTTGTTCGGTTCGCTACAGCACGGATAGATTAGATCACCTGAAGGAAAATCAGCGTATCCCGAACTGGAGGACCAAGACTTAACCAGCTGAATCAACCAGAAGGTAACCAGCGAGTCAAGCAATGCACCATTTCTGACCAACGTTGAACAGTTAATTATCTTCGAATTCGATTCCGATGACGGGAATGAGTTCCTTAACCCGCTTTCCCCTTACCCCCATTCCCATCTTTTGGAGCTGGATTCCAGCATGTATAGCTGCGAGGGAGAGGCGAAGGATGTGCGTGAGGCGAGAGAGTAGCGCAAATAAGAAAAAAAATGAACGCCCTTGACGTTCAAGCAGGTTAACCTGGTTGCAATGTGAGCTTCTCGTTATCAGCGCTCAACCCCTGTCCGGCTGGGTGATGTCAAGGGCTGGACCAGGCTCAACGATAAGTAAACCCTTACGCGCTATGCGGAAAATCGATGTTGTTGATAGGGGGTACGATCATAATTCATCGCAGGTTCACACCCATTTTCGAGAAGACGCTTAAATATATTCAAATGGCTATGCTGGCTTCGGTATTCGCATTTTTGCCGATCCCGTCATTGGCAGGGAATGAACGGGTGGATATCGCGCGTTTCTCGCGCGGTGACCTGACAGGCTGGAAACCGAAAATATTTTCAGGTCTGACCCGTTATGCCGTGACGAATGAAAACGGGCGAACTGCCCTGCAAGCGCAGAGCAGTGCCACCGCTTCCGGGCTTTATCGCGAGATGAGCATCGAACTCGGCAAGACGCCTATCCTTAACTGGACATGGCAGATCGGCGACATACTGACGGGGGCGGATGAGCGCACTCGTGCGGGCGACGATTACCCAGCACGCGTCTATGTCATCTTCTCCGGCGGCATGACGTTTTGGCGGACCCGCGCCATTAACTATGTATGGTCAAGCAAGCGGCCGGTCGGTAGTAGCTGGCCTAACGCGTTTACGGGTAATGCATACATGATCGCAGTAGAATCGGGCTCTAAGCGGGCCGGCCGATGGGTTGAGGAGCGCCGCGATGTTCTTTCCGATTACCGACAGGCTTTTGGCGAAGAGCCTGGCCCCGTGGATGCCGTGGCAATCATGACCGACACGGACAATACAGGCACAATTGCAACCGCCTGGTATGGAGACATCTGGTTTAGCTCGAAATAAAAATCGATGCTTATCGATATTGTGAAATTGCCCTCTTTTCTTGTCTGTTCCTATTGTTATTGTGAATGCTACCGCGCGCCAACGTCATCGTCACTGTCATCGTCATTGGGATATGTTGCGTTTCATCGCCAACCTACGCCGAACTTGATCGAGACTACTCCATGGAAGAAATAGAGCTTCGTCACGAACGCATGGCGGGCGATGGCATAGATCTTCATGTTGTCGCCGCCGGAAAGGGGCCGGCAGTCATTTTGCTCCATGGCTTCCCCGAAAATTGGCGCTCCTGGCTGCAGCAGATCCCGGTCCTGGCTGCCGCGGGCTTTTCGGTACTGGTGCCGGATATGCGGGGATACAATCTTTCAGGACGTCCGGCGGAGCGAGATGCTTATAAATTAGATCGCCTTGTTGCAGACATCGCTGCTCTGGTGCATGCAACCGGCTACCCCCGAGCCCATATCGTCGGGCACGACTGGGGCGGTATTATCGCGTGGTCGTTCGCAGACCGATACCCCGAGCTGGTGGACAAGCTTGTTATCCTTAATGCGCCCCACCCGAAAATTTATCTCGAAAAAGTGCGACATCTGCCACAAATGCTCAGGAGCTGGTATGTGCTCTTTTTTTTACTGCCACGCTTACCCGAGCTTATGCTTTCAGCCAATAACCATCAGGCAATACGCGATATGTTCCAACTGCGCCCGGCACGAAAAGGAACTTTCGGCGAACGGGATATCGAGCATTATATCGAAGCGCTCTCACAGCCGGGGGCGCTTACCGCCGCACTTAATTACTACCGGGCAAACGTGCCTGGAGGTTTGCGCAAGTTCGCGCAAGATGGGCGTATCAACGCGGAAACCCTGGTGATCTGGGGAGAGCTTGACCCCGCACTGGGACTTGAATTACTGGATGGGCTCAGCGATGTTGCGCCCCGCCTCCGGATTTATCGAATCCCGGATGCGAGCCATTGGGTCCAAAATGAGGCGCCTGCGGAAGTTAACCAGGCGCTCGTGGACTTTTTAAAGGGTGAAGACATGAACACACCGCTTCGTTAAGAGAGCCCTCGCTTCGTTGCAGCCTGTGGGACTTGAAAGAAACCGGCTGCAACGGCGTCCAGCTGGTTCATTTTCGCTGCGATTCTTCAAATCCAACAACCTGCTAGGGAATTTTTCGTGAAGTCAATATTACTCTTCCAGTTTTCAACTATGCTGTAAACGATATTCGGAGAAATTTTGGGGCGCCAAGTGGATGTCACCGCGCATTCCGGAAAGTGCTTTTATAATTGAAGGGAACAAGGCCATGAAATTATATCTATTATCCTTCTGTATGTTGTTGAGCGCATGCGTCGGGCTGCCGTCCGCGGTCAGGAATGTGCCCGTTGCAGATATTACCTATCCCCAGGCAAACCGGGACCTGAACCAGTACAAGGATACATCCGTCCGCTGGGGCGGGGTCATAATCGATGTAGACAATGAAGAAAATTTCACTCTTGTACAGGTATTGTCCTATCCCCTTAATTATTACGGCCGGCCCCAGCTAAACAAATCGGCAGAAGGGCGTTTTGTCATAAAAAGCACCGAGTTCCTTGACCCCGCTGTTTATGCAAAAGATCGGGAAATCACGGTGGCGGGAAAACTTGAGGGCGATATCCAGCGTATGATAGGGAAAAAAACTGTGCTGCTGCCATTGCTGACTTCTCGAGCTCTTTATCTATGGCCGGTATATCAAAACGATCCTTACGGGTATGGTTATAGAGGCATGGGTGGTTATGGTTTTAACCCATATTTCGGATATGGATATTATGGCAGCCCATTTTATTGGGGCGGGTACTATAGACCATATTGGTAAGATATGGACTTGATAGTCGAGTCCTGAAGCCATTCAGGCGCTACCATTTTCGGTTTTCCGCACTGCTACATAGGTGGCATTCGCCCTGGATGCTCGACTTTGCATTTCAGTGATAGCTCTCGAAATATAACCCCTGCCTGATGCACAAACTTCTCCTTATTTCGATAAGCTTGCTGGCCATTGTCCTTTTGGCACTGGCAGCCGCGTTCTCGCTCGCCATCGAAGATCATCCTCGTATAGACCGCCAGGTCATTCTTACGCCAGAGCATATAGGCCGCGCCAAACAGATCATCGACGCGCATCGTTACTGGGTGAGACCAGGTATGCTTGCAGCCGCAAACATAGCGTCCTCTGATGTTGATCTTGCTGCAAATTACCTGGCACATCGTTTTGGAAAAGGCAGCGCGCAGGTAATCCTCGCCGACGGCAACGCGGTCATCCGGCTAAGCCTTCCTATGGCTATAATTCCAATTAACGGCTATATAAATCTTGCGGCATCTGTGATGGAGGAAGATGGAAAACCGCAACTCCAGTCGGTGCAGATAGGGAAACTCATGCTGCCTGATGTGCTTACGCAGATACTCGCGCTTCAGTTCGTGGACTGGCTGCGGCAAAGCGCAGAATATAAAGCTGGGCTCGACTTGCTGAAATGGGTCAAGTTATCGCGCAACGAGTTGGGTATCGTTTATCGTTGGGCGGGCGGTTTTTCCAAGGGTATGCGGGCTTCGATCATTGATAAGCAGGAGCGCGAGCGCCTGCTTCATTATCAATCCCTCCTGGCCGCGAATAGCGTATGCAATGAAGCAGTAATGCCTCTATCCCAAATCCTGCCTCCACTCGTCCGCGTTGCCGCGGCTCGCTCGGTAAACGGAGACGCGTTGGCGGAAAATCGCGCGGTCATTCTGGTCGTGGCATTTCACGTACTGGGCGTCTCTTTGAAACGGATTCTTCCAGAAGCACCGAACTGGCCTCGGTCTGTTCCTCAGAGCATTACGCTCGACGGACGTGATGACTTTGCAAAACACTTCATGGCCTCTGCCGCTATTGCTGCCTATGCCGACACCATGTTATCCGACGCAATCGGGCTGTATAAGGAGATCGAGGATTCTGTGCATGGCAGCGGCTTCTCGTTCAACGATATTGCCGCGGACCGTGCAGGCACGAAATTTGGGGAAAAGGCGGTGATAAGCGAAGCTTCCGCACAGCAGCTCCAACGTCAGGTTGTTTCAGGGCTCAAGGATGCGGATCTTATGCCTCTGTGGTCGGATTTGCCTGAATTCATGTCTGAGATGGAGTTCAAGCAACGCTTCGGCGGAATTGATGCACCGGCCTACCAGAGAATGATGCAGAAGATCGAGCAACGTGTCGCAGCTTTGCGCGTGCTGCAATAAGAATTTCGGGAATTACCATACGTGATATTTATGGAAAGCGCCAGCTGGCGATAATGTCCGGTGCTAGGGTTGTCCTTCTCCGCCGGAGGCGCCGTACACCTGTCCAGTTGCGTAGCTTGATTCCTGCGACGCAAGGAAGACGTACAGAGGACCTAGCTCCGCCGGCTGGCCGGGACGCCCAAGCGGGGTCTCATTGCCGAACCTGCTGAAATCTGCCCATCCAGTCGTTTGCATCGGGGTCCAGAATGGTCCCGGCGCCACCGCGTTTACCCGTATACCCTGCTCGGCTACCTGCTTCGCCAGCGATTTTGTGAAAGCAACGATGCACGCCTTCGTCTGCGCGTAATCGAGAAACGCCTCGGATGGAGTGTAAGCCTCGACCGAACTCGTATTGATAATTGCCGCGCCGGGCTTGAGGTGCGGCATGGCGGCCCTGGTGATCCAGAACATCGAATAGACGTTGCATTAGAATATCGAGTCGAACTGCTCGCTCGTGAGATCGACGATCGACGGTTGCGCGGCTTGCATTGCGGCATTGTTGACGAGGATGTCCAGTCCGTTCAGTTCCCGGACGGCATTGGCGACGAGCCTGGAGCAGAAATTCTCGTCCCGGATATCGCCGAGGATCGCGACCGCCTTTCGCCCTTCCGCCCGGATCAGTTCCACGACCTCCCAAGCGTCGGACTCCTCAACAGGGAGATAGTTGATCGCGACATCAGCGCCCTCACGCGCAAAGGCGATGACGGCAGCGCGGCCAATGCCGGAATCGCCGCCGGTCACGAGCGCCTTTCTACCCACCAGCCGGCCCGAGCCCTTGTAGGTTGTTTCGCCATGATCAGGCCGCGGCTTCATCTTGCTCACAAGGCCGGGCGGCTCCTGTTTCTGCGGGGGGAAGGGGGGGCTGGATATTGCGTCGTCGGGTCCTGTTTACGGGACTGGCTGGGCCCTTGCAGGGAACCTTGCTGCCCGAAGGCTGGAGAGACGAATGCCGTGGCAAGGCCGGCGGTCATGCCGCCAACAAACTGGCGCCGTGAGGCGCTGGCGTCGTCTTCTGGTTTCATACCTGTTCTCCTATGAAAACTGCTGAGGTGGTTTCCTATCAGAGATTCTAGCCAGTCCGACGATCAGACCGGAGCCACGAAACCGAGCACTAATTGTCCCAATGCGCGAACATATGATTTCGCTTTTCATTTATCCCATCCGTGCGTTAAGGCACATTAGAGGCAGGTGTGTAATAGTCTAATAGGGCACAGATCACAGTTTTTGTAATACGAGACAGCAAATTGACACAAAAACGCGGAATGGCAAGAATTGCCACCAATGTAGGGAAGATTTTAGGCAAAAATCCGGAAGCTTACCGGACTTGAAGATGCGAGGCGAAAAAGTGACTGGATGAGGGCGGTTTCGAGTGCCGATTGTTGTTACATCAGCGAAAATCGGCGGAATATGGACCGGCCATGATCCTAAAATTTTTGCAGCCGGTTTCATTTAAGTCCGGCAGGGCTGCTAGAGTTGTCCTTCCCTGCCCGAGGCAACTGTACCACTGTACACTTGTCCGGTTGCGTAGCTAAATAGTCGGCCTGGCGATCAGGTTTGCGCTTGAGCCTGAATTTTCGGGGGAAAAGATGATGAAGAAGTAATGCTTGGGGGTGTATTCCCCGCATCGACGTGCGATAGCCAACTATTAGCAGGGGCGGAGAAACGCTTCAACATGAATCAATGCACGGGTGAGAGCAATAAAACCATGGATTCGCTTGCAGTACCTGAACTGTTGTATGCCGCCCCATACTCGCTATGGCTGGCTACGCGGTATAGCGCTTACAGCCTGTTGAGGAATGTTGAAATGATGGGCCAAGTCCAAGCGTCGATCTCCCGCTCGCCCACTGGCTCAGGCAATTTTGCCGGTAGTTTATCATCGTCGCCGTGAATGAGCAGCACGGGCACCCTCCCCTCGTAGGCGCACCGCAACTCCCATTGCTGACCATCAGCCCTGATAACGTTTTTCGTAATGAGGCCAATTACTCCGTCACAATCGGTCACGATCTTACGGCACTCTTCCTTCCAGGATGGCTCCCATGATTGCTTGATGGGCATTTCCACAAAAGAATAGGTTGTCTGCTCCTTTTTCAATTGCTCAAGGAGCCGGTCGTGCGCCTTGATATCCCTGAGCGCAAAGCTGATAAAAACTTTATTCGTTGAAGCCATTCATTACCTCCCTGGAGTATTTATTGTTACCGGACCTCTATGCAAGCTCAAATTGCATTTCATCATCATCGATTGACCACTTACACCTGCCACCTACAACCGTTGGCAATATCTCAGGTACCCGAACCGCGACGGGCCGTTACCTGTATTTCAATACGCATGCGCGGATCGGACAAGCCGGCCGAGATCATCATCGCCGCGGGCCTGATCTGCCCGAGATGCTTGCGAAAGGTCGGCCAGCACTTAGGGAAGTCTGCTGCATGAGGTAATACATAGGTTACCCGGACAATATCTCTCATACTTGCTCCCGCTTCGCCCAGGGCTGCCTCGATATTCTTGAAACACTGCTCAGCCTGTTCCAGCAGATCATCGGAAATGGTCATCCTGGCATAGTCGAATCCGGTTGTGCCGGAGACAAAAATCCAGTCGCCGTCAACCACGGCTCTCGAATAACCAATCTCCTGCTCAAACGTGGAACCTGAACTTATTAATTGGCGTGGCATAAAATTCCCCCAATTATCGTAGCCGCAAATGCTCAGTTACTGCATTACGGCCCGAAAGAAAGTACATCAAAAGCGCCCCGATAGCGTCCGATATCCACTAGCCCAACTCTGCAGGCATTAATTGGAAAAACATTGACTCTTGTCTGACACAACAGTGCAGGCATATAGCAACTGCTGAACGCCTCCGGCGCGGTTAAAAATATACTCCGCCCTCAGCGCCTTGAACTCGGAATCTTTAAAAGAAATTGATTGAGACACATGGCGCTCCTGGTTCCAGAACCTCACTCTGCAAAAGTCAGGCTCGGACCGGCATATCTTGCTAAGTGCTGCGCCATAAACAGCCTTGTCCATATCGCGGTTGCTATCAATCAGGACCATATGAATATAGTTTCCCGATTTTCCCAGCTCGAGTGACCGGACGAGGCGCCAGCCATCGCCATGGGCTAGCGGTGGTAGCTGTGATTGCTGCTGGGCCTGTGGCTGTGTCTGTGGCTTTGGCTGCGATAACGAGGCAGAGACTGGCCATGACAAGATAAATGCGACAAATGCAATACCTGTAAATTTTTTGTTCATGAGTACTCCTGAGCTAAATTTTTTCCAGCCGTAGAACAAAAAAAATGCCACCCGGCAATAAAACAGCATTGCAGCTCGCGCCACTTGAACGTGCCGAACGAGCCACTGCTAAATAACCGAGAGCATATATCCAACTTTTATGAAGTGTACCTAAAAGCGGCGCCCTATTTCCATAAACTTTTCTATGTCTTGCTGCCTGACGCGTTCAAGATCCCCCTCCCATTATCGCGACAGCTTGAATAGACCCACGTTTATGACTTGAATACGGCATTGGCCACTCATTTTTCAGCTCGTTTGCCAGCTAAGCGCGATGACCGAAAAGGAGTTTTTTGTACCCTTTGAGCTTCACTCTCCCAGTGACTCGCTACGGAACGGATTGAACAGTTTTTGCGACACAGTGCTGCGTTGCAACTTCCTGGAATGGAATGGCGCCGCGAAGTGTCGCAAGAGGGGCCGCGCGAAGCGGGGATCGAGCAGCGTAGGGGAATACCGTGATCGTGTTTTACGTGCGCAGGGCGCCGCATCCTGCTTCGGAGCAAAACTTCCTGCGGAAGGCACTGCTCCGCCCTGCGCGGTGGCACCCCGTGTCGTTGCGCATTTCTTTGCTCCAAAAACCACTCATCCATTCCGTCAAGCCGCCGGATTCAAGATAATCGAATTTATTCTATCAACAAAGAAAGTCGACAACAAGGAAATCCCGTTTGCGGTTACAAGGCTGGCTACATATCGCGAACATCGGACGCCGGATAGCGATTGATGCTTTCCGCCGCAGATTCTATTCCTGGCGCCGCATCAAAGCCAGGAATGTGTTGACGCAAAGACTCTATATTATTTATTGATGAGGGAGCAGTGCCTGTGCCATGGGACGAAATTGCAAATGGTAGAACATATCGAGATAACGTACAGTTTCTTCATGCTCCAGATTGCTGACAAATTTCCAGAAACCGTAAATACGCGATAAAGTCATCATTCGTTCTGCGTACAAACGCCATGTATAACGTGATTCGACCCGTTTTAAAGCCATTTGGGAAATATTATCCCAAAAATTGGGATCGGCGGCTGAGCGAGTGAAAAAATCAGCCATGGCTGCGGCCGCAGCAGAACCATCATTAGGGTCGAAATGATAGCCCGATATTCCATGCTGGATGATCTCTCGCGGACCGCCATAACAGGTAGCGAATACGGGAAGGCCGGAAGCCATAGCCTCGATGATAGTCAGCCCAAACGCCTCGAATCGGGCTGGCTGGACAAAAATGCCGCGCTTATCAGCCACATGCCGATACAATTCACCCGCAAGATTCTTTTCCAGGCGAGTGCCGAGCCAACGCATACGTCCTTCCAGCTTATATTCATTCATGATGGCGTGCATGTGGTCAATCTCGGCGCGTTCCTCACCATCGGTCGAAGCGGCAGGGTCGATATGCCCACCGATTACAAGTAGATTGGCCGCATCCGATAAGCGCGCACACTGGGCAAACCATGCCGCCAATCCGGTCAAATTCTTGACCAAATCGAGGCGAGCCATTGTAAAAATCAGAGGCTTGGCAGGATCGATAAAATGGCCGCGCCAGGGCACGCCGGGATCGTCTCCATATAAGAGACGTTCAATGTCGGGCAATAGCGTTTTCAGGCGGCGCTCCCCGTCGAGATAGGAGAAATACACCTCGGCATCAGCACCGGGGGAGACAATATTGAACTTGGGGTCAAAAAGATCTATGCCGTTCAGCACTCGATACAAGCCGGGCATCGTGTAGTTCTGATAGGTTTCATATTGGCCCACGGTATGAGAAGTACCTGCAATTTCCTGATAGGTACTCGTAATAATAAAATCGGCGCTATTCATTGCGATGAGATCAGCGGTGTATTGGCAATTAAAATGATATTGGGCTTCATTCTCGCGCCAGTGCAAGGCTGAATGCAGGTATTTGCTCTGCTCCAGCGCGTGAGCGATATTGCACTGTGTTACACCGATTCGTTTGGAAATCAGTGAGGCTACCAGGTTTCCATCTGAATAATTGCCGATTACCAGGTCCGGGCGGCCGCTCAGTTGCGCCAGCGCTTCGCGTTCAATATCATGCGCGAAATTCTCCAGATAAGGCCATATCTCGAAACGCGATATCCAGGAACGGACAACTTCGCCGTTGGGTTTACGAAATGGTACACGCACAATCCATGAGTTCTGGGTACCGTGGATTTTTTCCAACGGCTGGTTGCATAAGGTATCCCCCGCCTCGGGGATCAGGCGTGTGCCTATCAGAATTTTCGGTTGGGCCGTTATTCCTTGAAGGATCAGGCGCTCGCTCATGTCCCGTTCCAGAGCCCTTACCTGATCCAGGATGTAAACCACCTGACCGCCCGTATCCGGCAATCCCAACACATTATCCTGCCCGAAATAGCCATGGGGCGACAGGACCAGCAATTTTGATATCATGGGAATTCGCGCCAGAAAATTCTCAAGTATTTGTGCTGAAGGCGCTTCGAGAATATCTACCAACAGACTCATGGTATCGCTCACCCGCGTAGCGCAATCGCCCCAACCGGGTGCAAAGCCCAATCCGCTCAGTGACTCCGCAAGCATCATCCAGGGCGTATCACCTGGATATTTGTCAAGCAACCCAAGCGCGCGGCGCAAACCGGCACGTAACGCAGCCACATCGGCAAAGTTGCCGTTGAGCATCAATTGATGCCCGTCCATGGAATGCACTGTTAAAAAATTCAACAGCTTGACCGAACCCATGCCGGCATGGGTGAACAGCGTGCCCGCCAGTTGCTTGTTGAGAAAAATTACTCCTTGACCGATTGATCGAATTTCCTTGAGCCGCGAGAAACCGCGATTAAATGGCGCAAAATCCAGCTCCAATACCGGTTCATGAGCGCTATCCGGGCGCACCAGCATTTCCTTGAAAGCCAGATAATCGGACACGCTGACAGGCTCAGGTATAAGCTGCTGCTGATGGATACTCATAAAGTGCCAACTCCCCGCGCCTTCGCGTAACGCCATATAGATCAGCGGAGGCCGGCACACCGCTTCTTGCAGGAGATCGACAACTTCATGCAGCGGAGTCTCAACAAGAGACTGGGGAAGCTCTGTGCTTAATGCATCAAAAGCTGCCCGAAGGTCCGAGCGCAGCAAAAGCGGACGTTCCAGTTCGAACCATCTACGTAACAATGCGTACAAATCGCTACGATGATCCGCAGCCCAGACATCAAATTTAGGTATCATTCGCGGTCTCCATGATGGAAGTGCCAAACTCGTAATGTGCCATGCCTTCGGCGATGCCGTCCGCGTAGCCTGCACGGGCAAAATAAATTTGTTCATTTCCCCTTAGACTCGCCAATTCGGGACTATGATTGGCAACGATCACGCCAAGTGTGTCACCGATCAGCATTTCTCTATCGTTGCCTGAATCACCTGCGACTAAAAAGGAACGCAACGGCAGCCCCCACTTATAGGCAAGATAACGTATTGCTCCTCCTTTGGAACCGCGTAGAGGCAAAATGTCGAGATAGGCCTGGCGCGAATAGACCAAATGTGCGGACAATTTTTGCTCGCGTAATAGCGCCCGTATTTTAGCTATTGGTGGCATTTTTTCGGGATCTACATTGTAGCTAAGCTTGAATTCGCGCTGATTTTCTTCCGCTTGCAATGTGAGACCCGGCACTCCGCCAAGCGCGCTTTTAATCGCATCGCGGCGCCAAAGGTGTTTGATAAAATTTTGCCATCCTATATCCGGGCGGAGTTCAGGACCATAATTGATCTCGCTACCGACCGCCGTAATAAGCACATCAGGTAAGGGAACGCCCCACTCCTTCAGTATTTTGAGTGTACTTTCCAGCGTGCGCCCTGTGGCGACTCCAAAGCCTAAATTGGGCGGAGTCGCCCGCATGATAGCCAGAAAACGGCGCAAGGCGGCACGATCACCCAGCAGGGTATTGTCGATATCGCTAATAAGCATATGCGATATCAGCGGTAACGGATGCCGCTGCGGCCTCTGATATATCGCCATGGTGCGCCGGATCTGCTTACGCTCCTGATGCAACAGACGGAACAAAACGCGCAGGTATTTCCTGACGTGGGCATCCCAGGTGTAGTAATTCCTGACCCCTGCAATACCATTGCGCGCCCAGCGCCGCCAACGGGTCGAATCAGCTAATCCGTATTCAATCGCCTCCGCTATGGCCTTGATATCCGTGGGATTCACCAGCACCCCATTTTTGCAGTGCGCCACGATATCGCGTGGCCCGCCATCTTCTGTAGCAACAATGGGAAGCCCGCTGGCGGCCGCCTCGATCAAGGTAAGACCGAACGGTTCGGTGAGCGCAGGATTGACAAATATGCCCCGGCGTCGGGCTGCAAGCCGGTAGAACCCCGCGATATCCGCCGGCTTGTGCTGTTTGGGTAGCGCCACTTTGCCCCATAAATCGTAAAGATCGATATCGAGCAGTAGATCGGTCATTACCTCAACCTGCGCGACGTCAAGCTTACGGATGTCCTCGCGATTACCCGCGATGATGGCCAGGTTTGCGTGCTCATGCAATTTAGGTGAACTGCCGAATGCGGCGATCAAAGCACCGAGATTCTTTCGCATTTCGGGGCGGCAAATCGTGAGTACCAAAGGCTTGCGCGGGTGCACCAGAAAACGGTCGATGAGCCTCGCGGCCTCCGGCTCCGGCGCTATCCGGCGACTGGGCGGAGAAAAGCGCGAGATATCAGTCCCGGGGGGAATAACCACCGCACGCTCACGGTGATAGTTGGTATACAGTCCGTATTGCTCGTCACTCTCCTGAGGTGTGCTTGTTATGATCAGGCTCGCATGCTGAAGTATGGCTTCCTCGGTCGCTATTCGGCGGTAGAAGCTGAATTGACGCTCCAATGCCTGTGGTTTACGCCCTTGTGCAAGCAGGCGCTGCTGTTTGCTTCGCCCAAGCGAGTGCCCGGTATGGATTTGCGGGATACCGAGAAGCTGAGAAAGCTGCATCCCGACATATCCTGCGTCGGCATAATGGCTATGTATGACATCGGGTAAACGTTTCTGCTCGCGCAGAAAAAGCAGCGCACGATCTACTAGTTGATCGAGATAGGGCCAAAGACTCTCCTTGCGCATATATCGGCGCGGCCCGCAAGGAAGACGAATAATTCGTGCATTGTCGCCGAGCATCTCTTCCGGACGAGCATAGTCAGCGGATACAGAGGAATCTTCTATCCTTCGGGTCAGTAGATCGACTTTGACGACCTCGTGCTGGCGCGCCAATGCGCGGGCCAGCTCTACCACATATAGCACCTGCCCGCCGGTATCCGCATCGCACCCCAGTTCCAGGTCGCTCCCCCGGATCAATCCGTGCAGGCTTAGCATCAGGATATATAAATCTTTCATTCAGAGGGATTCATATGCCAATCACTGGTGAAGGGTTCGTAGAAATCGTTGTGTTCCGGAAGTCCGCCACGTATCCGGCAAATTGCACCGGCAAAATGATGTGCCCGTTGCAAGGTGAGGGGTATGGCCCAGCCGTTCAGCAGGCCGAGTATAAAAACGGCCGAGAACGCATCGCCCGCGCCGACCGTATCGCGGATATCCGTGATGGGATCGGATACCACCGCTACCGGTTCCGCGGAATCTGCCAGCCACCAGGCCCCCGCTTCACCACGAGTTATAAGCATGCCGCGCAGCTGATAGCGCTGGATCAGCGCCTTGGCCTGAGCCTCGGCGGATATTTCCTCAATATCCAGTAACTGAGCCATTCTTTCAAGTTCGCTGTCATTAGCCTTGACGATATCGGCGTGCTGCAATGACCATCGTATGCGGTCTACATAAACCCATGGATCGCGCAAATTGACATCAAAAAAACGCTGACCGCCCGCAGCACGCAATAAATGACGCAGGGCTCGATGCGAGCCGGCACGCTGCGCCAATGTTCCGAAATAGACAAATTCCGGATTCGCGGCAAGGGCAGCCATTCGCGATAACCGGGGATGAATATGATCGTAGGCTTGATCGGGAATAATATCGAACCGGTGACCTTCAGAAGTAAAATTAATATCCACCATGCCGGTCGGATAGATGGTATCGAGTTGAACGCCGTGTGTGGCCAATCCTGAGCTTTCCAAGGTCTGTAACAGGCGAGCACCCGCGGCGTCCTGCCCTATACGCGTAACCAGGACAGGGGCGCAGCCGAACGCACGCAAGTGCCGGGCAACATTGAAGGGCGCACCACCCAATACCTCCCTGTCGGGAAACCGGTCTACCAGAATTTCACCAAACAGAAGCACGACATGACGACTGCCGGTCATTGTTTTTACCTTGCGAAGGATTGAACCTCCAATTCAACCTTGATTCAAACATAAATTGGGCCATAACCAACGCATCTGTGAGACTTTCGTGAAGGCAGTCTTCTTCAATATCGATGATGAGGGACAGCAACTGCTTATCATCGGTTGGTTAAAGCGCTTCTTGACACAGGCACGATGCTCATGCTCGAGGCCAGAACTTGCCTTATTATGTCTTATCGGTATCTAATCAGGTTGCATAGACGAGGTCCGCAGCTCATTTTCTGCGGGGATAAGCGGGCCTTTATCCCTCGGGTCGAGAACCGGAAAGATGAGTGATACTGACAGGCTGCGTGGAGTTTTTCTGTGCGCTATCATACATACGACAGTTTGTTTCTCCTCCAATCGCCGACGTGTGTTGGCCTTAAAATCTCCAGACCTTAGAACTTGTAGCCGCGGTGAAGCGCAACCACGCTCGCTGACAGATTGAAGTACTCCACTCGTTCGAATCCAGCGTTTTGCATCAATTGTTTCAATTCCTCCTGCGAGGGATGCACACGAATGGATTCGGCTAGATAGCGATAGCTATCCGGGTCTCTGGCGATGAGCCCGCCCATCGCAGGAAGTACCTTGAATGAGTAAAGATCATAAAAGCTTTGCAATGGTTTCCATACCTTGGAGAATTCAAGGACGATAACCCGTCCGCCCGGCCGGAGTACGCGCAGCATTTCTTTCAATGCCACATCCTTATGGGTCATGTTTCTGAGCCCGAAGGCAACACTGACACAATCAAAATAGTTGCTTGGGAACGGCAGTTTTTCTGCATCGCACTGCGCTACCGAGACAGCCGCACCTTCATCGAGTAATCGGTCGCGACCTATCGTGAGCATAGCGTTGTTGATATCGGTGAGCCAGACCTCGCCATTGCTGCCCACTTGCTCCAAAAACAACGCGCTCAAGTCGGCGGTGCCGCCGGCAATATCAAGTACCCGGTCTCCTTTTTTGACTCCGCTGGTTTCCACTGCGAATCGCTTCCACAATCGGTGCATGCCCGCGGACATGACGTCATTCATCAGGTTGTAGCGCTCGGCAACCGAATCGAATACCCCGGCTACCTTGCGGGCTTTCTCTGCTTCAGCTACGGTATTAAAGCCGAAATGGGTCGTTTTTGTCATGGATGATCAGTTATTAAATGAAGGGCACATACTACAGCAAGATAAGGTTGCTGTAGAACCTTGCGCATACACCGGGTTGGGGCGGATAGTTGGGGCTGGGCTGGTAGCTGAACCGGCTCCGAGCCGCGAAACCAGGAAGTTCTTCAGCGGATTCGGTTGCTGATTGCGGTTCAATGCTTGCTGGCCACCATCGGTTCCCGGCTCGCCCCTGCCGCTTGCATGCGATGAAGGTACCGCTGCCACATTTCATCGTGGTGCAATCCATAGTCATAAAGTAAATCCCAGGAATAAAGGCCGGTATTATGGCCATCCGAAAAATTAAGCTGGATTGCATAATTTCCCACGGGCTTGATATCGTTGATATTCACCTCTTTCTTACCGGTTTGCAGCACTTCCTGGCCAGGGCTGTGGCCGCGCACTTCCGCGGAAGGCGAATAGACCCGCAAAAATTCACAGGGAAACTGGAAAATTTTGCCATCACTGAAAGAAATCTCCAGTATTCTGGACTTTCGATGAAGTTTTATTTCGCTAGGACTGGGAGTTTCTTTACTTAGCCCTGCCATTGTGCTTCTCCTCCGGTTTGCAACGGTGAATGATAAACCAGCGTGGACAAAACTAAAACGTTGATACGGGGATTTCAACCATTATAGCCAACTCGTCAAATGGCACTCGTCCTCGTGAATTGATACTTATCGGTGGAGGCCACACGCATGTCTTATTGCTGCGAAAACTCTGCAAAAATCCTTTACACGACGTGTGTATGACCATGGTGAGCGATTTTGAGTGCGCTGCATACTCGGGAATGTTGCCCGGGCATATCAGCGGCTTCTACCAGCAAGCAGCACTGCTTATCAATCTACGACATCTATGCAAACTCGCCAATGTTCAGTTCATCCATGCAAAAGTGCGTGGCATGAATCTGAAGCAAAAACAGGTGCTGCTCGACAGCGGTGCTGCGCCCCTGGCTGCCGACCTTGTCTCCATTAATGTCGGCGGCATACCTGATATGGACAACGTAGAGGGCGCGAAATCATGGGCGATCCCAGCGAAGCCCGTGCCACGCCTGCTGGAAGGCTGGGCAAGCACTCTGGCCGCGGCCGAAAATAGCACAGGCCAGCTGCAAATCATTCTCGCGGGTGGCGGCGCAGGCGGCGTAGAACTGGCGCTAGCCATGCGTTCCCGGCTGCAACACGCGGAGTTCACAATCATTCACAGCGGGGCACGCTTGCTGCCGGAGCACAATTCATGCGCTCAACACATTGCTCGCAACCTGTTACTGGAACGAAACGTGGTTGTGATAACTGAGGCCAAGGTGGTCGAGGTTATGCCACAAAGTGTGCGTCTTGATGACGGAAGGCGCCTGGCCTCGGACTTCGTTTTCTGGGTTACGCAGGTTGCCCCCCCAGGTTGGCTCGGAGAGAGCGGTCTGGATATCACGCGTGAAGGCTTTATTAGAGTCAAGCCTACTCTCCAGGCAATAAATTATCCCTGGATTTTTGCTGCAGGGGATGCAGCCTCCATCGAAAGTCAGAAATTACCCAAGTCCGGTGTATTTGCGGTGCGTATGGCGAAACCGCTGGAGTACAATCTTCGAGCCTGCCTGGGCGGCAGTCTGCTCAAGGATTATAAACCTCAACGGCACAGCCTCAGCCTCATCGGCACTGCGGATGGACGTGCCATTGCTTCTTACAGCCGTTGGGCAGCGCATTCCGCTTTTTTCTGGTGGTTAAAAAACCAGATCGACCGGCGTTTCATGCGGCAGTTCCAGTAACGGCTACCCTCTAGCTGTCCCGCAAGGCAGGTTAAGGAAATGCGGGTATTATGGGTTCCGTCCCTTCTACAATCACGTCAGGCAAGTGCGTTTTTATCCGTGCCTCGATCTCGGCAACGCGTTTCTTTGGCACGTCGGCCAGAACGAGAAACTGACCGGCCTCAATTGCCTCCTCAAATTGCTTGACCCTGGAATTGGCCGTGCTCACGCCTATCATACTGCCCGCCCACGCACCTACTCCCGCCCCTGCAAGAGTGCTCCCCAACAGAATGCCGCCCGCAATGACCGTTGAGGCAGGGGGAAGCGCGATGGCGACCAGTCCGGCGAGCGCACCTGCCGTTCCGCCCACTGCGAGCCCCCGCTCCACTGCGGGCACAAAATCGCTCTTCTGAAGCAAACTGGCTTCGGGTAGCTCTTCCAGAGGAGTGCCGCGCTTTGCCAGCACGTGAATGTGTCGCTCCTCGATTCGCGAAAGGAGTAGCTCATCGACGATACGTTTGGTCGTGGCTAAATCGGGAACAAGAAAGTAGATTCGTCGCATCATGATCTCCTAAAAATTGTTCACAGGTAAATAATTTAGGGCGGAAATGGCAGAGATCCAAACCAGCCCAACTTACCGGATCGATTTCATCATAGGACGGCTCAGATGAAAAAGCAAACCATCGCAGGGATTCTCAAGCGAGACGCAACCACCGCTACAAAGCGGTAACGGAATTTGAAAACTGACGGATTCCTGAGCATACTAGCCATGCTGATCAAAGTAACGAAAACGGAGCGAATTACATGGAAACAATCAAAACACGTGCAGCGGTTGCATGGGGACCGGGCCAGCCGTTAACTATCGAGGAACTTGACTTGCTACCGCCACGAAAAGGCGAAGTACTCGTTCGCATCGTGGCCACTGGCGTTTGTCATACAGATGCATTCACCCTGTCGGGGAAAGATCCCGAGGGAAAGTTTCCGGCCATTCTCGGTCATGAGGGCGGCGGCATCGTCGAGGCTCTCGGCGAGGGTGTCACCAGCGTTGCGGTGGGAGATCATGTAATTCCGCTCTACACCCCCGAATGCGGCGAGTGCAAGTTTTGCAAATCGGGGAAAACCAACCTGTGCCAGGCTATCCGGGCCACCCAGGGACAAGGGCTTATGCCCGACGGTACGACACGTTTTTTTAAGGGCGGAAAACCCATTTATCATTACATGGGCACCTCGACCTTTTCAGAATATACGGTAATACCTGAAATTTCATTGGCAAAAATCAGTAAGGAGGCGCCGCTGGAGAAGGTATGCCTTCTCGGTTGCGGTGTGACGACGGGTCTGGGCGCTGTTGCCAAGACCGCGAAGGTGAAGGCAGGCGATACCGTGGCGGTTTTCGGCCTGGGTGGCATTGGTCTGGCCGTGATTATCGGGGCAGCTATGGCCCGGGCCGGGCGTATCATTGCAATCGACATCAACCCCGACAAATTTGAAATAGCACGTCAACTGGGTGCCTCCGATGTGGTGAATCCCAAGGACTACAATAAGCCGATTCAAGACGTGATTATCGATATGACTGGCGGAGGCGTGGATTTTTCGTTCGAATGCGTCGGTAACGTCAAGCTGATGCGCTCTGCCCTTGAATGCTGTCATAAAGGGTGGGGGGAGTCCGTGATAATAGGTGTCGCAGGCGCGGGCGAAGAGATCTGTACGCGCCCTTTTCAACTGGTAACGGGACGTATATGGCGCGGCTCGGCATTTGGCGGAGTAAAAGGCCGTACCGAACTTCCTGGCTATGTCCAGCGCTATCTCGATGGAGAATTTGAGCTCGATACTTTTATCACTCACACCATGGGCCTGGAAGATATCAATAAAGCGTTCGACCTCATGCACGAGGGTAAATCCATTCGCACGGTTATTCATTTCAATAAATAAAACCAGGTATTTTACGCTGGGGCTGAAAATTGCTTTTGAGGATAGGAATATGTCCGAATTGGAACTTCTCTCGTCGCACCGTTCATGCGATGGGTCGCAAGAGCGTTACAGACACGCTTCAAAGTCGTTGAATTGCAATATGAATTTTTCTATTTATCTTCCGCCCCAGATATCTCCCCCGCTGGACAATCGCAGCCAGGTGCCGGCCGTTTACTGGTTATCGGGGTTGACCTGCACCGACGAAAATTTTGCCACGAAAGCCGGGGCCCAACGGGCCGCAGCGGAACTCGGGATTGCGCTTGTCATGCCGGATACCAGCCCCCGGGGTGAGGGCGTGGCGGATGTTGCCGATGCATACGACCTGGGGCTGGGCGCCGGCTTTTACGTGAACGCAACCGAGGAGCCCTGGAGCCGCCATTACCGCATGTACGACTATATCGTGGATGAGCTACCGGCCCTGGTCGAGCAGCATTTTCCAATTAACGACCGACGCTCGATCTGCGGACATTCCATGGGAGGCCATGGCGCGCTCATGATCGCACTGCGAAATCCTGTACGCTACCGGTCGGTGTCGGCTTTTTCACCTGTGGTCAACCCGACCACCAGTCCCTGGGGGAAAAAAGCGTTCAGCCATTACCTGGGTGACGATATAAAAAACTGGTGGGCGTATGACGCTACGCTACTGATTGCGGCTGCGCGCGCATCGGAACATCTGCCGATATTGGTCGACCAGGGCAATGCGGATGAATTCCTGGCTGAGCAACTGAAAACCGAGCGCTTCATTGCCGCCTGTGAAGCAGCCCACTACCCCGCACGGATCAATATGCGTGCAGGGTACGATCACAGCTACTTCTTTATCAGCACATTTATCGAAAGTCATCTGCACTTTCATGCGCAAGCGCTGAGTAGTTGATGGAGTAACTGATGGATTAACGGGACCGAGTTCGCCATCGTCAAGCGGCTTCCTTCGTTTATTTTAGATATCTGCGTACGTTATTACTCTCATCCATATGTGGTCAAGTCACGGACGAGATTCTCGCTTCCTGTATAATTCTTGATCTTTTGCACCTTTAAAGGCTCCTATGGAAGCGGAACAGCTTAACGACATTGCCCATCAGCTCGTAGATCTCGACAGCCGGACAGCAGCATTGCGGAGGTATCTTTGACTTCGATAACAAACAAACACGGCTAAACGAACTCACCCGTCTGACCGAAGACCCGGCGATCTGGGACGACAACAAGCGCGCCCAGGAATTGGGGCGTGAGAAAAAAATGCTGGAAGGGGTTGTCGTCAATCTGGAAACAGTCGGACGGCAGTTACATGATGCCCGAGATCTGTTCCAGATGGCGAAGGAAGAGAATGACGACGCTACGTTGCATAGTATCAAGCAGGATATCGGCCGATTGGAAAAGACCGTGGTGGAAATGGAATTCCGTCGCATGTTTTCCAACCCGATGGACCACAATAATTGCTTCGTGGATATTCAGGCCGGCTCCGGCGGTACCGAAGCGCAGGACTGGGCGGCAATGCTGGAACGCATGTACCTGCGCTATTGCGAGCACCGCAACTATAGTGTGGAGGTGATGGAGGAGTCGCCGGGCGAGGTCGCGGGTATCAAGAGCGCAAGTCTCAAAATTTCAGGCGATTACGCCTATGGCTATCTTCGCACAGAAACAGGCGTTCACCGGCTGGTGCGAAAATCTCCGTTTGATTCGGGTAATCGACGCCATACGTCCTTTGCCAGCGTGTTCGTTTATCCTGAGGTGGATGAGACCATCGAAGTAGAAATCAATCCTGCTGATTTACGCGTCGACACCTTCCGCGCGTCCGGAGCGGGTGGGCAGCACATCAATAAAACGGACTCGGCCATTCGGATAACCCACAACCCCACAGGTATAGTGGTGCAGTGCCAGAGCGGCCGCTCGCAGCACCGCAATCGCGCGGACGCGATGGCCATGCTGAAATCGCGCCTGTACGAGGCGGAACTGCGCAAGCGGCATGACGAGAAGCAGGCGATAGAAGACAGCAAGACCGATATCGGCTGGGGACACCAGATCCGCTCTTATGTGCTGGATCAGTCTCGTATCAAGGATTTGCGGACTAATATCGAAAGTGGCAACACGCAGGCCGTACTGGACGGCGGACTGGATGATTTCATTGAAGCCAGCTTGAAACAAGGCATATAAGGAGAACCGACAGTGGCGAATGACGCTTTAGAGGAAAGTCCGGGCGAACCCATCGATTCGCTTAACGCGGAGGCCAAACTGGTCGAGGAACGCCGCGCCAAGCTGGATCTGCTGCGCACAACAGGTAACGCCTTCCCGAACAATTTTCGTCGCGACGATTTTTCGTCGGATCTGCACCGGCAATATGGCGGCCATTCCAACGAAATGCTGGAAGCAGAGCCAAAGATCGTAAACGTCGCGGGACGCATGGTATTAAAACGCGTGATGGGCAAGGCGAGCTTCGCCACCATCCAGGACATGAATGGACGCATCCAGCTTTATATTGCCCGCGACGTTGCCGGCATCGAGGCGCACGACGCATTCAAGCACTATGACCTCGGCGATATATTGGGCGCTCAAGGGACGCTGTTCAGAACCAGAACCGGCGAGCTTTCCGTTCGCGTCACGAAGCTGCAGCTGCTCACGAAATCACTGCGCCCTCTACCGGAAAAATTTCACGGCCTGGCCGATCAGGAGCAAAGATATCGCCAGCGCTACCTCGACCTCATCACCAACGAAAAAAGCCGGAGCGTATTTATTACACGATCCCGGGTCATCCAGTCCATACGCGAGTTTTTGGTCAGGCATGGCTATCTGGAAGTGGAGACGCCAATGATGCACCCGATTCCCGGCGGCGCTGCGGCACGGCCTTTTATCACTCACCACAACGCGCTGGATATGCAGTTGTATCTCCGCATCGCACCGGAGCTTTATCTGAAGCGCCTGGTTATCGGCGGCATGGAACGGGTATTTGAAATCAATCGAAGCTTCAGAAACGAAGGGATTTCGACTCGGCATAACCCCGAATTCACCATGCTGGAATTTTACGAGGCTTATCAGGACTACACATACCTGATGGATTTCACGGAAAGCATGCTGCGGGAAATCGCGATAAAGGTGCTGGAAACAACCAAAGTCATTTACCAGGGGCGTGAAATTGACCTTGCACAACCGTTCGCGCGGCTTACCATTACCCAGGCAATCCGAAAATTTCATCCGGAATATACCGATGTGCAACTCGGCGATCGATCGTTCCTGATCGAAAAACTCAAAGCGCTCGGAATCGCCTGCAAACCCACGGATGGCATTGGCGGGCTACAGCTTGCGTTATTTGACGAAACCACCGAGCATTTACTGCTGGAGCCGACCTTCGTCGTTGACTATCCAGCCGAGGTTTCACCGCTGGCACGGCGCAACGATGCAAATCCCGCGATAACCGACCGGTTCGAACTGTACATTGCCGGCCGCGAAATCGCCAATGGATTTTCGGAATTGAACGACCCGGAGGACCAGGCGGCGCGCTTTCTCGAACAAGCCGATGCAAGAGAAGCGGGAGATGCCGAGGCCATGTATTATGACGCTGACTTTATTCGCGCGCTCGAGTACGGCCTGCCCCCGACCGCGGGCGAGGGTATCGGTATAGACCGCCTGGTAATGCTCTTCACCGATAGCCCGAGTATTCGCGACGTGATTCTGTTTCCGCAATTACGACGGCAAGATTGACCTGGATGAAAGGCCAGGTCTTGAAGGCAAGTCGACTGCTCCTGTCGAATGCCATCAGGAATCTCTAATTCTCCGCAAACCCTGGTCAGCAATCCTGGCTTATCCAGGGGTTCTTCAAGCATAGCAACCGGCGCTACCTTTACCCCTTTATCTCCAGTGAACCCGGTGCGACCAAGCGGGGCTGTATAAACGCGCCCAGCTTGGTCGCACCTGCAATATACCCTACCCAGGTATTGACATATACCCCCATGTAGTATACGATTTTATCGTAGACATTCAAACAGGTGGTCTAAATAAACATTGGATTTCCTGCCGCAGCGAACACTACGTCACGCAATTGAAGCCGGGAAAAACAGAAAATAAAGCCGTAGTAGATAGGCAAAGCAGTGGAATTGCATTGTAGACATCTGCTGTGAAACCAGAGGTGCGACGATGACGAATAAAGCCTCTCATCTGAAAGTCAAAGGCATGCATTGCTCGGGGTGCGAAGAAACCATCGAGCATGCAGTGAATCGTCTTCCCGGTGTGCAGAAGGTAAAAGCGGATTACGTAAAGCAGACTGTCGATGTCGAGTTCGACGGCAAGCGCATCAAGGAAATCGACATTCGCAATGCAATCGAAGAAAAAGGTTATGAGTTTGAAAGCGCCATCGCCGACGCTTCAGGCCAGCATCTGCGAAACGGACTGATTTTACTGTTCTTCCTGCTGATGGTCGGTGGCGTTACCTTTTGGGGCAAAAGCATGATACCGGGGCTAGTGGGAGAGATGAACCCCAATCTCGGACATGCCATGTTATTTTCCATCGGGTTTTTTACGGGGTTCCATTGCGTTGGCATGTGCGGCGGCTTTGTGGTCGGCTACGCGACCTCAGGTGTTCCTCAATCCGTAGCTTCCACCGCGATGCGCCACTTGATGTACGCAACCGGCAAGACAGCCTCTTACGCGGCCATTGGCGGCACTTTAGGCTTGCTGGGCTCGGTCGTGACTTTTACTCCTTACATGCGGGGCATCATCAGTATCGCAGCCAGCCTCTTTGTAATTATCTATGGTCTGAAAATGCTGGATGTATTTGCTGCGCTGCGCGGCTTTACCCTGCGCCTGCCTCATTTTGTGACCAAAGGTGTCGCGAATGAACTACGAAGCCAGCGCAGCCCTCTCGTAATCGGGCTGTTGAATGGATTCATGCTGGGTTGCGGTCCTCTGCAAGCCATGTACATCATGGCAGCAGGTACTGGCAGTCCCCAGGAAGGCGCTACCATGCTGTTCTTCTTCGGCCTGGGCACGCTGTTGCCGCTCCTGAGCTTCGGCCTGGTCGCCAGCAGCGTGTCCCGCAGCATCATGCGCCAGCTGGTGCTTGCTTCCGCAATTCTGGTTATCGCCATGGGTGTGATGATGGCGGATCGAGGACTCAAGCTGACGGGGTCCGGTTATGACTTTAACTCGCTTTCGTCCCCTTGGCAGCAGGTAAAGCCAGCAGACAATCACCTCGAGCCGAGCGACGCGCCCACGCAGCGCTGAGCGAATACATTTACATTTGTCGAGTTTATCAATGAATCTTGCGACGCGAGGCATCCATGCATTCTCTAGCGCTTAAGCAAATAGAATTGCCGATCGAAGGCATGACCTGCACCGCCTGTGCGGCCCGTATTGAAAAAAACCTTAATAAGCTTCCAGGCGTACGTGCTGCAGTTAATTTTGCGAACGAAAAAGCGCGGGTTGAGTTTGATGCGGCCACGACCCAGCCTGAAGATCTGGTCCGTTCGATTGAGAAAGCCGGGTTTCACGTGGTTCCACAATCGGTGCAACTGCAAATCACGGGAATGACCTGCGCCGCGTGCAGCGGCCGTATCGAAAAAGCGCTGAATAAACTGCCGGGCGTCACCGCTACCGTCAATCTCGCTACAGAGATTGCCCACGCCGGCTTCAGCCCCGGCGCGATAGCAGTGGATGACCTGATTGCCGCAATTGCCCGGGCGGGCTACGGCGCCAGCGAAATCAGCGAAGCCAGTCGCGCCGAGGAGAAAGCGCGCAGGCTTGCCGCTTACAACGCGGAACTTCGCATGTTCTGGATTGCAGCTGCGCTCAGCCTGCCGCTATTGCTGCAGATGGCGCCGATGCTCTGGGAAAGCGGTGCAGAACTGCCGCGCTGGCTGCAATGGGTGCTGGCAACGCCGGTACAGTTCTGGGTGGGCAAGCGCTTCTATACCGCGGCATGGAATGCGTTACGCGGCGGCGGAGCCAACATGGATGTGCTTATCGCGCTGGGCACTAGCGCAGCATACTTTTTCAGCGTAGTGGTAGTGGTGCTGAGCCTGGATCAGCACGTCTATTTCGAGGCAAGCGCGGTCATCATCACGTTGGTTCTATTGGGTAAACTGATGGAAGCCCGCGCCAAGGGCAAGACTTCGGCGGCTATTGAGGAACTTGTCAGGCTGCAGCCCAAGATTGCCCGGGTGGAGCGCAACGGCGAGATCGTGGAAGTGGATGCAAGCAGCCTCAAGCCGGGAGAGGTGTTTATCGTTCGCCCGGGCGAGAATATGCCGGTGGATGGCGTCGTCATTGAAGGCGCCTCCAGCGTGAACGAGGCGATGTTGACCGGCGAAAGCCTGCCCGTTACAAAACGAGTTGGCGCGAAGGTCTACGCGGCTACCATGAATCAGCAGGGGCTGCTTAAATGTCGCGCGACCGGTGTCGGCGCTCATACCCAACTTGCGGCCATTATCCGTCTCGTTGAAGAAGCGCAAGGTTCCAAGGCGCCCATCCAGCGATTGGCCGATACGATTTCAGGCGTGTTTGTGCCGGTGGTGGTCACTCTCAGCGCGCTGACCCTGGTCCTCAACTGGTGGCTGGCCGCGGATTTTGTGCCGGCTCTCATTAATGCCGTAGCGGTGCTGGTTATTGCCTGCCCCTGCGCATTGGGGTTGGCTACGCCAACTGCAATCATGGTGGGTGCGGGACGCGGGGCCCAAGCCGGCGTGCTGGTGAAAAACGCTGCTGCACTGGAACAGGCCGAAAAAATTCAGGTTCTGATTGTGGACAAAACCGGCACGCTCACCGAGGGGGCGCCCGCAGTGACGGATATTGTTCCGGCAGGAACGGTTATGGAACACGATCTGATGCAGATTGCCGCGACGCTCGAGCGGGGATCGGAGCATCCTCTGGCAAAAGCAGTGATGGAGCATGCCAGTAGCCTGGGTATCCAGCCACAAACAGTGAGCAATTTCAGAGCCGTCACCGGCAGCGGTATCACTGGCTGCATCGATGGCATCGAGTATCTTCTCGGCTCGCCCCGATTTCTGCGCGAACATGGCGCGCTGGTCGATGAAAATTCGATGGCCATTCTTCAGGCCGAGGGTAAAACTGTCGTAGGCGTGGCTCTGGTAACCAGTACAAACAGCACGGCGCCTAAAGTTCTCGGCCATCTCGCCATCGCCGACCGGCTGAGGCATAGTTCCGCACAAGCGGTAGCGCGGCTACAGTCGATGGGAATCGAAGTCGTGATGCTCACCGGCGACAATTCCGCCACCGCAGCCGCCATTGCCGGGCAAGCAGGCATTACCACTTATCGTGCTGAGGTGCTGCCTCAGGATAAAGCTGCCGAAGTGGGCAAAATGAAGGCAAACGGTAAATTTACCGGTATGGTAGGCGATGGTATCAATGATGCACCGGCGCTGGCCGCGGCCGACGTGAGCTTCGCTATCGGAGAAGGCTCCGACGTGGCGATCGAGGCCGCCGACATCACACTTATGCGTAATGACCTGATGAGTGTGGCGGATGCTATCTCGCTTTCACGCGCAACGCTGGGAAAAATCCGCCAGAACTTGTTCTTCGCCTTCATCTATAACGTGCTGGGGATACCGCTGGCGGCGATAGGATTGCTTAATCCCGTGGTCGCAGGTGCAGCAATGGCAATGAGCTCGGTATCGGTAGTAGGCAATTCGCTGTTGTTGAAACGGTGGCGAGCCGGCGTTTGAACAGCTGATCGATTCACTTAACGCATTCACTTAAACGGAAGGAGTATGAAAATGCAAACGGAAGTCATAAAAGTCGAGGGAATGACCTGCATGGGCTGCGTCAATAGTGTGAAGAGCGTGCTGGAGAAAATTCCTGGCGTGGACAGTGCGGATGTTTCTCTCGAACAGAAACAGGTGACCATCCAGTACGACGCTGCCACTACTAAACCCAACCAGTTCAAGAACGCTATCGAGGACGCCGGCTTTGAAGTCATTACCTAGCAAGAAGCCATGCCATGCACCGCAGACGGTGGTGCAACCGGACAAGGAAGCACTGATAAAGCGGCTCAACCGCATCGAGGGGCAGGTACGGGGTGTCAACAAAATGATATCGGAAGATCGTTATTGCGTTGACATCCTGAACCAGGTCTCTGCGCTGCAATCCGCACTTGACGCGGTGGCCATGCTGTTATTGGAAAACCATACGCATGGATGCATGCAAGGCGCCATCAAATCAGGTCAGGGCGATGAGGCAATTGATGAGCTGATGGCGGTAGTGCGGAAATTTGCGCGGTAGTGGCAGTAAAGCTGCGGAATTTCAGTTGATCTTACGGTGCATCCGGTTAAACGAACCAAACAAAGGGGTAGAGAACGCAATGATACGAGTTGTCCTGATCGCTTTTTTGTTGTTTACCGACCATGCAATCGCCACCGGAGTTTCCCCGGCTGATGTACCCGACACCATGGCGGAGCGGGTAAAGGCCTGCACTGCCTGTCATGGCAAAGAGGATAAACAGGGCAGAGATGCGTACTACCCGCGTATTGCTGGCAAGCCGGAAGGCTATCTGTTCAACCAGCTGCGCAATTTCCGTGACGAGCGGCGCCACTACCGCCCCATGGCCTTGCTGCTTGAAGGTTTGCCCGATCAATACCTGCGCGATATGGCCGCCTATTTCGCTTCGTTGAAACAGGCTTTCCCCCCGCCCGAACCATTAAAGTCATCGCCCGATGAAGTTGAACTCGCCCGCAGGCTTATTACTCAGGGCGACCCCGGCCGTAAGATTCCCGCGTGTACTGAATGCCACGGCAAAGACCTGATGGGCACGGAGCCTTTTATTCCCGGCCTGCTGGGCCTGCCGCGCGTCTATATCATCGCCCAGTTCGGTAACTGGCAGAATGGAGGAGCGATGCGCGGGGAAACGCCCGACTGCATGTCCGAAATCGCAAAACAGCTCACAACCAACGAGGCGAGCGCCATTGCGGCGTGGCTGGCCGCGCAACCCGTTTCCGAAGCCCTCTCAACGCGCGCAAGCCCGGCGGCAACTCTCCCTGGTAAGCTGGCTGAGCGTTGCAGCAGCATCGTCCTCCAACCAGGAGGGTTGCAATGAAACTTATCCTATTGGCTGCGGCGCTTGCCGGGCTAATAGGCCTCGGCATTTTCATGGTACCGGTAAGCTCCTCCTCTGTTCCTGCCGGCGTGGAATCGCCACCGGCAAAAACAGATGGCATTACCGGGCGGCAAGCACAACAGCAACAGCAGGCGCGGGGCGCCTATCTCGCGCAGGCCGGCAATTGCATGGGTTGCCACACGGCACAGGGTGGGCGACCCTATGCGGGGGGACATGTCCTCGATACGTCTATCGGGACCTTCATCACACCTAATATTACCCCTGATCCGGAAACGGGTATTGGACTCTGGAATGAGGGGAACTTCTGGCGAGCGCTCCACGATGGCAAGGCACGCGACGGCAGCCCTTTATACCCCGCCTTTCCCTATACGGAATATACGAAGATCACGCGTGAGGACTCCGATGCAATCTTTGCCTATCTTCAATCGCTTCCACCTGCTCAGCAGCGCAATCGGCCGAACCAGATCCGTTTTCCTTTCAACCTCCGTCCACTCATTTATATCTGGCGCGCCATTTATTTCGAGCAAGGCGTTTATCGGGCTGATAACGCAAAGAGCGATGAATGGAACCGGGGCGCCTATCTGGTGCAAGGACTCGGCCACTGCAATGCTTGCCATACCGCCCGGAACCCGTTCGGCGCAAGCCAGGGCGAACTATTCGGGGGAGGACAGCTCATGGGCTCGAACTGGTACGCGCCCTCTCTGACATCTCTCCAGGAGGCCAGCACTTCCGACTGGGCGGTCGAGGACATCGTTGAATTACTGAGGACAGGTTCGTCTAGCCGCGCAATCACAACAGGGCCGATGGCGGATGTCATCAGCCAAAGTCTTCAATATCTGACGAAGGAGGACGCCTATGCCATGGCGACCTACCTGAAGTCGCTACCTGAGACCGGTCCCCGCTCCAGAGGCATAGCCCCTGCGCTGACGGAAGAAGTCGACACGCTGCTCCGCCAAGGCGGCGAGATCTACGAGACGCACTGTCAGGATTGTCATGGAAATTTGGGGCAGGGCGCCCCCGGCGCTTATCCGGCGCTGGCGGGAAACCGCGGCATTACACTGGCCTCCCCGATTAATGCAATTCGCAGCATTCTCAATGGTGGCTACGCACCCGTCATCGCAAGCAATCCGCGACCTTATGGCATGCCACCGTTTGCGCAAATCCTGCGTGATGAGGAGGTTGCGCTGGTCTTGTCATATATCCGCAACGCATGGGGTAATCGGGGCACCCTGGTTACGGCGGCTCAGGTTGACCGGAGCAGGAAGGGTGCGCAATGAAGGATCGTGTCGGCAGCATTTATTATCCGTAATACGTTGGCGCTACAGAGCATCAGTGATGGACATTAACGACTTATTTCAATTATCGAGGAGAATCAAGATGAATAAGTTCATATCTACCATTCTGTTTGGATCTGCTTTTGCTTTTGCTATTGCCTTACCTGCCGGCGCCCATACCGAGGAATATTTCGATTCCAAGGAGTCGGTTCACGGCGGGCAAACGCGCATGGCCGGTCCGTATCATCTGGAGCTTGTCGCCAAGGATAAGGAAATCGTACTCTATGTAATGGATCATGCCGACCGAAATCTCAGCACCGAAGGGGGTGCAGGCAAGGCAACCGTTCAAACCGGCAAGACGAAGAACAAGATCTCGGTCAAACTGGAACCGGCGGGTAATAATATATTGAAAGGAACGGGGGATTTCGTCGTTTCACCAGAATCGGTAGTGACCGTATTCGTTGAGCTACCGGAACAGGAGGTAACCTCCGCCCGCTTCACCCCGCTCAAGGTCAAAAGCAAGACTACGACGAAAGCCAGCAATGGCAAACCTTTAGCAGATGGGCAAGGCGCCAGCGCCACCACATTTTGAACCTGTCTTTACCCTGCAGAGTGCTGCTCATGGTGGCAGCATCTCTGCAAACAACCAGAGTTCGGTGGCACCGAAGCCATGCAGCGTTTCGGCTCGGAAGATAATGATTCGTGCATTATTCGACTGACTTGTACCGAGGAGCTTGCAATGCCTGAAAAGATCTATCCGCAATAACCATTGGCCAGAAACCAATTCATCGCATCTTCAAGCGCTTCCGCCGCCGGCCGGTACTGGTAACCCAATTCACGTATGGCCTTGTCGCTGGAGTAAAACATCTTTTGTTTGGCCATTCGCAGGCTGTCCACTGTCGCGCGCGGCTCAACATTCGTGACCATTGCCATTTTTTCCATTAACCAGGCAGCGGGAAGAATCAGCTTGACGGGAAGGCTGACTCGCTTTTTCCGCTTTCCGCTAATCTTGTCTATTGCTTGCAATATTTGCAGCAAGGTCATGTTTTCGCCTCCCAGGATATAACGCTCTCCTGGTTTTCCATGCGCATAGGCCAGCAGGTGGCCCCGTGCAATGTCATCGGCATGAGCGACGTTCAAGCCGGTATTCACATAGGCCGGCATACGGCCGCGCAAGGTGTCAACGACTATACGCCCTGTCGGCGTGGGCCTTATGTCGCGCGGCCCCATCGGCGTAGATGGATTCACTATGAGTAAATGCAGTTTATGCTCATCGGTCATCCGCTGAACGACCTGTTCCGCCATGAATTTGGATCGCTTGTAGTGCCCATTCATGGCCAGGAGGCTCGAGGGCGTGTCCTCGTTTGCAGGGACGCCATCCTGGCTCGTTCCCAGGGTCGCCACGCTGCTGGTGTATACCATGCGTCTCATTCCCGCTTCAGCAGCAGCCAGTATCAGCGCCTGAGTTCCCTTCACGTTGATGTCGTACATGGTTTCAGGATTCGGCACCCAGAGCCGATAATCGGCGGCAACATGAAATAAATTATCACAGCCTGCGACCGCACGTTTTAGTGATGGGGCAGAGCGCAGATCACCTTCCGAGATCTCAACAGGTAGTTGATAGAGATTTCTACGATCACTTCCCGGCCTGACCAGGCACCGCACCTCGTGGCCTGCGTTAAGCAAACAGCGCGCAACTGCCGAACCCACGAATCCATTCGCGCCTGTAACCAATGACTTCAGCATGGCTGACACCCAGTCAGCGCGGTTGGTCCAAAATTTATAAACAACGTTCGAAACTGCATTGTTGCGGTAGCTCCACAGCTTTTACACCCCATATCGAATTCAGACCGGGCGATTGAAGGTGTAACTCAAAAATAGATAACGCAACGAAAAGATCAAAGCACACTCATATATCTGCATCAACACATCTAACACAAAAACAGTCCTTTGCCTTGCGCTCACATACGCCGTGTCGTAAGGTGTTTCTCCACATCTTCCTTGCTGAAACCCAGGGCAGCGGCCACGCGGTCGGCATGGCTTACCGTGGATACACCCGGAATCAGACGATAGGTGGGCCCTTCAGGAAGAAACTCTCCTTGAAGGTAGCGGCCCATTCCCCTTTCCTGCAAGCGCTCGCATAATTCATGGTTATGCGTGACAAGCAGTGTGCTTGCTCCAAGTTTGTAAAAACCAGCGAGGACATACTCGGAAAGCTCCATTTTCTCTTCGAACGTCGTCCCTTCCGACAGCTCATCGAGCACGACGAGGCTGTCGGGCGTAGCGCTGAAGAAAATCTCGCGCGTACGCTTCAGTTCATGGCCAAAGCGTCCTATGCCCTCATCCAGACGGCCCGGATCTGGCACCTGGTAAAAAATATGTTCCGCCAGTACCATCTGCGCCGCTGCTGCGGGAATGTAACAACCGATCTGCCCCAGTAGCTGAATCTGGACCACTGTTTTACAGTAAGCGGTCTTACCGCCACTATTCGGCCCTGTGATTACCAGTAGCCGTCCGGTATCGTTCAGTAGAATGTCGTTTGGCACATAATCGGGATTTGCTTTGGCAAGTAACGGGTTTCTGGCTTCGGTAACACTAAGGAAATGGCGTTCGCGTTCCAATATCTCCGGCAGCACCGTCTTGCCGCCAAACGTGAGCGAATAATGATGAAATGCCAAGAGTTCATCGATCAGCCCCAGCGTCTCCAACATACGCGCCAACTCGGCGCTGTTCTTGAACAGCTTGCGTAGCGGATATATGACTGAATCGCGATCGGACGCGGCAA
Source organism: Nitrosospira sp. Nsp11 (assembly GCF_900142705.1). GTDB lineage: Bacteria > Pseudomonadota > Gammaproteobacteria > Burkholderiales > Nitrosomonadaceae > Nitrosospira. The sequence goes on from NZ_FRBV01000003.1 coordinate 208,726, forward strand.
TGGCTATCAGGAGGACCGACAGCACCGGTACCGCCAGCACAAGTATTCCGTAGCTTAGGTAAGAAATGCCAAAGCCAGCCAGCAAGCTCTGAAAGAAATAAAGCGCTGCCCCTATCGCACCCAATGCCCCGAACATCGGAAGGGGTTTAATCATCGACGGCCTAAAGCGCAGGATTGGCAGATAAGGTGGTCTTTCGTCCCTGGTCTTGAACTTTCCGTCCACAGAATAGACCGGTCCACGCATCAGGGAATAAGTGCGCGTGTTTCCAAAATCGCGAATCGCGTCGAATAAGCCCTGCAGATACGCGCTCTTCGGCTGTGGCAGGGTTTGCATTGCCTCGACCATATCGATGACAAAAGCGGTACCATCAACGAATTGATGATAACCGTAACCGCTAAATTCCATTTCATCTTTACCGGCTCTGGAATTAGCGATGGCGAGCCCACCGGTAAACGTACCGTATAGCAATTGATAAAGACATTGTTCTCCTCCCGCCATGATCTCCACGAAATGCCGTAAGGCTTTGTAAAGGCTGGGATCCGATTCCAGTTCGCGCAATGCCTCGTGTTTTCCGCGTATCACTTCGGCATCCGTCCCCGGTTGGGCAAGGGACCGGTAAAGCACACATTGCCCGGCATGGGTGACAGCGTGGTTAAGGGAATCGAATAATTGGTCCGTTTCGATTGCGCCAAAAGTTTTTGCATCCAGCACGCCTTTGACGGCTTCCGTCGGACGGGTGTCTCGAATGCCCGAGGGTCTGTCGCCAGTCGAAAGGATAGACGGCTGACCCCGGTATGTATCAGATACGGCTGGCTCGCTCATGGTTGGCCTCGGTAGCCATCACGCTACGTATATTCAATTTGAAGGTACAACGGCGCGACAACGGGCGTTGTGGAAGATCACGTCCGTTCCGCTTGAATTAGGCCGATATGCCCAGGCAAAATAATTGGTTGATGATATGTTACGGAGAATTCGAGCTGAAGTTTTCCTGCGTTCATTGCTGCGAGCTTACCGCCACAAGGCATGGTACTGCCATGCCTCAACCGCAAATGCAGTTCCTGGTGGGTAGCCGGTTCGGGCATCAGAACAATGCACCGATCCATCAATAAACCAAAAACGACTTGCAACCTCTCCTTTTGAGAAAATCTAACACTCAACCACTTGCGCGTCAACGCCGTGAGGGGTCCTACGTCAAAAACCTCATTTAAAAAGGGGTTTGAAGAGGTTATTGCAATAATGCCTGGTTTACCTCCCTCAAATCATCCTCGTCTAATTCTCCCGCCTCAGCCTCTAATCTCAATTTGGACATGAGAAAGTTATTTCTCGCCTGGGCGAGATCCCGGCGGGCCGAATAATATAGCTGCTGAGCATTTAATACGTCCACCTCCGTTCTCACGCCAACCTCCTGCCCGAGCTTGGTGGAGTCCAGCTGACTCCGGCTGGATAGCAGCGCCTGCTTTAGCGCTTTTACCTGGGCAATACCGTTGGTAACGTTCAGGTACTGCTGGCTCACCTGCAGAACGCTGTTGCGTCGGGTATTGTTCAGTTCCTGGAACACTCTTTCCTGGATAGCCAGGGCTTCACGCACCCGTGATTGCACAGCGAAACCCTGAAACAACGGAAAGCTGACTTGAATCCCTATTTCTTTTGAGGTCAGGTCAATTGGCCGGCCGGTGATTGTACCGCCCACACCTTTCTGGTCGCTGTATATGGCGACCAGGTCCAGCGTGGGATAATGCCCTGCCTTGGCTCGTTCCACGTCCTGTTTTGCGATTTCATATACCGATTGCTGTACTTTCAGCGCAAGGTTATTCTGTTCAGCTACGGTTATCCAATCCTGCATGTTCGCGTACTTCAGGTTGAGCAACTCGAAGGTAGTGTCTTTCGGGCGCACGAGTTCATCGGGCATACGTCCGATGATCTGTTGCAGAGTGCGCTGCGCCACCTCCAACTGGTTCTTTGCAGCGATTTCCTGAGATGTAGTCAGATCGAAACGGGCCTGGGCTTCGTAAGTATCGACGATAGTCGTCGTACCCACCTGAAAGTTGCGCTTGGCCTGCTCAAGCTGCTCCGAGATCGCTTTCTTCTGGGCCTCTGCCACCTCCAGATTCACTTGGGCGGTGAGGATGTCCAAATATGCCTGGGCGACCCGGAGGATCAGATCCTGTGCTGCAATGATGAACTGTGAGTCCGCCTGAGCAACCTGAAGCTTGGACTGTTCATAGATTACGAAATTTTCCTTGCGATAAATTGGCTGGGTTGCCGTGATAGTCAGGCTCTGGTTATCGATAATCACTTCAGACGGCCTCACCGTTCCAACCGTCCCGACAGGCGCGATACTGCTGACGTTGCCTATATCTATGAATTGCCTCCGCTTCACAAACGCAAGCGAGAGAGTGGGAAGCAGTCCGGCTCGACCCTGCGGCAGCCTTTCCTGCGCCGCCATGTGGGCAGCACGCGCGGCGCTATATAGCGCGTCCTCTTCCAGCGCTTGACGATAGGTTTCCATCAGGTCGGCCGCGTGGATTGGAGTATGTAAAGCTGCTCCTGCAATCAGTAATGCATAAATGTATTGCCGAATTTTCACTTTGATTCCAGATTGTCTAACTCTTGGACGAAAAAAGAGCTATCGACCGATTGAACGCGGTTGAGCTAGATCAGCCAGGCGGACTTGTAATTCATGGATTGGGCCGTAAGATCAAAATGTAAATCTCTCAGGCTGCATCGCGTTTCTGAGCGGGGAAATACAGGTTTCAAACAAGCCGACCGTATTATATACGCCCGCTTTTTCCTTTTGAACCACGCAAGTGACGAGCACAGCTTGCATGACCGGAGCATCGCCTGTCACCGCGAACAGGCGTCCACCGGTTTTGAGGCTTTTTTGGAAAGCCCCCGGTAAAACCGGAGTCGATCCCGTCAGTACGATCACGTCGTAAGGCCCATGCCGGGGCCAGCCGCGGGCGGCATCTCCATTCTCCAGGATTACATTGGTTATTCCATGCGCCTGGAGATTTTTTTCCGCCATGGCTTTCAGTTCCGGCACAATTTCCACGCTGCAAACAAATTCGCCTTTGGTTGCCAGCAATGCGGTCAAGTATCCGCTGCCACTGCCTACCTCCAAAATCCTGTCGGTTTTTTTTACTTGCAATTCCTGCAAAATCCGCGCTTCCATTTTTGGGGCAAGCATTACTTCACCATATCCCAGCGGAATTTCCATGTCCACGAATGCAAGGGAGCGGTAAGCCGCCGGGACGAATTCCTCGCGCCGCAGCTCGAACAATAATTTGAGAACTTCCTGGTCCAGCACTTCCCATGTACGAATTTGCTGTTCTATCATGTTAAAACGGTTTTGTTCAAGATCCATGTCCAGCCTTTATATAAAATATCGTCCCAGACTTGCAATTATTCCACATTTCCATTAGCTTCACAGCAGCAGCTAGGGGTCCTTTCCGGAAACGCCGGAAACTGGTGAGACAGTCCCTTACTACCTGACACGGATAATGCCGCCGTAGGGAAGCTGGGATGTGACTATCCCGCTCCTTTACGGCGCTAAAGGAGCGTATTATGAATGCAACCGTTTTAAATGCCGCACAAATTCCTTTGCCCTTTTCGAGCAAAACAGCCCATGTGGACGAAGGGGCGGTCAAGCCCCTGCCTGAATCCCGAAAAATTTATGTACATGGCTCCCGCCCTGATATTCAAGTGCCGATGCGGGAAATCAGCCAATCCGACACGCCTGCCAGCATGGGTGCGGAACAAAACCCGGCAATTTATGTTTACGACACTTCTGGTCCATACACGGATCCGGCGATAAACATCGACATCCGTTCCGGCTTGGCGCCCTTACGCGAAAAATGGATCGACGAGCGGGGCGACACGGAAATTCTCTCCGGTCCCGCTTCCGCTTATGGCAGGCAGCGCCTGGCCGACCCCAAGCTCGCTGAAATGCGCTTTGATTTGAAGCGCCAGCCCCGCTGTGCCAAGGCCGGAGCGAATGTCACGCAAATGCATTATGCGCGTCAAGGCATCATTACGCCGGAAATGGAGTATGTAGCCATACGTGAAAATCAACGTTGCGAGCACCTGGGTAATCAGCACCGGGAATTACTCACACGCCAGCATCCCGGGCAGGATTTCGGCGCCTTTCTGCCCCAGCATATCACGCCGGAATTCGTACGCGATGAAGTAGCCAGGGGTCGCGCCATCATTCCTGCCAACATTAACCATTCCGAATCCGAACCGATGATCATCGGCCGCAATTTTCTGGTAAAAATCAATGCGAATATCGGTAATTCGGCACTGGGTTCGAGCATCCAGGAAGAAGTCGAGAAAATGACCTGGGCTATCCGTTGGGGCGGAGATACGGTAATGGATCTTTCCACCGGAAAAAATATTCATGAAACTCGTGAGTGGATAATCCGCAACAGCCCCGTTCCCATCGGCACCGTGCCAATTTATCAGGCGCTGGAAAAAGTCGATGGCAAAGCGGAAGACCTCACCTGGGAAATTTTTCGCGATACGCTGATCGAACAGGCTGAGCAGGGCGTGGACTATTTCACCATCCATGCCGGCGTGCTGCTCGCCTATGTTCCAATGACGGCAAAACGTCTGACCGGCATCGTTTCGCGCGGCGGCTCCATCATGGCCAAGTGGTGTCTCGCGCATCACAGGGAAAGTTTTTTGTATACCCGCTTCGAAGAAATCTGCGAAATCATGAAGGCATATGACGTGAGCTTTTCCCTGGGAGATGGTCTGCGCCCCGGTTCGATTCACGATGCCAACGATGAAGCCCAGTTCGCGGAACTGAAAACCCTCGGCGAATTAACACAGGTCGCCTGGAAACATGACGTGCAGGTGATGATCGAAGGTCCGGGCCATGTTCCCATGCACCTGATCAAGGAAAATATGGATATGCAGTTGAAATACTGCGCCGAGGCTCCGTTCTATACGTTGGGGCCGCTCACTACCGACATTGCACCTGGCTACGATCATATTACATCCGCCATCGGCGCCGCCATGATCGGCTGGTATGGCACGGCAATGCTGTGTTATGTTACGCCAAAAGAGCACCTTGGCCTGCCGGATAAGGATGATGTAAAAGATGGGATTATCACTTATAAAATTGCTGCTCACGCGGCAGACCTGGCGAAGGGCCACCCTGGTGCGCAGATTCGCGATAATGCACTTTCAAAAGCCCGCTTCGAGTTTCGCTGGAATGATCAGTTCAACCTTGGTCTCGATCCCGACAAGGCAAAGCAGTTCCATGACGAAACCCTGCCGCAGGAAGGCGCTAAACTTGCCCATTTTTGCTCCATGTGCGGCCCCCACTTCTGCTCGATGAAAATAACCCAGGACGTTCGCGATTTTGCCGCACAGAAAGGTGTTAGCGAAAATGAGGCGTTGAAAAAAGGCATGGAAGAAAAAGCGGTCGAATTTGTGGCAAAAGGGACGGAGATTTACAGCAAACTGTAATAGTGATGGCGTATTGCACTCATCCTGCCATAGAGCCAACCGTTAAATAGGAAGAGGAAGCGCTCGGCTTTCCCGGGAAAACGGAAATCGAGCGGTCTCCTCTAAATTATTCTCTGATCGTCTTTATGGCAACCTCAAGAAGTATTTTTAAGCCTGAAGCGGGCTTCGATGCGATAATGCCCGACAAAAATATTCACCCGGTTAATCGCGACCACTACGCCGCCCTTGGGAAAACCCGTTGCCTGGTAACACCTTGACTTACCCGCATCCGCTCGTGCTTGTCCGGCGCTTAATTCTTTTGGCCGGATAATCACATATGGACTGGTTTCTGTTCCTCAAGGCCCTGATCCTCGGCATTATCGAAGGCCTGACCGAATTTCTCCCCATTTCCTCTACCGGCCATCTCATCCTGGCGGGCGATCTGCTCGACTTCAATGACGACAAAGGAAAAGTATTCACGATTGTCATTCAACTGGGCGCCATTCTGGCGGTATGCTGGGAATATCGCGTCAAGATTCGTAGCGTAGTCGCGGATGTGGGTTCGCGTCAGGATGCAAACCGCTTCGTGCTCAATCTTTTCATCGCGTTTCTGCCCGCTGCGATTTTGGGCTTATTGCTCATTAAAACCATCAAGCAATATCTGTTTCATCCGGTACCCGTGGCAATGGCATTTATAATCGGCGGAATTCTAATCCTGTGGGCCGAGCGCAGGAAACACGTGGTGGATGTTGAACGGGTGGAAGATATCGACTGGAAACACGCGCTGAAGGTCGGATTAATGCAATGTCTGGCCTTGATACCGGGTACCTCGCGCTCAGGTGCAACGATTATTGGCGGACTCTTTTTCGGCTTATCACGCAAGGCCGCTACCGAGTTCTCTTTTTTCCTGGCAATACCCGTTATGTTCGCGGCCACCTTCTACGATATTTTCAAAAATCGGGATATTCTCCATTTCGACGATATCGGCGTATTTTTTATCGGCTTCGTGGCCTCCTTCATCAGCGCATTATTAGCTGTACGCGGATTATTGCGCTTTATCAGTCACCATGATTTCACCGTGTTTGCATGGTATCGCATCGGATTCGGAATCATTGTGCTGATCACAGCTTATTCGGGAATGGTCAAATGGTCAGCAGCCTGAACTGAACCCCTTCGATTTCTCAAAATCGAACTCGGAGAATTCTGATCCAACGCTGGTTTGTTGGTCCCTTTGCTCAACCCTGTATCCATGGTAACCCCGCCGCTTTCCAACCCCCCTTGGTACCGCGGTGGCCGGTGGCGTCTTTCTCGCCCTCAAAGCCTTCGAGAATGTTATAACAATTTGCATAGCCCGATTCGGTGGCGGTAGCCGCAGCCTGATGTGAGCGGCCTCCGCTGCGGCAGATGAACATCACCAGCGATTCCTTGTCCACCTGACTGGAAAGATAGTCTAGGAAACTGGCGTTGGGCCGCATGCCGGGATAGGACTGCCACTCGATTTCAACCGCGCCCGGTATTCTCCCTACCCAATCCCATTCGGCTCTGGAGCGCACGTCCACCAATTTTGCTCCAGGCGCTTCCTGCAGCAGATCAAGCGCTTCACCGGGCAACAGTGCACCTTCGTACGGCAAATCCATTTCCCTGGCGCGCTGTTGCGCCCTCTCTAGTATTGCAGCAATGGTTTCCATATGGTTTCCCGAAATAACGGATTAAAATGCAATGGTAATCCATTTTCAAGCGGGTGTTTACCTAAAACTTTATGTGCTGAATAGGCTTCATAGCGAGCATCACGGCGGGGCCCGGGATCCCCACGCATCTTTTCGGAAAATGCCGGGCCCCGGGCATGTTCGGCTCGTCATGTTGAAAAAACGGAGACGCTCCTGCTGATATAATGTTACCTTTGTGCTTATGCGCTTCAATTCAAGGCAGTCTTCATGGAGAGAAATATGGCGGTACCCGATGTTCTGAAAATGATCCAGGACAACGAAGTCAGGTTCGTTGATTTAAGATTTACCGATACCCGCGGCAAAGAACAGCATGTAACGCTTCCTGCCCATGCCGTCGACGCGGACAAGCTGGAGGATGGTCACGCGTTCGATGGTTCCTCCATTGCGGGCTGGAAAGGCATTCATGCCTCAGACATGCTACTGATACCCGACCCCGACACGGCAAAAATGGACCCGTTCATGGACGAGGCGACGCTGTTCATGACCTGTGATGTGGTGGAGCCTTCCGACGGCAAAGGCTATGACCGCGACCCCCGCTCGCTGGCAAAACGCGGCGAAGCTTATCTTAAATCGACGGGTATTGGCGACATCGCCTATTTCGGCCCTGAGCCGGAATTCTTCATCTTTGACTCCGTTATCTGGCACGCTGACATGTCCGGCTGCTCGGTAAAGATCGAGTCCGAGGAAGCAGCCTGGAGCTCGGCGCTAAAATACGAGGGGGGGAACACCGGGCACCGTCCGGGTATAAAAGGTGGGTATTTTCCCGTTCCTCCGGTTGATTCCCTGCATGATATTCGTTCCGCCATGTGCCTTGCACTGGAAGAACTGGGTATCGAAGTCGAAGTACATCATCATGAAGTCGCAACTGCCGGACAGTGTGAAATAGGCACCAAGTACAGCAGCCTGGTGAAGCGCGCCGACTGGACCCAGGTATTCAAATATGTCGTGCACAACATCGCACACTCCTACGGAAAAACAGCGACTTTCATGCCGAAACCCATCGTCGGCGACAATGGTTCCGGAATGCATGTGCATCAGTCGATCTGGAAAGGCGGACAAAATCTATTTTCCGGAAATGGTTATGCGGGACTATCGGAAATGGCGTTGTATTATATAGGCGGCATTATCAGGCACGCCAAGGCATTGAACGCTATAACCAATCCGGGCACCAACTCCTATAAACGCCTGGTTCCCGGTTTTGAAGCACCGATCAACCTTGCTTATTCGGTAAGCAACCGTTCCGCCGCGGTGCGCATTCCTTACGCCAACAGTCCCAAAGGAAGGCGCGTTGAAGTGCGTTTTCCCGATCCTACCGCCAACCCCTATCTCGCTTTCACCGCATTGATGATGGCTGGACTGGACGGCATCCAGAACAAGCTTCATCCAGGTGACCCCATGGACAAGAATCTTTATGACCTTCCACCCGAGGAAGCCGCCAGGATTCCCAACCCCTGTGTCTCGCTGGATGAGGCGCTGGATAGCCTGGATAAGGATCGCAACTTTCTTACCCGGGGTGGCGTGTTTTCGAATGATATGATCGATGGCTACATCGAACTCAAGATGGAAGAAGTGACACGATTTCGCATGACCACCCATCCGGTCGAGTTTGATATGTATTACAGCTTATGAAGCTGAAGCCCATTTGCCTCTGACTCCACAACCGCTTAACCAGCCTGGACGGGACCTGACAGGACATAATAATCGATGAATATCCTTATTGTTACGTTACTCGCAGTACCCATGCTCATGCTTGCCGGGTGCGGCGAGAAAGCGCCAGAGACCGCCGCCAAAACAGAAGCACAGACCCGGCTTCCGGATGAGTTTACATCGGAAAAACAAATTCCGAGCATACTGGAAAATGAGCTGACCCCTGAAGAAAAATCGGCGATATTAAAGGAAATCATGCCGGCTGGTTCCGAGAATGAAGCGACGCCAGAAGAAAAATTCCTGCAATTAAGGAAAGATGCCGAGGCTGGCGATGCCAAAGCGCAAAACGGACTTGGCGTCATGTACTACACGGGGGAAGCCATATCCAAGGATTCATCCGGCAAAATCCTGAGTAATGATCCTGTTACGGCTGCTGCCTGGTTTCATCGATCCGCTGCGCAGGGATACGCGGATGCCCAATTCAACCTCGGGCTGATGTATGCGAATGGCGAAGGTGTCGCCAAAGATCCGGTCAAAGCGGTGGAGTTATTTCAAAAGGCCGCTGATCAGGGCAATGTCGATGCTGAGAACAATCTTGGGGTGATGTACTTTTCCGGGGAAGGGATAGCCAGGGATACCGATAAAGCCAAAGAATGGTTCGCGAAAGCCGCCGCCCAGGGAAATGCTGATGCAAAAGCCAACCTTGATGCGATGAAATAAAACGAATTGGACCCCGCCCCCATCGAGATAGTAGGCGCAATACTGTTTGGCATTGCGCTGATTCACACTTTCTCGACGAAATATTTCGAGCAACTGGCGCATAGCCACCCCGCCCACGCAGGCATCTGGCATTTTCTCGGTGAGGTCGAGGTTGTTTTCGGCTTTTGGGCCATGATCCTCGTCATCATGATGTTTGTCACGGACGGCAAGCACGCCGCCATCGCTTACCTCGATCGACAGAGCTTTACCGAGCCGATGTTCGTGTTCGCCATCATGGTCATCGCCGGCACCCGCCCGATCCTGCAGTTCGCCATGCTCAACGTAAAAGCGCTTGCGAGGCTCATCCCCTGGCCGGAAGGCAGCGCATTTTACTTCGTCACATTATCGTTTGTTCCTCTGCTGGGCTCACTTATCACCGAACCGGGCGCCATGACGTTAGCCGGACTGATTCTGCTTGAGCGTTATTATTCCAAGGGGATTTCCACCCGGCTCAAGTATGTTACCCTCGGCGTGCTGTTCGTCAACATTTCTATCGGCGGAACGATGACATCCTTTGCCGCACCGCCGGTACTCATGGTGGCGGGCAAATGGGGATGGGACACCGCCTTCATGTTTACTACATTTGGCTGGAAGGCGGCGATTGGCGTGCTGGTGAATGCCTTGGTCGTCACTTTATTGTTTCGACGCGAATTATCGGGGTTGAAAAGTGAAGCGCGCGCTACGCATGCCAAGGTCCCATCACCCGTAGTACTTGTGCACATCGTATTTCTGGTAGGCGTGGTAGTGTTTGCGCATCACCCTGTCGTGTTCATGGGGTTGCTGCTCTTCTTCCTGGGCTTTGCAAGCGCCTATGAACGCTACCAGGACCGGCTGATTCTGCGCGAAGGGTTGCTGGTCGCTTTTTTCCTTGCCGGACTGGTCGTCCTTGGGGGACAACAGAAGTGGTGGCTGCAGCCCTTGCTGATCGACATGGACAGCACTGTGCTTTTTTTTGGCGCAACTCTACTTACAGCAATCACCGACAATGCAGCGCTCACTTATCTGGGTTCTCTCCTGGAAGGCACGAGTACAGAGTTCCGATATTCGCTCGTTGCCGGCGCCGTTACCGGCGGAGGTCTCACAGTCATTGCTAATGCGCCGAACCCGGCAGGCTTTTCCATATTGAAAGGTTCATTCAGAGATGGAGCAATACATCCCTTAGGCTTGTTGGCAGCCGCGCTTCCACCCACGATCATCGCCATTCTTGCGTTTCGCCTGCTTTAAACCCAAATCCGGTAGTTGACCGCTCATTTAATAGATCAGTGTTATGATTAATAACAATATTTCATATTATTTGACGCTTACCTTCCGGGTGAGGCCGCTACTACCGGATTTAGGTTAAACCGGATAATCGATATTACCGTTGGGCTCGCGGCTATAAATTAGTACCCATACGGTAGTGCAGATTCGTCTTTCTTCAGCCCATTCAGGCTGTCATTCTCCGCGCGCAATATTTCGACTTGTTTACGCAGGCGGCTTATCAGAATTCGCTCACGCAACAACGTGGGAACAGTAATTAATGCACCGATGAGCGTTCCAAGGCCGAAGCAAACAGCAATCACAGAGGAAAGCGACGCGTCGATGCGCCACAGAAAGAATACGACGCTTACCGCCACAGCGTTCTGAACCGCGAACATAACAATCAGAAAAACAATGATGAGCGCGACAATCAGTTGTAATTGCATGACAGTTCCTTCCCGGGTGACTGCTCGCTTCCTGGTACTACGCAATGCCCTACCTGGAAAAAAATCATGCGCCGACCCTGTATTCCGCCTGAATACCCGATATCCGCGCGATACCCCAGCATCAGCGCACATTGAAGCGCGGCCGCATGCAGAGTTAAAGATAGCAGGACAGAAACTTTTTCCGGGCTTGTATCAAAAAACTTCTTTAAGACCGAGGCCCAGATATATGCCAAGCGTTACCCACCTTAAATGGCCCTCCTTAAATATATTACCCCCGAACTTTACGAGTGAACCCGATCTCCATCCATTTCTTGATGCGGTTGGCGTCACCGATACGCGAATTCTTTCCCCAGGAATCAAGCAATACAATGATAATTGCTTTTCCCGTTATGTTGGCCCGCATGACAAGACAGCGCCCGGCCTCACTGAGAAAGCCCGTTTTCGATAAATCAATATCCCAACTCCCGCTACTCACCAGGCGGTTGGAATTGACGAATTGCATGCTACGGTCTTCATCCGTGAACGCCACCGCATGCGCAGCGGTAGTCGAAAATTCACGAATGACATCGTAGTCATGTGCGGCACTCACCATTTTTGCGAGATCACGCGCAGTGGAAACGTTGGCACTATTCAGTCCGGTAGAATCGACAAAATAACTGTTGCCCATGCCGAGCTCGAATGCCTTCATATTCATTGCAGCGACGAATGCGTTGATGCCTCCGGGATAGGTGCGCCCCAGCGCCGCCGCAGCACGGTTCTCGGAAGACATCAATGCCAGCCGCAGCATTTCCTGGCGAGTGAGGCTTCCCCCCACGCGCAAGCGAGACCGGGTATTTTTGATAACATCGATATCAGCGGCTTCAATGACGATTTCCTCATCCAGAGGCAATTTCGCATCAAGCACAACTATTGCTGTCATGAGTTTCGTAATAGAAGCGATCGGCATTACGTTATCGGCATTTTTGTTAAAAAGGATATGCCCATGCTGAGCGTCCATAACCAGGACTGAATGCGATCTAAGATTCAACTCCCCCTTCTGTGCAAAAGCCCCACCAGTAAAGGCGAACATGAGGCAAATCACCAGGATAATTTTTTTCATTTGTCATTATCTGCCAAAAGATTCATCCGCCCCCCGCGGATTGGGAATTTGCGCGCAGTTAAGTTAACAAATATCGCGTAATAGGGAAAGGACTTTATAGCAATCAGGGGCGGTCAAACCTGAGACGAGAGCGCTACTGACGGTAAGCCGCAAGGTTATCTTTCATGCAGCGACCCGTTGCTCATCGGTATCCGATAACCTTTAATAAGCGCTTGGGATGCGCTCTCGAGCGGAAGGGGCCGCGAAAAATAGAAGCCTTGCATTTCATCGCAACCGTGTTTTATCAGGAAATCAAGTTGCGCCCTCGTTTCAACGCCTTCGGCTACCACCTTCAGCCCCAGGCTGTGGGCCAGTTTGATCATCGCCACGGCGATGGTTGCGTCGTCCGGATCAGTGGTAACATCCCGAATGAATGCGCGGTCAATCTTGATTACGTCGAGCGGAAACCGCTTGAGGTAGGCAAGACTTGAGTAACCCGTACCAAAATCGTCCATCGATATCTGCACACCGAACGCTTTCAGATTTTTTAGCGCATTGGCGGTTGTTTCAGCTTCTTTCATCAATATCGATTCAGTCAGTTCGAATTCCAGCAAATGGGGATCAATTCCGGTGATCTGCAAAGTCTCTCCTACACACGAATCGAGGTCTTGCTGCTGAAACTGTCGTGCCGACAGATTAACCGCTATCGGATACAAGGAAAGCCCTTGATTCTGCCACGTTTTTATCTGCTCACAGACTGTTCGCACTACCCATTCGCCAACTGAAACAATCAGCCCTGTATCCTCGAGCACCGAGATGAACTGAAGCGGCGGCACGAGCCCATGCGTTGGATGCTGCCAGCGCAACAGCGCCTCAAAACCGGTGATTTCACCACTAACCAAACTTGCCTTCGGCTGATAGTGCAGCACGAACTCGCGCCGCGCGAGTGCGCCACGAAGCTGGGTTTCAATTTTCAGGCGGGCTACTGCGCGCTCATTCATCTGCGGCAGATAGAACCGATAAGTGGCTGGGCCCTGTTCTTTTGCCTGGAACATCGCGGTGTCGGCGTTCCTGAGCAATCCATCCGCATCCGTGCCATCTCCGGGATAAATGCTGATTCCAAGACTCGCTGAAATGTAAATTTCCTGCCCTTCCAATTCGAAGAGCAGCGAGAGCGCAGTAATTACCTTTTCTGCAACCAAGGTTGCATCTTCGGCTTGAGCCAGATCGGTCAGAATGAACGCAAATTCGTCCCCACCCAATCGCGCAACCGTATCGCATGAGCGCACGCATCGTTGCAGCCGTTGCGCAACCTGAACCAGTAATTTATCGCCGGTGCTGTGGCCCATCGTGTCGTTAACGATCTTGAAGCGATCCAGATCAGCGAATACCACACCTACCCGGCATCGATTGCGCTGCGCATGCTCCATTGCCCGCCTGAGGCGATCGAGGAAAAGGCTCCGGTTGGGCAACTCCGTCAGCGGGTCGAACTGGGCCAGATAGGTGAGGCGCTCCTCCGTAGCTTTGCGGTCGATAGCAGTTGCAATGATATTGGCCAGGCTCTGCAAGAAGTTGATACTACTCGACGTGAAGCGGAGCGCTTCACGTGAATAGGCTCCCAATACACCGTAGGGGCCGCCAGCGCCCGAGATAAGCACATCGGCACTACTACGGATGCCGTGATTTCGCAAAATATTCGAAGGCTTGAAACGGGTCTCGGAGTGGAAATCTCCTACGATCACCGGTTGGTGGCTCGCGAGAACAAACCGGTTCTGACTGTTTTCGTAGGTGAATGATATTTTGCGGCCTATCCAGCCGGCTTGCCAACCTGAACCCGCCTTGAGTACAAAAGAACGTAAATCCGGCGCAAGCTGGAGGACTTTACAAAAATCGATGTTCAGGCCCTGGGATACAATCACCGCAGCCTGATCCCATAGCTCGTCAAGATTTGCGCTGGCGAGCGCCTGTTGCCCGAACGCTGCAATAAGGCCCTGCTGCATGGCATGCTCTTGAATTGCCAGTTCGGTCTGCTTGCGCTTCGTGATGTCGATGGCAGTGCCTACTATTCGCAACTCGTTACAGTTCGTGCTCCATTTTACCGCTTTGGCGATATGCAAATGACGTATGGTTTCGTGCCCGCGCAGAATCCGGAAATCAAGCTGTGCCCGTCCACTTTCCGCACTGATTTTTTTTAATTGCGCTTCCTGCTCGGGCAAGTCGTCGGGATAAGTGTAGGATCTCCAGATTTCATACGTGATTGCGGTCCCGCGTGGAACGCCATAAATCTCGTACATGCGATCATCCCAGATGATATTGCCGGTAACCGTATTCCACTCCCAAATACCTATTGCGGCTGCTTCAGTGGCAAGAGAAAGCCGGGTCCTTTCCTCCAGCAAGACCCGCTCTCTGCGATTTGACTCGGCCCGGAGCCAGACATTTTCAATGACCGTGGGCAACCGTTGAAGATAACCCGCACTTTTTACCACATAATCAGCGGCGCCCAGCTTGAGAGACTGCCGCGCAATTTCCTCATCGCCGGAACCTGTAACCAGAATGATCGGCAGGTCAAACCCACGCACCTGGCACAGCTCCTTCAAAATATCGGTGGCGGAGGCGCCGGGCAAATAATAATCAAGTAGAAGAACGTCAATGGCGGCATCTGGACCAGATGCCGCAAAACGCTGAAAAACCTGCCCTGCTGTCTGAACCGACTCAATGTGCAGGTGTGGCGCGATGGAAGCGAGTTCTCGCTTGGCCAGATCGAATTCATCAGCATCAGGCTCGACGTAAAGAACCCTCAGCGCAGCGGCTCTCCTATAGGTTTCCGTGCGAAACTTGTCGAATGCAGCACGCAGCACGAGAGCCAACGTTTCAAGGAAGCCGTCACGCTTTATGACGTAATCATCTGCGCCGGCCCGGAGCAATTCAACCAGCACTTCTTCGTTGCTCGCACCGGTAAGCACGACGACGGGGAGCGGCAGGCGCTGACTGCGAACCCGTGCCAGCAACGTTCTGCCACTGCCATCGGGAAGATTGAGATCGGTCAGGATCAGATCGTAGCGATGTGAAGCATCCTCCCCCACCCTCGCGATCGCCGGGGTTTCCAGGCTGGTTCCATAAATCTCATGGAACCGTTCGATCCGTCCCAATGCCTCGGCCAAAGTCCCGACGATATCCAGTTGAATATCCGGCGCACGTTTCTTCAGCTCCAGCCGCACCAGACCTGCGTCCAGAGCGTTATCCTCCAGATAGAGGATTTTCATTATGCAGGCTTCGAAAAACTATGCATATTGAGAACTGTCCAATAGAGTTCGATCTGCCGCGCCACATCGATGAATTTTTCAAAATCCACCGGCTTCACGATGTAGGAATTTGCACCCAGCAAATAGGCTTTACGAATATCATCATCCTCAGCCGAGGACGTAAGAACCACGACAGGGACAGTTCCGATATCGGGATGCGCCCGAATGACCCTGAGGACTTCCAGCCCGCAAATTTTCGGGAGCTTTAAGTCGAGCAATATCACGGAAGGCACCGGATCTCCTGCTCTCCAGCCTGCCACGAAATCAATTGCTTCCTGACCGTCACGCATTACTTCAAGGGGATTGGCCAAATTGTGCCGAATAAACGCACGCTGGGTCAGGTCCACATCCATCGGGTTGCCTTCAATGAGCAAGATCGGCAACGTAGTATTCATCGATAGTTGTTGCTAACCGGACGCAGAAACTGCCGGAATCACTGCTGTAGGGGTACTGTATAGAGGTAATTCGAGATAAAAAACCGCGCCGCCGCCCACCTCGCTTTCCGCCCAGACGCGTCCTCCCATCCGCTCCATGGCCTTGTGTACCATCGCAAGTCCGATACCCGTTCCGGGGTAATCTTCGGCTCGATGGAGGCGCTGGAATATTTCAAAAATCTTGTGGTAAAAACGCATGTCGAATCCAATTCCATTATCCCGAACCGAGAGGATGCAGTAGCCATCGGCAGGCTGAGCAAGAATTTCGATAGCCGGTTCAGGGGCAAACCTTGAAAACTTGAGCGCGTTATCGATCAGGTTACGCAATGCAATTGCGAGACCATCCGGATCGGCGCTAATGCGCAAATCGTCGACTTTGACCGTTAGACGCGCATTTTCAATGCTGTCCTTGAACTGGTCCAATAGCTGGGGCAGGAAGCTGGAAAGCCTGACGGCCGTTGTAGATAGTTTTTGCCGTTCAAGCTTTGAATAAGAGAGCAAATCTTCAATTAAACTACTCATGTGCGTTGTTGCCACACCTATATTCTTCAGAAAACTGCGGCCTTCCTCATCAAGACACTCGTGATAACTTTCAAACAGAAGACGGCTGTAGCCTGCTATCCCGCGAAGGGGCGCCCTGAGATCATGCGATACCGAATAACAAAAATTTTCCAACTCTTTGCTCTTGGCCACGAGCTGAGCAGTACGCTCATTTACTTTATGCTCGAGGTTTACCTTGGCATCCCGCAGCGCTTCTTCCGCATATTTACGTTCGGTAATATCCTTGATCATCATAAACGCCAGGTCTTTGTCATCGCCACACTGCAAAATTGCGCCGGAATAGCTGAAGATACGCGTCCATTCTCTATCCAGGCGCCTGACACGCAACTCCAGATCATGCAGCTGCTCGCCCCCGAGAATGCGCGCTAACGGCCAGTGTTCGATAGGCAAAACGGCACCCTCAACAGTGGATAACTCATAGAGCCGTGCAAAGCTGCGTAGATTGGTCAAGACCTCTTCCGCATTACTGATGTCATGCATCCTCAGTGCTGCCGGATTCCAATGCAGTAATTTTCCGCTTGAATCGGAGATCACAAGACCTTCACTCATGCTCTCCATCACCACCTGAAGCTGCTTTTCGGTTGCGCGCCGCGCTTTCTTCTCCGATCTCTGATCGTTTACGTCGGTATTGGTACCAAGCCATTGCATCACTGGCCTTTCGCATCCTTTAACGGCTCCGCCCGTGTCAGGAATATCCTGTATTGCCCATTCGCGCCAAGTAGGGAAACTTCCATGGCAAACGCCTGCCCGGCTGAGACTGCTTCGTTCCATTTTTCTATTACAACAGGCAGTAGCGCTGGATCATGCACCCTGCGCCAGCCCCAACCTTTCATTTCTTCCGGCGTTGTGCCTGTGTAGTCATACCAGCGCTGGTTGTGCCAGGATCTCGATCCCTCGGTTTCCAATAGCCATGAGAGTGTTGGGATCGTATTGGCAATGATTCGAAAACGCGCCTCATTTTCCTGCAACGCTAGCTGGGCACGGCGGCGACTCGTAATATCCAGCATAATTGCAAGAAATTCTCTGCAATCTGATTGCGTAACCCATTGTAGGTGGACTTCGGCTGGGTAAAGGGTACCGTCGGCACGCAAGTGCATTGTTTCGAAAACCAGAGCCTCTTTCTCCCCATTTACAAGTGGACTGATCATGGTTCGGAACGACGCTTCGTCCAGTTCCGGTTGAATGTCAAATAGCGTCGTCATGGGCAGCCTATCCATGTCATAGCCCAGATTGCGCCGTGCACTCTTATTCAGATAATGAAAATGCAAGGTCTGAGCATCAAAAAGACAAATCCCGGTCAAACTTTGATCGAGATTATCGGAAAATCTGGGGTGCGCATTCTGTATTTGCATAGCCTCGGCTGTGCCACACGGGATCTGCGAAGCGCCTGCAACACTTCTTGCCTGGCTTTTGTATGGAAATATCATTAAGAAAATCCGGAGCTGCCTGGAAACCTGGTTGGTTCAGATAATAACCCGGAGAAATAACAGTACTATGAAACCTTAAAACAAGCCGTGTGAATAGCTGTAAGATTTTACAGCTTGGCAGGTGAGAATCAGTTCGAGAGTCTGACCAGAATCCTCGCTCAGGAGGAAGAAAATGGCGCTTATGATTCCGCATCGATAAATGCACATCAACAACGAGCGAAAATGATTTTCTAACTACAATAAGCGAGAATAAGTGCTTTTCCCGGAAGAGTAAGGTATAAGCCGTCACCTACAGCCACAATCCCTCATATCCCGTGACCGTTGCGCTTCGCACAAGCCATCTTACCGAAAACGGTATCGGTCTTCATCTTATAATCCATTCTATTTAACAAGCGGACATATCACCCGTTCGGAGATAAACATGCAAGAACTACAAGCAACCTGGACCGCGCTAAAAGTCGGCGGATTTACTATTTTGCCGTTGTCTCTGCTGGCGATCATCGCTCTGGCCATCATGCTGGAGAAGGGATTTGTCTACTGGCGTTATGCCCGCCTCTCGCACGATCTGCTGAACCTCGTCGAAACCTACGGCTTCGAATGGCACGACCTTGAAAAAATACTTTCGGGCCTGGATGAGCGTCACTATTACAAGCGATTTTTCGAGGTCGTAATCAGCAATCGCCACCGGCCATCCTGGTGGACAGAATCCCGGGCCGCGGATGAAGCCCAACTGATAGAAAAATCTCTTGCCCGCAGGCTATGGTTTCTGGAAACCACCGTTACCGCCGCACCCTTGCTCGGACTCGTAGGGACGGTTATCGGCATGATGCGCGCATTCCAGATCATCGGCGGCGAGGGCGTCGTCAATCCAACCGCAGTGACGGGTGGGGTGGCTGAAGCGCTTATTGCGACTGTGGTCGGCCTGATAATCGCGCTGATTTCCCTGTTTGGATTCAATTACTTCTCTGGTTTGCAATCACAGACGATGGATGAGATGGAGCGTCTGGGCACGCGCCTGATCGACCATATCCGCCTGGACCAGGAGGGCGACAATGAAGCTGCGTAAACCAAGGGTTTATCGCAAAGGCCGAATCGAGATCATCCCCATGATCGACGTGATGTTCTTCCTGCTTGCCACATTTATGCTCGCGTCATTGTCGATGCAAAATCTGGATTCCCTGCAGGTGAATCTGCCCCAGGGGAAAGCCGAAAAACTCCGTACCAAGGCGCCTGTAACGCTGACGCTGACGAGCGACAGCAAAATATTCATCAACCAAACGTCTGTTACCCTGGAAACACTGGCCGATACGCTGAGGCCGCTACTCGAGGATTCCGAACAGAAACTGGTGGTATCCGCAGATAACGATGCGCCGCAGGGTATTGTCGTGCAGGCGATGTTGCGAGCCCGATCCGCTGGCGCGCAGCACTTTTTGATTGCGGTTAAGCACCAGTAATACATGCTGACACTGAAGTCCAGGCCGAAGGAAGTCCAATTCTGGTGGCCCGTCCCGCTAGCGGTCATCATTTGGGTGGTCATCATCTGGGCATTCGGATTTCTTTTCGCGTCTTCAGAGGGCGAAACCGAAACTCCACCACCCATCGAAGCAAGCTTTGTAGAACTGCCTGAAGAAAAACCAGCGCAAAAGCCATTGCCGGTCCCGCAGAAGAGCACCAAAATTCCCACCCCGGTAAAGCCTCAGCCACAGCCTAAGCCTCCCCCACAGCCTCGCCTGGGCGCTGAAAAAGCGGAACCGGTGAAGCGTCTCGCTGAAAAAGGAACCGCAAAAAGCGAGGCCAGAGCGGATAGCTCATCAGCGGCAAAGACAGCTCCAGATTCAGCGCAGCCGAAAGATATGCTGGCCTATATGAATGAAGCGCGGGAACGCCGCCGTGCGGGAGGAATCTTTGAGGATGAGCCCAAGGAACCGGAAGCTATCGAGCGCGAACCTTCCGCGGAAGAGCTCAGGATGGCGAACGTCATGCGCAACCTTAAAGAACCGGGCGCAAGCGGAATATTCCAAATCATAAGAATGGGACCGCGCAACGCACAGTTTCTGTTTCGTGCCTGGAAAAAGGATAGCAGTGTCCCGCGGCGGGAGTTGATCGAAGTGGATGCCGGACCGGGTGGAGACATTCAACGTGCTGTCGTCCGGAAAATGATCGAACTGATCCGTGAGTATCACAAAGGCGACTTCAACTGGGAGTCATACCGCCTCGACCGGGTCGTTGTCCTATCGTCGCGCCTGGAAGACAGCAAGGGACTGGAGGATTTCCTGATACGCGAATTTTTTGGCGACAGCGAGGCGCCGGTTCGGCGCCGGTAGGAAGTGGAAGAGAATAGTTATCTGATGACTTGAATGATTGTGTGAGCGGTAGGGGAGTCAACAAATGCCCGCAGGACCGTTTGACGATTATCGGCTGCAAGTTCGCTTCATTGATGGGTTGGATCTTGATCAAACCTTCCGGGTTGACGTTTCAACGCGATTACGCCCGGCCTTTTTTGCTCGATAAAGTGCCTCATCCGCGGCTGAGATGAGCATGCCCGCATCTTCGCTTTGTCCATAGCCCGTAGCAACGCCCAAGCTCACAGTCATGGGGATTTTTCCGAACCGACTATTAACAGGCTCTGCTCTGATAGAACAACAGACTCTTTCGGCGAGAGCTTCAGCCTGACTCCCGTCACCACCCAATGCTGTGATCAGAAACTCTTCACCTCCATAGCGTCCGATACGGTCATAACCACGCAACGCAAGTCCCATGCGCCGGGCTGCCTCTTGCAATACCTCGTCACCTGCCGGATGCCCGTAAGTATCGTTGACTCGCTTGAAGTGATCGAGGTCCGCTACGATAACGCTTATACAGGTACCTTGGCGCGATCCCCGTTCCAGCTCCTTTTGAAGATAAGCCATGATTGCGCCTCGATTCCATACGCCGGTCAGATGGTCATGCGTTGCCTGGATATGCAGCCTGTTGTGTAAGCCCAGTATCCGTTCGGCGACTCGTAGCCGGGCTGCCAGCTGTTCTTCATCGAATGGTTTGGTAATGAAATCATCGGCGCCTGCGTCCATGCCTTCAAGATAGCTGCCCTTGCTGTCCAGCGACGTGAGAAGAATAACGTAGGTATATTGCAGGCCAGGTTCTCCACGAATCATCCTGCACAACTGCAAACCATCAATATTCGGCATCATCCAATCAGATATGAGTAGAGGATACTCGCCCTGTTGCCAGGCTTTCCAAGCCTCGTGCCCATCCTCTACAGCCGTTACGGTATGCCCTAATTTTCTGAGGGTAGCGCTGAACAAAAGGCGTGAGGTGGTATCGTCTTCCGCAATGAGTATCTTCATGATTGATCCGTATCTGACAACGGCGGGCAATTTATACCAGACTCCGCAATCTCGCTCTTAACACGTTCAAATTCGCCTTCGATTTGTTCTATCAAAACCGCAGCTCCGCTCATGCTGCCCGCTTGACCCAAGAGTTCCAGTTGTTGAGCGATATCTGCCATGTGATGTGCACCGATATTCGCACTGGCGCCTTTGAGAGTGTGGGCGGTCTTGCGCAGAAGTTCAGGATCGTTTCCATCGAGAGCATTTTGCAGCTTGTCGAGGCGTTCGGCGCCATCGCTCAGGAACGACGTGAATATCTGCCCGATCAAAGATGGCTCCGTCGCTTCTGCCAATGCATGCAAGCGGGCAATGACTACCGGATTCAATGCGGAGGAGATGCAAGAGAGAGATGAGGAAACTGGAAATGGAGGGCAGTCAGGCGCATTGGCGTTGCCCGTCTTTTCATCGCCCCTTGTTATGTGCTGTTTGGCTTCACCCTTATCTTGCACGTCTTTACCAGGTACCCAACGTGTCAATGCTGCGGCAAAATCTTCCTGCCTTACCGGTTTACTGATGTAATCATCCATGCCTGCGAGCAGACACCGTTCTTTATCGCCCTGCATTGCCTGCGCCGTTACCGCAACGATGGGGAGCCTCGATTTACGGTCGGGCCGGCGACGAATCGCAGCAGTGGTTTCAAAACCGTCCATCTCTGGCATTTCACAATCCATAAATACAATATGATAGAAAAATGCCTCTACCATCTGCATTGCTTCCCGACCACTGGCAGCGACATCTACATTACAGCCCAGATTCCGCAGTATCATTGCTCCGACAATCTGGTTAGTAGCGTTATCCTCTGCAAGCAGCACACGCGTGCCAGTAAATGGGCGGTCCAGGCTGTGGGCCGTCTGTGTCTCGTGGATGTCAGGGAGGGAAGATTGACTAGTGATGAGATTTGTAGATCGCTGGTGGCAGTGTGCGTCCCAGATACTCCCCAGGGTCGACAACAGCTCTGATTGGCGCGCTGGCTTGACCAGATAGGCCGCAAAACCGACCTTCTTGAGCCGCTCCCTGATATCGCCTTCTTGTCCCAGTGAACTGAGCATCACCAATTGTATATTTTGGAGCAACGGATCCGCCTTGATGACTTGGCCTAGCATTTCTCCATCCATCTCCGGCATTTGATAATCAAGGATCGCGATCTGATACGGATCACCCGCGGCATGAGCCTCGCGCAACGCCCGGAGTGCTTCCACACCTGATACGCAACTGCCAATGCGCATCTTCCAGACGCGGAGTTGCTCTTGCAGCACCAAACGGTTAGCTGAGTTATCGTCCACAATCAACACACGAACACGTGCAAGCTCAACATGCGGTCTCGTGTCGACCGGCTGCTCTCTCTGTAAAGGCAGGCGCAGAGTAAACCAGAAGGTCGATCCAACGCCAACCCGGCTCTTCGCAGCGATGGTGCCGCCCATCAACTTAACCAATTGCTTGCTGATAGCCAAGCCGAGACCGGTACCTCCGTAACGTCGTGTAGTGGTATTATCGGCCTGCGTGAATTTGTCGAACAGACTCTCCAGTTTATCTGCCGCGATGCCGAGCCCACTGTCCTCCACGCTTATACGGAGCGAGACCTCGTCTTCGCCGAGCTCGTCGGCCTCCACATCGATGAGTACGTGACCCTTGTCAGTAAACTTGATGGCATTGTTGGCCAAATTAGTCAGTATTTGGCGGATACGCCCCAGATCGCCAAATACATGGCGCGGCACATCCGGCGGATAACGCACTATTACATTTACATCTTTCTTTCTTGTCGGCTGCATGGCAATCATGCCCGCCACCTCTTCAACGGCCTGAAGCAGGTCAAATGGAGCGGGCGAAATGACAAGTTTTCCTGCCTCAATCTTTGAAAAATCAAGAACGTCATTGATAATGGTCAGGAGTGTTTCGCCGCTCGCGCGTGCCAACCCCGCCAATTCCCGCTGTGGCGACGTTAGTGACGTATTCAAAAGCAGGCCGACTGTGCCGAGCACGCCATTCATGGGCGTACGGATTTCATGGCTCATATTTGCAAGAAACTCGCTCTTGGCACGGTTCGCCGCCTCTGCTGCTTTTCGAGCTTTCTGCAACTCTATCTCAATATTCTTCCTCGCTGTAATATCCTGGCCCGAAAAGTAAAATTCCCGCACATCCGGTATTGTAGCCACGTTCCATAAAACCCAGCGGGAGGAGCCATCCTTGCAGCACATCCGGCTTTCAAAGGAAACGGAAATGCCGGTCATGAGCTTATCCAGCTCTGCCGTAGTATCTGCACGTGAGCTGGAGAAGACGAAGTCTATGAACGGCCGAGACAGCAGTTCCTCCGGTGGATAGCCAGAAACCTTGGCCCAGGCTACGTTCAATCGTTTGAAGTAACCATCGAAGCCGCAGATGGCAAGAAAGTTGAGAGATTGATTAAAGTAACGGTCTCGTTCAGTTTGAGCGGCAGTAAAGGCACGGGAAAGATTACCGATCTCGTCATTTGAGTCAATCTGGAAATGAACGGCTTGGTCCACGTCTTTGATATTCCGCGTTTCATCTTCGAGCTGCACAAGACTTTGTACTTTTCGCCGCACAACCCGATACGAAAGAGCGAGCCAAACCATGAAAAAGGCCAGTGTTAAAAAAATGACACAAGCATAGAAAGTAGAGCGACGCTCGGTGGTAACCACGGCATGGAGCGTGCGCTCATCGAGCAGATCATCGAATTCGTTCACTACACGCACGATCTCCGCCTTCGCAATATGGTAGTTCTCGTCATGCAAGAGGCCGCGGGCGAACTCGGGATCAGGCATTCCCTTCACGTTAAACTCACCGGCTGGATCCTGAAACAGCCCTTTCATTGCATCAAATGCCCTGCCCTCCTGTTTCATCAATAGACGTGAACTGTTTTGGGCTTTCTCGAGCTTTGCAAGCTCTGCCGCCGTAAATCCAAGCTCTTCCATTCTCGATCTCAGGGAGAGCTTGCGCCCAGGACCCGGTCGAAAGCCCGCATCACCCATTATGAGGTCCCAGTAACCGCGCTCATAGTGCGGCGGGCGCTCGTGGTCGCCGTCGCGGATCGCAACTATATCCAAGTACATTTGCTCAAACTTTGGGTTGCCAGTGGCCACATAGGCACGAGCCATGTGCGTCAGGTCAGCGGAGGACCGGCGCAACTCATCGGCGACGAGGAAGGAAGCGTAACGAACATTCAGGGCATCATCCAGTTTCCGGTGCTCCAGGAAGCGAAGCGCAATAAGTAGGGTAAGCAGGGAAATAAGCACCCCTGTCACAAGATAAAATATGTAACTCATTTTCCGAATTGTCATTAATCTCCTTCCGTTTTGCTCTGGCTCCGCCGAGCTGCCTGCTGCGCGTGGACTTGTGATCTAAAGTGGCTCAGTTATTAACGGATGTCTAATTCGAATCTTGTGCAGATTTGCGCGGACGGAAGCAACTACGGCTGATTTCTCGGGTGGCATCCCAACCGTGACGTGACAACAGCCCGCAACGGATCGGTTATATGCTTGGCCGCTGTACTTAACCTGAACATGGCGATGGTGGCGTCGCTAGCCGCCAGCTATTTATCGCACCGCTGGTAAAAACCGGCTTATCGAAGTCTTGGCAAAGGAGATTTCGCCTGAGATCGCTTGTACCCCTGACCAAACTCAAAGGTGAATTGACCAATTTCGCCGGTGCGAAAATACTCGCGTTGCCTGGGCCGAAAAATCTCAGGCTGAACGGCTAACGGAATAATCTTGAACTGGACATTGACTCCAAGGACGGGGCTTGCACTTGAACTGATCGGCTCTTGCCGTTTGCTCGGCAGTATACAAAACGCAGAGTCGGGGGTTATATCGTCTATTTTCCGTCTTTCACGATATCATTACCTTTCAGATACTTATCCAAAAATTCCAGTATCCGGCGGTTGGCCTCGATCTGATTCTTCTTCTTGGTGAAGCTGTGGCCTTCATCCGGAAAAACGATATATTCCACCGGGACATTATTTTTTTTGACAGCTTCCACGATCTCATCGCTCTCCGCTTTGACCACGCGAGGATCGTTGGCGCCCTGGATAACCATTAAAGGCTTTCTTATTTCCTTGGCGTGAAAAAGCGGCGAGGTTGCAACGAGGATATCGATGTCATTCACAGGATCACCAATCTCATCATAAATTGCTTTACGGACCGATTCCCAGTAGAGAGGTATGCTCGCCAGCGTTCGCAGCCAGTTGCTCACTCCAAAAATATCAACGCCCACTTTAAAAGCCTCGGGACGAAACGCCAACGCTGAAAGCGTCATATAACCGCCATAGCTCGCACCCATGATGCCGATGCGTTCATGGTCGATGTAGCCGAGGCTGGCTAGAAAGGTCTTGGCCTCTATACAATCCCACAGGGGCTCGCGCCCGTGCTTGCGATTAGCGGCGGTAAAAAAAGTTTTGCCATATCCCGAACTGCCACGGTTGTTGATCCCCAGCACCGCATAGCCGTGGTTTGCGAGATACTGGATCTGCGCGTTATATCCGCGCATCGTCTGCCCGCCGGGGCCGCCATGGACATAAATAATGGCGGGCACTTTGTTTGCCGCAGAGGCTTCGTGCGGCTTGTAATAAATTGAAGGTATTATCATTCCATCGAAAGACCTGAAACGGACCACCTGCGCCTCCACCAAGTCCAAGGGGTCGATTTCCTTGCTCAAGCTCTGGGTGAGCTGTTGCAACTGCCCCGTATTGAAATCGTGGACGAACAGGTTATCGGGAGAGCGGTCTCCATTCACATAGAACGCCATCCGTGCGCCACTCTGCGAAAAAACGACGCCCCGGATTTCTCCCTCAGGCAGTGCCGGGAGAGCCAAGGGTTTCTCTTCCTCTTCTGTGCCCTCACCCGCCATAATCTCCACAATCCGAACCACCACACTGCCGTCCTGATTGATGGCGGTAACCCGAAACCGTCCATTCCGGGAGAAATAGGTGCTGATCACATTCCAATCGGCGCTTTCATGATCTCTGACCACGCCGGTGGTCAAGTCATAGGTGCACAAACGCTTGAACTCGCTTCCCTCATTGGTGAGAAAAAACAGTTTTTGCGAGGCCGGGTCAAAAGTCTCGGCTTGCAAGCTAATGGCGCCCTCATGCGGGGTCAGGTGTTTTACCTGTTGCCGGGCGGCATCAAACAGGTAAATATCGCTATCGGAAGTGGTATTGGCCCTGTTCAGTGCAATCCATCGCTCATCGCGGCTGATGGGGCCAAGGTCGAATCCTTCCTCATTCCTGTATATTAAAACGCGAGCATAAGTCGCGGCATCATAGCGATACAGATCGAAAAACCTGGGATCACGCTCATTGCTGGAAACAAAAAACGCGCTTCCATCCGGCCTCCACCCCATGAATTGCGCCTTGAGCCCGTGTCCCGGCGTCAGATCTTTTTCCGACCCATCCGGAGCAAGCAGAAAAAGATGATAATTTTCATCGCCGCCTTGGTCCCTGGTAAAAAGCACCCGGTC
Organism: Nitrosospira sp. Nsp11; assembly: GCF_900142705.1. Classification (GTDB taxonomy): domain Bacteria; phylum Pseudomonadota; class Gammaproteobacteria; order Burkholderiales; family Nitrosomonadaceae; genus Nitrosospira. Next base: position 235,656 of record NZ_FRBV01000003.1, read on the forward strand.
ATCGTGGGGAAAAAAGCTGACGGAAAATGTACTGTCCGATGCGGACCGGGTCAGAGGCTCTCGCTTGCCCCCCTCTACCGGCAGCGTGTAGACGTTGAAAATACCTGATGCATTGCTGCTGAAAAGAATACGCTTCTCGTCAGCGCTGAACGAGGCGCCGGCTATAGAAATAGTCGCCATGAACTGCTCTATGGTATAGCGTTTCATGTAAGGATGGACCTCATTGATGGGTATGCGTGCATTCTCAAGCGCATAAGCAGCGTAAAAATTTTGTCGGAAAAATGAAGCACGCCGTATTGGCGCCAACACAAGAGCTTTACAGGATATGCATCAGCGCTTTTATGCTTGTGCGACTATAGGCTTCAGGTAGTCGGTCAAAACATTTGCCCTTTTTATGGAAGCGAACATCCGGATTGCGCCAATATAAAACGGCTGGCCGCGCCGTGGTAAATGAAAATGCACAAATAATTTTCAGATAGAGTATCTTTTAGTAATCATGAAGGCAAACGAGGCGATGGAAACCGAAGTTTCCGGCATGGATGATTCGCTACCGGACCAGAGCAGCCTGGAGGAGAGTCTTCACGAAGTATTCGGGCTGCATCACCTGAGACCCGGTCAGAAGGAAGTCATTCAGAGTGTACTGAATGGGCGAGATACGCTTGCGGTAATGCCTACTGGCAGCGGTAAATCCCTTTGCTACCAACTCCCCGCCTTAAACTTGCCAGGCACCGCCATTGTCGTGTCTCCCTTGATTTCGCTGATGAAAGATCAGGCCGAGAAACTTGAAGAGGTCGGGGTCGACGCGGCACAGGTCAACAGCACGCTTAATGCACATGAAGAGTCGGAGACGCTGCAAAACATTCGCAGGTCGCAGAGTGAAGTCGTATTCGTCACACCCGAACGCCTGTCCAATCCGGATTTTATCGCCAACCTGCAACACATCGCCATAAACCTCTTTGTTGTGGACGAAGCCCATTGTATTTCGCAATGGGGCCATGACTTCCGTCCGGCTTATCTCGGGTTGGGAGATGTGATCAAGGCACTGGGCAACCCGCCTGTGCTTGCCCTGACCGCCACGGCTACACCCGAGGTGATCGACGATATTGCGCAGCAGCTTGGGCGCAGCCCCATGCATATTGTCAACACAGGCATTTATCGGCCAAACCTGCAATATCGGGTGATACATGCCACGAGCGTAGAAGAAAAACTGAAGAAGTTGCAAAACCTGATCCAGGAGAGCGAGGAAAGCGGAATCATTTATACCGCCACCGTAAAAGCGGCAGAGGAAGTGATGGCCGCGCTTCAGGCGACGGGCGCCAGCGTTGCACTCTACCACGGGCGCCTTTCAAGAAAAAAACGCAGCGAAAACCAGGAAGAATTCATGGAAGGCCGAAGCAGGATCATGGTGGCGACCAGCGCATTCGGCATGGGAATTGACAAGCCTGATATCCGGTTTGTGGTGCACTTCCAGATGCCCGGGAATCTGGAAGCATATTATCAGGAGTCCGGCCGCGCCGGACGCGATGGAAAAACGGCGGCATCACGCTGCTTTATGACGTCCAGGGCAAGCGGATACAGCAGTTTTTTCTGGCACGCCATCATCCTGGACGAGAGGAATTGCACCAGATATATAAAGCAATACAAAAGCTCCTGGTGGAGCAAGAAACGGTTGAGTTCGAGCAGTTGCGTGAGCAAACCGGCCATCCCTCGGTTCGGAGGCTCCAGGTGATACTACAGCTCCTGGAAGAGGGCGGCATAGTCAGGCGGGACAAGCAACTGGGCTATCACCTGGAGAAAAAAGATGCCAAAACCGAAGACCTGGTTCAGCTTGCCGAGGCTGCGGGCAGGAAAGGCGACCATGACCGGCAGGCACTGGAACGCATGGTTTTCTATGCACAAAGCGGATTTTGCCGATGGAAGGTTCTGCTGGAATATTTCAATGAGGAAGCGGAATGGGACCATTGCGGACATTGCGATAATTGCATGAATCCGCCGGAAAAAGCGTTGTTACCGCTTCCCACTTCCGACCAGGAGGCAAGCGCGGTAGCGAAGCCTGCGTCAACGCCCTCGTTCCCTGCGGGCGCGATGGTCAAGGTTCCAAAAGTGGGAAAAGGTCAGATCCTCAGTAGCACAGATGAGATGGTTACAATCATTTTTCCGGATAGCCAGAAGCGAACCTTTTTGAAGAACCATGTGGAATTGCTCTGAAACGGAATGTGGAAGCCATGGACGTGGACGGAGCGGAGTCATGAGCAGGTAATTTTGTGGCCGGATGACGATGGCTTATCGAGTATCTGCCCTGTAAATGCCTTTCTTTCCGGTGCCGCTTTGGCTTCGCGGGATTATTTTCGCCTATCGGCTCTCTGAACCGAGCTGAAGGAGCTATTGTCAAACGCAACAATCACGCCTGCCAACACCTGCCAGTGCCAGAGCGAGTCCCGGCGTATGGATAAGGGATCAGACCTGGCGGGGTGATTAAACAGAATTGCAGGCGCATGTCCCAGCGCTCGATCAAAGTGAGGAAGAGCATCATGCTGAACGATCCTTCGGTTCTGATACTGATGTACTTCATCCTGCCCGTCTGGTTGCTCGCAGGTTGCGCCGACTGGCTGTGCCATCGCGCCTCGCATATCGAGACGACGACCGGCGCCAAGGAATCGATGCTCCACCTCCTCATGTTTGCCGAGATCGGCGTGCCATTGCTTGCCGCGATCTTCCTGCAGATAAACGCCGGCATCATCGCCCTCATGATTGCCGCTTTCTTCGTCCATGAGGCCACCGCACTTTGGGACGTCAGTTATGCGGTCACGGCGCGGAATGTGACGCCTATCGAACAGCATATCCACAGTTTCCTGGAGATGATCCCGCTAATGGCGATCCTGTTTATTGTCTCGCTTCATTGGGGTCAGTTCCAGGCGCTCTTCGGCTTTGGCTCCGAAACGGCTCGCTTCGACCTCAACTGGAAGGAGGAGCCATTGCCGGCAACCTATGTGATTTCCATTATGGCGGTCATCCTTACGTTCGAGCTCATACCTTATATCGAAGAGTTTTTCCGTGGACTGCGGGCCAATCATGGCGCGCTGGTTCCGCCAAAAGCCCGTGTGCATAAAAGCCGCTGAGCTGCTCGCCACTGCGCCCCCCGGATGGGCTGCCCGATATTGGCTGCGGCCGGAGGCAACGGTTTATTTGATCCCGACCACCATCGAGTCCGCTCCGGTCAACGGTTCTACACGCGTGGCGGAAAAGCCGGCTTCCTCCATCCATCCTTTGCAATCGGCGCCTGTGTAATCGAAGCCTCCCGGCGTCTCCAACAGCATGTTCAGGCTCATCATTAATCCAAATGCATTCTTTGAACGGTCATCGTCGATGATGGAATCATAAACGATGAGCGCACCGCCTGCGGGAAGCGCAGCATACGCCTTGCGGATGAGCATTTTTTTTGTGGGCAGGTCCCAGTCATGCAGGATATGCCCCATCAGCACGACGTCTGCCTTGGGCAGGTCATCCTTAAAAAAATCGCCAGATAAGAACACGACCCGGTCCGCGACACCAGTCGCCACGGCATACTGCTGAAAGACCGGTTCAACTTCCGCACGGTCGAATCCCAGGCCGCGCAAGTGAGGGTTCACAAGCGCGATCTGCACAGCGAGGTCCCCCTGTGCGGTACCGATATCGACGAAGGTCTGGTACCTTTGCCATGGGAAAGAGCTCGCGATAACCGTATTGGACGCATGGCTGATGCCGGTCATGGCCCTAAGAAACTCGCTCAAGCCTGCAGCATCGGCATAAAGAGTCTCGAAAAGATCCGCTTCGTTATTCTTGCATTCGTTTTGCGGTTGACCGGTACGAAGCGCTTCAGTCAAGTTGTTCCAGATCGGGTAGAGGCGTCGGTTTGCCATCTCAAGGATGCCGCCAATGTATGAGAGTTTCTTCCGGTCGAGATACAGGTCCGTTTCCGGCGTATTGCTATAACGGTCGCCCTCCCGTTTCAAGAAGCCAAGTGCTACGAGGGTATCAAGAAAATCACGCGACGCGCGGGGATGCAGGCCCAGCCGTTCTTGAAGTGAAGCAAGGCTCGCCGAGCCTTGCGCCAGTTCCGTAAAAACCCCTATCTCCACAGCACATAGCAAAGTTTTCGCTGGCCAGAAGGCCATGCCGGTCTGCAAAATATTTTCGGGAGTAAGCTGCTTTTCCATTGAGTCTCCGGATAGGAAAAATAACGATTACGGGAAGCTAAAGCCTTCCAGATTGGCTGCGCTTCAGCTGCACCTGCAGGCCTTCATTACTCTGCTACACCGCTGTCGGACTTTTTTATATTCGCACCACGACATCCGGCTAACCATGAGTGCCAACGCTGAAACCCGATAGTTAAATCGCGATAGTTCAATTGCCAAAGCGCGACAAGTTAAGTATCAGGTAGCATCCTTACATTTTATTTCCCATAAAAGCTCCCTGGTTGCAGATTCCGCTTCGATCGGTTGCAAAATCACCGGCGTTTGCTCATTAATGAGTATGTATTCTGATTTACAAATCTTATTAGCCCGGTTCGTCAATGTTCTGATCGCCCAATCCCGACTTATTTGACAAGGTTTATAATTAGTCTTGATGAAATAGTGCGTCCCATCATTTAATTTCTTTGAAGTCTGCTCATACTCGGGTGCGCTAGCACAACCCGCAAACAAAGAGGCCACCAGCAAAACTGTTACGACAGCTTTCATACTTCTCCTTTCAAAATTTAATAGCCCGGTTCATGGTCCTGCTGGCGGTCCCGGTCGTATTCCCGTTCATGGCGTTTCGCTTCACTGGACCCCACGCTAATTCTTCCTGCGGTCGTATTGCCGCTCGGTCGACTCATAGAACCAATTACAGATTTCCCACCGATCATGCTATTCGAGAAGCTCGCGCCATGTCGCGTGTGGAAGAGGTTTGTAATCGTTAAGATCGTGTGACCGGTCCGGATAGTCAACCTTCAGTCTCTCCACCGCCAGGTCGATTGCTTCATCCAGCCATTGTGCCATAACAGTGATTGGACCGGCCGGGGCCTCGGATGGGTCGATCGGATGAAATGTGATCTTGTATTCGCGCATCATTATCTCCTTATCTAGCAACCTGTCGGACTTAAAGGAAATCGGCTGCAAAAGCGTCTGGCCGGTTCATATTTCGCCGCTTTTTCGGCCAATAGAATAACTATTGGCCTTCAAAATCCTCAAAATCTGCCCTCACCCAGTCACTTTTTCGCTGCGATTCTTTAAGTCCGACAAGCTGCTTGCGTCGCTAGTTCATGATAGCGATTGAAATTCAAATATCAATCTCTTTAATCCCGATCGCCGCAAGCGCCTTCGCTTCCTTATGTTACTGCCATCTCTTATCCGGGATTGTGAAATGGCGAGTTTTTCTTAAAGACCAAGTGCAAGCGCATTTTTTACTTAAGGAAGAGGACTGGAAAAAATAGCTGTAGGAACATACAGCTTGTTAGGGTCAAACGAAGGATTAGAATCCGCGACTAGCCTTGATGTCCCCACTTGGCTTTTGGACCCCGTTGATACCGAAGGCTTGATCCAGCCCCCGGCCCCCCTTACACAGGTAGTAAAAGAATGCATAAGCTTGAAGTGCTTTTAATTGGCGGATACTGGCCAGAACTGATGATGACGGTACTGGGTTTATTAACACGGGCCGGGTTTACCGTGGATGTGATTTCGACCAATGCTTTTTTTAAAAAAAACAGATCAATACGAGATTATTTCCTTGCTGAAAAAAATGATCTACTCGTGAAAATCGCCTCGGAAAAGATAAAAAAAGAATACACGTTAGTTGTTATCGGAGACGATCCCACATTAGGAAAAATATTGAATTCCGATCTGTCCACGGAAGAAAAATTAGCGTTGCTTCCGGTTTTGTCGGAGAAGCACTTTGCACATATTTTTTCTAAAATTGGCTTATCCCAAGCTTTTAAAAGAAGTGGGGTTCTAACGCCTGATTTCCGGATCGCCAATGACGAACATGAACTGAAAAATGCGGTAAGGGAATTGGGTCATCCCGTCATTATCAAACTCGATTCATCCTCGGGTGGCAAGGGAATATTTGAAAGTTCAGGCGATGACGGATTTGATAATTTGATAACCAACATAAAGACCTATCCCGTTTTGGTGCAAAAGAAGATAAAAGGCGCGGAAGTGTCCATGGAGGCTTTTTACCAAAATGGCAAGCTTATTCATTTTGCCTGCTCGACACCGGAAAAATACAAATACAAATTCGGACCCACCTCAGTGAGGCGATATGTACAACTTTCTCAATTGGACGAAAAGGTTTTTGAGGATCTCGGGTTACTGGGGAGGGCATTGGGTGCCGATGGTTTCATAAATATCAGTTCCATCCGGTCCGATCTGGATCAAAAGCTATATTTTTTCGAGGCTGATATGAGGCCGAACCTGTGGGTCAGTCACCCGCGCTACTTTGGCGATGATCCAGCCAAAGTGATTAACCGGTATTTTTCCACGCGGAAAATCCTCACGTCCCCTTATCCTGTTAACGCCGGCCACCCTGAACAGATCCTGCTATCGCATCCGTTAAGAATAGGCCTGGGCGATTTGATCTTGAACCGTTATCAGGTTTGGCGGCATCTTCCAGAGAACTTCTTGTATTTAACGTTGCGCTACCGCGCCTGGGCATGGGTGACAGACACAATGGCCAAACGCTATAAGCGTTTATTGCCCAAACCATACCGGGCGCTGGTGAAAAAACATATTTCGTCAATTAAATATTCATTTTCAAGCGGTTCAACGTAGAAGGCTCAGGGTAGAAGGTCGAGGTTAGAAATAAGGTAGAAATAATCCCACCCGACTGTTTCCCCTGTTTGAGATCATTCCCGGCCGGATGTGCCTGACTGGATTTTTGCCTCCGCTACGGCATCCAGAATTTTATTCTGCGGCAAACGCGTGACTTTGGGGCCGGAGCGGTTTGAAGTCACCTCTGACAGTATCTCAAGAACCTCCCGTGCATATCGCTCCTGCGTAAACCTGTTCGCTGCCCATTGTTGGGCAGCATGCCCGATGCTGAGGCTCTCCTTCGGGTTGTCGTGCAGGAACCGTATTCGTTCAGCCAGCTCTTTTACATTTTCCCATTCATAGAGAAGACCCGTCTTGCCGTGCTGAATGATCTCCGCTGTTGCCCCCCTGGCGCTTCCTATGACGGGCTTTCCCGCAAGCATCGCTTCCACCGCCACCCGGCCAAAGGCCTCCCATCGGGAACACACAAGCACGACATCGGCGTTACGTATGAGGGGCATCGGATCTTCGGCATAGCCGTGAAATTTTATCCGTCGGGTGACATCGAGGGTCATTGCCAGCCGCACCAGTTCCGCGCGGTAGCGTTTTCCATCGTCCCCCACCAGCAACAAATGAACATTGATGTTCTTTCCGACCAGTTCCGCAAGCGCAGAGATTGCCTGGTGCTGGCCTTTCCATCGATGCAGGGAGCCGATAATGACGCACTGGAAAAATATTCGATCCTTGACCAGGCTGGTTGAATTCCCAACATTGGGGCGTGGGGTAACCGACTGGTAAATTACGCGGATCTTGTCCGCATTACGGAGATGTTTGTAATCATCCCCAACAGACCGGGAAGTGACAATAATCGCATTGGACAAACGATCCATGAGATACGAGACAGCGGGTTCGCCCAGATCGAATCTCTGGCTGGGATTATGGCGCAAGGACTCATGCGAATGCCAGATGTGCGGCAGGCGTAGAAGCCGCGCGGCGAACGCGCCGACCCCGGTTACCACCGTATTGGTATAGACAACGTCCGCATTCCAATTTTTAATTACCTGGGCCACGCGGATACTCATGAGCGCTGTTTTCAGGAGGCGCATTACACGATATGGAAGCGCCCTTGGGCGAGACATCCAGACTGGATAACCGATGATTCGCCATTTAATGTTTAGGCGGTCAAGCTCGTCCAGAAGCGGACCCTTCTTGGGAACCAATACCAGGGCCTCGACACCCGAGCGAAGCAGCCCCTGCAGCAACTCGAGCAAAGCCAATTCCGCACCGTACCGCCCAGCGGAATGAGAAATAAAACATACGCGCATTGGTGAGTTTCCCTGAGCCAGACGAAGTGCCGAAGTGTCGGCAGCCCAGCCATCGATAAATTGAGAATACGTGGCCGACAACCTTCTTTAGGCGGCAGTTATTTATTAGGCACGAGAATTGCAGATAAAAACAGCTGTAAGAAATTACAGGTGGGAGCGGCGGAGAGGTTTAACTCTAAATATGACGTATCGCCGGAAGCAAGAGGCCGATACACATTTTGTGATAGAGCGTGGATCGGGCTGCCTTGTAACAACTTAACCCATACAGAAGTGATTATCTAAGGCTCGAATAGCGAGAAAAAAGCCTTTCTTCTTTGCTGATTACCCCTGTTTCACCTGTTCCATACTTCTTTCAATCTTTTTGAATTCTGATCTCCAGATCAGCCAGGGCAGCACATGCGGCTGGACCCTCAGACTTTCCACCGGCGACAGTATTTTCCAGTTTCCCTCCGTTAAGGAGGCGGTGACAAGCCCCTACGCCCTCGTGGCGAGGGAGTCGAAAATCAATAATTAATAAGAGCGCACTGCGCAATTGTACCGCCAGGCATCAACTGGATTGGCATTCCGGGGTGACCCGGCATCCAAGTCAGCTTGATCCATTCAACCGGGAGGTTTCCGAAATTCGTCGATAACTTGTGACCCTTGCTCATAAGGATGTAAGTGTTGGTGTAGTCACGTTGACACTCAAAACTTTCATGCAACCGAGGCAGCAGGAGCGGGCAGCAGGAACGCGACGGATCCGTGAGATGCCCGATTCATTAATCCAGAGGGAGATAAATCTTGAAAATAAAAGTTCTATCCTGTATCGGCAGCATTCTATCCGCCTTGGCCGTGCTCGCGTCCCCGGCTTCATCTGCCGCCGAACCCGTGCTCATGGACCAGGGCACGAAATGGACGGCCTCGGACCGAAAGGATTTCTATAGTCGTGACCAGGGGTCGCGTATCATGCCGCTACGCTGGATCTCCGCATTGAAGCAACCAGACGGCCAGCAATTCATGGCTGATAGCCTGAGCCGATACGGCTTCCTGCCCAATAAAACCAGCAAGCCCGCAGGACTACCTATCGGATTTACCGTTGCAAGCGGAAGCGAGGAACAGGAAATCGGCATGAATTGTTCCGCCTGCCATACCCGTCAAATTGAGGTTAACGGCACCGCGTATCTGATCGACGGTGGGCCGGGAATTGTCGATTTCCAGCGTTTTCTAGCTGACCTCGATGTTGCCGTAGGCGCCATCCTGACAAACAAACAGGCGTTCACGGATTTCGCGCACGCTGTACTGGGTCAGTCGGCGACTGCAAAGAACAAGGAGATGTTGCGGGAATCAGTGAAGGCCTGGTATTTGCCCTATCACACGTTGATTGAGCGTTCACTTCCTGCACAGCCTTGGGGGCCCGCGCGACTCGACGCGGTATCGATGATCTTCAACCGGCTCGCCGGCCTCGATATCGGTTCTTCGCCTACCCGTATTATTCCCGAAAACATTCAGCCAGCCATCGCGCCGGTACGCTATCCGTTCCTTTGGAATGCCGCAATCCAGGACAAGACCCAATGGCCTGGTTTCGCCAGCAATGGCAATGATATTCTTGGCCTTGCCAGGAATCTTGGAGAAGTTTATGGCGTGTTTGGGATTTTTCGTCCAAAGAAAGATGCGGGGCATTTACTCGGAATCGACTACCTGCACAAAAACTCAGCTGAATTTCAGGGGCTGGGCGCATTGGAAAATTTGGTAAAAAAAATAGGCCCTCCCAAATGGGCATGGAAGGTAGATCAGCAACTTGCGGATAAAGGCAAGGAGATCTTTGCACGCAATACTGGACAGGGTGGCTGCGCCGATTGCCACGGCATCAAACCGGGGAAAACCCAGTTTCTCAACCAAAAAACCTGGGCCACGCCCGTAATGGATGTCGGTACGGATTCCAGGGAGTACGAGGTTCTCGGCCGGACGGTCAAGACGGGTGTACTTGACGGCGCGAAAATTCCGCTTCTCGCCAAGCCGCTAAAGCCCGTCGATACTGCCTTCAATGTTCTGAGCACAGCCGTCCTCGGCTCCATCCTTCAGCACTACGTTCCCGTCCTTATGAAAACCGAAGACGAAGCTCGGATGAAGGGCGCACAGTCTCCTTTTCCGCCGGAAACAGAATCTCTTCGGGATGCGTTCATTGCGCCCCTACCGGCTGCCACACCGTCCTACGCGTATGAATCGCGCGTCCTTGAGGGGATCTGGGCGGCTGCTCCCTATCTTCACAATGGATCAGTTCCCACGCTGGCGGAGCTGCTGAAACCGGCGGCTGAACGGGTGAGTTCCTTCAAGATCGGTCCGGCTTACGATACAGATAATGTAGGCCTTGCCATTGAGCAAACCAAGTTCGACTATACGCTGGAGACTACGGATTGCAGTGATCGAAATTCCGGCAACAGCCGCTGTGGCCATGAATTTGGCACTACACTTTCGGCTGACGAGAAAAAGGCATTGCTGGAGTACCTCAAAACACTCTGATCTAGCTATGTCAAATACTGCTTCTTCGATATCGAAGAAGCAGTTTACAAGAACCTGCCTTCTCCATCGATAGGCGTCCTGCTCAACGACAATCGTTCCAGCGTTATCAAACAAGACATGCTCGGGAACGCCACCAAAATACCCAAATGCCTGCTCAAGACCTTTGCTGCACTACCGCAGACCGTACGTCCGGCCAGAGCGCAAATCCCAATCTGCTAAACTGTAAAACTCGCGCTCGAGTACGCGGAGTACGTTCCGGCCAGAGCGCAAATCCCAATCTGCTAAACTAATACAGCGTTTCGACTCCTGAAGGCGTTGGTTCCGGCCAGAGCGCAAATCCCAATCTGCTAAACTCGAGCAATGCCACGATCATCACCTACGTGGGTTCCGGCCAGAGCGCAAATCCCAATCTGCTAAACTACAAGGAATTCGCCCGCGTAAAGCAGGATAGTTCCGGCCAGAGCGCAAATCCCAATCTGCTAAACTGCCGTATTGCCGGAGTGGATACGCACGCCGGTTCCGGCCAGAGCGCAAATCCCAATCTGCTAAACTGTAACAGGATCGAGATGGCTAAATTATCCAGTTCCGGCCAGAGCGCAAATCCCAATCTGCTAAACTACGTATAGAGTTATTGGGCGAACCGTGGAAGTTCCGGCCAGAGCGCAAATCCCAATCTGCTAAACTGCCTGGACGATGAGACGTACCGTGCAATGCGTTCCGGCCAGAGCGCAAATCCCAATCTGCTAAACTGTTGGCGCCGTTATCCCAGTTGATATTCACGTTCCGGCCAGAGCGCAAATCCCAATCTGCTAAACTGCGAGGCAATGCGCGACATTGCCACTCTGGGGTTCCGGCCAGAGCGCAAATCCCAATCTGCTAAACTTTCATATTTGAGTAGGCGACAGTACCGCCTGTTCCGGCCAGAGCGCAAATCCCAATCTGCTAAACTCGGGCGGGCCTTCACGGTGAACTTCAACGAGTTCCGGCCAGAGCGCAAATCCCAATCTGCTAAACTACTCGCGTCGAATGCAGATATGGTGGGTCTGTTCCGGCCAGAGCGCAAATCCCAATCTGCTAAACTAGGCATTCCGAAAACAAATCAGACTCAGTGGTTCCGGCCAGAGCGCAAATCCCAATCTGCTAAACTTTGGTATGGGATGCCCTGGACTTCGCCACAGTTCCGGCCAGAGCGCAAATCCCAATCTGCTAAACTTAGACCTCGCTGCGGCACAGCAGCTCATCAAGTTCCGGCCAGAGCGCAAATCCCAATCTGCTAAACTGCTTGGACACCGCGCTCCCTCGCACGTAGAGTTCCGGCCAGAGCGCAAATCCCAATCTGCTAAACTCTTGTCCGCACTGTGGCACGGTTGACGGTAGTTCCGGCCAGAGCGCAAATCCCAATCTGCTAAACTGGTTTCTTTGGGGGGTACTTCTCGACACTAGTTCCGGCCAGAGCGCAAATCCCAATCTGCTAAACTGCGGCGAATGATAACAAGGGCGCGATAGACGTTCCGGCCAGAGCGCAAATCCCAATCTGCTAAACTTGAGGTGGCTTTTTTATTGCCCGTTAGTCCGTTCCGGCCAGAGCGCAAATCCCAATCTGCTAAACTAGCTGCGCGTTAACCCCCTGATGTTCAGGGGGTTAACGCATTTATGAGAATAAGAAAGCGGGATTTTCATCAAAAAAGATCGTACTGATCCGGGGCTTTTTTGCAGAGTTGTTTGGTTTTTCCGCGAAAAGCGATGATGCGTTCATACTGTTTGTCGGTAAATTGTAGGATATTCACCTTTCCACCAGCGGGTAAATTCCTTTCTACCTGTGTGCAGTAGGTATCTATCTGGCTTTGACTGCTGCAAAAGCGCATATAAACAGAAAATTGAGACATCTCAAAACCCATGTCAAGTAGGGCATTACGAAACTCGGTCGCAGCCTTGCGCTCAGTTTTTTCGACCACTGGTAAATCAAACATTACCATAATCCACATGAGGCGATATCCTGAAAGCATGAGATATCAGTCATTTGATAGCGCTGCGGCCAGGGTAAGAGGCAAGCCCGGCAATGGCAGATCGAGCTTCTCTTTTCCACCCATAAAGATTTGCGCCAATGAGATAGCCAGTTTTTGAGCACAGACCATTACAGGGGTAGCACCCACGCTGGTTTGCATATCATCGTAAAGAGTTCTTACTAATGCCCGCTTACTCTCTGGCGTGACGAGGTTTTCACCCTGCTTTTGCAGTTGCCAGACTTTCAGGTCAATCATAGGCCGGAAGGGCTCCAGTAAGTCATCCACCAATCGCATGGCATTCCCTTCGTTACTGTGGTGCAGCCCTAAAGTAGGGTGAAGTCCTGCGGCAACCACAGCGCGTGCAGTGGCAGCGCGCAAGATCGTATAACCATAGTTGAGCATAGCGTTGAGTCCTCCCGCTTGCTGATCGCGGCGGAAGTCGTTACCGAATAGCAATCCCCAGTAACGTCGTGCTCCTTGGGCTTCAAGATTGTCCGGGTCGCCGGAACGCACCCTCCTAATCAAGGAAGAAAGTGGAATATCCGGAGCACCAGTAGCTTCGAGCGCAGCGGCCTGCTGCTGGAGCTTGGATTTGACGATCTCTGCCCATAGACGTTTTATCAGTGGCTGGCTAGCAGCGACCTGCGCATCGAATCGCTTGGCTTGCTGGTAGTTGCCATCAATAGTCCACAGCATTCCTACTACATTGTGATTCGCTGCGCACAGCACAAAAGGCACGCCGCGCTCAGCCAATGCCACTAAGAGGTTGTTTGTATAACTCAGACCATGGGCATTGGCAATAACGGCGGCGATGTCATCCAGCGGCACTTGCCCCAGCTCCTTGCGATCACCTTCAGTATCCCGTATTACAAGAAAACCACGAGAGAGGAATAAGTGTCTCCGGTCATCGGCCACCTCGACAATTCGACCGATCACCTATTAATCCTTGAAACCAGGATTACGGAGCTCACCGATGGGAGAAATGGTTACTCGCCGGGCTTTTCCTCGCCGCAAGTCTTCAATACCTATTTGTGAAAGCACAAACTGATCTCCCAACGCGAGCACGTCCTCAGCCGTCAGTATGACTTCAGTCTTCTCATTCTTCAGCTTCAAACGAGCTTTTCGCCTGGCTTCATATCTACCGCTGATATTTGCTTCATTCAGTTCAGTAAATGTCGTACCGCCCTGTACACTCATTTTAACCACTTGGAGCAATCTGTTTTTGCCTTTGAAATGAGCAAGAATCGTGTCGCCAGGCATCAGTTTTGTAATGAGCGTGCCATCGGCTGTTGCCAGTTTTACAGTACGCATGCGTTTTAGGACCGCTAAGGAATCTTCCTTTCCCCAACCAAGATCACGTGCCAATAAATAAGCTTTATATGTCGGGATGACCTCCATTACCCATCCCCCAGTTGCCTGCTTGAGAATTTCCATGCAGTAATTGCCATCCGGCGCATAGCCTTTGTAGGCACGGCTTTTACCGTTGATATCTAGTCCGTGCCGGTTAGTCTGTCCCGGCTCCGTAATTGGGACGATATATTCAACCATTCTTCCTTTTTCGCCTTCGCCGTTTTTTTTCTGAACAATTGATCCGTCCCGCCGGATACCGTAGCTTGTTTCCTTGAACATGGATCCCTCGAAACTGTGGTCGGGTTTGTGGCTGACTAAAACATGCTCGATGGCGCGTTTGACATGCTCCCGATAGTTTTCCCATGGCAGCGGCATTTTTTCAACAAGACGATTGAGGTGTTGCTTGCGCGCGCTGGCGCTGGCATTGGCGAACTGCTGCAATAAATATTGATCAGTTACGCCAATCACGCAGGCATCTACCGCGTGATGACGGTGATCATTTCGGTTCTTTTCGCCATTCAAGCCGAGCACATCATTTAGACCGAATTTGCCACGCAGCATAGCGGTCATGCGTCCCGGAATAACGCGTGTATTTGGGCAAATCAGACTCAAGTATTCCCGCGCCACCTTGCTCATGTAGCGTGTGTCGTTAAGGGCACGCGGCAAGAAGCCAGCGTCGTCTTTTAGCCACCGCTGGTACCCATCTTCACCAAAGCGATAGCGCTTGGCTTTGGGCATTTGTTCAGCCCTTGCGAGGATGCCTTCGTAATCGAAGCCCGCCTGGCTTTGCGCGCCAAAGGCATTCCAGGGCGTGCGATCGTCCTTGATGCGGTTTGCTCTACGAAGAGCAACGGTTTTATTATTCAGGCTATCGTCCAGCGTTTGCGAAAATGGCAAGATATGCTCAACCTCTACCTCGTCGCTCATTAGCATGCTTTTACTGATTTGTGTGCCCGAATAGGGGCAGCGGCGGTCTGCGGGATCAAAACTGAGTTCTTCCCAAAGAATCATCTTTTGAAGATCTTCACTTTTTACTCTTTCTTCACTGATATCCAGAATGGTCGCAATTTCGGCACGCAGCCTCGCGTTACGTTTTTGATGGTCTGCCTGTCGCTTATTCTCCTCGTCACGCTGATCTTTGCTTTGCTTGAGGTCACGCGCCAGTTCCACAATGACTTCGCTGGGATGGCCGTAGCGTTTGATGAGGGCATTTACCACCAGACGCACCTGGTTCAGCCCGATATGCACTGTAGGATTAGCTATGCGGCCATACCGCTTTTCATCGCTGTCTCTGGGGTCGTTGCTGCCGAAGCCCACATGACGCTGTAAAGGCTGTCCATAGTAAGGCAGTTCAGGCCAGATTTCGCCTGTGGCGGAAGGGCTGATATGGCTATGATGATCAAATCCGGCAGCTTGTACTGCTTTATCGTATGTCACCACGCCACCGCGAAGTTCCGGCAGGATGCGCGCCAGGGCCCTCGTGCACAGACTGCCATATCCTTCGGGCAGTGCTGCATTGGCGATGGCTTCTGCACGCTTTTCATCAACACCTGTTTCCTCTTGCAGCCACCGCATTAGCTTGGTTTCGTTTTCTTCCGCTATCAGCCGAAGAACGATGGCGTCCTGCTTCGTATCGTCAAAGTTAAACCATGCTGAACCGAAATATTCATTCTTGCTGAGAATGGCGCCGGTGATATTACCTTTAAGTTCTTGGCGTTTTGGGTCTTCAAAGTTGAACTGTACTGCTCCGCCTATGCTGAGCAATTTCCTCATTTGTATAAAACTGCACCTGCCTTTTTTTTCCAGTTCTGCGATGAGATTGTCACGCTGTTGCAATGTGAGCTGCTCCTCCTTAAATCCATCTCTCAGGATGCGCAAATGGTTGACTTCCTGATAGATGCGAAAGCGCTGCGTGCTGGGCAGGGCAAGCGGCGCGCGTTCTTCCTCAGGTAGAAACGTGCACCGCCCTGGCTTGACGGGCTTGAGCGGCCGCTGATGCAACAAAACGTCTTTAAGGTCAGCACGTGCTGTTTCAGTGAACAATACCGGATTCAATTCGGCTTGTTTAGCCCATAGCCTGTCAAACTCATGCTCGATCATGGATCGGTCAATATAAAGATCATAGCTCTTGTCAATGCGAATTTTACCGTCGTCTTTGAGGATTCTATTTTGGCGGAAACGGGCGCGAACGGGCTGCCCTGTAACGTTGCGTGCGTGAAGCCATTCGCCTACCGTACGAGAATTTTCAGTATCGAGGATCGTGCGCAGCTTATGGATGGCGCTTTTGAGCGCTCCGCTATCGCTATCTTTTTTATCCGTTTTGCGGTTGCTCTTGAATCCACGACGCTGATTGATGTGAAATAGCGCGCGACCGAATTCCGCTGGAGTAAGTGCTGAATCTAGTCCTTTGGCACGCAAGGCAAAAGGATTCATAGTTTCCATTGCCTTGCGCTGCGCTTCTTCGGCGGGGAAAAAACCATATTCCACTAACGTGCGCATCATGCGCGCCTTGCGTTTAAGCAGTCTATCGCGGCGACGGCGCATACTACGCGCGTCGCGTCGCGTCACAGCGAGAGAAGAGTCATCTTTAGGATTACGGCCATTCGAGAAAATACGCGCACCCACCTTGATAACCGCGCAGGGGCGGTTGTTTGCGTTTAACCGTATCATCGCCCAACCAAGCGAGGTTGATCCTAAATCGAGCGCTAACCGATACCGCATCCTATGTGACATGATTTACTCCTTGACTTGCTGAGATTCAGCATAATTTTCTTGACTAGATGGTATTCCATCACTAGAATTCACGCCGCATCAGTAGATTGGGATTTGCGCTCTGGACGCTAACAAGCTGAAAGATGCACCAAATGAAGGGGTCGCTATATGCGGCCCCTTGTTTTTTAGCTCTCATGCTGTCCTCACTCTTTCCGATTACAACGATTAAAGCGCATTTCTTGAACGGCCTTAGATAGTGATGAACCTCTACAGGGCCTTCTTCAGTCAATCTTTCCCTGCTTCGCCTTCAGTCAATCTTTCCCTGCTTCGCCTTTTGTATTCCGCTATAGATGTTTTACGCGATTCCTATCTGTTGCGGGTCTGCCTCGTTTACGTTTAAGCTTCTCTTCTTTCACTACTGTCCGGAGATTTGAGTTTAAACGCGTAGTAACTCGTTGAGCATATATCATTAAATGACATATTTCTCTGTAACCGATTTCAACTTGCGTCAAACTTCTGACTTTTGTCATGAGTTCGCACATGCGCGCAGGGAAACTGGTGTTTGCTTAATTGATGGGGCATCTGCCATTGCACACGTTTCGTCAGCGCGTAGCCAAACATTGGAATCCTGCGCCCGTATACCCAAAACCTTCTTCTTTAGCAAAGTAAAATTCAATTCGGGGTTCACAAGAAACGGCCTAATCTCTCAATACATTGGCGAAAAATCGGTACTGGGTTTGTTTGTAACCAGAATCTAAAGCTCAGCAGTTTGCTGAAGATTGTATACAAAAGAGCTAAGAAGGTGGATCTATAGAGTAATTAGTTCATAAAACAAAGCCTTAAAAGATCAGAGCACAGCCCGGACTTGTTCGCCTAACTTCTATTTTTCATTTTTATGAATCAGCAAACAATTGTACTGAAGTACACCCATCGCCGAGTATGTGTACTCCAATGCGCCGCCCAAGCGTTTGCCCGTCTGTTTGATTTCTGTCTTCAAAACGGTCGTTTTTCGGGGATAACGCCTGCCAGAAAACCTTTCGGTTTCCCTACTTTTTTATCTTCCAAAACTATCATGAAAGTATCTCTTCTATCAGTAGTGTCCGGTTAAATCAGTAAATATTTCGCAGAGATCACGCTCTGGGGAAGTATTAGGCCTCGAACCAAAAACAGTCGCCTTTGTCCACAACGTACCCCCGTCGTAAAAACGCGTTCACGTGATCGAGGCCCTCTTGCAATGAAGAATATTTATAGCGAGGAAGGATCCAGACCTATCAAGGCCTGGACTGATGTGGAAGACGACGCACTTGCCCAAGCCCGGAATCTTGCGCGACTGCCTTTCGTCGATCGACACGGTATCGCCCTCATGCCCGATTGTCATCTTGGCAAAGGTACGACGGTAGGCACCGTTATCGCAACGGACAAAGCCATCATTCCAGCTGCGGTAGGTGTCGATATCGGCTGCGGCATGAATGCCGTCCGCCTTTCCCTCAAAGCGTCGGACCTGCCCGATTCGCTGCTCGCTGTCCGTCGCCAGATTGAACGCGATGTTCCCCTGGGTGCTGGCGGAAGCCGCAAAAAGCCGGTTGCACTGGGCAAGCTTTCCTTAGCGCTAAATGAAGGCCGTGGCTACAAGAGATGGTTCGGGCGTTTCGCGCAGAGTCGAAAGACCGATGAAATCAGTTTGCTAAAAAAGGCCGAATCACAACTTGGAACTTTGGGCTCAGGCAATCACTTCATCGAGTTGTGCACAGATGAGAATCAGGACGTGTGGGTGATGCTCCACTCGGGGTCCCGGGGTATTGGCAACATGATTGGAAGCTATTTCATCGAAAAAGCCCGGCGCCGGATGGAACGCCTTTCCATTCACCTGCCGGATGGCGATCTTGCATGGCTGGCGGAAGGCGAGGATGACTTCGACGATTATGTAAAAGCGGTTGACTGGGCACAAGACTATGCGCTCGAGAACCGGCGGATCATGATGGAGACGACAATAGCAGCGTTACGCCGCCACATTCCCATTAATTTTACCCTTACCCGGGAAGCCATTAACTGTCACCACAATTACGTGGAAAAGGAAACGCATTTTGGGAGAAATTTATGGGTGACCCGCAAGGGAGCAATACGTGCGCGGGTGGACGATCTGGGTATTATTCCCGGCTCGATGGGCCAGCGGAGCTATATAGTGCGGGGGAAGGGCAAACTTGAATCCTACTGCTCCTGTTCACACGGTGCGGGCCGAAAATGTCCCGAAGTCAGGCGCGAAGGATATTTACCGTGGCCGACCTGGTTCAGCAGACCAAAGGGGTCGAGTGTCGCAAGGATAAAATGGTGTTGGACGAGATACCCTCATCGTATAAGGACATTGATGAGGTGATGGCAAACCAGGCAGACCTGGTGGAAGTGGTTCACACTTTAAAAGCAGTGATGTGCGTCAAGGAAGTTGAGAGGCATCGCGGGCCGCGATTCGGAAGCTCCATTACCGCATCGAAATATCTGCGTCCGTTTTTGCCTTCCCTACTCTTGCCGTCCAGTTCTTTTCGTCGAAAATCATTGAACCCTCCAGAAGTGTCGTATTCCCTCATCAGCCGGGCGTATCCGCTGACTGTCGCTGTGGTCGCCGGATACATTTCGCCATCCACTTCTGTTTTATCCGAAACATTACGGGCGAATGCCGAGGATCATATTGCCGCTTGAAGTCGGTGTGCCCTTTTTCACAGGAGCTTACGGGAGGAACTCGGATGCTAAATTGGCGGAGAGGGTGGGATTCGAACCCACGTGCCAGGTTACCCTGACCATCTGATTTCGAGTCAGCGCCGTTATGGCCACTTCGGTACCTCTCCTTGTGGTATACCATTTTATCAGTTTATCTCACGCTCGTTCAGAACAACATGGCAGAATGTTTATGAATTCTGCTTGTCTCTCTCCCATGCACGTTCTCCCCCGTTTGCTTTTTGTTGTTTTCGGTTGCGGCCTCATTTTTGCTGCCTGTGATTCATTTGAAAAATCGGTATCGCCATTCGACAAAACCGATGAGCTAGTGGTTATTACGGTAAACAGTCCTGATACCTATTATGAGAATGCCGAAGGCGGACATGCCGGATTGGAGTTCGATCTTGCGTCCGAGTTCGCGCACGACCTGGGTATGAAAGTCAGGTTTAAAATAGTGCCGAAACTGGATGACGGTTTGTTGAGCCTGGAGAAGCATCAGGGACACTTTGCCGCTGGCTTGACCATTACCCCCAAGCATGCGTTGCGCGCTCGCTTCGGTCCGGTCTATCAGCTCGTCCAGCCCCAGGTTGCCTACAATACGGACTACCCGAAGCCCAAAAATATGAACGACCTCGCGGGGAGAACCGTCGAAATTGCCGGTGGCGCCACCTATACCGAACCACTGAATAAGGCAAAGCAGTACGTTCCGGAACTGAAATGGGCTGAAGTGGATATTACGCCCGAAGACCTGCTGGCAAAACTGGCAGAGGGAAAAGTCGATTACGTGATAGCAGACTCCACCCAAATCAATTTGGCAAAGAATTTCTTCCCCAATTTGGGCGTAGCGTTTGATTTAGGTGAGCCAGCCGGCAAGGCATGGGCCTTTTCACCCTATGCAGAACGCGAATTATTGGAAAGGACTCGGAAGTTCTTTAACCGCATCGAACAGGACGGCACTTTAGTGCGCTTGCTCGACCGGTATTATGGACACACTCAGCGGCTTCTCCAAACGGATGTGATTGGCATTCTGAATAAAAGACGCACGATACTACCCGATTTACGCGACTACTTTCATGAGGCCGAGGAGTTGACAGGCATTGACTGGCGGCTGATTGCGGCGTTGGCCTACCAGGAATCGCACTGGGATCGACTTGCGGTTTCGCCCGCTAATGTGCGCGGCATCATGATGTTGACGGAAATTACCGCCGACCGCATGAAGGTGACCGATCGACTGGATGCCCGGCAGAGCATACTTGCGGGCGCGCGCTACCTGATGCTGCTAAAAGATGGACTACCCACACGTATCAAGGAACCGGACCGTACCTGGATCGCGCTGGCAGCATACAACCAGGGCTCCGGTCACATCGAGGATGCGCGCATTCTGGCCCAGCGTCTTGGTCTTAACCCGGATTCGTGGGTGGACCTGAAACAAACATTACCGCTACTAAGCCAGAGCAAATATTTTCGCAATCTGAAGCATGGCTATGGGCGAGGCGGCGAAGCGGTCATACTGGCGGAATCGGTACGTACGTACTACAACATATTGCAGAAATATGAACGGCCTTATTCTTGGGGCTTTCCGATCAAGCGGTGAGGTTGGCTCGCTATCGCTACCGTAGCGAGCTTTCGGTAAACGCTGCCCGCGGTATTCATGGGATGGAGAAAATGATGTGGTGCTATCCACCTCATCCATTTTGCGCAAATAATAATTGTTGAGTCATTACAGCAGTCAGGCTATATTGAGCTTATCAATTTCCCACGAACTTTTAATCCATTGTTAACTTAGGAGGATGCCATGACCTTACGCTTAGGCGATACTGCACCTGATTTCGAGCAAGATTCCACGATCGGAAAGATCAGGTTTCACGAATGGATAGGCGATTCCTGGGCGGTACTGTTTTCGCATCCCGCCGATTACACGCCTGTGTGCACAACCGAACTGGGGTTGACTGCAAAGCTCAAGTCGGATTTCGACAAACGCAACGTCAAGGCAATCGGATTATCGGTCGATTCATCGGAGAAACATGCTGGGTGGATCAAGGATATCGAGGAAACGCAAAACTGCAGCGTCGATTTCCCGATCATCGCGGATCTGGACAAAAAGGTTGCGACGCTGTACGACATGATTCACCCGAATCAGTCGGATACCGTGACGGTTCGGTCGCTGTTCATTATCGATCCGAAAAAGAAAGTTCGGCTCATCATCAGTTATCCGTTAAGCACAGGCCGCAATTTTGACGAGGTTCTGCGAGTTATCGACGCGCTGCAGTTGACCGATAAATATACGGTGGCGACGCCGGGCAACTGGAAAAACGGCGATGACGTGATTATTCCCCTGACGATAAAGGATGAAGAGGTCATCAACCAGAAATTCCCGAAAGGTTACAAGGCGCCTCGTCCGTATCTGCGCATCACGCCGCAACCGGATAAATAGCTATCAAATAGCCTGCGGCATCTGCCTGTGTAAAGTCTATTCACAAAAGTGCCCGAGTTTTGGGCGCTTTTGGTGTTCGGAATCCGTTACAGCACCGGGAATCGCATCATACGGCGCAATGCGCTTCGCTTATTGTCGCCCTACTTCTTATTACTTCTTGCGAGATGGGGTAATAGATGAAGAGCCCAAACCAATAACCTCAATCCATGCAACACGGTCGAATAATTGTCGCCCTTATGCATATAAGGTAGGGCGCCAATAAGCGAAGCGCATTGCGCCGTATGAAAATATCCTCAATATTACCGCATGCCTGATTATCGCCGCGCCTGGCATCCGGGCGGAACCTATTTCTTTACCGTCAACCTGCTGCAACGGCAAGGCAACGACCTGCTGACTCGACATATCGATTTGCTGCGGAAAGCCGTAAGCTTGATACGGCAACGTCATCCTTTCGTCATTCATGGCTGGGTGGTGCTGCCAGAGCACCTCCATTGCATCATCGAACTTCCGCCTGATGACGCCGATTTCGCAACGCGGTGGCGGTTGATCAAAATGACGTTTTCCAAAGCATTACCACTTACCGAGCAGCGTTCCACGATTCGAATAGCGCGAGGTGAACGCGGCATATGGCAACGGCGTTACTGGGAACATTTGATTCGTGATGAGGAAGATTTCCGGGCGCATATGGATTACGTTCACATCAATCCGCTCAAGCATGGTCTGGTAAAAATGGTGAACGAATGGCCATATTCCACTTTTCATCGATTGGTTGAAAAGGGTATTTATCCTGCAGACTGGGCGGGATGCAATGAAGACAAGCTTGAATATGAGGATTAACATACTGCCTCCTTTCATACGGCCCAATGCGCTTCGCTTACTGGCGCTCTGCTTCTTTTTATTTACTTCTTTTTATGTACCGCGGCCTCGTTAACGTGCAGGTCTCCCTCTGGCTCAAACCAGGCAAGTTTCTGGTGCAGTTTCACGACTTCACCCACGATGATGAGTGTCGGCGGGATGAGATTGGCGGAAGTGGCGAGATCGGGAAGTGTCTCAAGCGAGCCGGTCAGTACGCGCTGTTTGTGAGTGGTTCCCTGTTGCACGATTGCGGCTGGGGTTGTAGCAGGCAGGCCATGCGCGATCAGTTGGCGGCACAATACGGGCAATCCAAGCAACCCCATGTAGACCACAATAGTTTGATGTGGCCGAGCCAGCATTGGCCAATCCAGATCCACACTGCCGTCCTTGAGATGACCGGTCACAAAAACGCACGACTGAGCATAATCGCGATGCGTGAGCGGGATACCAGCATAAGCTGCCGCCCCGGTTGCTGCCGTGATGCCCGGTACGACCTGAAAGGGAACGCCCTGGCTGGACAGGGTTTCGATTTCTTCCCCGCCACGGCCAAAGATGAACGGATCGCCGCCTTTCAGCCGGAGCACGCGTTTGCCTTCTTTCGCCAGCCGTACCAGTAACTCATTAATGGATTCCTGCGGCATGACGTGCTTGCTGCGTTCCTTGCCCGCATAAATACGAAGCGCATCGCGGCGCACCATATCGAGTATTTCAGGCGAAACGAGACGGTCATACACCACCACGTCCGCTTGCTGCATCAGGCGCATCGCGCGAAAAGTCAGCAATTCGGGATCTCCCGGCCCGGCGCCGACGAGATAGACTTCTCCCTGCATCTCTTCCCCGGCCTCTTCCTTTCCTGAGCTGTCAGCCTGGTTTTCCAGCAGACGCTCCAGATAAGCCTTGGCCGCCTGATCCCGCCCGGCAAAAATCATCTCGGCAAACGACCCCTGCAGCGCATCTTCCCAGAATCTTCGCCTTTTCTCCGGGCGCGTGAAGCGTAGTTTCACTTGCTCCCGGAACTCCGCTGCGTAAGCCGCGAGGCGTCCATATGCCGCCGGTATCATGGTTTCCAGACGGGCTCGCAGCAATCGCGCCAGTACCGGGGATGCACCCCCGCTCGAAACCGCGACTATAATAGGCGCCCGGTCTATGATCGAAGGCATGATGAAAGAGCATAAAGCAGGAGAATCGACGACATTGACGGGAATATGCAATCGTTCGGCGGCCTCTGATACCTTCCTGTTGACCACGGGGTCGTCGGTAGCGGCAATGACCAGAGCGGCATCGCCGAGGTGGCCCGCATGGAAGGCTTCGGCGCGATAGGTGATCCTGCCCTGCTCAAGTTGCCCGCGCAATGCTCCATCCATTTGTATCTGCATCTCGGCGCCGAGCTGTGGAGAAACCAGCGTGATATGCGCACCGGCGCGCAACAGCAACGCGATCTTGCGGGCAGCCACTTCCCCACCGCCGATTACCACGCAGTTACGGTTTCTGATGTTGAAAAAAATCGGTAGAAAATCCATTTGTTCCATTCGAGTTCGACGACTGTATTCTCGTACTTTACCTGAAAATGCGTATTAAAATGAGCTGGCCGATAAGTTTGAGCTATAACCTGCCGCTACGGGAACACCCCGAAGAAGCGCTTATAATTTTGGGCGTTTGGGCGATAGAACCGTTTTAGGTGTATGGAATCGGTACGCCAGTAGTTCTGGAAGATCTCCGCTTTCACAGGAGAGATGTTGCCTCTGCTTGATCGCTGGTTTTGCAGCTGTCAGTCTTGCGCGTACACCTCCGACTGGAATACAAGCGCCGCATTCTTTTTGATTCTTTTCTGCGGTTCATTTTTCATACCCCTTCTTATTTGCTATGATGCGTCTCTTGCTTCGCGCGAACCGGCTTCATGCTTAACATCGATTTGCATTGTCATTCCACGGCTTCCGACGGCTTACTGTCGCCCACGCAACTGGTGGAACACGCGGCCACGCAGGGGGTGGCGGTGCTGGCGTTGACCGATCACGACGATGTGGCTGGACTGGATGAAGCCCGTTGGGCCGCGGTCGAGAAAAACATCGTCTTTATCAATGGAGTGGAAATCTCCGTTAATTGGCGTGGCCAGACCTTGCATATTGTCGGGCTTGGAATAGATCCTGAACACCCGCAGCTCGCGCAGGGCCTGACCTCCATACGCGAGGGCCGGACGGTGCGAGCCGGCAAAATCGCAGCGCAACTCGACAAATTCGGCATTCACGGCAGTTTTGAAGGCGCTTGCAGAAATGCCGGCAATGGGCACCTGATAGGTCGGCTGCACTTCGCACGCTTTCTGGTCCAGCAGGGTTACGCCAAAGACGTCAGATCGGTGTTCAAAAAATATCTGGTCAAGGGCAAACCCGGGTATGCGCCGCACCAGTGGGCGCCCTTGAGCGACGCGATCGATTGGATACGCAACAGCGGTGGCAGAGCTGTGATTGCCCATCCGGGCCGCTACAAACTGGGCAAGGGTGCATTGGACGAACTACTGCTTGAATTTCGTACGCTTGGCGGAGAAGCTATCGAGGTTATCACCGCCAGCCACACGCCGGAACAGTCCATGCTGTTTGCGCGCCATAGCCAGCGGCTGGGTTTATTGGCTTCGCGCGGCTCGGATTTTCACGGACCGGGCGAGAGCTATTTCGATCTGGGCCGGATGCCGCCATTGCCTGATTACTGTAAGCCGGTATGGCACGACTGGAAAGGAGCGGCGTAATGGGAAGCTATGTGACCTAATCAAACATCTCCAGAATCGCTGCTGCATCTCAGCGACTTCTGTTTGCGCCTTAGCGGTCGTACCAGTTGGCAAATGAACCTGCCTGAAGCATTCGATTTTTTGCAGGTCCCCTAAAATTATAATTAAAAACTGTTTCTCACGTGGCTCAATTCTTTTCCATTCACCCGGATAATCCGCAACTGCGCCTGATACGACAGGCGGCAGCTATCATACGCGCCGGGGGTGTCATCGCTTACCCTACCGATTCGTGTTATGCACTGGGGGGCCAACTAGGCGACAAGAACGTCATGACCCGCATCCGCGCCATTCGTCAGGTGGGTGAAAACCATCACTTTACCCTGATGTGCCGGGATCTGGCTGAAATTTCCCGTTATGCGAAATTCGATAACCGCGAACACAGGCTACTCAAGGCGAGCACACCCGGCAGTTATACTTTTATCTTCCAGGCGACCCGCGAGGTGCCGCGCCGCTTGCTGCATGCGAAACGCAACACCATCGGCGTGCGGATTCCCGATCATCCTGTGGTTCAGGCATTGCTGGCAGAGTTGAATGAGCCCCTGTTGAGTTCGACCTTGATATTGCCGGGGGATGAGCTTCCCCTGAATGATGCGGAGGAAATCCGCGCGCGCCTGCAGCATCATGTCGAACTGGTGCTGGACGGCGGCGCTTGCGGCCTGGAGATGAGTACCGTGGTGGACTTGACTGGGGACACGCCGGAAGTCATCCGGCAAGGCAAGGGCAGCCTTGAACCCTTCGGAAAGATGCATGGATAGCATCATCCAGAGTATTGCCATTTATGCGCTGCCGGTAATTTTTGCCATTACGCTGCATGAAGCCGCGCATGGGTATGTGGCCAAGCACTTTGGCGATCTCACCGCCTATTCACAGGGACGCGTCAGTCTTAATCCGCTTCGGCATATCGATCCTATCGGTACGATTCTGCTTCCCTTGGTAACGCTGTGGCTGGGCGGAATCCTGTTCGGCTGGGCCAAGCCGGTACCGGTCAACTTCGCGGCATTGCGCCGCCCCAAGCAGGACATGCTCTGGGTGGCGCTGGCTGGGCCGGGTGCAAATCTTTTCATGGCATTGCTATGGGGGTTCATGATCAAGATTGGCCTCGACCTGCCTGAGAGTGAGCTCTCGACGCCCTTGATTTTGATGGGCGAAGCAGGTATCAAGATCAATGTAGTATTAATGGTGCTGAATTTGCTGCCTCTACCTCCACTGGATGGAGGCCGCGTTGCGGTAAGCCTGCTACCGCCCCATTTGGCGCAGCATTTTGCAAAGATTGAGCCTTACGGTTTTATGATTCTCGTACTACTTTTGATGACGGGAATACTAGGTGCGGTGATCGGACCTTTTATCGCTATTACAATACAGTTGGTGGCTTGGGTATTTGGATTCGAAGTGTAGTAAACGGTTGGCCAGGAATTCTGGTCAAGGATAATTAAGGACAAGTAAAGTATATGTTCGCTGATCGGGTTTTATCGGGGATGCGCCCCACCGGTGCCCTGCATTTGGGGCATTACCATGGCGTGCTGAAGAATTGGATAGAGCTGCAGCACCAGTTTGAATGTCTTTTCTTCGTTGCCGACTGGCATGCTCTGACGACTCACTACGATACACCGGAAGTCATCGAGCAACATGTCTGGGATATGGTGATAGATTGGCTTGCCGCGGGCGTGGACCCGGCACAGGCAACCTTGTTCATCCAGTCGCGAGTACCGGCGCACGCCGAACTGCATTTACTGCTCTCGATGATCACCCCGCTAGGTTGGCTGGAACGCGTGCCCTCTTATAAGGATCAGCAGGAAAAATTGTCCGAGAAGGAGTTGAGCACTTACGGCTTCCTGGGTTATCCCCTGCTGCAAAGCGCGGATATTCTCATTTATCGCGCCACGCGCGTGCCGGTGGGCGAGGATCAGGCGCCGCATATTGAGTTTACCCGTGAAATTGCCCGCCGGTTTAACCACATATATGGCAAGGAAGCCGGCTTCCGCGAAAAAGCGGAGGCGGCAATAAAAAAGCTGGGTTCAAAAAAATCCAGGGTCTATCGCGAGCTACGGAATCGCTACCAGGAGCACGGCGATCAACAGGCGCTGGCTGCAGCGAAGTCATTGCTGGACGAGCAGCAGAACGTTAGCCTGGGTGACCAGGAGCGATTATTCGGGTATCTCGAAGGCGGCGGCAAGATGATTCTTTCCGAGCCGGAAGTGATGCTCACTCTCGCTTCAAAAATGCCGGGGCTGGATGGACAAAAAATGTCCAAATCGTACAATAACACCATCAGCTTGCGGGAGGATCCCGCCAGTGTGATAAAGAAAATTCGTACCATGCCGACGGACCCGGCGCGTGTCCGCCGCAGTGATCCTGGCGACCCTGCCAAATGTCCGCTTTGGCAATTCCACCTGGTCTATTCGAGCGAGGAAACAAAAAAGTGGGCGCAGGAGGGTTGCGTGAGCGCCGGTATCGGTTGCCTGGACTGCAAGCAGCCTGTCATCGACGCGATATTGGCCGAACAGCAGCCCATGCATGAGCGCGCCCGGATGTATGAGGAAGATCCCAGCCTTGTGCGGAACATCATCGCCGATGGATGTGAGAAAGCCGATAGACTGGCTCAGGAAACCATGCGGGACGTCAGGGAGGCAATGGGGCTGGATTACGCTTGAGCGCTTCCCTGCGACTTTTCATCGGCTGTATAGTCTGTAGCGAGATGGGATAGCAAGCACATGCCGGGCGCGTACGGATATCAAAGTGAACGATTCTTCTCCCCCAGTCGCTAATTCAGTGGCGAAAATCCGTGGTGAACCGCTGGCCGAGCTGCCTGCGGATTTGTATATCCCGCCAGATGCGCTGGAAGTATTTCTCGACGCATTTCAGGGACCGCTCGATCTGCTGCTTTATCTTATCCGCAAACATAACCTGGATGTGCTGGATATTCCAATGGCGGAACTTACGCGGCAATATATGGGCTATATCGAGATGATGCGGGCTAACAAGCTGGAGCTGGCGGCGGAATATCTCCTGATGGCCGCGGTTCTGATTGAAATCAAATCCCGTATGCTGCTGCCGCTGCCTGTTTTGCTGGCTGAGGAGGAAAGTGACCCGCGCGCCGAGCTGGTGCGGCGTCTTCTGGAATACGAGCAGATGAAGGTCGCAGCGCAGAGGCTCAATGAGTTGCCCCATGCCGGACGTGATTTTACGGTAGTTGGAGTCCAAATTGATCAAGCGATGATCGAGTACTTGCCGGAAGTCAGCGTGGATAATCTCCGCGACGCTTGGCTTATGCTGATGGCGCGTTCCAATGTAAATCGGCGGCACCATGTCACTCGGGAAGAGCTTTCGGTTCGGGCCCATATGAGCCGGATCCTTCATCAATTACAGGGGCAAAACTTTGTCGAGTTCAATGAGTTGTTCAACCCTGCTGCCGGGGTGCCGGAACTGGTGGTAACTTTTCTAGCGTTGCTGGAGCTCGTAAGGGAAAACCAGGTGGAGGTAAGTCAACCTCGCGTGTTCGGGATTATTTATGTCAGGCCAATTAGTGCCCTCATCGCCAATTAGTCTCACGGGGGCGTCCAATCCCTGGGAAATTAAACGTATTCTGGAGGCGGCGTTGCTTACCAGCCAGGAACCGTTGCCGTTATCGGAACTGAAGAAACTATTCAATGGGGAACTGAGTGCGGAGGTTTTGCGCCGGCTGCTCGAAGAGTTGCGCCAGGACTGGGATGGGAAGGGCATAGAACTGGTGAGTATTGCCGGTGGCTGGCGCTTCCATGCCCGGCCAGAGATGCAGGAATTTCTTGATCGGCTTAATCCCCAGAAACCGCCGCGATACTCTCGCGCTGTATTGGAAACGCTTTCAATTATTGCATATCGCCAGCCGGTAACACGCGGTGACATTGAAGAAATACGAGGCGTTGCTGTCTCGGGGTCTGTGCTTAAAGCGTTGGAGTCGCGCGGCTGGATTACAACTGTTGGACATCGCGATGTTCCCGGTCGGCCGGCCTTGTACGCAACAACCTTGAATTTTCTCAACGATTTGAACCTTCGCTCCATTGAGGAGTTGCCCTCGCTGGAAGAATTGGGATCGTTGATCGAACCGGAAGGTGCCATGGAAGTGACATCGGGTCAAGCACCGGCTGCGCCTGCGAACTCGACCGGGTCAGGGCCACCCCTTTTGCAAGCTTCGCAGGTATCAGAAGTTCCACAAGTCTCTGAGCAGCCCGACGCCCAAAGTAGTTGAGCGGAAATAACTTTTACAACCGGCACTCTTGGTGCGCCAAGCCGCCGAGAGGTAGTAATCAGCGAGTGCTGATCAATGCACATGATCCCCCGGCGGGGGCAATATCTCCTTTTCCCGATTAAGCTGCGCGACCTGCTGCATCAGCATCTCGGTGTTTGACCAGCCCGG
This sequence comes from Nitrosospira sp. Nsp11, assembly GCF_900142705.1. GTDB lineage: Bacteria > Pseudomonadota > Gammaproteobacteria > Burkholderiales > Nitrosomonadaceae > Nitrosospira. The sequence continues at coordinate 265,482 of NZ_FRBV01000003.1, forward strand.
GCCATCCGCATCCGGAATCCAGCGCGCGCGCAGATAGCCGTAGCGGTCCACCAGGAACTCCATGTGCGGGGGCAAGGTGCCCTCCCCCAGCAGATCGGCCTTGTTCAACGTGCGGCGAAACAGCTTATAGCTCTGCACGATCTCGTGCGCCCCTTCGATCACCACCGGGAAAGGCACGTTGCCCTTGATCTGCTCCAGCTCGCGCGAGTCCCGATCATCCTCCGGCACCGCCAGCAGCACCGTATTGGCTTGAGCCAGCCGGGCGTTGAGATCGCGCAACTGCGCCAGGCGCTCCCGCGACTCCGGCCACGAGAACAGCACCAGCAGCACATTCTTCTGGCCGCGGAAGTCCTTCAGCGTTCCGCTGGAGCCGTCCTGCGCGGTATAGGAGAAATTGGGCGGGCCCATGGCAGGCTGCGGCTGTTCCGGCTTGACTTGCGGGCTCATCAAACGCGCCTGGTAGCCGCGCGACATGGCGTGCAGGAAATTGACCACGTCCCAGCGGTCCTCTTCCGAGAGTTTGTCGGCAAACTCGGGCATGCCGGTACCGGGAATGCCGAAGGAGAGCCAGTGGAAGAAATCGCCGGCGGTATGCTTGGCGGTATGCGGCTCGGTGAGCATGTCCACCGGCGGCTTGGCGAAGCTCTTGGCCATCACGCCGTTGCCCTTGCCCTGGGCGCCGTGGCAGGGCACGCAGTTCTCGGCAAAGTGGGCCGAGCCGTTGGCGATGGAAATGGTATCGAACGGTACCGGGGTCTTGCGGTAGGTCTCGGGGTAGGCGTCAACCGCCAAGGGCGGCAGGCCCACGCCCATGGCCAGGACGGCCAGCGCGAGCGGGATGCCCAGGCGGCGCTTCCTGTCCCACTTTCTGGTGCGCGCGAGCGCTACCGCCGCGCCGGCGGCGGCCAGGAGCGCCAGGCCGATCCAGGCGCGCAACATCACGCTGGGGTCGCCCCAGGTGGCGGCCAGGGAGAAGCGGAAGGAGTAGGGCCAGTTCTGGATGATGGCGTGCTTGGCCGGGACGGTGTTGGCAACGATAGTGGCCAGCAGCACGATGCCCAGCGCGAGGAGGAATTCGAAGCTGACCCACTTGCGCAGCCGGTGCCCGCCGGCCGCGGCCAGGCCATCGGCGTGCTGGGCCAGCAGCGGCAGCCAGCTGCGCGCGCGCGCGGCAATGACGAGCACCACCAGGAGCAGGGCGATCTTGCCGTTGAGCAGCCAGCCGTATTCGGTGGCGACCAGGGCGCCGTAGCTGTTGTCGACCATGCGGTAGGTAATGAAGATGCCGGTGGCGATCACCGTCAGCATGACCGGCAGGGCCATGGTGGAGAAGCGCTTCAAGGCGAGCGCGTCGGCCTTGACCGTTTCTTCGCGCGCGTGGAACAGGGCGTGGATGCGCTGGATGGCGGGCGTCTGGATGCCGGAGCGCGCGTCGCCGGGACGCGCGTCGTTCGCCTGCGGCACTTCACAGCTGAAACACACCACCAGGAAGGCGGGCAAGGCGCCGAACCAGATGCTGGCCATGATGATGTGCAAGGCGTAGGGCAATACGGACAGGAGGGACAGGTCTTCGGCGGCGGCGTGGCTGGCCAGGGCGCCCACGGCGAGGGTGGCGGAAGCGACGGTGGCGCACAGGATGTATTGCCATCTTGCCGGAGGGGCTGCGCGGATATAGAGGGCGATGGCGCAGACGAGGGCGGCGCAGGCGGCGCGCCCGGCCCAGACGTGCCCCATGTGGGTGTTCTGCACGAGCGCGAGCCAAGCCTGCGGATGCCAGGCGTTGGCGTCAATGCCGGTGGCCTGGGCCGTGGTGGTGGCGAGGATGCCCAGCAATCCGGCCAGGAGGATGAGCGCGAGCCAGGGCAGCGCCCGCTCCAGGCGGCCCACCCAGGGGGAGTGGATGGAGCCGGCAATGGCCAGGAAGACGCAGCTTCCGACCAGGATCATGTTGGACGCAAGCTGTAACCAGCGCAGCAGCGTCGCGATGACCTCGATCATTTGGCGGGTGTTTTGCTCTTTACGGTGAAGTCGTAGGACGAGTCAACCACGTGGCCGTCCACCGACAGCACCCGGAACTTTACCGTGTATTTGCCGGGCGCCAGTTGCGACAGGGGCAATACGATGGCCTTGCGGTCGTCCGCGGCGATGTGCGGCTGGATGTCGGTGACCGGTGACTTGGCGGCGTCCAGCACGGTAAGCGAGGCATAGTCCTTTTCGATTTCTTCGTTGAACCAGAGCCGCACTTGCGTGGGGGTCTGGGTAAGCTGCGCCCGGCGCGGCGGTTCGGCCTTGACCAGCATGGCGTGCGCCAGGACGGGGGTGCTGTGCAGCCCTGCCCCCAGCGCCATGAGCAGGATACTGCCCATCATGACCTGTTTGAGGGAGGGAATCAGGATCGATTGCATTCTTGGCTCCTCTTCGTGAAGCTGCCCCGCCACGGCAGTGGATGGGCAGGTTGATCTTTTAATCTTTTTTGGCTTTTTATTCGGACCGTATTGTTTGGACTGTATGGCTTCAGTTTGGTTCGGGCGCTGCTCAGGCGAAAGGCCGCCGCCGGTTATTCTATTATTCAGGTGGGGCTTGCCGCTCGCGCTGTGCTGCTGCTCAGGCGGCGCCGGCAGTCGTGGATTTGCGCCCGCGCAGGAAGAAGACGCCGGCACCGACAGCAATCACGGCGATGGCGCCGATGAGGTAGGGCGAGGTGCCTTTGGGTTCGCCCACGGAGAATGGGAAGCGCGAGACGTATTCTTCCTTGCCGCCGACGCTCACCAGGCCTACGAATTTGCCGGGCTGCTTGAAGTCGTATTCGAAGTTGATGGAGCCGTTGGGGTAGACCTTGGCCGGAATATGCAGCAGGGTGATGGCGTCCAGGTTTTCTTCCTTGCCTTCGGGTGCGCCGGTGTCGCGGACGATGCGCACTTCGGTGGGCAGGGGCCGCAAGGCTTCTTCAATGTAGTCAAGGGCTACGACGGTGCGGCCGACGGCCGGGATGTCTTCGCAGAATTCTTTCTCCTGCGTGCTTTCCGGCTGGTAGCCGGTAAAGTGCATGGTATAGGGGCCGATGGTGAGTTTGCAGATGTCGTCGGCCAGGGAGAGTCCGCCGTGGGCGTGCACTTGGGTGGACAGCGGCAGGGCCAGGCCCAGCATCAGGCCCAGGAGGGCGGGTTTGAGAGAGGGTAAGGACATTATCAAGGTCACCTATAAGAAATGATGAATCGTCGATCCTACGGCCCGATACTCGGTTGCCGCCGGGGCTGTCCGGGTTGTCCGGGTTGTTTTTGTCTCGTCGTTTTCGTGGTCTACGGCCGGCGCGAGGCGCGCCAGCGCTGCATGCGCTTGGATTTCATGAGCTTGTATCCCAGCAGGATCAACAGCAGCAGGGCAATCAGCGGCCCTACCGCGGTGCGGAATATGTTCGCGTAGTTGATCATCTGTACCCGCAAGGGGTACTGGTAGCGCAGGGGAGGCAGTCCTTCGGCGGTGATGATGACGGTGTAGAGGCCCTGGTCCAGGCTGGTCTCGCCCTTGATCACGCCGTCGGGGTGGTAGCTTGGGCGCAGGTAGCTTACGGTCTCGTCGTCGGTTTCGCTGGTGCCTTTGATCACGCGCATGCCGATGGGCATTTCGCGCAGGCCCGGGTCGACCAGGTCCACCACCAGGTAGGTGTCTCCGCTCTTGGGAATTTCGGTGCAGTATTGGGCGGTGGGCTCAAATTGCGGCTGGTAGGCGCTCAGGTGCACCATGTTCTCGCCGATGCGACGCACGCAGCTGTCTTCTTCCAGCGAGACTTTTCCGTGTGCGCCTGCCGCGCCAGCATAGAGCGCGGCGCTCAGGATGAGCGCTGCAGCACTTGCCTGTGTCACTTGCCTAATCACAAACGGGTCCTCTCCGCGTCGTTACGAATCGCTACGAAGTTATCAAGATTCATTGTTTACGCTAATCGCCGCTTGGGCGGGTTTGCCATTCATCCGCGGGCGGCAAAGCCTGCGGTTATCGCCATTCCAATTCTACTATCTAATTCTACTATTTTTATCCTGCATAAAAAACACCGATCCACCTTTCCGTCTGGCGACGGCGGCGGACCGGTGTCATGCCTTGCGGGACGGGGCTATGCCTTGCGTCCCATGCGGCCTAGAGCTTGGTGAAGACCGGTATGACGGCGCCAGCTATGCTGTTGATGTTGCGATCGCCAGTATCGCTCCATGTCATGAGCAATCCGCCAAAACGGCTTTCCGGGTCGCCCAGCAGGGCCATGAGCCGCTGTACTTCCCACAGTGCATCTTTCGCTTCCATCTTCACTTCGCGGGTCTCGCCCGGCTGGATCGGGGTCTCGTTGTCAAACGATAAGCCGGTGGCCACGAGTTCCTTCGGATAGTTGCGGTCCATGTGCTTTAAGCCCACTTTGTTGATGAACCGGATGCCGGCCGTGGTGAATTCGCCAATGCGGTAGGCGGAATCGCCGCTGTTGGTGATGCTCATGGTCACGCGCAGTGCCCGCCCCGGTACGTCGTAGTTGGCGTGGGTCACTTTGATGGCGATGGGGTTGGGTTTCACCGGCAGCGGGGCAACCTTGGATTCACCCGCCTGGATGGGCACGGTGTAGGGGTGCTTGTTTTCGGTGTAGCGGTAGCCTCCCCATACGAGCCCGATGGTCGCAAGCAATACGATCCAGGCAACTTTGGTGTCCATCGGGTCCAGCAGCAGTTCGTCACCATAGGCCAGCAGTACGCGGCTGCGCGGCAGGAACATGGGCCGTGCAACGTAGTAGCCGATCCAGAAGATGCCCAGTCCCATCCACAGGGCGTGCCAGAAGAGGCCGTTGCCCAGGTTGAAGGTTTCGGTGTCGATGGTCTCGCCGGTCAGCAATTTGACGGGGTTGGTGAAGTCATCCCAGCTGCCGGTGATGTTCATCCAGGCGGCGGGGCCGGCAATCGGGCCCGCGTCCTTGATGTTCAGCATGGCGTGCATGTGATGGCGACCGGGTATGCGCGCTTTGAGCCTGACTTCGAAGGCGTAGTCGCGTCCGATCTCAAGCGGCCCTGCGATCATGGTCGGCTCGCCGTTCAGCTTGGTGGAGAGGCGCACGAACACGGGGCTGGGGCTGCCTACGTTGAAGAAGGCGCGCCCCGGTTTGCCAACGGCCCGCGGCCAGTCTTCGGCCAGGTGGAATTTGCCGGTCATGGTGGCAAGATCGTTCACTTTGGTGGTCTCGGGACCCCATTTCATGTCGTACCATTGGATGGTGCGCATGCGCAGGAAGGGTTCCTGGGACCGTTCGCCGTGGGCCTGGGCCGGGGTGATGTCAAGCATGAAGGTCATGCCCAGGGCGGCCATGCCGCACAGGCCGGTCAGGCCGCGCTTGATGAGGTTGTTGAATTCCATTATTTGATCCCCTCGGGAAAGCCTTCTTCGCCAAATGCGGTGACGTCGTTTTTCATGGTGACGCGGCCACGGGCGCCTTTGACGTAGAAGAATGCGGTGCAGTAAAGTTTGCCGAAGTACCACCAGAGGCAGAACATGAGCATGGAGACGAAGGCGGCAAAGAACGAGGCGATGACGGTGGTGTGACCGCCAAAGGTCCGCAGCGAGCCTTGTTCGATGTTGCGTACGTACTCGGGGGTGCCGGTGCGAACGTACAGGAAGCCGGTGTAGTCGGCTACGGAGAGCAGTACGCCTTCGGCAACCAGCGGCAGGTGGGTCGGGCCAAAGATGGGCCAGTTACCCGGGTAGAACAGGAGTCCGAATGCGCCGCCACCAACCAAAGCTGTGATCATCCAGTTGCGGGTGAGCAGCATGACGGTGTCCATGACGAGTGCGCCCGGTATCATGGTGGAGGGGAAGACGAAGCTGATGGGGTAGTGCGACCACCAGTAGAAGCCCCAGTAGCGGGTCAGCCATTCGCCAGTCAGCAGGCAGACGACGCAGAGGGTGGCGCCAAAGGGCAGCCGGTAGTTGACCCACAGGTAGTACATGATGGCTGCGCAATAGGTGATGCCCACGATGGGGGTCACTACCGGCCACCATTGACGGTCTTTCCAGTCCAGCCAGAAGTCCCAGTCACCCGCCAGCAGCATGAAGTGCATGTGGTAGGTTCCAACCAAAAGTATGCATAGAATCGGGAAATAGACCGCGTCTATCATCCTGGACATCTTTACTGCTTCCGGCGGCATCTTGGCCGCCTTTAGTATTTCATCGGTTCTGCTCATCGCACCCTCCCCTCAAATGTCTACGATCTTAATCTTAATACGTGAATGATGTGTTTCTGTTGCGGTGTTGCTTGTTGCTTGGCCTCGTTCCGCCCCAGCTTGGTTTTTTTTGGCTGGACCTTTGTGCGCGGCGGTGGCGGTCGCCGCTCTGCTGTCGGGTTGCATCAGGCAGGGCGGCCTAAGGTGCCTCAGGGTTTTCCCCAGGGGTTCTCAGTGTCCATCAGCGTCCGGGGTGCCAAAACAAAAAGACCGGCTGAATTGGGTTCAGCCGGTCTTTCAGGTTACGGTACGATGCGGTTGTTGAGGATGACTTTGCTTTGGCCATTCCAGACGACGTCGGTCAGGTTGGAGTAGCGGGTGATGATCTGTGCCGCGA